>JAJPJJ010000072.1 GCA_021324295.1 Bacillota bacterium
CAAGCACTAAATAGAGACTTACATGGGTACGCATTCCGTGCCCGCCGCTCCCCGCTAAGCCATGAAAATTAAGGGCTCCCGCTCAATCCGGGAGCCCTACGCGGGGGAACTTCCGTCTAGAGCGGGGGGAACGGCGATCGCTGGTCCCTCGGGCCGGGGGAGAAGCCCGTCCCGGCGACTTCCGGCGGCCGGAGCGCCGCCCGCTGCCTCTCCTCAGATGTCCGGGGGAGCGGTGTACGCCTCGAGTGCGCGATCTCCGAAGTCTACGGGGGCTGCGGCGAGACGGATCGGCCGCGGGAGTGCCCCGCGCCTCCGGTCGAGGAACGGCGTCCCGCCCCAGCGCATCGCGGGCGCGCGGCGAGCCGTTGCGGGCCCCGGGCGGGCGCGGAGCGCAGCGCCGGGGCCCCTCGTCGGCGCTGCGCGACGCTGCGCCGGCACATTCGGAGCTGCCGCCTGCTGCGCTACCGCCCCTTCATGAAGCGCCGCAGGTAGACGAGCGCGGCCGCGCCGGTTCCGATCAGCATCCACGTCGACGGCTCCGGGTTCGGCGTCGGCACCCGTGGATCGTCGACGACGAGCGCCGCGGGGCCGCCGGGTGGCGGATCATCGAGCGTCGACGGGGCCGTCACGGCTGACGCCGTCTGCCCGCTTGGAGAGCCGGGCAGCGTGTCCAGGAGCGATCCGCCCGCGGTCGGTGCGGGTGGATCACTGCCCCCGGTCCCCGCCGCGCCGCCCCCGCATCCTGCGACGGCCGCCGCTACGACGCCGATGAACATCGCATTCCAGAGAACCGCGCACGTGCGTCTCATCCTTGCTCTCCCTCGTGTTCCGCTGCGGCGGGCACCGCAGCCGGACTGTCGCCCTCCCGTCCGGGCGGCACCACGCTATCCCGAGCGTATGGCGACACCGCAGGAGCCGCATCCCCCAATAGGACGATTTCGCGGCTATCCAAGATGGGACAGGTCCCGCACCCCGGCCGCCGGCCTGGCGAACGCGGAGGCGACGAGCGGGATCGCCGGCACGAGCGCGGCCGGGAGGCCCCACAGCAGGAGCGCCACCGCGCTCGCCGCAGACAGGGCCGAGGCGCGGTAGATCCGGACGGCCACCTCTCGGCTGGACAGGCCGGCGTGCAGCAGCCGGTGCGGGAGATGGTCCTTCCCGGTCGAGGTGACGATGCCGAGGCTCCGCAGGCCCTGCCGGTAGCGCCGCGCGTGGACGAGCAGGAAATCACCGACCGGCACGCTGAGGACCGCAAGCGGGGCGACCGACCCGGCGGAGATCCGCGGCGCGGCGAGCGCGGCGGCGAGCGCGGCCAGGATGAAGCCGAGCATGAGGCTGCCCGCGTCGCCCAGGAAGATCCGGGCGGGCGGGAAGTTGTAGCGCAGGAAGCCGAGCGCGGCGCCTGCGGTCGCGGCGGCCGCGACCGCGACCCCCCATCGGTTCATCGCGAGCGCGAGCGCCACGAGCGCACAGGCCGCGACCACCGCCACACCCGCAGCCACGCCGTCGGTGCAGTCCAGGCAGTTGACGGCGTTCGCCACACCCACGATCCAGAGCACGGCGATGATCTGCCCGGCGCCCGGCCATGGGAGCGCCACGCTGAATCCTCCGAGCCAGACGATCGCGGTGACGACGGCCGCTTCCGCAAGGAGCTTGACCGCGCCCACGTCTCGCAGATCGTCGACGAGGCCGATGAGCCCGAACGCGGCGGCGCCGGAGAGCAGGAGGAGCGTCTGCACGGGCACGACCGGCCGCTGGAACAGCGCGGTGGCGGTCGCGAAGCCGGCGAAGACCGCGACGCCGCCGAGGAGAGGCGTCGGCTGGGCGTGGACCTTTCGGGGCGCCGGCAGGTCGAGCACCCCCGACCAGGAGGCCAGCAGGCGGCAGGCCGGCGTCGCGAGCAGCGCAACGCCCAGCGCAACGCAGCCGGCGTAGAGCAGGCTCACCGGACCGTCCTCCTCGATCGCCAGTCGTCGGATGCGCGCGGCGCGCCGGCGGCCGCCGGCACGGGGGCGCGCTCCAGCTCCCCCGCCACCGCGCGCAGCACCGCGTCCGCGTCAGCGTCGCACAGCGACGGATACAGGGGGATGGACACCGCGTGCCGCGCCGCGTCCTCGGCTCCGGGGTAGCCGGTCAAGCCCAGGAGCTGGTGCAGCGGACGGGCCACCGGGGCCTTGGCCTCGATGCCGCTCGTGCGCAGGCGGCGCGCCAGCCCCGCCGCGTCCTGGACGCCGATCACGTAGCGGTAGAAGATGTGCGTGCGGTCCGGGGTGGCCTCCGGCAACCGCACCGGAAGGCGCCGGAGCGCTGCGGCGTAGCGTGCCGCGAGCGCCTGGCGCCGGGCCAGGAACCCCTCGAGGCGCTCGAGCTGGCTCAGCCCGAGCGCCGCCTGCATATCCGTCATCTTGTAGTTGAAGCGCAGGGCGAGCGAGCTGCGGCCGTCGTAGTCGCGGAGGTCCCGGATGCGCCGCAGGAGGGGATCCGAATCGGACAGGACCATCCCGCCCTCGCCCGTCGTGATCACCTTGGTGGCGTAGAACGAGCAGACGGTGAGGACGCCGAAGCTCCCGGCCGGCCGCCCACGGTACGTCGCCCCGAGTGCCTGCGCGCAGTCCTCGATCACGGGGATCCCCCAGGAGACGATCGCGTCCAGGTCCGCCGGTGCGCCGAACATGTGCGGCACGATCACCGCCCGGGTGCGGGGCGTGATGTGCCGCCGCGCCGCCCGCGGAGAGAGGTTGTAGTCACCGGGATCGACGTCCGCGATACGGGGGGTGGCCCCCACGTACTGGATCGCGTGCAGCAGCGCCACGCACGTGTAGGATGGCACGAGCACCTCGTCCCCGGCCCCCACGCCGAGCGCGAGGAGCGCAAGGTGGAGCGCGCTGGTCCCGGAGCTCGTCGCCACGCCGCCGCGCCGTCCGAGGAAGCGCGCGACCGCGTCCTCGAACCGCCGCACCTGCTCGCCCTGCGCCAGGTGCCCGGAGCGCACGACGTCCGTCACCGCCCGGATGTCCTCCGCGGCCAGCGTCGGCCGCGAGTGAGGGATCACAGAACCATCCGGTAGCACTCGAACCCCTCCGCCGCGTCCACCCCGATCTCCGCGCCGCGCAGCCGGGCGAGGCGTTCGACGTTGGCCAGGCTGCCGGGATCCGGGGCGGGCCGGACCTGGGACGCGTGGCACGCGAGCGCGTCCAGCTTCGCGCTCAGGTGCTCGGAGATATCGACGTACACGGTGGGGCGGAACGGCGTCTGCCGCCACCCGAGGTGGACCGCGTCGCAGGCCAGCACGACGTCGATGAACGGCTTGTGGTCCCGGCGGTGCGGGCGGCAGGCCGCGAACCCCGCCTCAAACAGGGCGGTGTGATCCTGGTTGTAGGAGGGCGCGGGGAGGACCAGCACGGTCGGGCGCACCTTGTCGATCGCGTAGGTCGCCTCGCGCTCGAGCCGGGCGATCAGATCCCGCCGGGGCATCGCGTCCAGGCGCAGGTGAGAGCCCGCGTCGGTGAACAGGATCTCGTAGCCATCGACCCTCAGCAGCTCCATCGCGGCGCGCAGCTCGGCGGCCCGCGTGACGCCCGCCACGATCGGCTGCTCGGTGCCGTAGTGCGCCAGGTCTCCGACCGACGCGACGATCACGTAGACCTGGCCGCCGGCCGCCTTGACCTTGGCGATCGTGCCGGCGCAACCGTAGGCTTCGTCGTCGGCGTGCGGCGCCACGATCAGCAGGCGCTGCCGGCCCCAGAACTCGGTGTCGATCGGCATCGTGAGCTGGACGCGGCCCCCGACCGGCGCGCCGATCGCGCGTGGCCGCCCACCCAGTATAGGACCGCGGGCTCGTCGAACGGACCGCCAAAGGAAGGAAATCGCGCGTATCCTTTGATCGAACGATCGCCGCGCGACGCGATCGTCTCGCCGGTATCCGGTGGCGGTGCAGGGCGGGGGCGGGACCTGCCCGGAGGGATGAGACGCGGCGTCACGCCCGCGTCGCCGGGGCTGCGGGGCGCCGCCGGGTCAGGACCTCCAGGCTCGCCTCCCCTTCATTGAAGAGGAGGTCCACGATGGACAGGTCGGGGATGAAACCGGCTCCGGGGTACTGCTGGCGATACGCGGGGCACGCCCAGAGCTGCGGCCGGACCTCGATGCCCCACGGCGCGAACTGGTCCGCGTCGAGGTGGTTGGACGCCGCGTAGTCGCCGGTGAGATACACCGTCGCGCCGAGCGCCCGGCAGATCGCCACGACGCGTTCCGTCCCCTTGCCCGGCACCCCGAGCTGCGAGCTGCGCACCAGCCGGGTGCGGATCCCGAGCGCCCCGAGGATCGCGCCGAGCGTCGCCACGTTCCACTCGCACAGGGCCTCCCACGGACGCTCGTAGAGCGGCTCCAGGATCCCGCGATAGCGGCGGAAGTGGGGCGCCCGCGAGTAGTTGGTCACCAGCGCCATCCAGTGCTTGGCCCGCCAGCGCTGCTGGTTGTTGATGCCGACCCGCACGATCGGTTTGCCGAACGCGTCCTGCACGGGCACCGTCAGGTACGTCCAGCCCTGCGCCGTCTTGATCCGGGTGCGGTTCTGCCACCCGTTCTTGGTGTACTGCGCGTCGTCGAGGAGCACGAACGTGTCGCTGCGGGCGATCTTCTCCACGTACCGCAGCCAGGGCAGGTAGTGCGGCTGGTGGATCGCGACGATCACGAGCCGGTCACCTGGACGGCCCGCCGGGACGGCGGGAGGAGGAAGTTGTGACGGCGGCACCACTCGATCGTCCGCTCGAGCCCCTGCTCCAGCGGCACCCGGGGCTCGTAGCCGAGCACGCGGCGGGCCTTGCGCAGGTCCGGCACCCGGCGCGGCGTATCCTCGAAGTGCAGCCCGTAGTAGTCGCGGTACGGCACGAACTCGATCTCCGACGACGACCCGGTGAGGCGCTTGATCAGGCGCGCCAGATCGTGAATGCTGATCTCGACGGCGCTGCCGATATTGAACACGTGCCCCTCCGCCTCGGGGGTCTGGGCGGCCAGGAGGATGCCCGCCACCGTGTCCTCGACGTAGCAGAAGCAGCGGGTCTGCCGGCCGTCGCCGTGCACCGTGAGCGGACGCCCGTTGAGCGCCTGCTGAATGAAGCGGGCCACCACCGTGCCGTACCCGTTCTCGTGGATGCGCGGGCCGTACACGTTGAAGAATCGCAGGATGACGACCGGCAGACCGCGCGCGGCGTAGGCGTACGCGAAGTGCTCGTCGATCGCCTTGCTCGAGGAGTACGACCAGCGGGTGACGGTCGTGGGGCCCAGCACCCGATCGTCGTCCTCCGCGAGCGGTGCTTTCGTCGACTTCCCGTAGACCTCCGACGAGGACGCCAGCACGATCTTCCGCCAGAAGCGAAAGGCGGCCCGCAGCACGATCTCGGTGCCTTCGACGTTCGTGCTGATCGCACCCAGCGGATCCTCCATGATGTAGGGGACGCCGACGGCCGCGGCCAGGTGGAACACGATGTCGGAGGCCTCGACGAGGCGGTTCACCACGTCCGCGTTCAGGATCGTCTCGTTGACCAGCGCAAAGCGCGGCCGCCCGAGGTGGTGGCGGATGTTGTCGATCCGCCCCGTGGACAGATTGTCCAGCACGCACACGTCGTCCCCGCGGCCCACGAGCTGATCCACGAGATGCGAGCCGATGAAACCGGCTCCTCCTGTCACCAGCACGCGCATGATACCCTCCTCCGTCTCAGCAGTCTCGTGTAGAGCGCGTCGATCCTCGCGATCATCGGTCCGATCCCGTACGCCCCCGCGGCGGACCGCGCCCGCGCGCCGAGGGCGCGGCGCAGGGCCGGGTCTCGCAGGCAGCGCACGATCGCGCGCGCCAGCGCCCCGGCGTCGGCCGGCGGCACCAGCAGCCCCGTCTCGCCGTCCCTGACGACGTCCTGGATCCCGCTCACGCGCGAGGCGACGACCGGCCGGCCCGCGGCCAGCGCCTCCACCGCCGCCCTCCCCATCCCCTCGTTGAGCGAGGGGAGCACGACCACGTCGAAGAGGGGCAGGAGCGCGGGGACGTCCGCGCGCAGCCCCAAGAACACCGCCGCGCCGTCGAGCGCGCGCGACGCCGCAGAGCGCTCCAGCGGGCCCCGCAGCGGGCCGTCGCCGACGAACACCACGGTGGCCCCCGGCACGGCCGCGCGGATCGCGGGCACCGCCTCGAGGAGGTACTGCACGCCCTTCACCGGAACGAGCCGGGCCACGCAGCCGACGAGCGGGCCGTCCGCGGGGAGGCCCAGCGCGCGGCGATCGGCCGGGACGACCCCCGCGGTCGCGAAGCGCTGGATGTCCACCCCGCTGTGGATGACCTCGAAGAGGTCGGGCGGACCGATGCGCAGCCGCAGATGGTCCGCGCGCTCGGCCTCCGTCAGGCAGACGATCGAGTCGGTCAGGCGCGCGAGCCCGCGCTCGAGCCAGACGAGGGCCCGGGAGCTCGCGGGCCCGAGGTAGCCGTGAAAGGCGTGCCCATGCGGGGTGTGGACCACCACCGGCACGCGGGCCACCCTCGCCGCGATCCGGCCGAGCAGCCCGGCCTTCGTCGTGTGCGTGTGCACGACGTGGTACCGGCCGCGCCGGACGAGCGCGATGAGGTCGCGGAGCGCCACCGCGTCCGCGGCGGGCTGCGGGTCGCGGACGAGGCGCGGCACGCGCGCGAACGCGACGCCGTTCGGGATCCGGTCCTCGAGGCTCCCCTCCGGGCCGGTGGTCGGCCCGCTCGCCAGGGTCACCGCGTAGCGCTCGCCGGCCAGGCCCCCCACGGTGAGCAGCGTGTTCTCCTGGGCACCCCCGACCACGAGGCGCGTGATCACGTGGAGCACGCGGATCGGCTCACGCACCATCGGAGGTGCCTCCCGCTTCGGTCCACGCGCGCGCGAGCGCCTCCGGCCACTCGGACCATGCCGCCTCCGCGCGGCGGCGGCCCTCCGCGCCCAGCCGCGCGGCGAGCTGGGGATCGCGGAGCAGGCGCACGAGCGCCGCGGCCACGTCGTCCACGTCGTGGGGGTTCACGAGCACGCCCGTCTGGCCGTCGGCCACCGCGTCCGCGACGCCGCCGCTGCGGCCCCCGATCACCGGCTTCCCGCACGCGCCGGCCTCCAGGAACACGATCCCGAACCCCTCCACCCCGTCGCGCTCCGGGATCTCACGGCTCGGCATCGCGAAGACGTCGCAGGCGGCGTAGAGGAACGGCAACTCCTCATCGGGGACGCGCCCCGCGAAGACGACCGCGTCCGCCACCCCGAGATCGCGGGCCAGGGCGCGCAGGCGCTCCTCCTCGGGCCCGCGGCCGGCGACGAGATACCGGACCGGCCCGATCTCCGCACGGACCCGGTCGAGCGCCCGGATGATCGTATCGTGCCCCTTGCGCTCCACCAGCCGGCCGACCGTGAGGATGACGCGCGCGCCGTCCAGCCCGTACCGGGCGCGAACGCCCCGCGGATCGAGGCCGGGCCGGAACCGCCCGCCGTCGACGCCGATCGTCACCGTCGTGGTGCGCCGGTGCCGGACGCCCAGCGACTGGTACATGCGGCGCGTGTAGTCGCTGTTGGTCACGACGAGGCGGGCTCCGCCGACCACGGCACGCGCGGCCTCCCGCACGATGCCCCACCGCATGTAGGCGGCCAGCTCCCCGCCGTGCAGGTAGAGGACGTACGGAAGCCCGAGCAGCCAGCGCAGGATCTGCGCGACCGGCCCGAGGTACAGGTGGCCGACGTGCACGGCCCGGACACGCTCTCGGCGGGCAATCCACCAGGCGTGCCACAGCAGGAGAGCCACCTGCGCGAGCCGGGCGACGGGGTGCGGGGACACCGGCACCCGCCGGCGGACGATCCGGTACGGCTGCCGCGCATCGAAGGCCCGGTCGCCCGGAACGTGCGGCGCGAGCACCACCACGGCCTCCGGCGGCAGCGCCGCGCACAGGCGTGCGTACCAGGTGGCTTCTCCCCCGGTCATCGGCGGGAAGTCGTTGGTCAGCAGCAGGCCCTTGGCAGGCGCGTCCCCATGCACGCCGGCGCCGCGGTCCGCAGGCCGCTCACAGGCGCGCCGCACGCTCCACCCCTGTTCGCGTCTCGCCCTCGGCCGGGGGACGGCGGCGAGACACCGCGTCGCAGTCCGGCCTGGCGAGAAAGTAGAGAAGCTTCCCCGACGGCATGCGCGCGAACTGCGCGACCTCCGCGAGCTGGACGTGCCACTCCGGGTGGAAGACGTCCCGGCCGGCCGCCGCGAGGCGGTCGAGATCGGCGGGCGACGCCAGGCCACGCTCGACCTGCAGCACGACCGCTCCGGCCGCGCCGTGGGCGATCCGCACCCGGCCCCGGAGGTGCTCGGGGAGCGCCCCGAAGAACCGCTCCAGGCGTGGACGGGCCGGGACCGCGCCGCGGGCGCCGATCAGGCGATCCCGGGTGCGGCCCAGGACGCGGATCGCGGGCAGCCCGCGGCCGCACCGGCACGGACCGGAGACGAAGAGCCCGAGGTCTCCGGTCTCATACCGGATCAGCGGGAAGCGCCGGTTGCGGAGGTGCGTCGCCAGGATCAGACCGCCCTCCCCGCTCCAGGGCCCGGCCGGCGGCACGATCTCCAGCAGCACGCTCTCGGCGGCAACGTGGAGCGTGCCGTGCGGGCACTCGAACGCCATGCAGCCGAGCTCCCCGCTGCCGTACTCCTCGGCGGTGGGGCACCCCAGCGCCTCCTCGATCGCCCGCCGCTGGAACGCGTAGACCGGCTCGCCCGTGAGCACGACGACCCGGAGCCGGCTGCGCGGGCGCCATCCCCGGTCCCGCGCGATGCGGGCGAGCCGGTGCACGGCGGACGGGTAGCCGTAGATCAGTGCCGGGGCGAACCGCTCGATCCGGTCGAGGATCGCGGGTGCCTCACCGTCGAATCGCTCGTCCACTGGGATCCGCCGCCATCGAAGCGCCCAGTCTTTGGCCCGCGCGACGAGCGACGCGGCTCCTGCGCCACCCAGCAGCACCGCAACGGGATCGCCGGGCTCGATCCCCCACCAGGCGAATCCCCGCCACGTCCCGGCGACGTACCACCCGTACGTCTCGCGATCGACCGGGACGGCGAGCGGCGCGCCCCCGCTGCCGCCCGAGGCGCGACGCCCGCCGAGCGGGCGCAGCCGGGCCGCCGCGGCGGCCTCCGCCCGCGGGAGCGGGCGCATCCGGTCGAGCGCCTCCGGTCCCCGGGTCGGCCAGCCTGCCTCCTCCAGCCGCCGCCGGTCGCTCGGGCTCGACCGATATGCTGCCTCGAGCGCCGCGCGCGCCCACTCCCGCTGGCGGTCACGGACCGCGTCGGCGGAGCACCACTGGGTGCGCCGGTGCACCGCCCACGCCTCCGGGAACGCGCGCTCGAGCAGCAGCCGGCAGCCGAGCGCGCGCAGCCGGCCGCGCGGGGCGATCACAGCGAGTCCTCCCGCACCAGCGACCGCAGCCCCCAGGCGTATCCCAGCGCGTAGCTGGTCAGCGCGGCGAGGTAGACCCAGCGCAGGGTGAGGCAGGCGATCGCGAGGCGCCCGAGGTAGCGGACCACCCGGGCGACGTACGGGGTCCGCGGCGGCTCCCGACCGTGATCGAGAGCCTGGTCGATCACGAGCGCCGGGCAGAACTTCCGGACGTACGCCGCCCCGACGCCGTTCCGGAAGTACTGGCGCAGGATCCCGGCCAGCGTCGGCGGGAGCAGGTGGTGGATCCAGGCACCGGGCAGCACGACGACGCGGTACCCCAGCCGGCGCACCTCGCGCCGCAGGTACGGATCGAGACCGCGCGGGATCCACTCGTGCTCGCCGCCGACCCGGTAGAACAGGTCCCTGCGGATCGCCAGGCACGGGTGCTCGGCCATATCGCTGTCGGTGACGCGGGTCACGGGCCGCGAGGTCCGGCGCGGCAGCTCCCGCATGGCGCGCCGGACGATCCACGGCGCGTCCGGCGGCACCAGATTGGCGACCCCGGCGATCCCGATCGTCGCGTCCGCCTCGAACGCCCCGACGATTCGCGCGAGCAGATCGTCGTGGCCCAGGCGGGTGTCGTCGTCCATCGTCACCAGGATCTCGCCGCGCGCGATCGCCGCGGCCGTGTTGATCGCCCGGCCCTGACGGCGATCGCCCTCCACCACGATCGCCTCGAACCGCTGGAACGTCTGTCGGCGGAGCTGCTCCAGCAGGCGGGCGAGGCCGCCACCGCGCGCGCCATCGGCGGTCGGGATCACGATCGTCACCCGCGGCCCCCGCTCGGCCTCCCGGCCGGGGATCACGCGCACCCGCGGAACCGGACCTTCGCGGAGGTAGCGGACGAACGCCCGGCGCCGGGTCGTCGCCCACGCCGCCAGCCCCGTGGCCTCGCCGAGCATGCTCATCGCCGGTCTCTTACACTTCGCCGGCGCCGGCCGGCTCGGGGTTCGGCCGGTGGGCCGCCGCCCGGCGTGCCCGGAACCACTCCACGAACCGGCGCACGCCCTCCTCGATCTTGACCCGTGGCGCGTACCCAAGCTGCGCCGCGCTGCGCTCGATGCTCGCACACGTCACCGGCACGTCGCCCGGCGGCGGGGGCCGGTGCTCGATCGCCGCGCTCTTGCCGAGGGCCCGCTCCAGCGCCGCGACGAGCTCCGCGAGCGTGACGGTCTCGGCGTTGCCGAGGTTGTAGACGCTGTAGCCGTCCGCCCGGTCGATCGCCCGCACGATGCCGTCGACGACATCGTCCACGTAGGTGTAGTCCCGCCGCATCGTGCCGTCGCCGTAGACCGGGATGGGGATCCCGTCCTCGATGAGCCGCGTGAACCGGTGGACCGCCATGTCCGGCCGCTGGCGGGGGCCGTACACGGTGAAGAAGCGGAGGCACGTCACGGGAACACGGGAGAGGTGGTGGAACACCTCGCAGAAGTGTTCCGCCGCGAGCTTGCTGGCGCCGTACGGGGAGGCCGGCAGCAGCCGGCTCCCGTCCTCCCGGAACGGGATATCCGGGCTGCGCCCGTACACGGACGACGAAGACGCGAACACGACCCGGCGGATCCCATGCCGCCGCGCCCCCTCGAGCACGCTGATCGTCCCCTCGACGTTGATCCGCGCATACACCTCTGGCTGCTCGAGCGACGGGCGGACCCCGGGCCGCGCCGCGAGGTGCACGAGCGCCTCTCCGCCGGTGGCGAGCGCCTGCTCGAGCGCGCCGGCGTCCCGGATGTCGCCCTCGACCAGCCGGAACCGCGGAGAGGCGAGCGCCGGGAGGAGGTTCTCCCGCTTCAGGCCGGGGTCGTAGTACGCGTCGAAGTTGTCCAGACAGGCCACCTCATGGCCTCCCCCGAGCAACCGCTCCACGAGGTGCGACCCGATGAAGCCCGCGCCGCCTGTCACGATGACCCGCACACCGCTCACCTCTCTGCGTCAGACCAAGTCACCGAGCGTCTCCGGCGGCGTCCGTGCCGCGGCGCCGTCCACGTGCAGCCGCGCCCACACCTCGAGCACGAGCAGGGCCCACAGGCGCCGGCCGAAGTCCTGCCGGCCGGCCTCGTGCTCGTCGAGCATCCACCGCACGAACTCGAGCGACCACAGCTCGCGCCGGTGCGCGGCCGGACCCAGCAGGATCGCGCGGGCATGCGCGCCGGCCCCGCCGCGCAGCCACCGCCCGACCGGGACGCTGAACCCCCGCTTGCGCTGCCGGAGCAGCGGCGGCGGCACGAGGTCGCGCACGGCGCGCTTGAGCAGATACTTGGAGGTGAGGCCGCGGACTTTGAGATTGTACGGCAGCGCCGCGGCGAACTCGACCAGGTGGTGGTCCAGCAGCGGCGTGCGGACCTCGAGCGAGTGCGCCATGCTCATCCGGTCGACCTTGGACAGGATGTCTTCCGGCAGGTACAGGTGCTGGTCGGCCCGCAGCATGCGCTCGCGCGGGTCCTTCACACCATCGAGCGCGAGGATCGCCCGGGCCGGGGAGGCACCGTCGTAGCCACCGAGGCGCGCGCGGAGGGCGGGATGATACAGCAGCCGTTTGAAGGGCGCGCCGATGGTGGTCCGCCGCAGGTACCCGTCCTCCAGCGTGCCGACCGCGTCCCGTAGGGCCCGCCGCAGGCGGGCCGGCCACCCGGCGCCGTGCGGAGAGACGTCGCCGTTGCCGGCGAGGCCGGCGAGCGCACCGCGCACCGGCCCGGGCAACCAGTCCATCGCTCGCCGGAGCTGGTCGCGATACGTCCACGCGTACCCGCCGAACAGCTCGTCCCCCCGTCGCCGGACAGGACGACCTTCACGTGCGCGCGGGCCAGGCGCGAGACCGTGAACGTCGGCACCGCGGAGTCGTCGGCCAGGGGCTCATCGAGAAACCAGACGACCTGGGGAAGCGATGCGAGCGCGCTCGCGCCTAGGACGACCTCGTGATGCTCCGTCCCGTAGCGGGCGGCGGTCTGCCGCGCGTAGCGCAGCTCGTCGTAGGCCGGATCGTCGAACCCGATCGAGAACGTCCGGACCCCCCCGTCTGCCGCGCGGCACATGAGCGCCGTGACGATGCTGGAGTCCACGCCGCCGCTGAGGAACGCGCCGACCGGCACGTCGCTGACCGTCCACGCGCGGACGGCGTCGTCCAGGAGCGCGCGCAGCCGCCCGGCGGCCGTGGTCACGTCATCCCGCGCGCCGGCATCGTATCGCACGGTCCAGTACCGGCGGAGCGTGGCCCGGCCGCGCGACCACTCGAGCGTGTGGGCCGGCGGCAGCTTGCGGATGCCCGCAAAGATCGCGCGGGGGGACGGCACGTAGCCCAGCGTGACGTACTCCTCCAGCGCCTGCGGGTCGACCTCGGGAGCGCCGGGGAGGGCGTGGCGGAGGCTCCGGAGCTCCGAGGCAAAGGCGAGGACGCCCGGGCGCTCCGCGTAGTAGAGTGGCTTGATGCCGAGCCGGTCCCGCGCGAGCAGGAGCGTCTTCCGCGTGGCGTCCCACAGCGCGAACGCGAACATGCCCCGCAGCCGGCGCACGCACCCCGCGCCGTCCTCCTCGTAGAGGTGGACGATGACCTCCGTATCGCTGGCGGTCGCCAGGCGGTGGCCCCGCGCGAGCAGGTCCCGCCGCAGCTCCCGGTAGTTGAAGACCTCGCCGTTGTACACGATCCAGATCGTCCCGTCCTCGTTGGCGATCGGCTGGTCGCCGCCTGCGAGGTCGATGATGCTCAGCCGGCGGCTGCCCAACCCCGCGGGGCCGCGCAGGTACAGGCCCGCTGCGTCGGGGCCCCGGTGCGCGAGCGCCTCGGTCATGCGCTCCAGCACGGGCCGCGCCGGCGCCGCGCGCGTGCCGTCGGTGACGACCCCGCAGATGCCGCAGGGCACGCCTACCCTCCTCCCACCGCCGCGCGGGCGCCATCGAGCAACGCGGCGTGGAACGCCTCGAGCCGGCGCCCGAGGACGCGCCAGTCGTACTCGGCCACGGCCCGCGCGCGCGCGGCGCGCCCGATCCGCGCCCGGCGTTCCGGGTCGAGGAGCAGGGCCACCGCCTCCTCGGCGAACGCGTCGGGCCCGTCGGCGACGACGATCTCCTCCCCCGGCGCCGCCTGCACGCCTTCCGTGCCGAGGGGCGTCGTGAGCACCGGCTTCTGCATCGCCATCGCCGTGAAGACCCGGACCTTCGTGCCCGCGCCGCCCCGGAGGGGCAGGACGAGCGTCGCCGCCCGCGCGAGGTACGGCCGCACGTCGCAGACGCGTCCGAGCACCTCGATGCCCGGCGTGTGGCCGAGGCCCCGCACCGCCGGGGGCGGGCCGGATCCGACGACGGTCACGTGCACATCGGCGACGCGCCGGCGGATCCGCGGCAGGATCTCGCGGGCGAAGTAGAGGACGGCGTCGGCGTTGGCCTCGTCCTGGTCGAATGAGCCGATGAAGAGCAGCTCGCGTGGGTCCTCGCGGCCGACCGGACGGAAGTACGCGGTGTCCACGCCGTTGGGGATGACCGCGACGGGCGATGCGGGGGCCCACGCGCGCAGTTGCTGCGCGTCGCGCGCCGAGACAGCGACGCACCCGTCCGACGCACGGACCGCCGCGCGCTCGAAGCGGCGGACCTTCGGCAGGTCGAGCGCGTAGTACACGCGCCGCGGACCCCAGGGCATCAGGCGGAGCTGCCGGGCCCGCAGCTCGGAGACGATGCAGTGGTTGACGAGCACGCGGCGCGGCCTGCCCGCGAGCGCGGATGCGAGGTGCGCCACGCCGAGGAACTCGAACTGGACGATATCGAACCGTCGCCCGGCGGTCAGGCTCCGCAGGTGCCCGGCCAGCGGCTCCGCCGGATAGCACACCGACGCCGGCAGCGCGGAGGGCAGCGCGCGGGCGTGCGCAGCGAACGGGCGCGGGAACCGGGGGGCCGGCACCGCGCGGACCTCGTCCAAGAACCCGAGGGCGCGGGCCGCCTCCCCGGAGGGCGTCCCGTAACACAGCAGCGCCACCCGGTGCCGGCGCGCCAACTCGCGCAGCAGCGAGTAGATCCGGATCGCGCCGCCGTTGTCCGGCGGATACGGGAGACGCGGGCAGACCACAAGGACGTTCATCGCCCGAGCCACGGGAGCGGCCGGAGGCGGGATCGTGCCCAGGGAATCAGCGGCGGGAACCACAGGTCGAGATAGGCGCGCACGGTCTGCCGGGCGCGGCGCGAGAGCGGGCGCCGGGCGATCCCCCCCACGCGGACCGCTGCGGCCGCCACGCTGCGCGCCGCCGCCCACAGGCGCCGGAGATCGCCGCGGCGCACGCAGTAGGCCGCGCGCGCGGCCATGACGCGCAGGGCGAGCCACACCGCCTCCGCGGGCGGGAAGTCCTTCCAGATGATCCACAGCAAATTGCGGAGGCCATAGTACTCTTCGCGCAGGCCCGTCCGGTTGGAGGCGGAGACCGCGTGGACGAACCGGCTCTCCGGAAGGTACCGGACCGTGTAGCCGGCGTCCACGATGCGCGCGGCAAGGTCGAGCTCGTTTTGGTACAGGAAGAACGCGGCATCGAAATACCCCGCGCGCTCGAGCGCGGCGCGGCGGATCCCCGCGCCGCACCCGATGAACGTCGGCACCTCCGCGCCCGGCTCCACGCGGTGCCAGGGCCACTTGGCCTCCCACCACCCGGGCGGCCCGTCGATCCGGCAGGCCGCGACCCCGAGCCCGGGGTCCCGCCGAAACGCGTCGACGAGCGCCCCGAGCGCCCCGGGAAGCGGGTACGAGTCGTCGTCCAGCAACACCAGGATCTCCCCCCGCGCGGCCCGCAGCCCGGCGTTGAGGCCCTCGATCCCCACGTTCGCCGGCAGCGCCAACACCCGCACCTCCGGGAACCGTGCGCGGACCATCCCGGCGCTGCCGTCCGTGGAGCCGTTGTCCACGACGACGATCTCGCCGCGGGCGAAATCGCCTTCCCCGCGAAGAGACGACACCTCGCGACACACGTGTTCGAGCGTCCGCTCCAGATCGCTCCGCCGGTTCCAGCTCAGGACGACCGCGGAGAGCAGCGGATCACCGGGCCGCATAGGTCTCCTCCGCGCGGCCCGCGAGGATCCGGTCGACGACCTCGACGCCCTGCATGAACGAGTGGTCGCTGTTGCCGACCTCGTACCGCCACCCGCCGAACCGGCCGCGCGAGTAGATCCCGCGCGCCTCCAGGAAACCGTGCACCTCGCGCAGCAGCGCGTCACGGCCGAGGAACGGTATCGGGTACGCGTAGCTCATCCCCTTGGCCCACAGGGACACGATCCGGTCCCGCCTGAGGAGCCCGAGGTCCTCGAGACGGGCCACCGTGTCCTCGATCGCGGCCCGCCGGTCGAGCGGCCTGTGGGGAGAGAACGCGATCTCCACGAGCAGCGAGTACGTCCCGGCCCCCGGCACGACGAGCGGCGAGTAGTTGGACAGGAACGTCACGCGGTTGAACGGGTACTGCGGCTCGGGGAAGTACACCCAGTGCCGCGAGCTGGGGCACTCCCCGCGCACCCCGAGGCCGATCGCGAGCAGGCGGTTGCGCAGGAAGCGACCGCCGGCGTCCCGGACGGACGCCGGCACGCGGCCGTCGAGCAGGCGCAGGAGCAACGGAAGCGGCAGCGTCGAGACGAGGTGCTCGTAGCCGACCTCGTGCCCGTCGCGAAACGCCACGATGCGCCGGTCCACGTCCACGCGCGCGGCGATGCGGCGGAGGTGGAACCGGGCGGGATCCAGGGCGGCGGCGATCGCGGACGCGAGCCCCCCGAATCCGCCCTCGAGCGGGTACGAGAAGACGTTATTGGGCCCCCACTGGCTCTCCTCGCGGAAGATCAGGCGGCGCAGGACCTGCCGCAGGTCGATCGTGGCGACGCGCTCGCCGATCCAGCCGTAGTCCATCGCCTCCAGCGGGTGCGCCCAGACCTTCTCGTTGTAGGGGAGCATGAACTGCCGGGCGATGCCCCGGCCGAAGGACGCTTCGATCCACTCGCGAAAGTTGGCCGGCCGGCGCCGGCCGTCGGCGGAGGCCTCGAGCAGCCCGCACAGGCACTCGTACGCGAGCGCCGGCGGAAGCTGGAAGAGGTGCTCCTGGTACGGATACCGCACCCAGTGGCCGCCGATCCAGATCCAGCTCTCGCGCCGGTGCGTGAGGCGCCGGGGGCCGAGCGTCCGCTCGACGACGCGATCGAAGTACGGGTAGTGCGAGAACAGCACGTGCCCGCCCTCGTCGAAGGTGAAGCCCTCGGGCGTCCGGAAGCTCGCCGCGTGGCCGCCGACGTAGCCGTGTTGCTCGTACACCGCGCACTCGGGCCCCCCGCGCTCCGCGAGCCGGTAGGCGGCGCCCAGCCCGGTCAGCCCGGCGCCCAGGATCACGACCGGCAGGCGCGTCATGCGGGCGTCCGCTCCAGGCCGGCGCGGGCGCGCGCCTCGGCGTAGAGGCGGAGGATCTCGCGGACGTGCACGCCCATCGGCTGAGGCGCCGGCACATTGGACGACAGGCGCGCGACGAGCCCGGGATCCCGGATGATCCGCACGATCTGAGCGCGGAGCGAGGCGACACTGCCCGGTTCAAAGAGCAGCCCGGTGACCTCGTGCCGCACGTACTCCGGGATCGCTCCGTGGGCCGCGCCGATAATCGGCAGCGCGGCGGCCTGCGCCTCCAGCCCCACGATCCCCTGTGTCTCGCGCATGATCGAGGGGAGCACCAGGACGTCGATCTCGTCGAGAACCTGCGCGAGCTGCTGCCGGGTGTACCGCCCCGCGAAGGAGACGGCCGGAGAGCCGCGGGTGAGCGCCCTGAGGAAGCGGCGATCGGCATCGGCGACAGCGCCGTAGAACGTGAAGCGGGCCTCCGCCGGTGAGATGCCGGCGGCCGCCTCGGCGAGCAGGTGCGGTCCTTTCCACGGGGTCATCGTGCCGACGTATCCGAACCGGACCGGATACGCCCGCACGATGCGGGGGCGTCGCCGGATCCGCTCCGTCGCGGCAACCGTGAGGGGCACGACCTCGATGCGGTCCGCCGGGTAGCCGTGGCGCACGTACGTGGTCTTGGCGAACCGGGAAACCGTGAGGAGCAGGTCCGCCTCCAGGAGCGCGGCCCGCATGGAGGCTTCGCGTTCCGCGTGGGCGGCCTCAAGGGCCGGCACGCGGTGCTGGGGAACGCTCGCCGGCGGGGGAAGGGTGAACTGCGAGCCGACATCGCCCCGCAGACGGTGGTACGCGGCTCGTGCCATCGTCAGGATGCCACGGACAGGGGCAGGCAGGGTGCCCCCTTCCACGGCCCGGAATACACGCCGCAACCCGCGCGGCTGCATGGAGCAGAATCGCGCGCAGTTCTTGCCCCCAAGCGATCCATCGCAGGAAACCAGCCCCGGTCGGATCAGCAAGAGTTGGCGGCAGAACGGCCAGAAATCGTGCAGCGTGACCACGACGCGGCATCCGCGCGCCCTGGCTGCGGGGATCAGCATCGCCGGCAGGCCAGACAGGTCGTGCACATGCACGACATCGGGCCGGATCTTCGCGAGGACGTCGGCAAAGGGCCTCTCCAGTGCCGGCGAGGAGACGTCGGCCCTCAGCCGATGCTCCCAGCGAGCCGGCCAGGACGCCCGCCCCCCGATCGCCGCGTACACCACGCCCTCTTCACAGGACCAGCGCACGCCACCCGTCGGGCGCCAACCCGGGTGGCCAAGGTACAGGTGCGCCACCTCGTGCTGCTCACGGAGGAGCGCCTCGGCCAGGTCCCGGACGTAGACCGCCACGCCGGTGACAGTCAGGCGAGGATCGTCGCGCGTCACGAGGAGGATGCGCATCGTGCAGCGTCCTCGTTCCCCCCGGGCCTCGACGGCACCAGGCGCAGCGTCGAACTGGACACGTGCTGGCGGACAGCTCCCAGGGACCACCAGAGCACGAGCTCGTCCTCGAACATCCGGCGACGATCGGCCCGGCCCGGCGCGACCAGCGCGCTCACGGTGTGCCTCAGACCCACCAGCGCCCAGTGGCCCAGTTCGCGCCACGCCCTCGAGGCCGGCAGGACTCCAAGCTGTGCGAACGCCTCGCCGCCTCCGAACGCACGCGCGCGAAACCATCGCTTCGTCAACCGCTGCGGTGGAACGACGTGCTCGACCGTCGCCTGGCCGCAGTAGTACACGCGTCCCCCCGCCCGCTGGACGCGCCAGCAGAGGTCGCTGTCATCGCCAACGGCGTGGCGCAGTCCAATGGGGCCGACCCGGGGATCGAACTGTCCGACGCGCTCTACCGCCTCTCGCCGGAGCGACATGTTCGCACCATGCGGCGTCTGCGGGTACTCCAGCTCGATCTCGCCGTCGCCATAGTTCAAGGCACTCAAGTATGCGCCCAGGATCGGCGACCCGGGATCGAACCACCCCGGCCAGGTGTCCGGCAGCGCCAGCACGATCTTGCCGCCGACGCACCACGCGTCCGGGTGCCGGCGATACGTCTCGGCCAGCGCGCCAAGCCATCCCGGACGCGCAACCACGTCGTCGTCGACAAACACCAGCACCTCTCCGCGCGCCTCGGCGATCCCCCGGTTCCGCGCCAGCGATAGCCCCTGGCTGCTCTCGAACACGTGGCGCACCCTGCCGCCCGAACGCACCGCGAGCGACCGAACGAGCGATGCGGTGCGGTCCGTCGAGTTGTTGTCCACCACAAGGATCTCGTATGGCACGTCCGCGCGCTGCGCCTGCAGGCTCTGCACCGTGCGCGCGAGCGACTCGGCGCGGTTGAAAGTCGGAACTATGATCGAGTACACGCGGCCCCCCCCAGCTCGAGCTCGGTGCCTCACCGGCGACGGCCACGCCGGCCCGGGCGCGACTCCGGCCGCACGCTGACCGCCCCGGTCAGGCCGCGCTCCGGATCGTCGCGCGTCACGAGGAGGATGCGCATCTCAGATTTCGAGCGCCGCGCGCACGGCGCGCCAGCTTCCCCGCACGCCCCGGCCGAACGCCGCGGCCACCGTCCCCGGGTGCCCGGCCAGCGATCGGCCGAGATGGACGGCCGCCTGACTCGACCGGCCGGCGCGCGCGTACAGCACCGCGAGCGCCAGATGCAGCGCGCCCCACGCCGCCCTCTCCCGGCGACGATCCGGCCGGAGATCGTGCGCCCCGAGGAGCGCACGGAGGACCTCCCCGAGCGCCGCTGCGGTGACGTCCAGCCGGGCGATGAGGTCGGCCCAGGTCTGGGAGCCGAACGGGAGCAGGCGCATCGCGAGGCCGAGGTACAGCCCCGGCCGTTCGAGGGCGGCCGGCTCGAGCCGCACGCCCTCGGCCAGCAGCGCGCAGCCGTCCCGCCACCGACCCTGCCTGATGCAGGCGGCGCCGAAGTTGAGGTAGAGCGTCCGGTAGGCGGCGGCGCGGAACGAGCGGTCCCGCAGGCGCCGGGGCAGCCCGGGCGCGCCGAGGGCCCGGTCGAGCACCGTCCGGTTCGCCTCGCACTGCCGGAGGGCGTCGCTACTCAGGCTCTCGCCGGAGATCCGATACCGCACGAGGGCCTCGCGCACGCAGCGGTACCGGTAGCCCGCGAGCGCGATCCGGACGAAGAGATCGTAGTCGGTCGCCCGCCACAGCCCCGGGTCGAAGAGGCCGACCCCCTGGAGGCAGGCCCGCCGGACGACCGCCATCGACGGCACGACGAAGCTCCCGCGCAGCAGCTCCTCCAGCACGTCTCCCTCGTGTGTCGGCGCGAACACCTGCGGGAGCGCGCGTCCCTCCTCGTCGACGAACGCGCGCCAGTGGTAGGCGACGCCGGCGGTCCGGTCTTCCTGGAGCACGGCCACCGTCCGCTCCACCTTGCGCGGCAGCCACACGTCGTCGGCGTCCAGGAACGCCACGTACTCGCCCCGGCTGTGCCGGATGCCCAGGTTCCGCGCCGCCCCCTCCCCCGCGTTCGGCTGGAAGAGGTACGCGACGCGGGGCTCGAACCGCCGGACCCGCTCCCGGGTGTCGTCGGTCGATCCGTCGTCGACCACGATCACCTCGAGGTCCCGGTATGTCTGCCCCAGCGCGCTCTCGAGCGCCTCCTCGATGAAGCGGCCGCAGTTGTACGTGGGGACGACCACGCTCACGAGCGGGCCGCTCAGCGTCGTTGGCCCCGCCATCGCCGCTCGTACCTCCCTCGCCGCCGCCTCAACCGGCTGGACGCGCGGCCGCCACGAGCGGTGAACGCCGCCACGCGAGGCGCTGCCGCGCGCGTCCAAGGGCCTG
>JAJPJJ010000035.1 GCA_021324295.1 Bacillota bacterium
ATGACAGCTCACCTCGTTGCTGCGACGATGGGCGCAACTGGTAGTCCGATTCTGAGTGTGTCAGGGGGCTATTTCGACGCGCGGGTCAAATTATCTTAGCGGCGGTGCCTCTTACGCGGCGGCCAATCCGTGATCCCGCCGGGCTGCGAATATCGCGGTGACGGAAGATCCGCCGAGCGCGCCAGCGCGTGGATGTCCCGGGTAGGGCGGCCGCTTCCGAGACGACGACAGGAGGTGCTCGATGGCACGGTCCAGATGGTGGCTCTCCGCCCTCGCGCTCCTTGCGTTGGCGGCCCTTGTGATCACGCCCCGGCTGCTCGTGGCCTCCAACCACGACGACGGCGAGCTCGACATGAAAGGCCGGGCGCTGCACACCACGGACCTCTTCGTGTTCCGCGAGCAAGACCAGAACCCTGGCGCCGCCGCCGGGAATCTGGTGTTCATCATGAACGTCAACCCGCGGTCGCTGCCGCGCCAGGAGTACGACTTCAGCACGAACGCCCGGTACGACTTCCACGTGACGCGGGTGACGAACAACGACGCGACGCCGACCGGGAAGACCGACGCGATGCTGCGGTTGGAGTTCGGCGCGCCGGCGAAAGACGGCTCGCAGCCGATCAAGGTAACGGCCGTGCGCGACGGCGCGACCAGCGCCACCGCGATGGGCGCGGCGCGCACCACGCCCCTCGCCGCATCAGCCGCCCCGATCGTGACGCCGGTGAACATCGCGGGCACCACGATCTCCGTGTTCGCGGGGCTGCGCGAAGACCCGTTCTTCTTCGACGTCGAGCAGTTCTTCCGCGTCCGGGCGGGCGTCCTCGGGATGGGCCCCAAGACCGGGTTCCGCGATCCCGGCTACGACTTCACCGCGGGGTACAACGTGCTCTCCATCGTCGTACGGGTTCCGCAGGCCTGGCTTGCCGGATCGACCGCCGCCACAACGTTCGACACCTGGGTGACGGTGAGCGTCGGCGGCAGGCAGGTCGCGCGCCTGGGCCGGCCGGCGATCGGCGAGGGCCTGCTCACCACCACCGCCTACCAGAACGCGCTCAACAGTGTGGGGCCGGAGTTCGAGGCCGCCGCGCTCGCGGGGCACAAGGCGGAAGCCGAGGCGGCCGGGCCGATCGTCGCCGAGGCCAAGCGGACGCTCATGGCCTTCGGCAACGACGACAAGCGCGCCGCGGCGTTGCTGCTCGCCTTCCTGCCCGACGTGATGCGCATCGACACGACGGGCCCGAGCGGGTACACCGCCGCGCTGAACGCGAAAGGCAGCCCGATCCGCGGCCGCAAGATCACCGACGAGGTGATCCACGCGACGCTCGCGGTCGTCACGAACGGCGCGGTCAGGACCGACAACGTGACGTACGCCGGACCCAACGGCGGCGGCACGTCGCACAAGCCGCTCCTCATGTCCTTCCCGTACCTGGCAGATCCGAACTAGCCTGACCGCACTTGGGGCGCCGGCTTCGATTTCACGGCGGCCGGCGCCCCGGTGCGCAGGCCGTCACGCACCCGGCGCCCTCGGTGCCGGTCTCACGGAGGACCGACGATGGACGCGATCGGACGCCGCCGCGGAATGCTCGCGCTCGCGATCGCCGGGCTGCTCGCGGCCGGCGTCGGCCTCGGGCACGCCGCCCGTGCGGGACACGCGGACTCGCGCTACCCGTTCGCGACCCTGGCCGCCCCATGGGGACCGGCAACGGGCGTCCGCGACGCGATGCACCGCGGGGATCGTTCGTACCGGTACCGCTTCCAACGGCCGCCGCAGGGCGCGATCTCGAACCTGCTGCGCGCCGAGATCGCGTTCCACGAAGGCCGCCTCGCGCGGAACCCCGACGGTGCCCTCGACCGGGCGGGCCTCGCCGGCGCCTACCTCAAGGAGGCCCGCATCACCGGCGATCTGCGCTGGTACCTGCTTGCCGAGCAGACCGCGCGGGCGTCGTTGGCCCGCCTCTCGGTCAACAACGACAGCGCGATCCTGGCGCTCGCCCGCGTCGCCGAGGCGCGCCACGACTTCGCGGAAGCGATGCGCCTCGCCCGCGCGGCCGGCCCCAGCGATGAGGCACTACCGGTCATCGTCACGTCGAGCCTCGCCACCGGCGACGTACCAGGGGCGTCGCGGGCGGTCCGGGCGCTCGTGGCCGCGGATCCATCCCTGCGCGCGTACGCGCTGCGGGCGCTGGTCGAGATCGCCCAGGGCCAGGACGCCGAGGCCGAGGCCGACTACCACCGCGCGATCGCGCTCGAGGAGCCCGAGGAGACGGCGAGCTCGACGTGGGTGCGCAGTCTCTACGGCCGCTTCCTCTACCAGCACGGCCGGTTCGACGAGGCGCGGGCGCTGTTCACCGAGGCGCTTCGGATCCTCCCGCAGTACCCGCTCGCGCTGACCGACCTCGCCGTGCTGGACCTGCGGCAGGGCCGGTACGAGGCGGCCGTCGACCACCTGACGCGCGTCGTGGCGGTGACGCGGGACGCGCCCAACGTCTACGACCACGTCGTCCTGCGCGGCGTCGCCCAAGCGCGGGACCTGCAGGGCCGCCACGCCGAGGCGGCGCGGTTTTGGAGCGACGCGGAGGAGCGTCTGCGCCAGGACGCCGCCTCCGGCGCCTACGGGCATCGCCGCGAGCTCGCGCGTCTCCTGCTGACCCGCGGCCGGGCCGCCGATCTACCCGAGGCGCTCCGCCTGATGGGGCAGGAGCTGGCCGTGCGCACGGATCCCGACACGCTTGACA
This sequence comes from Bacillota bacterium, assembly GCA_021324295.1. Lineage (GTDB taxonomy): Bacteria > Sysuimicrobiota > Sysuimicrobiia > Sysuimicrobiales > Segetimicrobiaceae > JAJPJJ01. Next base: position 2,733 of record JAJPJJ010000035.1, read on the forward strand.
CGATGGCGTGGGCGTTGTGCCGCGCCGGCCGGTGGGAGGAGGCCGCGCGCGCAGAGCGCGCGGCGATGCGGCGGGGCGTGCGGGACGCGAGGTACTTCTACCGCGCGGCCGTGATCGCCCAGCGGCTCGGCGACGTCGAGAACGCGCGGGCGTATCGACGGCTCGTGCGCGCGATGGATCCTACCTTCGACGCGCGCGCGCAAGAAATCGCCCTGATCGGGCTGTAGCCGAGAGGAGAGGGCCCCGTGACCATGGGATGCTTCCGTCACGGTAGACGCTTCGGCATGCTCGCCGCGGCGCTGCTCGCGCAGTGGCTCCTGGCGGGGCTGGGCGTGGTCGAGGCGCACTGGGCCGATCAGGCCGCGGCGGAGATCGCCGTGACCGGATCGCAGGCACGCGTGACGCTGACGCTGCCGACGGGTCTGGTCGCGTTCGCCGACGACGCGCATGCCGGCCGCCTGACCGACGCCGAGATTCGCGCCCACCGCGAGGACCTCCGCCAGTTTCTCGCCGCACACGTCCGGTTGGCCGCGCGGCTTCGGACGGCCGCGGGCGAGGTTCGCGAGGGCGCGCTCGCAGTGCAGCCGTTCGCGGGGACGCCGACGGCATCCGGGCCGGCCGGGCTCGCCCCGTCGACGCACACCACCCTCGCCCTCGTGTACATGTGGCCCGCGCCGGTCGACCGGCTCTCGATCCGGTACGATCTCTTCCCCCCCGGCGTGCCGACCGCCAGCTGTCTCGCGACGATCCTGGCGGACGGCCGGGTCCACAACGTCGCGTTTACACCGGGGCACGAGGAAGCCGCGATTGCCCTCGGCGCACCGGCCGTCTGGCAGGCGGCCGGCGGGTTTGTGGTCATGGGCGTCGAGCACATCCTGACCGGCTACGACCACATGCTGTTCCTGCTGAGCCTGCTCATGGTGGGCGCGGCGCTCCCGCAGCTGCTGAAGATCGTCACGGCGTTCACAGTCGCCCACTCGATCACGCTGTCGCTGGCGGTCCTGGGTCTGGTCGATCTGCCGTCCCGGTGGGTGGAGAGCGCGATCGCGCTCAGCATCACCTACGTGGCGGCCGAGAACATCTGGCGGGGCCGTGCGGCGCTCGGCTCGCGGTGGCTCGTCACCTTCGGCTTCGGGCTGGTGCACGGACTCGGCTTCGCGTCCGCGCTCACCGAAACGCACCTGCCGCGCGCCAACGTCGCCGCCTCTCTCGTCGGGTTCAACCTCGGGGTCGAGATCGGCCAGGTGTCGGTGATCCTGCTCGCGACGCTCGCCCTCGACGGCATCCGGCAGTACGGCTGGGCGCCGGCGTTCCGCCGTCGGGTCTCGGCCGCGGCGGCGCTCACGGGCTTCGTGTGGCTCGTCCAGCGGGCGCTGGGGGCGTAGGGAACCGATGGCGGTCGTCGTGCTGATCGCGTACGCTGCGGCGATGCTCGCCGCCGACCGGTTCGTCGGCCCCGGCGGGCAGGCGGTGCTCGGCGTTCTGACGGCGGCCGTCCTGGTCGCCGCCTGCCGTCCGCTGGCGGTGGAAGAGCGCCTGCAGGTCGTGGGCGTCGTGGTCGTCGCGACGTGCTTTGAGGTAATCGGCTCGGTGCTCTGGGGCGTGTACCGCTACCGCCTCGGCAACCTGCCGTGGTTCGTCCCGCCCGGCCACGGGCTCGTGTACGTGACCGGGCTCAACCTCAGCCGTCTTGGGCCGGTGACGCGCCACGAACGGGGCTTCGTCCGGCTCGCCCTTGCGCTCGGCGCGGCGTGGGGCGTCCTCGGATTGTCGGGCGTGCTCGGCCGGACGGACATGTTTGGCGCCGTGGGCGCGCTGTGCCTGTCGATCTTTCTGCTGCGCGGTCCTGCTCCTACGGTCTACGCGGCGGTGTCTCTCGTCGTCGCATGGCTCGAGTGGTACGGGACCGCGCTCGGAACGTGGCGGTGGGCGGAGGTGCTGCCCGGGGTTGGGATCCCGGATGGAAACCCTCCGTCCGGGGCGGCCAGCGGCTACGTCCTGTTTGACATCCTCGCGATGGCGCTGGCGCCGCTCGCCGTCGCCGCCGGGCGCCGGTCCCGCGTGCAACCCGCCTGATGCATGGGGCCGCACCGCGCATCGTGCCGTACAGCAAAAGTGCTCTGTCGTCCCGGCGCGATGGCGCGGCCGGGGAGGGAGCGCCCGCCGCTGGCGCGAACTACCGGGGACGTCGTAGAACGGCGAGGCCGATGAGGGGACGCACGGCCCCACTCGACGCCGGGGACGACGAGGCGTTACTGGCGCGGGTCGCGCACGCCGACCAGACGGCGTTCGAATCGCTCTACGCGCGCTACAGCGGGCCCGCGTACTCGATCGCCGTCGGTATGCTGCGAGACGCGGTCCGGGCCCAAGAGGTCACCCAGGACGTCTTCCTCGCGATTTGGCGGGGAGCGCGGGCGTTCGATCCGGCGCGGGGCAGCGCGCGGACCTGGATTCTGTCCGTGGCGCACCACAAGAGCGTCGACGCCGTCCGGCGGGCCCGGCGAAACCCCACCGTGCCGCTGTCCGACGCGATCGCCGGCGAGGTGGACGTCATCGAGGAGGCCCAGACCCGCGTAGCCGCCGGTTACGTCCGGCGGGCGCTCGCGGCGCTGTCCGCCGAGCAGCGCGCCGCCCTCGTGCTCGCGTACTACGGCGGCTACACGCAGCAGGAGATTGCCCAGCGCCTCGGCGTGCCGCTCGGCACCATCAAGACGCGCATCCGCGACGGGCTGCTGCGCCTGCGGGCCGCCCTGCCCGCACCGGAGACCGCGCGATGACCCACGAGGAGATCCGGGCATCGATCCCGGGCTACGCGCTGCATGCGCTCGCGCTTGAAGACGCGCGGGACGTGGAGGCGCATCTGGCGACGTGCGCGGAGTGCCGGCAGGAGCTGGGAGAGTTCCAAGTCGCCGCCGCGGCGCTCGCGGAGGGATTCGCCCCCGAGGAGCCGCCGGCGGCGCTCCGCGGCCGCCTGCTCGCGGCGGTACGGCCGGGCCGCCGGCCTTGGGGCCGCGGAGCCGGGTGGGCCGCGACGCTTGCGGCCGCCGCGGCGGTCATCGTCGTACTTGCGGGCATCGTGCTGTCGCTAGAGCAGCGGCTCGCCGCGCTCACAGCGCGCGTCGATTCGGAGACCCAGGCGCTCGCGCTGCTGGCCGATCCGGCCTCGCGCGTGGTGACGCTCGGCGGATCCGCCGCGGGCAGCGTCCGGTTCGTGTTCGACCCGGCAAGCGGCCGGGGGGCGCTCGTCGCCACGGGCCTGCGGGACCCGGGGCCGGACCTCGTGTATCAGCTGTGGCTGGTCGCCGGAGCCACGCCGCGGAGCGCGGGGGTGTTTCGTCCGTCGTCCGGCGCTCCGGTCATCGTGGCCGTGGAGGCCGAGTTTCCGCGCTATCAGGCGGTGGCGATTTCCGTCGAGCACGGGCCCAACGGCGCGGCGCGTCCTTCGGCCGCTCCGATTCTCGTAGGCAAGCTCGGCGGCGGCTAGACCAAGGCACCAGAGCGTGCGAGCGGACCAGGCGGCTGTCGGAACCCGTTGACCGATGTGGTCGGGGCGGCCGGACTTGAACCGGCGGCCTTCTGCTCCCAAAGTCTACACAGGGCCAGAATACCGAACACCCCGCAAACGCAGGCAGGACGCGCAAACCCGCGTCCTGCTTCGCTTTCCGCGCGATCCCCCGTTTCGGCGTGGGTCGGTGCTGTTCGGTATTCTTCAGCCTGATTCGTACAGATTATGGCACCGGGAAGGCACAAATTCGTGTTGCATATCTTGATGGGCTGATGGTCAGATATCGAGATAACTCAGGTGGCGTCCCGCGAGAGAAGGATTCTAGCCCTGCCCACCATTCGGCCGTGCTCGCTGGACCTCTTCGTAGTCGCGGATATCCTCGAACGTCAGGTCCGATGTCCCCACCGAGGCGCCACCCAGGTACGGAATCGTTCCGAGCCGCCACTTGAGGCGGTCTGCCTGACATGCGCCCCACTGTTCCAACGTGCGCTCGTCCGCTCTCGTGACGAGCGCACCTTCTTGCCCGCACTTTGGACACCGGCCGTACATAGCTCCTACCCCTCCTTCGCGGCTCGTTGCGCGTGGGCCCCAGGTGGATCGTACGAGGTGCGAGGAAGCGGTATCCCGAGGCGCTCCGCCCACTCGCGCACGTCTTTCCCCACCGCTTCGGGCGTCCTCTCCTCGCCACCCTCGGCCTTACCCTCGCGGATCGCGATCTTTTTCCAGGTGAGCCCCTTGACACGCAGGTAGATGCGGCGCCCGATGCGCCGGTACGTCTCCTGCCGGCGGAGGTGCGGCCCCGCCTCCGCGCCGTCCACGCCGGCGGCGGCGGCTTCCAGGTTATCGGCCCACGTGAAGGCCTCCTGGCGGAGCCGCTCGAGCTGCTCGCTGAGGCGCTCGTTGAAGGTGCGGCGGGTCTGCTTCGTGGGGTCGTAGGCGACGTGAAGCTGAAACGTCCTGGCCGTGTCGAGGGGCGGCAGGTACTCGCAGAAGCCGCTCACGCGGAGCCTGGGCGTCCCTGTCGCGGCCGAGATCCGGACCGAGCGCAAGAGGTCGTCGAGCCGCGGGAGGGACCAGCGGCGGCAGAAGAGGTGGAATTCGCCCGGCGCCTCTGCGGGGGCGTCTACGGCCGCCTGATCCACGAACGCGCCGAAGACGTGAATGAGCTCCCCGAGCTCCCGGACGAAATCGGGGTCCTCGTTCAGGGCGTCGTAGTAGCCGCCCAGCGCAGCCTGCTCGACCCAGGGGGTGTTCACGAACTCTTCCCCCCCCAATTCGCGACCTAAGACTTCGCCCATTATACCACAGCATCCGCTAAGTTGAGGCTGGAGGTGGTGTCCTATGGACCGGGATGATGCGGTGCTCTGTACGACCGTGGACGTCGCCCGCCTCGCTGGCGTGACACCCGAAGCCGTGCGCGGGTGGGAGCGATCTGGGGCCCTGCCCGCCTTGCGCACGCCATCAGGGGTGCGCGTTTTCCGCCGCAGAGACGTCAAGCAGTTTCTGGCCGAACGCGAGGCGCGCCAGGCCGCACGTGCGCGCCGCTGATGCTTGCGGGCCGTCCGCGCGCAGCACGCGCGCTCGCGGAGGTCGTCTGCCCCGTCCCGGCGGAGTGGGACGCCGTGCTCAGCGAGGCCGCATGGCGGCGTTGGCGGCACGCCGACGTCGCTGCCATGACGCGCGCTGAACTCGCGCAGGAGCGCGCGCGCGTCCGCTTGCGACTCGCGCTCGATGACCTGCGCGACGAGCGCGAGATCGCGTGGCTCACCGAGCGACTTCGTTTGATTGAGGTGCGCGCACGTGGACGTTGACCGCGCCATCGTCGCCGCTCTCTCGGGGCGTCCAGCGGAGCAGCGGGCGCAACCCCGCACCGTGGCGGCCGCCGAGCCCGCGGCGCCACCCGAGGTGACCCGGGCGGGGGACGAGTTCCTGTACGCCTGGACGTGCTACGGGGTCGCCATCGGGGTGACGCAGCTCCGCGAGACGGGCGAGGGTCTCCACGCCGAGCTCACCGTTCAGTCATCCGTCGCAGACGGGCTTCCGCTCCACTGGGGGCGGCTCAACCTGGCCAGCACCTCCGGTCGCGAGGCGCTCGTGGGAAAACTGGCGAAGTGCGCGGCCGAGGTACCGTGGCGACGCCTCCTCGAGACCGTATGCGTACGGACTGCGGAGCAGTTCCGGGCCGGGGAGCCCATCGAGGTGCTCACGCCGGCTCTGGACACGAGACCCCGCTACCTCGTCGAGCCGCTCCTCCCGGCCGGCGAGACCGCAGTCCTGTTCGGGGACGGGGGTAGCTTCAAGAGCACCCTGGCCCTCGCCCTCGCCGTGTCCGTGACGACCGGGCTTGAATTGCCCTGCGGGTTCCGCCCGGCCGAACGAACCAGCGTCCTGTACCTGGACCTTGAGGAGACCTCGCGCGACATCCATGCCGACCGACTGCACCGGATCCTAGCCGGGCTCGGGGTCACCCAGGCGCCGGGGCTGTACTACCGTGTCCAGACGCGCGCACTGGCCGACGATATCGCGCGGCTGCGGCCCGAGATTACCCGGCGAGGGATCGGGCTTGTCATCATCGACTCGTACGGGCCCGCATGCGGAGGGGAGCCGGAGACCGCCGACAGCGCCATTCGCCTCATGAACGCCCTGCGCTCGCTTGCGCCGGCCACCCGGCTGGTCATCGCCCACATGTCGCGCGTCCACGCCGAACAGCGCTCCGGGCCCGCACGTCCTTTTGGGAGCGTGTTCGTCCAGAACCTGGCGCGCTCCGTGTGGGAGGTTCGGCGCCCCGACGAGGACGCTGAAGGCGATGTCGTCCCCTTGGGCCTGTACCACCGGAAAGCCAACCAGGGCCGGCGGGGAGCGCCGATCGGCCTCAGGGTCGTCTTCCAGGACGGGACGATCCGGCTGGAGTCCCAGAACCTCGCCGATGAACCCGAGCTCGCGGCCCGTGCGAGCCTGAGCTTCAGGCTGCTCCAGGCCCTCCGGGAGGGCAGCCGCACGGTGGACGAGCTCGCCGAGGCCACCGACGCCCCGGAAAACCAGGTCCGGGCGCGTCTGAGCGCCATGAACAAACGAGGGAAGGTCATCCAGCTCGACGAGGCCCGCGGACGCCGGGGCGTGTGGGGGCTGCGCCATGAGGAGTGAGCGCACAGCGCACACCCTGTGCATGCACATGTGCACTTCCCCTGTGCGCTTCTCTCAGGGAGAATCAGTGTCTTTCTCCCTGAGAAGCGCACTGCACATCTTCTCTCTTAGGGGTGTGCACATGTGCGCGCACAGCGCACACCCTGTGCATGCACATGTGCACTTCCCCTGTGCGCTTCGGGGCGAGGGGTGGGGGTATGAGTGAGAACCCCTCCCCCTTCCTCACCGTCCCCGAGCTCGCCGCCCTCCTCCGGGTTACGCCGAACACGGTCTACTCGTGGACCCAGCGGGTCGGTCCCGAGGCTATCCCCCGGTACCGGGCCGGCAAGCGGCTGGTCTTCGACGAGGTCGAGGCCGTCCGGTGGTTCCGTGAAACCCAGGCCGTAGGGGGCACCGCGAGAGGCGGCCTCCTGGGGGGCCCGGCCCGGCCTAGCCGCCGCCGGGGCCGCCGATTCGACCGGAACCGTCCCGGTAGCGTCGCCAGCCGCCCGAGCCGGCCGGAGGGGGCCGCGTCTGCTGTGCCCTTAGAAGGTCAGGGGTCCGCCAGCCCAAGCAGGACAACACTTTCCGAAGCCCAGGAGGCCGGCGGTGCCTTACCGGTGCCTTCCCGGTCTCAAAATTCTCGAAATGGAGGTGCGTCATGACACGTGACCAGGAAGAGGCCAAGCGGCGGGCCGAGACCGCTCGCACCGCACCGCCCCGGCACATACCCGAGCGCGAGCACCGGCCAGCGGAGGCGCCGGACCGAGGCACGTACCGCCCCACCCCGCCGCCGGTCGAGAACGTCGAGCGCGACTGGGCCCGCCGGGGCGGCGGTACGTCGGGCGAGCGCAGCGCCAGAAGGAGGCGATAGCATGAACCCGCGCAGTCCGATTCGCAAGCGCAGCATGGAAGACATCATGGCTGAAGTTCGCGCCAGATGCGAGAAGCACGCAGACGAGCGCGGCCTCGTCGGAGTGACCATCTTGCAGAACGGCGTCGAGGTCTACGGCCACAGGGGCGGCTACCACCGTGGCGACGGCGCCGCCTTCCCGCTCGATACCGCGTGCGACCTCGTGCTCCTCGGCTTAGCCGAGGTCACCGCCGAACTGACCCCGGACGAACTCTGGGCGCTCGAGCGGCCGAACACCCGCGGCCCGCGTCCCGGCACTCCCGAGCGCGAGGCCTGGGAGGCCCAGCGCCGACGTGAGCTCGAAGCGGCCGAGGCCGCAAGCCGCCGGGCCCGCGAGGAGGACGAGGCCCAGCGCCGCGCCCTCCGTGGCGGCGTGCCGCCTCAGGCACGGCCATGAAGCCGCTCGCCGAGCTCCGAAGTGACGTCGCGGCCGCCCTGGAGCGCCTCGCCGACGCCCAGGAGGCACTCCGCGCGGCCCAGCGCGAGGCCGACCGCCTCGCGGGCCGGGTCGCCAGCTTCCTTGCGGCCGAGAGCACGGCCTCCGACGCGCTCGGCGTCCGCGACCTACGCGAGCTCCGCCGTGCGACCGAAGACGAGCACCGGGCGGCTCTCAACCGCGTCGGAACGGCCCGGGAGGCCGTAGCCGAGGCCCAGCGCATCGCAGACGAGGCCCGCCGTGCCCTCCAGGAGGCCCTCCGCGGCCCGCAGGGGCAGGAAGAGGTCGAGGCGCTGATCATCGCGCAAGCCGCGCGCTCGGCGGAAGAGGCGAGACGCCGTGCGCTCACGGAAGCCGACGCGCAGGCTGAGGCCGAGATCCTCGACCGCCTCTACGCAAGGCTCGACAAGGAGGCAGGACGATGAGCGACCTTGAGTTTCGCCGTCATGGCCGCGACCAAGTGACCGTGTGCGCCCTGAGCGCCCGAGGGCGGGACTTCCTCGAGGCGCGCGGCCTGCCGGCGGTCATGGATCTCCAGGCGATGGGCGCGGTCCAGGCCGCCGCGATTGCGGCCGGCTTGGCCGTAGAGGTCTACGTGGGCAACCGGCTCGAGGGCGTGCGCTCCCTGGCTGACATCCAGCGCGTCACGAAGGCCCTGGCCGATGCCCTGTACCGCGAGTGAACAATGATGCCGGCGCCGACGACGACACGAACCACGCGGCCTGGCCGGGCCGCACCCGATGCGCTGACTGGCACATGCCGGCAGAACCTGTGGGCCGGGCGGAGGGAGGGAGCTACGCACAAGCGTAGTCGGAACTCCGGTCGGGCACCGCCGTCGGGCCTCCACCCCCGCGGCGTCCCGTCAACTCACCTCCCGGAGTGGCTGCCGCCGGAGGCTGAAGGCCACCGCCCTCTTCCCTGGCCCACTTCTTTGGCCCTGGGAGGCCGCGTGCGGACGCGGGGGGTTCCCTCCCCCGGCCCCGCTCCGTCGGAGGCCTCCTGGGCCAATTTTGAGGGGCTAGGCTGACCTTGAGCGTCGTCCTGGAGGGCTGACGTGGACCCCACCTGGCGCGCACGATACACGCGACGGATCGGCGCCGGTCTCACGCGCGTGTTCATCCCCGGCGAGCCAGGCAGCCACTTCGATCTCCACCTCGCCGGCGATCGCATCGTCGGAATCCCGCCGCGAAGCCCGGATGACTGGGCGCAGGATCCCGGCGAACCGAACATCCGCAGGTTCCTCGCGTACGCGCCGCGGATCCCCGGCTTCTTCGACGCCGTCCCCGACGCGGTGCGATGGTGGCACAATTACCAGGCGCTGCTCGGCGGCGCGCCGACGTGGCGGCCCATCGGCGATGGCTTAGAGGCACAGGAGACTCCGGGCGGCGGCTGGATTGTGCGGTGGGGCGAGCCACTCTTCGAGCGGTGGACCGATCCGCGGAGGCGGCGCTAGATGGGCCGGCCCTGCACCGTCTGCTCGCATCCTCAACGCACCGAGATCGAGAAGCTCCGTCTCGGGGGCGTGCGCAGCGGACTCGTCGCCGCGCAATTCGGCGTGAGCAAGAAAGCGTTGCAGCGCCACGTGCCGCATATCCAGCGTCGCCTCGAACTCGAAGAGAAGGCCCAGGCCGCGACGCAGCCTGCCACGCTGCTCGACAGCGTCCGCCAGCTCCAGGCCCGCACGCTCAACCTCCTCGACACGCTCGAGGCACGGCGCGGCCGGCCGCACCACATTCTCGCAGCGATCCGCGAGGTCCGAGCGAACTTCGAGCTGTTGGCACGCATGGTCGGCGAGTTGCAAGACAAGGCTGCCGTCCAGGTGAACATCCTCAAGATGCCCGAGACCGTCACGCTCGTGACGCGGCTCCGAGACGCTCTCACCCCCTACCCCGAGGCGAAGAACGCCGTGCTCAAGGTGCTCGATGAATAGGACCCTCGCCAGCGTGCTCCGCGAGGCGCTCCAGGCGCCCTCGTGGCGGGACCTCGCGCGCCCCGAACAGCTTCCTCCCTCGGGGGACTGGAGAATCTGGCTCCTGCTCGGCGGCCGCGGATCGGGCAAGACGCGGGCGGCGGCCGAGTGGGTGACGGCGGAGGTCATGGCCGGCCGCGCACGCGCCGTGGCCGTCGTGGGCCGGACCGCCGCCGACGTGCGTGACGTGATGGTTGAGGGGCCGTCGGGCCTCCTCACGATCGCGCCCGGCTGGTTCCGACCGACCTACGAGCCCAGCAAGCGCCGCCTCACGTGGCCCAATGGGGCGCAGGCGGCGTTGTTCTCCGCCGAAGAACCGGACCTCCTGCGTGGCCCGCAACACGACGTGGCCTGGGCCGACGAGGCCGCCGCCTGGGAGAGAGGCCAGGAAACCTGGGACAACCTGATGTTGACCCTGCGGCTCGGGGGGGACCCCAGGTGCGTCGTGAGCACGACACCGCGGCCGATCCCGCTCATCAAGGACCTCGTGAGCCGCCAGGGCGGCGACGTGGCCGTCACAAAGATGCGGACGCTCGACAACGCAGCGAACCTCGCGCCGGCCTTCCTGCAAGATATCGTCGCGCGCTACCAGGGCACGTGGTTGGGCCGGCAGGAGCTCGACGCCGAGGTCTTGACCGAAGCGCCCGGGGCCCTGTGGACACGGGACATGCTGGAGCAGACGCGGGTCGAGCGTGCGCCTGACCTCCTGCGCGTCGTCGTGGGGGTCGATCCCGCCGTGACGAGTGGGGAGAGCTCCGACAGCACGGGCATCGTCGTGGCCGGCGTCGGGACGGACGGCGAGTTCTACGTGCTCGAAGACGCTTCATGCAAGGCGACGCCGGACCAATGGGCGCGCCGGGCCGCCTCCGCCTTCGAGCGCCACCAGGCGGATCGGATCGTGGCCGAGGTCAACAACGGCGGCGATATGGTCGAGCTCGTCATCCGGACTGCGGCCCCGACCATCCCCTACGAGAAGACGCACGCGAGCCGGGGGAAGCTGACGCGGGCCGAGCCCATCTCCGCATTGTTCGAGCAGGGCCGCGCGCACCTCGTGGGCCGCTTCCCGCAGCTCGAGGACCAATTGTGCACGTACGTGCCCGGGCAGCCATCCCCGGACCGGCTCGACGCGATGGTCTGGGCCGTCACGTCCCTTCTGGGGAGCGCGGGAGGCGCGGTCACGATGGCGCGTCTCGTCGAGGCGGCCGTAGACGAGCGCGTCGAACCTCTCGGGCCAGACGACGAGGATGAGGGCGACGCCACCCCGTGAGTTCTACGCCGGCCTGGACCTCTCGCCGCGCGGCGGGGCGCTGGCGGTCTTGGAGGTCGAGGGGGACGGTGAGGTCCGCTACCTCCTGCGCCGGCTCCGGCGGTTCGGGAGCTCCCTGGCCTTCTCCGAGGTGGCCCGGATCGTGACGGTCGAGCTCGAACGGGCGCCGCTCCTCGGCGCGACGACGCTCACCGTGAACGCCACCAGCATTGGACAGGCCGTCGTGGACCTCTTCCCCTCCGCGCTCACGCTCACGGTGGGCGAGCGGGAAGCGCGCGACCTCGGGGGCCTCGTGCGCGTCGTGCTCGAAGGGGGGCGCTTGCGGATCGCCGCCCGCCTCCCGGGACTGGAGGCCGTCCTTGTTGCCCTCCGCGCCTTCACAGGGGCGCGGGGGCAGAGCGACGAACCGGCGTGGGCAACGGCCCTCGGCCTGTGGGGCGCCGAGGGCCGGACCCGGACGCGGCTATGGACGGGCGGCCGGTGGGTCCGCTAGTGACGCGACAGCACGGCCATGAGAAACGCGAAGAGGGCGATCCAGAGATACGTCCGGCGGCGGAGCCACACGCTGCGTCCCGCCTGCCGGGGCCTTGCCGGCTCGACGTGGAGGCGGACGCGCAGTCTCACTTCTTTCGTGCCCTGGCCCATCGTGCCAGCACGGCCCGCCGGGCGGCTTCCCGGCGCTCCTCCTTGGGCGTCTTCTTCCACCGGGCCCGGGCGGCCATGCGGCCGAGCGCCCGCCGCTCCGCAGGTGTCAGCGCCGCCATGCGCCGGCGGCCGCCAATCCGTCCGCTCTCTTCGGGCTTCATCGTCATGCCAGACAGTATACATCCCCTGGCACGTATTGACAATGCCTCCCTTGGCACGTATACTGGAAGGGTGTGGGGGGCATGGTCACGGTCGCCGGAGCATTGACCAGAGGGGGATGGGAGGGTGGCATGGGCACGGTCCGCAGGCGTAGGAACGGTGTCTGGTTCGTCGACTACATCGCGGCCGACGGGCGGCGGGTGCGGGAAGCGATCGGGCCGGGCGAGGAGAACTGCCGCCTCGCCCGCAAGATTCTCAGCCAGCGCGAGGCGGAGGCCACCCTGGGCCAGCACCGCATCCTGCCCGGCTCCACGCCGCGCTTCGCCGAGTTCGCGGACGACTGGTTGCGGCGCCAGCGCGTACGGGGGCTGCGGCCCGCAACGATTGTCAGCTACGAGGGCACCGTGACCCTGCACCTGCGCCCGGCATTCGGCGAGATGCGCCTCGGGGCGATCACGCGCACCGCCGTGGACGACTTCGTGACGGCCCGACTGGAGGACGGGACGGTGTCACCGACCACCGTGGCGTACATGCTCCGCATCCTGAAGGCGATCCTTGCGGACGCGGTCGAGCGGGGCCACCTGGCGGAGAACCCGGCGGCACGATGCACGCCCCCGCGGGGCGACGACGAGCGCGAGGAGATGCGGTTTCTCACCCCCGCCGAGATCGCGCGGCTCCTCGCCGTCGCGAACGAGCCCTACAGGACGCTCTACGAGGTGGCCATCCACACCGGGGCGCGCCGCGGCGAGCTCCTCGGGCTGCGCTGGCGGGACGTCGACCTCCCGCATGCCCGGATCGCCGTGCGCCGCAGCCTCGGCCGCGTGAAGGATGGGGACGGGTGGGTTGTGCGCGAGGCGCCGCTCAAGACGCGGGCGAGCCGGCGGACGATCGACCTCTCGCCGTCGCTGATCGAGACGCTCCTAGCCTGCCCCGCCGGGGACGATCCCGAGCGCGACTATGTGTTCCGCTCGCACTCCGGCGGGCCGCTCGACCCGGACAACATCGACCGCGCGTTCAAGCGGCACCTGGCCCTCGCCGGCCTGCCCGCCGAGGTGCGGTTCCACGACCTCCGGCACACGCACGCCTCGTTGCTCATCGCGGCGGGCGTCCACCCGAAGGCGATCCAGGCACGCCTGGGGCACACGTCGATCACGACAACCTTGAACCGCTACGGGCACCTGATGCCCAACGCCTTCCAGGGCGTGGGGGAGCGGCTCGACGCCCTCCTGCAAGGCACAGTTTATGGCACCAGTAAGGCACCGGCAGAGGGGTCGGAAACGGGGATCGCGCGCTAGCCCTTGATAAATCTGTCGGGGCGGCCGGACTCGAACCGGCGACCTTCTGCTCCCAAAGCAGACGCGCTACCAGGCTGCGCCACGCCCCGGCCCGCTGCTGTCGCGCCCCGAAGCGCCAGGGACGTACGGCCCGCCGGAAGCGTCGCCTCACCGCCTCCGCGGGCCGCCACCGCAAGCGCACGTGGCGCCTCGTATGGTAGCACGGGCACCCTGGAGCGTCAAACGGCGCCGATGATCCGGGATACACGCCGGCCCGGCCGCGCGGCAAGGAACCGCCGGCAGGCGCGGTGAACGTGGTGCCGTTCCGGATTCCGCCGGGGGAGAGCGCGATGGCACCGCAGGGAGCGCCGGAGGAACTGGCCCGGCTCGCGGACGAGTTTCTCACCGCGCTGTTCGAGACGCATCCGACCCTGGCGGCGTCCCTGGGCCTGCACGAGTACGACGGCAGGGTGCCTGACTTCCGGGAGGCGGCCCGCGCGGACCGGTCGGCCGCCCTCCGGGGGTTCGTGTCCCGGCTGACGCAGATCCCCGCGGCGGCCCTGAGCGACGAGGATGCGCACGACCACACGGTGCTGCGGCTCGCCGCCGAATACGAGCTCTGGGAGCTCGAATCGCTGCGGGAGGCCGAGCGGAATCCGCTGGCGTACTCGGGCCCGCTCGACGTCAGCGGATACGTGAAACGCAGCTACGGGCCGCTGGCCCGCCGCGTGGAGGCGCTCACCGAGCACCTCCGGCAGTTTCCGGACGTGCTGGCGACGGCCCGCACGGTCCTCCGGCGCCGGATCGCACGCCCCTTCGTGGAGACCGCCACCGAGGTGTACGAGGGCATCCTGCGGTTCCACGAGCAGGACCTGCCCGCGGCGGCACGAGAGGTCGGGCCGGGGCCCACGTGGGCAGCCTTCGAGCGGGCGAACGCGGACGCCGTGGCGGCGCTGCGCCGGTTTCTCCAGTACCTGATCGATGACCTGGCGCCGCAGGCGACCTCGGAGTTTGCGATCGGGGAGCAGCACTACCGGACGATGCTGCGGCTGGGAGAGATGGTGGACGTGTCGCTGGAGCACCTCCTCGCGATCGGCCACGAAGACCTGGCCCGCAACGCGGCACGGATCCGCGATGCCGCGGCCAGGCTTCACCCGGGCGTGCCGGTCTCGGAGGCGATCCGCCGGCAGTCCCGCGATCACCCGCCGGCCGACCGCCTCGTGGCCGAGGCCGCGCGTGTCCTCGAGGAGCTCCGCGCCTACGTGCAGGCGCATCAGCTCGTCTCGATTCCCTCGGAGGTGCGACCGCGCGTTGAGGAGACGCCGCCGTTTGCACGGTGGGCGTTTGCGATGATGGACACGGCCGGCCCGTTCGAGGTCGCCCCGGAGTCCTTCTACTACGTCACGCCGCCGGAGCCCGGGTGGACGCCCGAGGAGACGGAGGCGTGGCTTACCAAGTTCGACTACGCGACCCTGCGCGACGTCGGGATCCACGAGGTCTACCCTGGACACTACGTGCACTTCCTGCACATGAAGCATGTCCCCAGGCGCGTCCGGCAGGTGCTGACGAGCTACGCGTTCGTGGAAGGCTGGGCCCACTACTGCGAGGAGATGATGGTGGACGCCGGTTACGGGCGCGACGACCCCCGCGTCCAGGTGGCCCAGCTCGCGGAGGCCCTCCTGCGCGACGTGCGGTTCCTCGTCTCGATCCAGATGCACACCCGCGGGATGAGCCTTGAGGCGGCGACACGGCTCTTCGTCGAGCAGGCCTTTCTCGAGCCGCTACCCGCCCACAAGGAAGCGGTGCGTGGGACGTTCGACCCCGGCTATCTCAACTACACGCTGGGCAAGCTCATGATCCGGAAGCTGCGGGACGACCTCCGCGGCCGCCTCACGCTGCGGGAGTTCCACGACACCCTCTTGTCGCTGGGCGCGCCGCCTGTGCCGCTCGCCCGCCGGCGGCTCATGGGAGCCGACTCGGCTCCGCTCTGACCCCGCGTCGCGCGCCGTCAGCCGTCGGCCTTCGGACGCGGCGTCCCCCCGGCCGGTGAGGGCGCCGTCTCCGGCCGCTGCTCCGCCGCGCCGGGCGAGGAGGACCCGCTCGCTCCGGCCGCGCGCTGCGCCTTGATCGCCTCTGCCCGCGCCCGCGCGGCAGCGATCTTCTCTTCCCGGCTCATCTCGCCTCCGGCCGCGGCCGCAGGGGGCGGCGACCCGCCCGGCGTGGCCGCGGCCGGAGACGGACGGGCCGTCGCCTGCGCGGCCCCTGCAGCCGGAGCGGGCGCCGCCGGGGCGGGCGTCTCCCCCAGGAACTCCTGCCGCAGGTATCGCTCGATGGCCTTGTGGATCCGCTCCCGTGCCTCGGGCTTCCCGGCCATCGCGTCGGTGACCCACGCCTTGTCCACGCGGTACGTCACGAGCCGCTTGCCCTGGGCAAAGTGCACCACGTAGTGTCCCATCGAATCCTGCAGCACGAGGATGCGCACGCCGAGCCGAAGGGCGATCGCGAGCTCGCTCACGAGGTGGAACACCCACGACTCTCGCTCGTCCATGGCGCTCGGGGTAAGGGTTTCCGCGACCGACCGTGCCGCGAGGGGGTCCACCGGCCGGGCCAGCGCGCGGAGGCGGGCCGCCATCTGCTTGCGCACCCTCGCCAGCAGCTCGTCCTTGACGTCCGCCATCGCGACGGCGATCGAGAAGATCCAGATCAGCAGGATCGCGAACGTCAGGGACCAGTACGTGAGAAACTTGCTGAGGGTCATCGATCCCCTCCTGCCGCACCATCGCCCAGGCCAATCGACGGCCGTACGCGCCGGGACGGCTCCGGGCCGCGAGCAACCCTACCACTATTGGCTCCTGGCGCGGGCCGCTCCTCCCCTGTGATCCCGAGCACCGCAGCGACGTAGGGCGCCGCGGCCCGCAGTGCGCGGGCCCGGTGGCTGATGCGATTCTTGGCCTCGGGCGGAAGCTCGGCCATCGTCCGGCCGGCCTCGGTGACGATGAAGATGGGATCGTAGCCGAACCCGTGCCGGCCGCGCGGGCGGTGCGCCACCGATCCCTCGCAGACCCCCTCGAAGACGCGAACGTCGTGGCCCCCCGGCAGGGCGACCGCGACGACCGCCCGGTACCGCGCGGTGCGCCGGTCGTCCGGCACCCCTCGGAGGAGCGCAAGCACGTGGGCGTTGCGGTCCGCGTCGGTGGCGGCATCCCCCAGGAAGCGCCGGGAACGCGCGCCCGGCGCGCCGCCAAGCGCATCGATCTCGATGCCCGAGTCGTCCGCCAGCGCGACGAGGCCGGTCGCCGCCGCAGCCGCCCGCGCCTTGCTCGCGGCGTTGTCGGCGTACGTCGCGCCGTCCTCGGGCAGGTCCCCGACCCCGGGCCACTCGGTCACCGGACGGATCTCGAGCCCCAGGTGCGCGTAGATCGCGGCGATCTCGCGCACCTTGTCGGGGTTGCGCGTGGCGAGCACCAGCACGCGATGGGTACGACGCTGCCTCATCCGTCAGACATCCTCGGCCGCGCGCATCGCCGGCTCAGGAAGCGGGCGTCGCGAGCACGTCGGCGAGCGTCGCCCGCTGCCGGGCGATGAGCGTGGCGATGCCCCGCTCCGCCAGCCCGAGGAGCTGGGCGGCCTCCTGCTTGGTGAACGGGCCGCCTTCGCCGGTGCCCTGGATCTCCACGAACTTGCCCGACTCCGTCATGACCACGTTCATGTCGACCCGGGCGCGGGCGTCCTCCTCGTACGTCAGGTCGAGCACCGGCACCCCGTCCACGATGCCCACGCTGGTCGCCGCGATGAACTCGCGCACGGGCAGGCGCTGGATCGCTCCGGTCCGGCGGAGCAGCGCGAGCGCGTCCACGAGCGCGACGAACGCGCCCGTGATCGCGGCGGTGCGAGTGCCCCCATCCGCCTGGAGGACGTCGCAGTCGATCCAGATCGTGCGCTCGCCGAGGCGCTCGAGCTCCACCGCGCCGCGGAGCGACCGCCCGATGAGACGCTGGATCTCCTGGGAGCGCCCGCCGATCCGCCCGGTCGCGGCCTCCCGCGCGCTTCGCTCCTGCGTGGCGCGGGGGAGCATCCCGTACTCCGCCGTTACCCAGCCCTGCCCGGTGCCCCGGAGGAACGGTGGTACCTTCTCGTCCACGCTGGCCGTGCAGACGACGCGCGTGTCCCCGAGCTCGATCAGCACCGAGCCCTCCGCGAACTTGCTGTACCGGCGGTGGAGCACGAGCGCGCGGAGCTCATCCGGCGCACGACCGTCGCGGCGCTGCATGCACGGCTCCCTTCTCCACGCTGGCGGCGCGGCTCCCGCATCCGCCCACGCGTGCACTATAGCGCGAACGCGGCGGAGCCCGCAAGCCCGGCGCGGCGCCCGGTCTCGCATCCGGCGGCGGCTCGGGGTGGGAGCGGAGGCAGGTAGCCCCCGTCAGGCTTCGGAGATCACGCGCTAGGGGACGACGGCGGCCTGCGGCTGGGCCGCCAGGAACTTCGCGACCGCGCGGGCGATCGCACCGGCGACGCGCTGCTGCACCGCGGGGTCGCGCAGGAGCTGCTCCTCCTTGGGATTGCTGATGAACGCGACCTCCACCAGCACCGCGGGCATCGGCGTGTTGACGATGACGTAGAAGTTGGCCGTCCGCACCCCGCGGTCGGGCTCTCCCAGCGCCTGCACCACCTCGGCCTGGACGAGCGCAGCGAGCGCCTGACTCTCCGGGGTCCGGTAGTACGTCTCGGTGCCCGCGGCACCGGGATCGCGGCTCGCGTTCATGTGGATGCTGACGAACGCGACGCCCCCGCTCCGCTGCGCCAGATCGGGGCGCTCCTCCAGCGCGACGGTTGTATCGGCGGCGCGCGTCAGCACGGCGTGCACCCCCGCCCGCTCGAGCGCCTGCGCCGTGAGGCGGCCGATGCTGAGGGTGACATCCGCCTCCCGGAGGCCGCTCGAGCCCACCGCGCCCGCGTCGGCGCCCCCGTGGCCGGGATCGATGATCACGGCCGCGCCGCCGCGGGCCGGGCGCCGCCCGGCGTCGGCGAACGTCACCAGCAGGCTCCGCCCGCCGTCGGCGGTGGCGACGGCGTAGTCGACGTTGTGCTGGAGGTGGATCACGACGCGCGTGAGATTCGGGCGGAGCCGGAACTGCGAGACGACCACGTTGCGGACGGCATCGGTGCCGACCTCGAGGTCACGACGGCGGGGCAGGAAGACCCCTCCCGCGATATCGATCGCCAACCGGTCCGGAAAGACGAACCGGTGGACGGTGTAGGCGAGGGGCTGGGATGTCTGGATCGTCACCCGCCCCACCCCGTCCCGCGTGTCGTACGTCGCCCCGCGCACGTGGTACGCCCCCGGCGCATCGACAAACTCGGGGAGCGGCGGCAGCGCGAGCGGCTCGGGAGCGAGCGTGCCGCCCGGGGGCGGCGGTGCCGCCGCCGCGACCGTCTCCTCCGGCTTCTCCCCGCCGCCCGGCTCCCCGGCCGCGGCGGCGGGGGACGGCCGGTCCCCGGGGTCGCGGCTCACGGCGGGTGGCGACCCGGCCGCGGCCGGCGCAGGCGCCCCGGCGCCTCCCCGCAGCGCCACGGTCACGACACCCGGGCCCGTGGAGATCGAGAACGGCATCGGGCGCTCGAGATCGAAGACGACCCGCGTGACGTACGGGCGCACGTGGAACTGGGCGCTCCTGATCCGGATCACGCCCCCGGAGCCGACGTCCGCGTCCTGGTCCGCGAGGCGGATCACCGCGCTCGAGAGGTCGACCACGAGCCGGTCCGGCTGACGCAGGACATGCCCCTCGGCCCGCACCGGGCCCGTTGCCGTGATCGTGACGGCGAGAGCGGCCCCGTCGCGCCGCCAGGCCACCCGGGTGATCTGCGACACCACATCCAGCACGCCGGCGTCCTCGTCGACCTTGACGTATGCCCCGAGTCCCCACAGGACCGGCGCGGCGGGGCCCCACACGACCCCGCGCTCAAGCGTGGGCGGCGCCGGCAGATCGAGCGTCGCGTCCCCGGCGATCGCACGCGTCTGCCCGACAACGAGACGCAGCGTCCGTCCGGAGAGGCCTCGCAGGGTGAGGGTGCTCGTCGCGGCGTCCCAGGCGGCCGTGCCTCCGAAGGCCTGCACGAGCGGAACGAGCGGGGCGACCAGCACACCGTCCCGGATCTCGGGGGGAGCCGGGAGCGATACCGCGGCGTCGTTTAGGACCACGCGCGGGACCCGGGCGGGGGCTGGCTGCGAGGCCTGAACAGACGGCGCCGCGACCAGGCAGGCGAGCACCGCCGTGGCCCACCAGAGCTTCATCTCCTCCTCCGACGAAAGCACGACGTGAGACGTGTCGGGCCGGCGGGCGCGCCGCCGCGGTGGCCGGGTCTCGGCTATTCGCGGCGGGGCGAAGGATTCCTGCCCACGCGCCGGGACACCAGGGCAAGCAGGCGAGGAGCCCGGGCGGGTGCCCGGGCTCCTGATGCGGACTCCGGCGTGGCGGCGTCTAGGTGCTAGCTCCGCCGCCCTACACGCCCGGCCTCTTTCTCCTTGGTCCCGTTCAGAACGAACCGGGTGTCGAGCTGCTTGAGCCGCTCCATGATCCCGCCGTACTCGAGCTCCTCCATCCCCAGCATCGCGGGGTTGAAGAAGCCCTGCGCGCGCATCTCCGCGCCCTTCCGCACCGCCTGCTCGCGGAACACCTCCCACACCGGGTTCCGGAA
>JAJPJJ010000009.1 GCA_021324295.1 Bacillota bacterium
GTGCCCACCTCCAGCAGCGAGCCGACCCGGCCGCGTATCTCTGCCGTGCCGGCGGTAGGTTCGGTGATGCGAGCGAGAATCTTGAGGAGCGTGCTCTTCCCGGCGCCGTTGCGGCCGATCACGCCGACGGCCTCACCCCGTCTCACTTCGAACGACACGTCTCGGACGGCCCAGATCGCCTCTTTGGTGTGGCCGGGCCGACCGTTCCCCATCAACGCATTCTTCACGCTCTGCGCGAGGTAGTCGCGCAGCGTGTCGGGCCGATAGCCCCACCCACCGTGGATCACGTACTGCTTCGAGAGACCGTCAGCTCGGATGGCCAGATCCCGCATGGGTCACGTGCCTGGAGGCTCCTCTCGTGGATGTGTGCTCGACGCGATGCTCGATCGGGACACTCTACGTATAGTTGCGGCTATCGGCGGGGTCTAGCAGAAAGCCGCGGTCGACCAAGTACCGAACGATGCGGTGAGCGTTGGCCTCCGCGGTGCAATCCGTTGTGGTCAGGCGAAGCTCGGGGTTCACAGGCGCTTCGTAGGGGTCGTCCACGCCGGTGAGTCCCCTGAGCTCGCCCTGCCGGGCTCGGCGATACATCCCCTTGGTGTCGCGCTGTTCACAGATCTCCAGCGGCGTATCCACGAACACCTCGACGAAGCGATCCCCGCCCGTCATCGCCCGGACCTCGTTGCGCGTCGAACGGTAGGGGCTCACCGCCGCGCAGATGACCGCGCCGTGGTGGCGGACGATCTCGGAGGCGACGAATCCGATGCGCCGGATGTTCATGTCGCGGTCCTCCCTGCCAAACCCGAGTCCCTTCGAGAGGAGCGTGCGGACGATGTCCCCGTCCAGCAGCGTGACCTGTCTTCCGCGCTCCATGAGGAACACGGCGAGGATTTCGGCGATCGTGGATTTGCCGGCTCCGCTCAGGCCCGTGAACCAGACACAGAACCCACGCTGGTGCATGGGCGGCGCGATCTTCGACAGGATGACGGCGGTCTCGGGCCGGGTGAACCAGGCGGGCAACTGCTTCCCGTTGCCGAGATACTCCGCGCGGACCCGGGTTCCCGAGAGCGAGAAGGTGCGCGTGGCCGCCCCAACGTGGTCGCGTTCCTCATAGCGGTCCTCGTCGGGCAGATACACGAGCTCCCTGAAGGGGATCACCTTGACCCCGATCTCTTGCTCAAACTTTCCCAGGAGCTCTTGGGCGTCGTATGGTCCGTAGAACGGGCGCCCGGTCGAATCCTTGCCGGGGCTCGCGTGGTCCCGGCCGACGATAAAGTGGTTGGCGCCGAAGTTCCGCCGGATGATCGCGTGCCACACCGCCTCCCGGGGGCCCGCCATTCGCATCGCCAGTGGCAGCAGGCTCAGGATCGTCCGGCTCCGGTCGTAGTAGCGCTCGATCAGGACCTTGTACGTCCGGGTCCGCGTGTAATGGTCGACGTCCCCCGGCTTCGTCAGCCCTACCGCGGGCTGGATGAGGAGCGCGCCGCCCACGCCCGCCGCGGCCCGCTTGGTGAGCTCTTCGTGGGCCCGGTGAATCGGGTTCCGGGTTTGGAACGCGACGACGTTCGCGTACCCCAGCGCGTCGAGGACCGCACGGACCTCCGCCGGGGTCTTCCGAAGCTCGGGGAAGTCATAGTGCTTGGGCAGCTGAGCGACCCGGAGCGGACCCGAGACGTTCCACCGGGCCCACGACGTCATCTCCGCCACCAGCGGATGGCGCGCGTCGGTCGTGCCATACACGCTCCGTGCCTCGAGGGTGGCGTCCCACTCGAACACGTCGTCCACGCGCATGACGCCCAGCAGCATGTTCCCCGGGCTCCGCAGCGCGATCTCGGCGCCGATGCGTACCCCTTCCGGGAGCATGACCGGGAGCGTGATCGGGATCGGAAACGGCGTGCCGTCGGCGAGCCGCATCTCCTCCAGCACGCGTAGATAGTCCCGCTCCTCCATGAACCGGTCCAGGGGCGAGAAGGCGCCCGTGGCCAGCAGCTCGAGGTCGCAGACCGAGCGCGCAGATAGTTGGACCGCGGGAAGGCTGTTCGCCCGCCGGATGAGCTCGTCGCGTGCCTCCCCCGTCACGCGGATGTCCACGAGCTCGCCGCCGTACGGGGGGATCAGCTTCGTCGATGTTCGAGGTGCGCTTCCCATCTGCCGGATTGACCTCCCTCGATCCAGACTGCCGCTTGCCGTGCCGGCCGCGGGGCGCCCACCGCCTTCGCGGTGGGATACCCTGCGACCGCTCGGCGTGGCGCCCGGCGCCACGGGCCTACACGATGTCGGCGAACGTTCGCTCCGTCCGTCGGAAGTACAGCACGCCGGTCGCCAGGATCGCGGCCACCGTAAGGGCCGAGACGGCGATCATCGGGCCGGGGTGCGTCCGTGTGTGGAGCAGAGCCCAGCGAAACCCCTCGACGACCCCCGCCATCGGGTTGACGCCGTACAGGAAGCGCCACGCTCGAGGCAGGAGATTGCTGGGATACACCACGGGCGTCGCAAACAGCCACAGTTGGATGATGAACGGCAGCACGTACCGCACGTCGCGGAACTGCACATTCAGCGCCGAGAGCCACAGCCCGACGCCGAGCGAGGCGGTGAGCGCCAATAACCAGAGAAGCGGCAGCCAGAGCACATCGGCTGTCGGGAAGATGCCGTAGGCGACCATCATGCCGATGAGGACCAGGAACGCGAGCCCGAAATCGACGACGCCTCCGACAACCGCCGAAATCGGAATCACGAGACGCGGGAAATAGACCTTCGTGATCAGGTTCGAATCACGGACCAGGCTGTTCGTGGCCTGGGTGAGCCCGTTGGCGAAGAACGTCCATGGAACGAGCGCCGCGTAGCTGAAGATCGGATAGGGCAGGCCATCGGACGGCATCTTCGCCAGCCGGCCGAAGAACAGCGTGAACACGACCATGGCGAGGAGGGGCTGGATGATCGCCCAGGACACGCCCAGCACCGTCTGCTTGTAGCGGACGTTGATGTCCCGCCAGATCAAGAAGTACAGGAGCTCCCGGTACTGCCACAGGCCCCGCAGCTCCGACGCGAGCGACCCGGTGGACGGGTCGATGCGCACGACGGGAACATCGTTCGTGGCCGATGATCGCCGCAACGCGGCGACCATCGGCCATGTCGGGCGTCCGGATGCGGTGCTACGCATCAGTCCGCGACCACGACGGAGGAGCCGCGGCGGTCCAGGACGGCTCGCCCCGCATGCCCACGACGCGGGCGGGCACTCCCACGGCGATCGCCCCGTCCGGGACGTCGCGCGTGACCACGGATCCCGCGCCCACGATTGCCCCCTTGCCGATGCGCACCCCGTCCAGCACGATGCTGCCGAGTCCCACCCAGGCGTGGTCGTCGATGACGATGGGGCCCTTCGACTGCAGCGGCTGCTCCATGTACGGCCTCCCCGGGGCGATGCCATGGTTGTAGGAGAAGAGCGCGGAGCCCTCGCCGATGCCGACGTCGCGCCCGATCCGGATCGGCGCCACGTAGGAGATCAAGTGCACACCGAGGTTGATGCGCGACTCTGGCCCAATCGTGATGCCGCCCCGCTCGCCGGTCTCGAGGAGCGCATCGCCCCACACGGACGCCTTGTCGCCGATCTCGACGGGCCCGCCGCCATCCATCTGGATGATCGTGACGTCGTCCCCGATGAACACGTGGAGGCCGAGCCGAAGCCCCCGGTGGCAGATGGCTGCGCGCGGGGAGACAAAGCCGCGCGGATGCACGTCGGCGAACCACCGGCGCGCCTTGTAGGGGGGAGCGAACCAGGTCGCGAGGCGGGCCGCCATCCGCCCCGCCGGGCTCAACCCCGCGAGCGGGAGCCAGAGACGGGCCCAGGTGGATTGAAGCTTTCTGGGTGCGACCTGAGGGTCGCGCAGCACCTCTTGCATCGCCAGCCGCAGTCTCATGCTCATCGGTGCATCTCCCCGTGATCTGCCAGCGTCCCGAGCGATACAGCGGGGCCGGCGCCCGCGTGCCGGCGCCACGCCGCCGCGATCTTGCCGGCCGCCAACCGTATCGTCTTCTTGCCCTTCACGGCGAGCCTCCACGCGGGCCTGATGGCCGGGTAGAGGGCCGGGTGCGGATACGGTCCGAGCTCCCTGCGCAGGAGCCTCCAGACCTCGCCGCGCCTGATGCCGTGCTCCCACAGGTAGAGCGCCAGCCACTCCACGAATGCCGTCCACGACGCCTGGTACCGCCCCGCGCGCACCACCCGGCTCGTGAAGGAGTCCGGGTGGCGGCGGTACTTGTGCCAGCAGGTGCTCGCGACAAAGACGGGCCCTTCGATGCTGACCTTCACGAAGAACGCGAGATCGTCGAACATGCCGGTGAACCGGTTCTCGAATCCGCCCACCCTGTCGACCGTCGCTCGCCGCACGAGGACGGCCGATGAAAAGGGCTCCACGCACGTGTTCGCCAGCAACAGGGGCAGCAGCGCCGGCGGGGGGGCCACGTCGTCCACCGGGCCCTGTGCGACGTGGGGGACAAAATCCCGTTCGGCATCCTCCGCGCGGCCTGTCCACCCATACCAGCGGAGGGCCGGGCCGTAGACCATCGCCGCCTCGGGGTGCGACTCCAGAATGGCGAGCTGCTCTTCGAGCTTGCGCGGCAGCCACACGTCGTCGGCATCCAGGAAGGCGACGTACTCGCCTCGCGCATGGGCGAGCCCCAGATTGCGGGAGGCGCTCGTGCCGCGATTCCGGCGCCCGGCGTGCGTGGCGTAGCGGACCTTCGCGGGGTGGCGGCGCGCGTACTCCATCGCGATGGCAGTGCTGCCGTCGGTCGATCCGTCGTCGACCAGCACGAGCTCCCACGTCGCGCATGTCTGTGCCAGCACGCTCTCGATCGCTTCCGCGATGAACTGCTCGGCATCGAGGAAGATCATGATGACGGAGATCAACGGCGGGCCGTCCGTGGACACCCCGTGCTCCCCATGCTCCACCCGGCCCCCCTGGGCCGGCGCCCCGCGCATCTACGGACCTCCGGGAGCAACGGCGGCGCGTCCGACGGCCGACCGCTCCCCGTCGGCCCCGGCGCGGGAGACGCCCACCGGACGCTGCTCGGCGAGGACCCGCTCGTACAGTGCGACGTGGCGTTGCAGTTGGAGGGCGACGCTGTACTCCGCGACCACGAGCCTGCGGGCGCTGGCCCCCATGTCCGCGCGCCGTGCCCGGTCGTGAAGCAGGTCGCGGATGGCGACGCCGAGAGCCGCCACGTCGTGGGGCGGCACCAGGAGCCCGCTGACGCCGGGCCGCACGATATCGAGGAGGCCGCCCACCCCGAACGCGACGACCGGCGTCCCGCACGCCATCGCCTCGATGGCGGTCTTCCCGAACGCCTCTTGCAGGGACGGCATCACGAACACGTCCGCGGCGCTGTAGACGAGCGAGAGGAGCCGCGGGTTTCCGATATGCCCCAACCGCATATGCGGGATTGCGACCTCGGCGGGCGGCGCGCCGCTGCCCGCGGACACCAGTACCAGCCGGCCTGCAGGGTCGCATTCGCGCAACGCCTCGGCCAGGAGCGCGAACCCCTTGATCCGGCGGGTCAAAGGCTCGGCGACGAACAGCACCACGCCGGCATCCTGCGGGATCCCCAGGGTCTCCCGCGCCTTGCCCTTGTCCCTCGGGCAGAAGATCTCGGTATCCACCCCTGGCGGGATCACGGTAACCGGGAAGCCTCGCAGCAGGGAGCTTCGCTGAGCCTGCTCGGCGAGCCAGCGGCTCATGGCGACGAGGTGGAGGCGGCCCGGAGGAACGACGCGAAGGGCGCTGTGCTTGCGCCGCCAGATCTGGCGCGAAAGGTCGTCCTGGTCGCGCGAGCCGAGCTGCGGGCACGCCCCGCAACTCGCCGTGTATTTGCCGCAGTTGAAGTCGTAGTGGCATCCTCCGGTGAAGAACGTCATGTCGTGGAGCGTCCGGACGACCGGGATCCGGCGGGGAATCGTGGTGAAGAAGTCCCGAAAGTCGACAAAGTGCAGCATCGCGTGCACATCGATGATGTCGCACGCCGGAAGCTGGCCCAGGATGTCGGCGCCATACGGGCTGCGGTCATCGCTGAAGAGCTCGTAGCCGGGGGGACGCCTGTGGCGGTGGAGCGCTCGCGCGATGTGAAGGGTGCGTATCTTGCGGCGCACGCGGCTCCGCAGGTCCATCGGCGGTGCGAAGACCGTCATCCCGGGACTGCGCTCCGGAGTCCGGGCGGCCCCCACCAGCACCATCGACTCGTGCCCCAGTCCGAGCAGCCCGCGATGCAGCCGCTGGACGGCGATGGAGACGCCGTCGCCGGCGTTGTAGCCCGTCAGGTGGAGGATTCTCATCCAGCCCTAACCTCGTCTCGCGCGTCCTGCCGCGTGTGCGGATCGAGCGCGGCCGGTGTGGGGGCGTCGGCCCCCGTGGCGGCGTGGCGCCGACCGTCGCCGCGGGACCCGGTCGACGCCCGCGCGCGCTCCGTGCCGAGGATCTCCTCGTAGAGGGCGAGGTAACGCTGCGCCTGGAGCTCCAGGCGATACTCCGCGGTGGCGACCGCTCGGCACGAGGCGCTCATCGCCGCCCGCCGGACGGGGTCTCCCAGCAGGTCCCCGATCGCGGCCGCGAGCGCGGCGCAATCCCGCGGGGGCACGAGAACGCCGGTCAGGCCTGTCCGCACGATCTCCGGCAGCCCGCCCACCGCGAAGCCGACCACGGGAGTACCGCAGGCCAGCGATTCGAGCGCCGCGTAGGGGAAGTTGTCCTGGACCGACGGGATCGCACAGACGTCCACCGCGCTGTAGACGAGCGACAGCATGCGTTCGTTGGCGATGCGTCCGAGGCGCAGGTGCGTTACGGGGACCTCGCACGGCGGCTCGCCGCTTCCGACCGATACGAACACGAGGTCCTCGAGGTGGCTGAGCCGTTCCAGCGCCTGGACCAGCAGCCGCGCCCCTTTCTCCGGTCGCGCCACGGGATCGGCGATGAAGAGCACCGCCGCGGCGTGTTGCGGGATCCCCAGCACCTGCCGGGCGAACCGACGGTCGCGGGGGCTGAAGACGTCGGTATCGAGCGCCAGCGGGATCACCGCGATCGGAATATCGCGGAGGAGCGCGCTCCGCCTCGCTGTCTCCGCCAGCCAGCGGCTGGGCGCCGCGAAGTGCAGGCGGCCGCGCGGCACGGCGCGCAGCGCCGCGCGTTTGCGCTCCCAGATCTGTCGGGACAGATCGCTCTCGTCGTGGGAGCCGAGCTGGGGACATGCCCCGCAGCGGTCCGTGTACTTCCCGCACCCCCAATCGTGGTGGCAGCCCCCGGTAAAGAAGCTCATATCGTGCAGGGTGCGGACGACCGGGATCCGGCGCGGGACGGCGGGAAAGAACGCGTCGAAGCTCACCAGGCGCGACATCGTGTGGAGATGCACCACGTCACACGGCGGGAGCTGGCCGACCATCTCGGCCCCGTGTGGATTCCGGTCGTCGAAGAAGTATCCGTAGCCCTCCGGCCGGGTCGCGCGATACCGTGCCATGCTGCGGCCGATGCGCCGGGAGCGGAGCCGCCGCCGCAGGCGGCTCAGAGGATCCATCGGCGGCCGAAACGTGACGACGGCCGGATCGCTCCCGTCGGTTCGGCTCTCCGCCACCAGCATCCGCGAATCCACGCCCAACCGGCGCAGGCCGACGTGCAGGCGGTAGGCGGCTCCCTCGCTCCCGATGACGTGGACGACCCTCACAACGTCTCCACCAGGGCGTCGCTCATGCCTCGGATCGGTACCACCCGTCGACGCACGCCACCCAGCGGCCATCGCTCAGCGCGTGCGGATCGACATGGTGCATGCCGGATTCGTTCCAGCCGGCGCCGCTCCCCTGGAGGATGGGATCCGGGCACGCCGGGCGCTCGCGGTAGCTGCGCGGGGTCAACTCCAGAACCTCGAGCGCGTGAACGGCGGTGCCGTAGGCGCGTGAGCAATCCTGGGCGTAGCGCACGACACGGTCGCCCGCGACCACGATGCGGCCGGCCGGTCTCGCGATGCGCGGGTCCCCTCGGACGATGGGGCTCTCGGGATGCTCTCGCCACGGCCCGGTCAACGCATCGGCGTAGAAGAGGCGGAGGGTGTCGTAGCTCAGTTCGGGATTGGTCTCGACGAAGAGCCACCACTTCCCGCCGTAGCGGACGACGGAGGCGTCCAGCAGGCACGGGCCCTCGAGCAGGGTCGCCGCGAGCGACCACCGCCACGGGAACGGTCTCGCGCGGTACAGCCTCACGGAGCGCGAGGTGGAACACTCAGGGATCATGTAGTAGTCGCCCCGGTGTTCGAAGACGTACGGGTAGGACAGGTGAAAGGGCTCGGCGAGCACGATGCGCTCGTATGTCCACTTCCTGCCGTCGGCGCTGGCGGCGAGCCCTACGGCTCCCCTCCCGGTGCGGTGGTTCATCACCTCGAAGAACATGTGCCATACACGATCCACCCTGAGCATGAAGGGATCTGCGACGTAGCGGGCCGGGACATCCGATACGCTGCCGCCCGTGAGCACGGGATTGGTCGCGCCGGGGAGCGGTGCGAGGCTCGTCCAGGCGTCCCCGGCGTAGATCCCGATCGACCACACGTACCGACCGGCCTTCCGGGACGGCCTCGACCCATCGTCCCCGGGGCGTCCCAGCACCCATCTCCGGACGGCCCTGCGCACGCTGCGTCCCGAGATCGCCGTCGCCACGCGCGAGAGCGTGCGCGAGATCATCAGCCCCCCCGACCTCCGCTCGACGGGAGCGGATCGGCCTCGCCGTGCCGCTGTTGGAGCAAGCCGTGTTCGCGGAGCGTCGCGGCGGCATCGTGGATCAACCCGAACGCCATCCCCGAGCGCTCCGCGATGTCCAGCAGGCTGTGGCGGCCGTCCGAGAGGTTCAGGACCCACAGCATCGCCATCTGCAGGGATCCGAGATCCGCGTCGCCCCCGACCCGGCGGTACAGACCCCGCCGGCCCAACTGCGGCTCGCACTTGGGCTGCGTGTTCACGTACCGGTCGTTGCCCTCGAGCACGTCGACGATGGCCAGGGCCACCGCGAGCGATTCGGCCAGGGCCTCGCGTGTCACGAAGCCGAGATCGTCCGCCGATGTGTGGTACTGTGGGAAGCGTCCGTGGGGCGTCCGTGACAGGCACCCCACGGGCAGGTTGAACCCTGGGGAGCAGTACTGCCGCTCGTCGTAGCCGTACGGGGTGAAGTCGATGATCTCGTAGTCGCTAGCGGCGCGCCGCAGGACCTCGGCCGCCGCCCGGTCGATCTCGGCGTCCCCGCGGCGGCTTCGCTTATAGGTGAATTTCCCCGGATCGCCGACGCAGGACACGACGAGGCCGTGCGCGATCCTCGCCGTGCGCTCCTCGTTGAGGCTCAGCCAGGTGATGGCCCCGATCGTACCGGGGACGAAGAGGAACCGGTAGGAATACCGCAGGTCCCGCCGCCGGGCGAGGGCCTGCGCCAGGAACGTGGCCAGCGCGATGCCGGAGAGGTTGTCGTTGCACAGCGACGGATGACACGTGTGGGTCGACACGAGGACCTCGTCGCGCGTCCGGCCGGGAAGGCAGCACTCCCCGTAGGTCAGCGTGCCATCCTCGAGCGAGGCGTCGATGACGACGTCGTACTCGCCGTCCTCCAGGTCGGCGAGTTGCGTGTGGCGGAGGCAGAATCCCCAGTCCTCCGCGTAGTACGACGTCCGGTACGGGATCCAGTCGGGATGCTCGGGCAGCGTGAACAGGTGGCTCCTCAACTCATCGAGCGGCATCCGCCTCCGCACGGGGATGCTGTAGCTCACCACGTGCAGGTTCGATGCCCGGAAATCGATGACCCTCTCGCCCCTGGCGTTCCGCACGTAGGCGTCGCGGATGTTCCACTCCTTGGGAACGGTCCAGTCGAACACCCGGGTCCCGCTCGGCACCTCCCGGGTGATGAGCGGGATGTGCCGCTGCAGGATGCGCAGCGTCTCCCGGACCCCCTGCCCCGTGATGCTCCGGCAGATGGGATACAGCTCGGCGACGAGGCGGTACATCTCTTCGCCGACGTGCGCCGGGCTCGCACACGTCTCCGGCTGCGCGATGCTCATCGTGTCAGCAGGCTGCGTCCCGGGACGAAGTCGGGATAGCTGCGGTCCCTCGCGGAGATGATCCGTTCGCCGTCGGGCCACCGGATGCCAAAGGCCGGGTCGTCCCACCGGACTCCCCGCGCGTACTCCGGCCGGTAGAGCTCCGACATTTGGTAGAAGACCTCGGTGTTGTCCGCCAGCGTTTGGAAGCCGTGGGCGCACCCTTCCGGCACGTACACCATGCGGTGACTTTCGGCCGTGAGCTCCACAGCCTGCCATCGCATGAACGTCGGGGACGCCGGGCGGAGGTCGACGACCACGTCGTAGAGCGCCCCGGCGGTGCACCGGACGAGCTTGGCCTCGCCATACGGGTCGGCCTGGTAGTGCATCCCGCGCAGCGTGCCCCGCGTTCGATTGAAGGACACGTTGCACTGCAGGGTGCGCGGATTGAGGCCGTGCGTCTCGAACTCGCGGCTGCACCAGCTCCGCGCGAAGAACCCGCGCTCGTCCTCGCGTCGCTCCAGATCGATGAGATAGGCTCCGGGGAGCGCCATCGGGGTGAAGATCACGGCACCACGCGCACCTCGGGGATCGGTGTCACGAACCGGCCGCCCCACTCGCGGACGTGGGCCATCTGGGCGATGATCTCGTCCCGCAGGTTCCACGGGAGGATGAGCACGTAGTCCGGCTTCAACGCGGCGATGCGTTCCGGGTGGTAGATCGGGATGTGGGTGCCGGGGAGGAACCGCCCCTGCTTGTGCGGGCTGCGATCGAATGTGCACTCGATGAAGTCCGAGCGAACGCCGCAGTAGTTGAGCAGCGTGTTCCCCTTGGCCGGCGCCCCGTAACCGACGATGGTCTTGCCGCGTTCCTTGGCGGCGATGAGGAACTCCAGCAGCCTGCGTTTGGTGCGCTTCACCCCTTCGCCGAAGGAGACGTAGGTGTCCAGGCGCCGCAGGCCGGCTTGCTCCTCCCGGGCGAGGAGCTCCGCCACCCGGGGGCCGGCGCGCCGCGAGCCGTCGGCCGCGTGGCAGGCGTAGAGTCTCAAGGAGCCTCCATGGGTCGGGAGCTCCTCGACGTCGAAGAGCGCGAGCCCGTGCGCCTCGAGCACCGCGCGGACGGTTGCCAGCGAAAAGTAGGAAAAGTGCTCGTGGTAGATGGTATCGAACTGGTGCTCCTGGATGAGCCGCAGGAGATGCGGCACCTCCATCGTGACGACGCCCCGGGGCTTGAGGAGGATCCGGAGGCCGGCTACGAAGTCGTTGAGGGCGGGGACGTGCGCGAGCACGTTGTTCCCCACCAGGAGGTCGGCGTGCTGTCCGCCCGCGGCCAGCTCCCGCGCCGTCGCCTGCCCAAAGAACTTGACCACGGTCGGGATGCCCCTGGCCGTGGCCTCCGCCGCGACGTTTGCCGCCGGGTCGATGCCCAGCACGGGGATGCCGCGCGCCGCAAAGTACTGCAGGAGGTAGCCGTCGTTGCTGGCGACCTCAACGACCCGGCTGCGCTCGTCCAACGCGAACCGCTCGATCGCCATCTCGGTGTACGCCCGGGCGTTCCCGAGCCAGCTCTCGGAGTAGGACGAGAAGTACGCGTAGTGGCTGAAGATGTGCTCGGGGCTGACGGATTCCTCCAGCTGGACCAGGAAGCACCGGTCGCAGACCATGACGCGCAGCGGGTAGAAGACTTCGGCCCTCTTGAGGTCCTCCGCGGTCGGATACGTGTTGGCCAGCGGCTGCATGCCGAGGTCGACGCAGACGTGCCGCAGGGCCGCGCCGCAAAACCGGCAGGCGCCCGCTGCCCCGAGTGCGGGCCCCGCGGGCGCCTCCTGTGGGGTGACGCTACCGCCAGAAGAAATTCTCATCGAGCTGATCCGTCCGGAGGAGGTGCTGGAGCTGCTTCACGCGAGTAAACGCCCGATGCTCGAACGTCTCCCGGGACAGGCCGATCCGCTCGAACAACGTCCGCAGTTCCCGCGCGCCGCTCGCCGCGTCCTGCTGGGCCCGGAATCCCGGCAGCGCGGCATGGATCTTCTCGCACGAGACGCGATAGCTCCGCGTATCCCCGTCGCTGGAGCCGACCGTGACCTTGCATCCGGGGAACGCATCCGCGACGATCTCGGCGAGCTCCCGGATTTGATAGTTCTCCCGGCTGTGGCCGACGTTGAAGATCTGGCGCTCGACCGCCGCGCGTGGAGCCTCGAGGGCGCAGGTGACCGCCGCGCAGATATCGAGCACGTGGACCAGGGGGCGGTACGGCGTACCGTCGCTGGTGAGCCTGATCTCGCGGGTCGTCCACGCGAGGCCTGCCAGGTTGTTGAGCACGAGGTCGAACCGCATCCTGGGGGACGGCCCGTACGCCGTCGCGTTCCGGAGGAACGTCGGCGCGAATGCCTCGTCGGCCAGTGCGAGCACGTCCCGCTCGACCAGGAGCTTGCATTGCGCGTACGGTGTCTGGGGCGCGGTGTTCGACTCCTCGGTTTTGTACTCGCCCGAGCCGGTGCCGTAGACGCTGCACGACGACGTGTACACGAAGCGGGAGACGCCCGCGGTCTTGCACATCCGCGCGAGGTTCACGGTGCCCCGGTGGTTGATCTCGAATGTCAGGCGTGGATCCAGTTGCGCCAGCGGATCGTTGGACAGTTCCGCGAGGTGGACGACGGCATCGAACCCTTCGAGGTCTATCTCGGTGAGATGCCGGATGTCCTTCTTGATGCACGGGGGCACGCTCAGGCCGTCATCGTACAGCCACCCGTCGCAGTAGAAGCCCGTATCGAGCCCCACTACGTCGTGCCGCCGCTGGAGGAGCATCGAGGCAAGCGGGACGCCGATGTAGCCCTGGGCACCTGTCACGAGTATGCGCATGGTCTCTGCGGCGCCCCCGGCGCGGGGCTAGCGGGGGCCTCCGGCGTGCGGCCGACGGCTCCGAGCCGCCGCGGCGACCCGGAGCGCGGCGGGAGCCGCGTCCCAGATCTTCCACGGAGCCCGGCCCGAGTTCCAGAGCTCCTCGAGGAAGGTCTTCTCCTTGACGGTATCCATGCACGACCAGAAGCCGGTGTGGCGGTACCCCATCAACTGGCCGTCCCGGACGAGGGCCAGCACGGCATCGCGCTCCCAGATCGTATCGTCGTCCTCGATGTAGTCGATGGCACCGGTGTTGAGCACGAAGTACCCGCCGTTGATCCAGCCCTCGCTGGCCTCCGGCTTCTCGTAGAACTCGACGATTTGATCGTTATCGAACGCGATGCGGCCGAATCGCGCCGGGGAGCGGACGGTCGTGACGGTCGCCAGCTTGCCGTGCGCGCAGTGGAAGGCCAGGAGATCCCGGATGTTCAGGTCGGTGACGCCGTCCCCATAGGTGAACATGAACGTCTCGTCATCGCCGAGCCAGCCGCGCAGCCGCTTGAGCCGGCCGCCCGTCTGGGTGTGCAGCCCGGTGTCGACGAGGTGGACGATCCAGTTGGGTTGGTTCCCGCCGTCGTGGATCGTCGTCCCGCCGGACGCGAGGTCCACCGAGATGTCGTTATTGAGCGCGTAGAAGCTCAGGAAATACTGTTTGATCACCTCGCCTTTGTACCCGAGGGCGATGATGAACTCGCGGATCCCGTGGGCTGCATAGATGTTCATGATGTGCCAGAGGATCGGCTTGCCGCCGATCTCGACCATGGGCTTCGGCCGCACGGTCGTTTCCTCTGACAGCCGCGACCCGAATCCGCCGGCCAGGATGATCGCCTTCATGCTCGTCTCGCCTCGCTCGCTGGAGTCATCGCCTCGATCCTCGTCCGCAACGCGGTGCACAGCGCGTGCGAGATGACCAGGTGCACGTCTTCGATCTGCTCCATCCGGCTGGTGGGCGCCACCACCCCGTAGTCGACCAGGGCGCGCAGCCGCCCGCCGCTGCCGCCGGTCAGCCCGATCGTGACGGCCCCGGCGTCCCGGGCCCACTGCACGGCGGTGACGATGCTCGGGGAGTTTCCGCTGCCGCTGATCGCGATGAGCACGTCGCGCGGCTCGAGAAAGTTGGCCATCTGCTCCACGAAGATCCGCTCGTAGCTGGCGTCGTTGCTCCACGCTGTGATCAACGGGACGTTATCGGTAAGCGCGATCGCGCGGAACCGGCGCTCCCCGGGGACGATCGTGCCCTTGTTCAAGTCGTTGGCCAGGTGCGACGCCGTGGAGGCGCTCCCGCCGTTCCCGGCGATGAAGATTGTCCGGCCCTCCAGCCAGGCTCGGAAGAGGGCCTGCTCGGCCCGCGCGATGTCTCGGGTGGGGAGGGCCCCGAGGGCCTCCCGCAGGCTATCGATGTACGACGACGGGGTCATGCGCGACCACCCGCCTCTCATGTCGGGGCCCACGGGGGCCGGCGACCAACCGGACCACGGATCGGGCGATGATCTCCAGGTCCAACCAGATCGCGTAGTTGCGAATGTAGAAGAGGGTCATCTGCATCTCATCGTCGAGGCTCGCGACGCTCCCCCGCACGGCCCAGGGGCCGGTGATGCCCGGCTTGACGGTGAGCAGGTTGGGGACCCAGCGCTCGTAGGCGCGCCGCCGGGCAACCGGAATGGGTCGGGGCCCGACTATGCTCATCTGGCCCCGGAGGACGTTGCCGAGCTGGGCGACTTTGTCGAGCGCGAGCCGGGTCATGATGCGCTGGATGCGATTCCCCGGCTCCGACGTGTTGAGCACGATCGTCCGGAATTCGACCCCCCCGCATCCGATCATGGTGGCCCGGCGGAACGGGTGAATGCCCGCGAGACGCAGCGCGAGCGCCGAGGCCGCGAGGACGGGGAGCCCGACCGAGAGGAGTGCGATCGCCATCCCGTAGTCCAGGATGCGCTTCAAAATCGCATCCAGCCCTGTGATCCGCGTCCGCTCGATCGTCAGGAGGGGCATGAATCCAAACTGGTGCACTTTGACGTTCGCCGCCAGGATATCTCGAAAGCCGGGCGCCAACCGCACCGCATGCCCGTTGAGGCTCGCGGTGCTGCGGATCAGATCCTGGAAGCTTTCCCATGCCATGGCGGTCGGCACCACGATGATTTCGCCGGCGCCCGTTTGTTCCAGGATCGTCGGGAGAGCGCTGGGGGGGCCCAGAACCTTGAGCTCCCCGATCACCGGGGTCCCGGGAGGGAGAAAATCGTCGATGAACCCGATGACTTCTACGCCGGCGTGCTTGGCGTCCCGAAAGTGGCGGCCGAGCGAGAGCCCGGGCGCGCCGAGCCCGACGATGAGCGCTCGCGTCCTCAGGTGCCCTCGGCGGCGGAGCGCGCGGACGATCCGCCGCGCCAGGAAGCGTCCGGTGCCGACCGCCAGGAGGGAGAACATCCACAGCACGGTGACGAGCCTGCGCGATGGCTCGCTCCCGCCGGGGTCCCTCCACCAGAACCCGAGGGCGCTCAGCCCGAACGCCGTCAGCGTGCACCCGTAGATGATGCGCCCGTACTCCGCGGGGCCTTCCAGCAGCTCGTCCAGCACGTAGAGGCGGTTGAGGGCGAACAGCCCGATCGCCACCGGGACCGCAGAGGCCAGGAGGAGCAGCGACCCCCCCCGGCCGGCGCCCATGATGTCGAAGGGAACGAAGCGCGACGCCGCCGCCCCGGCCGCGAGGAGGGCCAGGACGTCCAGGCCCACGAGGCCCCAGATCATCAGGAGCCGCTGACGCCTAGGCATCAGGAGCCCGCAATCGCAAGCTCACTGCCACGGCCGGCGCGCCGCGCGCCTCGAAACGGGATCGCGTTGTTGACGAGGATCTTGGCCCCGTCGAAGTCTATGGAAAAGTCCATGCGCCTGAGGCCGAGCCGCTCGAGCGCCTCCGTGACCGCCGGCGCTCTGCTCTGGCTGCAGTACAGCATGAGGAACCCGCCGCCGCCCGCCCCGGTGATCTTGCCCCCGATGGCGCCGCAACGCCGCGCCGTGTCGTAGCAGTCGTCGATCCACGGGTTGGAGATCCCGGACGCGAGCCTCTTCTTCTGCTCCCAGGAGGCGTGCAGCACATCGCCAAACCGTCGCAGGTCGCCCCTCTCCAGACACCGCTTCACTTCCGCCGCCATCGCCTTGATGGCGTGCAGCGACTCGAGCACGGCGGGCGTTCGCGTCAGGATCGCCTGGTTCTGCTCGGTGAGGACCCGCGCGGCCTCCCGGGCCACGCCGGTGTAGAAGAGGAGCACCCCGCGCTCCACGCCCTCGAGCACCTCCGGGGAGAGCCGCAGGGGCTGGACCGCGACGCCGTCGGCGTCGAACGTGATGGCGTTGACGCCCCCGAACGCCGCGGCGAACTGGTCTTGCCTGCCGATCGGCATCCCGAGCTTGTCGATCTCGATCGCGCAGGCCAGCTCCGCGATCTGCTGTTTGGACAGCACAAGGCCCAGGAGGCTGCTCAGGGCCTTGATGACCGACACGGCCACCGTGCTCGAGGAGCCCAGGCCCGTGCCCGGCGGCACCTGGGATGCGAGGAACATCGAGAGCCCCTCGCGGATGTTGAAATGGCTCAAGATCGCACGGGGCAGCGCCAGGTCGCCGGTCCACAGCATCTCCCGCTCGGCGTCCTGCCGGTAGAAAGTCCGGTAATCCGACGACATGATCTGGATATTCTCGCCGTTGTTGACCGTCACGAAGACGTAGAAATACTTGTCGATCGCGGCGCTGACCACCATGCCGCCAAACTGGGCGTAGTAGCTCTCGAGATCGGTCCCGCCGCCGGCGAAGCTGATGCGAACGGGTGCACGCGCGATCAACATGGGGCATCGACCCTCCGGGGTAGCACGGTGACAGGACGGGCTGCGCCGCCGTCTGGTACCCGGCGGCGCAGCCCGTCCCTCGGTGGCTACTTCAGCTCGGCGTAGTACCGGTACGAGGACGCGTCGCTTCCGTGCAGCGGGACGCGGTTCAGGACGAGGCCGACGACATTCGTGCCCTTGAGCCGCCGGCGCACGAGCCGGTCCACATCGGGCGAGCTCGTGCCCGCGCGGAGCACGAGCAGGAGGCCGTCGAGGATCGGGCCGAGTTGCGCGGTGTACGCGACCGCGCCGACCGACGGCAGGTCGACGATGACGAGGTCCGTCTCGCCCTGGAGCGAGCCGAGAAGGGCCTCGACGGCTTCGGGCCTGAGCAAGGCGGCCGGGTTTCGAACGGCGGGCCCGGCGGCGAGCAACCTCAGCGACGCCGGCGGGGTCACGGTCTGGAGCGCGTCGCCCAGCCGCGCCTGGCCTCCGAGCACGGAGGATAGCCCCACGGCGTTGGGCAGCCCGAAGAATCTATGCAGCGAGGGCTTGTAGAGATCGGCATCGACGAGGATCACGCGCTTCCCGGTCTCGCCCATGATGAGCGCGAGGTTTGCCGCGGTCGTCGAGCTGCCGTGCCGGGGGCCTGCCCCCGTGATCCCCAACGATCGCAAGGATCCCCCGTTCCCGTGGAAGAGGCTGATGCGAAGCCCTCGGTACGCCTCCGCAAACGGCGAGCGTTCGCCGTACCTCGTGAACAACTCGGGAGCATCCTTGTCCTGGGCACTCATGTCCGGCGTCTCCTGTCGTGCCGGGCTCGCGGGGCGACCGCTCACCCCATGTGGGGCGGGAGATGGAGGAGGAGCGCGACGACCGCGGCGGTGACCCTGCCGTACACGACTCCCGCCTGCCCGGCCAGGCCCCCGACGACCGGCGCCGCCTTGCTCACCAGCACCCCGACCAGCAACCCGGCGAGGATGACGAAGAGGAACGGGAGGACGAGGCTGGCCACCCCCGACGCGCCCGCGAGCACGCGATTGGTCTGGGAGCCCATGGTGGGAACGGACGCGAGCACCGGAACGCCGTAGGTCCCCTCGGCCTCGCGCGGCGACCGGACGCGGTTGTCCAGGTTGTCCACGAGCAGGGCGAGCGCGCACCCCACGAGCAGCCCCAGGAGGCCGGCGAGCCCCGCCTTCTGTGGAAGCTGGCGGGAGACCGGGCTCGCGGCCGCCTTGTCCACGATGACGATCCCGGCCTGGCCGGAGCTACCGGCCCGCTGCTCCCGGACCAGCGCGT
The DNA here is from genome assembly GCA_021324295.1 of Bacillota bacterium. Classification (GTDB taxonomy): domain Bacteria; phylum Sysuimicrobiota; class Sysuimicrobiia; order Sysuimicrobiales; family Segetimicrobiaceae; genus JAJPJJ01. The sequence continues at coordinate 18,065 of JAJPJJ010000009.1, forward strand.
CCTGATACAGGGAGGAGAGACGGGCGAAGATCTCCTCGTTCACCTTCACGTCCCGTTGCAGTCGCGCAAAGGTGAGCTCGTTCGCGGGCATCGCGCCCAACGCGGCCTGCATCTGGCCGAGGATGGGGTCGATCGCATCCGCGCGGGCCCGCGCGACCGTCGCGTCCACCTGCCCGCTGACGAGCTCTTGCACGAGCCTCTCCCGCAGCGGGCTGACCCCCAGCGATTGGTCGACGAGGGCCTTCGACGCCTCCTGCCTGAGGCGGGCGCGGAGGTCGACGACCTTGCCGAGGGCTTCCTGCACCTTCGGATGCTGATCGGTGTAGACCTGGCGTAGGCCCGCGAGATCCGCCTCCGCGGCCACGAGGCGGTCGCGGAGCTGGCCCACCACCGGGTTTGTGCTGATCTCGACGGAGGCGAGCTGCCGGTCGTTCTCGGACCGCAGCCGCTGCCTGATCGCGGCGACGCGCGTCTGCGCCGCTTGCTCCTCCACCAGTGCCCCGCTGTACTGAGCCTGCAGGTCGAACGACCGCTGGATCATGCGGGACGTCACGTCGGGGAGGTTGACGATGCGCGTCCGGGTTTGAAACGCGCGCAACGCTTCTTCCGCCGCGTGGAGCTTCGCCTGGGTGACCTTGACCTGCTCCCCGATGAACTTCCGCGTGCTCGCCGCCGCCGCCCGGTTGAGCTGCACGTAGTACTTGACGAGCTCCTGCGCTGTGGCGTTGGCGACCAGCGCCGCCCGCGCCGGCTGCGTATCCTTCGCGGTGATGAGGAGGATATCGGTGTTCGGGATGCTCCGCGGCGTCACGGCGCGGAAGACGTCGCGCACACGCAGCGTGCCGATCCGATCCGCCACACGGTGGAGCACCTCGCTGCTCTTGGCGAGGTAGAGGATGTCGTTGATGACGAGCCCGCGGTACTCGCTCTGGAACGCCGCGAGGTCCGGCTTGTCGTCCGGCGAGGACGACGCGAAGATCTGCGGAGTGATGAGCATGCTGACCTCGGCCTGGTACTGGCGCGCCTGGTTCACTACCTGCGCCGCCACCCCGACCACGGCGAGGGTCGCGACCAGCGCGATGATCGCCACGTGCCTGCGAAGGATCTCGTAGTACCGGCGGAGCTCCGATACCGGTTCCATGGTTGTTTCCTCCTCCGTCTCGGCTTACAGGCCGACCAAGAGCCGCAGCACGTAGAACACGTTGAAGACGCTTCCGAGCTGGTCCAGGGACAGCCCTTTGGGAGTGACGTAGACGATATCCCCCGATTGCAGCGCGATGTTCTGGCCCGGGTCCTGGGCCGACAGCGCCTTGGCGACGTTGACCGTCACCATCGTGGCCTTCGTCCCGTCCACGCGCACGACCTGGACCCGGCCGAGGTTCGCCCTGTCCGTCTGGCCGCCCGCGAGCGCGATGGCATCGACGAGCTTCAGGTTGGGCGTGAAGTCGTAGGGGCCCGGCTTGTTCACGGCACCCAGGACGGCGATCCGCTCGTGGGACTCGGGCACCACCATCATGTCCCCGGGCTTCAGCGGGATGTTGGCGGCGGTGTCCCCCGCCAGCGCCTTCTGCAGATCGACGGGGATCTGCTCCTGGCCGCGGACGATGAACGCCCGCGTGAGCGCCGCCTTCGTCGTGAGGCCTCCGGCCCCCGCGATGAGATCGGTGACGTGCTGCCCTTCCAGGATGTCGTACGCGCCCGGGTGGGTCACCTCGCCGAGCACGATGATGCGGGGGTCCGTCTGCGGGATGTAGACCACATCGCCCGGCTCCAGGGCGACATCCGGGTCCTTGCTCTGCTTGATCGCCCCGAGAAGGTCGAGCTGCTGCGTCTCCGTCTTGCCGCGGATGAGGACGGCCTTCGCGAGGTCCGCCCGGGTCGTCGGGCCCCCGGCGGCGGCCAGCAGCTCCAGGACGCCGGCGCTCGGCTTGAGCTGATACTCGCCCGGCCGGTTGACCTGCCCCAGTACGTAGATGCGGCTTGTGCGAAACTCGCGAACCGCGATCGAGATCGACGGGGCCCGAAGATACTTCAGGTACAGCTTGGTGAGGTCTTTCTCCAGTTGGGCCGTGGTCCTGCCCGCCGCCGCGACCTCCCCGACCAGCGGGAGCGCGATGGTTCCGTCGGGCTTGATCGTCACCGTGTGGGAGAGGTCGGGCTGCCCGAAGACGGTGATCTCGATCGCATCCCCGGGCCCGAGCAGGTAGGTCTCCTGGCCGGAGGGGGCCGCGGCCGCGCCTCCGGCCGTCATGCTCGCGATGCTTATCGCCATGAGCACCACAACCCCGGCTCTCGCCGTCATCCGCCTCGCCTCCACGACCGCGCCACGCCCGCGCGCCGGGTCTCGACCCCGGAGACGACGCGCTGGGATGGCGCGCCCGGGTGTGGCTCCGCCCTTGAGTGCATCGGCTGGGCCAGCGCACCCCGGTGAAAGATCCCCGCTCGTTGCCGCAACTCAGGCCAACTCAAGAGCTGGTTCGTCGGCCTCGACTCGAACACGTACCTAGCTGACTCCTCTGGGCTCAGCCTTCCTACCTGCCCTCTAACGGACGTTTCGTGGCCCTCGAAGGCGTCGCTCGAAAGACGCGAGGACATGCGGCGGGCGATCGACCACCAGGCCGCCGAAGGGGAGGGCCGCAGGGCGGGCCCTCGGGGCCGATCCGTCTCTCTCCAACCCCCCTCAGACTGCGGAGATCATGCCCTAGCGCGAGCAGCCTGTGCCGCGAGCCCAGTCTCCACGGTGGCCGTACCGCAACTCCTCGTGCCACAGGGCGACGAATATGCTGCGGCGTAGCGTATCGGGCGTGGGCCTGCCCGCGACGTCGGCCGCGAACCGCCGGTACTCGGAGCGTGAGTGGAGCAACCAGGCCAACAGCCGAAGCGGGCCGATGGCGGCCCGGTCCAGGCCGATGCGCCCGGCGTAGCGCGCGAGGCACTCGTGCAGCACCGCGCCGGTGGGGGTCGACGGATCCAGGGTCGCCCGGTACGATTCCCGCAGGTGCCCGGGGCTCACGGCGCCGTCGAGTGTGAACGCGAGAAAGCTCATGAAGTAGATCAGGTCCAGGGCTGGGAGGCCCTCTAGCTCGGCGGATTCCCAGTCGAGCACCGCGAGCTCGCCGGTCGGCGTGACCAGCACGTTCCATGGCGCAAAATCCCGCTGCTCGCAGACGAGCGGGAGGGCGCCCAGCGTCGCGACGATCTCTCTCGTCTCTCGAAGCATGCCGCGGTCTATCACGGGGCCGAATGCCTCTCCAAAATCGGTCAGCGCGGGCTCGATCAGGCGGTCCCACCATCTGTCCCGAGGACAGGGGTGGGGTCGTCCCGCCAACTCCGACAACCAGTCCGTCGCCCGGAGCGCCAGGTCGCGGAAGTTGCTTCGCTTGACGACCGTAGAGAGGACCCCGCCGGTGAGCGCCGTCTCGCCCACGGTGAGAATCCCCGCGCGCTGCTGGCAAAACAGCACCCTCGGCGCTCCCCGCACGCCGCCGGCGCGCCGCGAGTGGATGGCCTGGAGCGTTGTGGCCTCCCTCATCAGCCCGGTGGCGGCCTCCGGCACGCGCGGCATTTTCACCGCCACCCACGGGCGGTGGTGGGGTTCGGCGAACACGAGCGCGACGACCTTGGAAACGCTCCGTGGCCCTCCGGTCAGAACAAGAGAGGAGAGCGCGTCCGGCGGAGGGCCGAACCCCCAGCCCTGCCACCGGGTCCGGATCATGCCCAGGAGCTCGGGCGTCGCGATCGGGGCGTCCGGCAGCGCGGCGGCCGGGGCGGTCGTCCGGGCGGTGGATGGCTCGCGACCGGCGGGGCGGACCCCTGGCTTGCGGGCGACCGCGCAAACGGGGAGGACGAGACCGATCCGCATACCGAGGCGCCAGACACCCTGGAGCACAGCGCTTCGGAGCCGGCGCACCGGGCTGCGCGCTCGTGCCCGGCTGATCAGGAAGTAGCGTAAGGCTCCGGGCGCCTCGAGGGGCAGCCAGTACCGCGACCGGGCGAGAAGAGGCCACGGCCAGCACCAGTAGCACGCCACGTCTGTGAAACCGGCGGTTTCCAGCCGCCGCCGGACGCCCTTCGGTCCGCCGGCCAGGGGAGAATACCACTCCGTGTAACAGGACCCGCCGGGGTGGAGGCTCGCCCACGCCCGTCTGAGCGTCGCAGCGCCGGGATCGATCGCGACCGCGAGATCGCAATCGCCGCTGGGATCGACGTGCGCGCCGGCCACGCGGTCGGAGATCAATCCGACCGCCTGGCCGAGCAGGCCATCGGCGAAGCACATGCTCTTGGCCGGCCGAGGATTGGGCAGCAAGAATCGCCAGTCGGCCCTGCGCAAGAGCTTGTTGCGGACGTCCTCACGCATGGCTGTACCGGCGACCGTCCGCCTCCCCGCCATGAGACAGGACGTGCTCGTAGATTTGCGCCACGCGCTGGACCATGTCCGGTGCCGAGAATTGCCTGTGGACCCGCGCCCTGCCCGCCTCCGCCAATCGCTGCGCAAGCTGCGCGTCGGACAGCACCGTGCGGATGGCGGCGGCCAGAGCCGCCGGGTCGCCCGGTGGCACGAGCAGGCCCGTCTCCCCGTGAATAACGACCTCGGTCGTCCCCGGGATGGCCGAGGCGATCACCGGCTTGCCGGCCGCCATCGCTTCGAGGACCGAGAGCGGCAGGCCCTCGAAGAGCGATGGGAGCACCACGAGATCGGCGCACGCGAGCAAATCGGGGATGTCGCGCCGGTAACCCAGGAACAGCACGCGGTCGCTCACGCCGAGCGCCCGCGCCTGTGCCTCGAGGCTCGCGCGCTCCGGACCCTCCCCGGCGAGGACGAAGACCGCTTCAGGGACGAGCGGCGTGGCCTCGAGCAAGTAGCGATGGCCCTTCTGCTTGTCCAGGCGGGCGGCGATGAGAACGACCGGCCGCGCGCGGCCGCCGGTCAACGCGGCTCGCAGCGTCGCGTTGACCGGTGCGTTCCCGTCAGGCACGGCCACGCCGTTGTGGACGACGTAAATTTTCCAGGTCGGGATGTGAAGCTGCTGGTGAAGCCGCCTCGCCACCTCATGCGAAACAGCGATGTAGGAATCGATGAAGGGGGCCGCGAGCCGCTGCAGTGCGGAGCTCAGGCGCCCCAGGGCACCCTCCGGAAAGAGGTGAACCGTGGCGACAACGGCCGGCACCCCGGCCAGACCGGCAGCGATGAGGGCATGCCGGCACGACGACGGGTAGTTCAGGTGCGCGTGAAAGACGGCGGGATTCTCGGCCCGCAGCTCCCCGATGAGGTGCGGCACCCGAACGACGAGCGAACGCCGCTCCTGCACGCGCGGCACTTCGCGCAACGTGACATCGAGGTCCTCCGCCCTTTCGAGCAGCGGCGCGAGCCCCGGCTCGGGCCGGTGAAACAACACCGGCCGCCAGCGTCGCCGGTCCAGACCGGCGAGGAGATGGAGCACGACCTGCTCGGTCCCCCCGCATTCGACGCTGTCGAGAAAGTAGATCACGGTCCGGGGCATGGGCGCAACCACGTGCTATCGTCGCGGCTTGATGGCTCGCATCGTGACCACGAGTTCATAGTCGGGATCCCGGTAGTCCAGTTCGTCCCGGCGTAGCTCGTGCGTCGCCATCCCGTGAAGAAAGGCGACGGCCGCCAGGACATTGCCATGGGCGCCGACGTCGATCGTCCCCGACGGAAAGGCCTCCTCGAGCAGCCGCCGGGCCGACCCGGTCGTGAAGTTCCAGTAATGGCCCCATCGCTCCGCGTCCCATCGGCTGATCTGGCTGATCCCCCCGGCCGTCGCCAGCAGGACCCCCCCAGGCTTCAGGATGCGGTGCAGCGTCCGAAGCGCGGTCCGCACGTCGTAGATGAACTGCAGCGTCTGCGTCAGCACGATGCAGTCAAAGGTATCCGACGGGACATGATCGGCGCGCGTCAAGTCCGCGACGATCGTCGCCTTGGGGTTGCCTTCCAGGACGTCGAGCACGTCGCTCCTGGCGACACGGTCGCCCCCGAACCTGCGGGTGTAGGAGTCGGTCCCGATCTCCAGGACGCGTCCCCGGATGTCCGCCGCGTGGACGGCGAGGAACCGCTCGATATAGTACCGGTCAATCGGGAGCCCGCCCCGGTCCTTGCCAAATGCCCGGCTCAAGGGGGTGACCCGGCGCAGGCTTCCGAAGCGCACCCGCCCGGGCGGCGGGGAGTGGGTGCGCCCTCTCCGTTGGGCCTGTAGCCAGCGGCGCACCGGCGCCGGAAGCGTCCGTCGTGCTGTCCGCTTCAGTAACTCTCTCGTGGCGTCCGGCAGATGCCTCCGCAGCACGGGCAACGCCGCGCTCGGGTCGGTCAGGGCCCCGCGCCAGAACCGGCTGCTCCTCCAGGGGCGTCCCGCGGTCTCCCAGCTTGCCTGGAGGACGGCCAGCATGGCGCGGGTGCGCGCCTCGAGCCGCGTGCCCCGTGCGTCGGGGTGACGGTCGAGGTACCCGTTGACCACCTGGAGCGTTCCCTGCCAGACCGCCGCCATGCTGCTGGAATTCGACCCGGCATGCCGGCGATAGTACAAAGCGATCTTGTCCTCTCCGCGCACCCGCGCGTGCTCGAGTGCCCGGAGGGTGAAGTCCCAGTCCTGGCACACGGCGATCCCCGGGTCCCATGGCCCGGCAGCCTCCACGACGCGCCGTGGGAACAGCAGGGCCTGTATTCTGACATCGAAGCCGTTGAGCAGGCAGGCGGTCACGGCAGCGCCCTGGATCCGCGAGCCCCGCTTCTGCAGGGGACGCAGGTGCGCGTCGCAGAACATCGTCGCCCCATAGGCGACGACGTCCTCGTCGCTCCCGACGAGGCGCAGAAGGCGAGCGGTGCTGTCGGGATCGAGCACGTCGTCGCCGTCGACGAAGCGCAGCCGGCTGCCCCGCGACGCGGCGATGCCTGCGTTCCGCGCCCGGGACAGCCCCCCGTGTTCGATGCGCACGATGCGCAGACGCTCGTCGCTGATCCGGCTGAGCAGCCCCGCCACAGGCTCGGGGCACCCGTCGTCGACCACGATGAGCTCCACGCGACAGCCGCGCTGGCCGAGGGCGCTCTCGACCGCCTGGATCAGCCACTCCGGCCGCGGCCGCCACACGCACATGATGAGGCTCACGAGGGGATCCGCGTGCCCGTCGAGCTCCGGAACGGTCGCCCGGAGCGGCTGCCGGAGCGGCGCCGTCCGGCCCGCGCACGGAGGGGCGGTCGGGAGGTCAGGGTGGGCAGGCGGCATCCGGGCTCGTCCTCGGGTCTCTCTCCCGCGGTGGCGTCAGCGAGCGTGGGAGGCCAGCGCCCGCTGCAGGAGCTCCTTCACGCGGGTCGCGTAGCGCCGGGCGCGCCCTCGCACGCGCTGCAGCGTCGGATGCCGGTAGGGCCACAGTACCCGGCGCAGAGCCGTCCGGAGCTCGGCGTCGGTGACGCCCTGTCGCGACAGGTATCCTTCAAGCCAGGTCAAGAAGACCAACCGCACAGACTGCTGCTGTCGCGCCTTGTTCACCACGGCAACGCACGAATCCGGGTGCTGCCGATACCTGTCCCAGCACTCGTTCGCGACGAACACAGGTTCCCGGAGGTAGACCTTGGCCAGGAAGGCTCGATCCTCATAGAGCTGGTAGATGCCGCGAAAGGACTCCTCGAATCCACCGACGCGTTCGATCATGTCACGGCGAAACATCAGGTCCGACGGACAGGGCGTGATCGCCTGCCCCAGCGGGGACGTGGCCTTCAGGAGCGTCGGCGGCCTCACCAGGGTATCCGTCGGCACGCCGAGCTCGGGCACATGGTCGCGGCAGATGTCTTCAGCGTTCCCGGTCCAGCTGTGCCAGTACTCGCTGCGCCCGTACACCATCGCGGCCTCGGGCTGTGCGCCGAGGATCGCCACCTGGCGCTCCAGCTTGTGCGGCAGCCACACGTCGTCGGCATCCAACAGCGCGACGTACTCGCCCCGGGCGTGGCGGACGCCGAGGTTGCGCGACGCGCACACGCCTCGATTCTCGTGCCCATCGTGCTCCAGATATCGCACCTTCCCGGGACGCCCGTCGGCATAGTGCCGCGCGATCGCGGTCGCCGTGGCGGCGGACCCATCGTCGATCAGGAGCAGCTCCCAGTGGTCATAGGTCTGGGCCATGACGCTCTCGATGGCTTCCCGCAGGAAGGCCTCGCCGTCCAGGAAGGGAGTGATGACGGAGACGAGCGGCTTGGGGTTCATCGCGTCTGTGGCCCTGCCCGGCCTCGACAGCTACGGCGCCGCCCGCATCGCGGCGTGCCTGGCGTCTCTTCGGCCGTCGAGGAGAAAGGCGCCGAGTTGCTCGCCGATCGCGCCGAGAGAAAAGCTCGCCTCGACGCGGCGTCTGGCGCGCCGTCCGAGCTCGCGGCTCCACGCCTCGTCGTCCAGGAGTCGGCCGAGCGCCAGCGCGAGCCGCGCGGCATCGCCGCGCGGGACGATGAGCCCGCCCGACGCCTCGCCGCCCTCGAGGATGTCCGGTATCCCGTGCGCGTCCGTGGCAACGACGGGCAGGCCGCACCCCATCGCCTCGAGCGGCGCCACCGGGAACCCCTCGTGGCGCGACGGAAACGCGTACACGTCCGCCGCCGACAGGTAACGGCGAATCGTGAGGCGGTCGTGCACGAACTCGTCGACCCAGAGCACGGTGCCCGGCCGCACCGCCGCGACGCGTTGCCGCAACGCGTCGGCGTCCTGCCCCGTGCCGATGAGCAGGAGCCGGAGCGGGCGCGCCGGGCGCTCGTGCAGGAGCCCTTCCCACGCGTCCAGCAACGTGTCCAGGCCCTTCGGCCCTATCGAGATGCGTCCGTGCCACGCGACGACCCTGGCATCCGAGGGGATGCCGAGGGCAGCCCGCGCCTCCTGGCGATCCATCGGACACCAGAGCTCCGGGTCTATGGGGTTGAAGATCCGCGCGACCTTCCCCGCCGGGACGCCATAGCGATCCCGCACTCGCTGGATCTCCGTTTGCGTCCCGATGATCAAGCCCGCACAGGCGCGCGTCGAGAGCGGACGCAGAAGGCGCTCGAGGCGGCTCCTCTGGTAGTCGCCTCCTTGGAACGCGCCGAACACTGGCACCCGCATCAACCGGCCCAGCAGGACGCACACGTCGAAGCGCGGATACTCGTACTCCTGGCAGAGGATCGCGCTGCACCGTTCATGGCGCAGTATGCGGGCGAGCAGCACCGGCGGGGTGGTCAGATAGAGCACCACTTCCTTCAGCAGCACGAGCGCGGGGCGGACCAGCACCCGGGCCCCCCGGATCTCTCCGAATGCCTCCTCCACCGATCGTGCGTACGGACCGGACGGGCTCAGCATCTTGCGCCGCAGGACGCGGTAGAGTCCCGGGGCCGGCAGCATGTAGACGGGAGCGCCGGTCGGCCGATGCGTGAGCCGCGTCGGCTTCGCGACCCGCGTCGTCACGCAGAGCAGCACGACCCGTATCCCGACCCGCTGCAGCGCCTCGACGTAGCGGAACATGTAGCTGCCCGTGAACTCGCGGCAGAAGGACTCCAGCGACACGCCAAGGGTGTCCAGGAAGTCTTCGATGACGTTGCCCCACGGCAGAAAGGCGATCGTCGGGGGCGCGCCGCTCAGGCCTGCGCTCATGCGCCGGTCTCCCGGAGGCGGCTCTCGCGCAACGCCAGGCGCGCCCCGAGCCAGTAGCAATAATCCAGGACGAAGTCGTACAGCACCCACAGCCGGCGCGGTCGCCGTCGCTCCACCAGTTCGACCAGCCTGATCACCCACGCCGGCGTCGGAGGAAGGGTCGCGCTGAGGCCCAATAGCGCCGCCCGCGCAAGGCGCCACTTGTACGAGGCCTGATGGAACGTCGCGAGCTTGAGGTGCGCGAACGCCTCAGGGTGCTTGCTGGCGAGCAGCACCGCGGTCCGCCCCTTCGAGATCGTGTCGCGGGAGAGTTCGGAAAAGCTCTTCGTGTAGTACTGGCGGGCGAGTGCCTCCGCTTCGTACTTGAGCTGGATGCCGGCGCGCGATAGACGCAGCCAGAGCTCCAGGTCCTCGTTGCCGTATCGCTCGAATGCTTCATCGAGTAGCCCTACCTCGAGGAACCGCTCACGCCTCATGGAAAAATTGCCGCTGTAGAAGTCGCGAAGCGTGAAGACGTGGTCCGCGCGGGCCAGGGTCGCGAGATGTTGGTTGAATTTGGCGGCGATGTACGCGGTGACCGGCGGCGATGAGCCGTTGGCGTCGATGGGCACTGCCCCCAGCACACCGCGCCGCGCGCCATCGGCGTGAGCGGCGAGATGTGCGCTCAGGCACCCCGGCGCCGGCGCCATGTCGTCGTCGAGCAGGACGACCACCTCGCCGCACGCGGCACGGATGCCCGCGTTGCACGCCGCGGCGCGGCCGCTGTGGGGCTGCCAGAGCACGCGCAGGGCGTACGGCGCTGGGAACCGATTCGCCATCTCGCGCGTGCCGTCGTCCGACCCGTCGATCGAGATGATCACCTCGTAGTCGTGTGCGGGCAGCGTTTGCCGGGCGAGGTGGTCCAGCAGGCGCCGCACCGCCGCGCGGCGCTGGTAGGTGGGGACCACGACGCTCAGGCGGTAGGGCGGAGCGCGCACGGTCAGCTCCTGCCGGTGGCGCAGCCGTGGGCCACCGGCGCAGGTGCAAGCAGCGACCGGAACAGTTCCTCGTAGGCGGCCACGGTGTGGTCGTGGGAGAACCACGTCGCGATCCTGCGCGCGGCCGCGGTGGCCATCGCGCGGCGTTCCGCGGCGGATAGTCCGAGCCCGCGTAGGAGCGCGGCCGCCAGGGCATCCGGTGAGTCGGGTTCGACCAGGAAGCCGGTGAGGGAGTCTTCGATCACCTCGGGTGCGCCGCCGACGCGGGTTGCGACGGCCACGGCGCCGCTCGCGCCCGCCTCGAGCAACACCCGCGGCAGACCCTCGCTGCGCCTCCGCGACGGGACCACGACGAGGTCGGCGCCGCGATACAGGGCGGGCAGCTCCCCCTGATCTACGCGGCCCATGAACCGCACGTCGGGTGCCACCCCGAGGTGCTGCGCGAGCGCGCGCCACCTGTCTGTCTCCGGTCCCGCGCCGGCCACGTAGAGGGGGATCCCAGGTGCGCGCGCTCGAACCTGCCGCCAGGCCTCCAGCAATATGTCGATCCCCTTGGATGGGTCGAGGCGGCCGACGTAGAGGACGTACCGCTGCCGCGCGGGGCCCTCCGGCCCGGCCGGTTCTGTGAGCCACGACGGGTCGATGCCATTGTGGATGGCCCGACACCGATCGCGGAGGAACGGGTACAACGCGATGAGGTCCCGCGCCAGGGCGTCGCTCACTGCGGTCACCGCGTCGGCCCGCCTGAACAGCCGTCGCAGCCAGGCCTGGAGCCACCGGTCGTCCGTGCCCTCTGCTCTGATTTCGCTTTCGGCCCGTGCCGTCACAACGAGTCGCCAGGTGTGGGGGAGAACGTGTGCGCCGATCACGGGAAGCGACTGGCGCGCGGGACATTGAACGGACACGATGTCGGGTTTGAACGCCCCCATGATCCGCCGGACGTGACGGGTGCTGCGGAGGAGCCCTCTCCACGACCACGGACGACGAGGCGGGTAGACCTCCGGGACGGCCCACACCTGCCCTGCAAAGCGGTGGACTGTCCGTGTGGATCGGGGCGATCCCATTTCGACGATGCCGACGCGGTGGCCTCGCCGGCGGAGCGCTTCCGCTAGAAGGAGGACCGAGACTTGCGAACCGCCCAGGTCATCCAGCCGCCACGGGTACACGAACAGGATCGTCATCAGCATGGCACGCCGGTGGAGCCCGCTGCGGGGGAGGATCCCTTCACGGGCCGGTGCTCTTCGCTGCGCTGGTGCCACCGGCCGGGGAGTCTCCGCGCCGCCTCAGGCCTGCCATGACATCCGCGCTGCCATGCGTGACCCAGTGCACCTGCTGTGGCCGTCCGTGCCGCAGCAGCTCTGGAACCGTGACGAAACTGAACGTGCCGGCCAAGCGATTCAAGAGGAGCCTTACCGCATCCAGCGTCGCGCCCCGGTCGAAGTACTGCTCGTCCACGGCGTCGACGAGTCCGTCGTGGAAGGCCACCACGCTCCCGGGTCGAAGCGCGTCCATCACCCGGGCGGCGATCGTGCTCGGTGAGCGGTCGCGCCAGTCGGCCGCCCAGACGCTCCAGGCGACCACTCGATACCCGAGGAGTAGAGCATCCAGCCTCGACCAGATATCTTGGTGACCGTACGGGGGTCGGAACAGACGCTGCCCGTGCGGTGCGAGGGCTCGTTCGCACGCGCGGATCTGTGCCCGCCGTGCCCGAGCGGAGAGCGAGGGGAACGACGGGTGGTCCCACGAGTGGTTGCCGATCGCGTGTCCGGAGGCAGCGACGCGCCGCAGGAGTCCCGAATGCCGATGCGCGGCCTGCCCGACCATGAAGAAGGTCGCTCGTGCGCGATACGCATCCAGTATCTCGAGCAGACGGGGCGTCCAGACCGGGTCAGGGCCGTCGTCGAACGTGAGCGCGGCAACTGGCTCCTGCGTGGAGACGTGCGTCATCGTCCCGAGGGCGCGCACGGCGACTGGACGGCAGAGCCGCCGTAGGAACCGCAGGCCACCTGAGGCTCGCATCGGCGTGACGCTATTGGGGCTTCGCCAGCGGCCGGATCGTGACGTCGGTGACTTCGGCGGTGCGCGGCAAGGTGAGCGCGCTGAGCACGACGGCGGCGGCGTCCTCCGGCTGCACGAGGCGGTCCGGCCTGTACGCCCGTCCCTCGGTGCGGTGCACGCCTTCCTGCATCGGGCTGGCCATCCGGCCGAGGAACACGCTGAGGATGCGGACGCCGTCCCCGTTCACCTCGTCCCGGAGGCTGTCCGCGACGGCCCGCAACGCGTGCTTGGTGGCCGCGTACTGCCCGACGTTTCCCCTGGCGCTCAGGCCCGCGCTCGAGTTGATGAACACGATCTGGCCCTGGCAGCGCTTGATCAGCGGGAGCAGGCGCTGGGTGAGGATATAGGGAGCACGAACGTTGATCCGGTATTGCCGGTCGAGCGCCGCGGGCGAGGCCTCTTCGAGCCGGCCTAGGGCGATGACGCCGGCGCTGTGCACCAGGATGTCTACCTGCTCCAGGTGGCTGCAGAGGACCGCGCAGAGCTCCTCGATCCGCTCGTCCGACGCAAGATCGGCGGGATACGACCGAGCCTCGGCGCCCATGGCACGAGCGACGTCGGCCACGGTCCCCAGCCGTTCCGCGGACCTGCCGACAAGGTGGAGCGCCGCGCCCCGGGCGGCCAGCGCGACGGCGATCGCCCGCCCCAGGCCGCTGCTGGCGCCGGTGACGACCGCGACGGTTCCCCCGAGAGGAGGGGGGACGTCAGGGTTGGCCGCGGCGGCCGTCGCCTCTAACATTCCTCTACCCGCATCTCTGGCTCGATGCGCGTCGCCCCGGCACACGGCTTTGGGGACGCCGCTCTCATCCCACGAGGCAGGAGGCGCGTTCCCGGCATAGCTCCGCCCTCGAGTGCGGCCGCCGGGCAACTGCGCACTCCTGAGAGGTTCCCCCCGAGGCTCGTCTTCCTGGTTCAGGCGGACTCAAGGTCGAGCTCGTCGGCCTCGACTCGGAGCACCCGCCCCAACAACTCCAGCAGCACCCGCACCCGGCCGGCTCGTGGGACAGCGGACTCGAGAATCGCTTCCAGGCCGGCCAGGGAGCCCGATCGGAACCGCACCCGGTCGCCGGCGGCGAACCGGTGCCCCGGCCGCACGAACCCCAGATCCCGCGTCCGCTCCTGGATGGCTTGGATCGCCTCGTCGGGCACCGGGACAGGTTCGTCCGCGACGCCGAGAATGCGCTGCACGCCGGGACTCCACCGGACCGCGTGCCAGCAGTGCGGGCTACGGTCGACCGCCTCCATCTGGACGAACAGATAGCCGGGGAACAACGGCTCCAGCCCGGTATGCCGGATGCCGTTCCGGCGACGAGCAACCTCGACGAGCGGAAGAAACGCCGGGATCGCCCTGCTCGCGAGGTGACGGGCCACCCGGCCCTCGCCATGCCGCTTCGTCTGCACGGTATACCAAGCCACGCTCATGGAATCCCTGTGCCTCGCCGCGCGCCATGCCCTCTGCCGCCGGCACCTAGCTCACTCCTCTGGGCGCGCGCTCCTCACCTCCTCTCTAACGGACGTTTCGCGGCCCTCGAAGGCGTCGCTCGAAAGAGGCAAGATGCGGCGCAGGCGATCGAGCAGCGGATCACCACGGAGGAAATGGGCGACGTCCCCGGGACGTCAGGATGCGCCCAGCAGCGCGTTCCGCACCTCAGCGTCGCTCTGCGCGAGCAGCTCGCGCTCGCCGTCCTCCTCGCAGAGGATCTCCTGGTAGATGGCGTAGCCCTCAGCGGAGATCGAGGACCGTAACTTCGCCTCAAGATCGAGCTTCGTGTAGAAGGCCCGTTCCAGGTAGATCTTCCGGTACAGCCACAGGCAGTGGCGGTCCACATGCTCGAGCGCCGTCATCGTGCGAAAGCTGAGATCCCTGCGATCGGCCGCCCCCGCAAGTTGCCTGTAACAATTCCGCAGGTCCTTGGATAGGAAGCACAATTCGGCTGTGAGGTCCTGAAGCGGGACGGTTCCCCGTGCGGCCTCCCTCACGAGCCGCAGGAGGCGTCCCTCAACGAACTCGACAGTGCTGGACACGTCGGCGAGGAGACGATGGATGTGCTCGGGGTCGCGCTCCTCCGCACCTGACGACATGCGCGCCTCCATCGGCACCGGCAGTTGCCGTGTCCGCAAGATCCCGCTCCGCGTAGCGGGCCTCCCAGGATCGCACATCCACGCGCGGGTGCTCGCCGAAGACATGCCCTCGACACGGCAATGCCGACGGCGGCCGGTCTCGACTAGGAAGGTTTTGAGACGGGGAACGTATTCCTACGCGCGAGCGGGTATTTGCGCGCCTCCTTTGAAGAGGCGGCTGTCTCGATTGAAATAGCCGATCGCGTACGAGAAGCGGGCTTACCGGTGGGACGGCAAAGCGGTGGCCGGGTCAGGTGCCCCTGATGAGGCCGTGCTCCACGGCGAAGACCGCGGCGTGCGCCCGGTTCCGCAACCCGAGCTTGTGGTAGACGGCCCGCAGCCGCGTCTTCACCGTGGCCTCGGAGAGCAGCAGCTCCGCCGCGATCTGTTTGTCGCTCAGACCCTGCACCACGCCGGCGAGCACGTCGATCTCGTGCCGGGTGAGCGGGGGCTCCGGCCCTCGCGCGGAGCCGGCCGGCTGACCCGCCGCCGCCCCATTCGTGGCATAGTGCTCGATGAGCTGCTTCGCGATCACGGGGCTGAGCATCGTTCTGCCGCCGTGCGCGGCCCGGATGGCGTTCACCAGGTTGGCCGGGGCGATGTCCTTGAGGACGTAGCCGATCGCCCCGGCCGCCGCGGCCTTGCGGAAGCCGTCCTGCTGGGCGCAGGCCGTGAGGACCAGGACCTGGGCGCGGGGGCAGCGCTGCCTGATCGCCCGGATGGCCGCCGGGCCCTCGCCATCCGGCAGCATGATCTCGATGAGCACGA
>JAJPJJ010000040.1 GCA_021324295.1 Bacillota bacterium
CCGGCCACATCGTCGTCTCCTGCTCCGTCGAAGCTGCAATGGTTGCTGCGTTGCTTCCACTCTACGTCCCCCAGGCCCAAATTCCTGCGACTTGCGCAAGTCCGGTTCGAATATCGTTCCTCGGAGGCCGCTGGCCCCGCCGGACAACGAGCGGAACACCGGCAAGGGTTTTTCTCCTTCTACGAGGAGTTGTGGCGTACCATAAATCTCCGGAACGAACGGCAGCACTACCAGGATGGGCTATTCGTCTTCGACATTCCAACGTTTGCTGAGCGCTCCGTGCGCGAGGCGATCCTCAACGCGATCAGCCATCGAGACTATCAACTCGGCGGCAGCGTGTTCGTCCGCCAGTACCCCCGCAGGCTAGTCGTCGAAAGCCCGGGCGGCTTTCCGCCGGGCATTACGACGGACAACATTCTCGACCGGCAGGTCCCGCGTAATCGGCGCATCGCGGAAGCGTTTGCCCGTTGCGGGCTGGTGGAACGCGCAGGTCAGGGCATGAACTTGATGTTCGAAGAGAGCATCCGCCAAGGCAAGCTCGTCCCGGGTTTCACCGGTAGCGACCAGTATCAGGTCGTTCTCACACTCCACGGCCAGGTCCAGGACCCACGCTTTGTACGGTTCCTCGAACAGGTTGGTCGAGAGACGCAGGCGAGCTTCGACGTTCATGACTTTGTGCTTCTGGACCATATCCATCGCGAGGAGCCCATACCGGCGGGCTTGCAGTCTCGGCTACGCCGGCTGGCGGACCTCGGTGTGGTGGAGACCATAGGCCGCGGCAGAGGCACTCGATACCTGCTCGCCAGGCGTTTCTACTCGGCGGGCGGTGAACGAGGGCTCTATACCCGCCGCAGAGGCCTGGACCGAGAGCAAAACAAGGCCCTGTTGTTCCAGCACCTTCAGGACGCGTTCCCGGATGGTTGCGCGATGGCCGAGCTTCAACAGGTGCTCCCGGCACTCGGCCGAAGGGCGATCCAGGTCCTCCTCGACGAATTGCGGGGGGAAGGACGAATCCGGGTGGAGGGCAAGACACGGGGCGCGCGGTGGTTTGCCGTGAAGAAGCCGGAGGCCGAGTGATGCCATGGAGAGCCACGACCATGCCAGGCCGGGAAATGTCCGAGGAATTGCACGCGGGATTGCACGTGCGTGCAAATTACGTGCAATTATCGGCGCGATTGCTCCCTGCTTGCGCCTGGACGAGGACAAAACGCGCGGCCACGGACAACATTCACCATGACTGAGCCCGTTAGCCAGAGCAGGAAACTCATCGAAGTCGCCCTCCCCTTGCCCGAGATCAACGACGCCTCGGCCTACGACAAGATGCCGGGGATCGGTCCCCACCCAAAGGGCATCCACCATTGGTGGGCGCGGCTGCCGTTGCCGGTAACGCGGGCGGTACTGTTCGCCTCTGTCGTGGACGACCCGAGCGCGCATCCAGAGAGGTTCCCCACCGAAGCGGCGCAGGCCGCTGAGCGGGAGCGGCTCTTCGGGATTCTACGCAGCATGATGCAAAAACAGCTGCACAAGCACCCGGAGGTCTACGCCGAAGCTCGGGCGGAGATGCTGAAGGCCTGCGAGGGCCGGTTGCCACCGGTATTCGATCCGTTCGCCGGCGGCGGCTCCATCCCGCTCGAGGCCAACCGGCTGGGCTTCGAGACCCACGCGGGTGAACTCAATCCGGTCGCGGTCCTGCTCAACAAATGCGTGCTGGAACTCGCACCTCGGTGGATCGATCAGCCGCCGGTAAACCCTGCGGACCGCAAGAAGATCGGCGGCAAGGACGGCTGGCGGGGCACGACAGGGCTCGCGGCCGACGTGCGTTACTACGGTCGCGCAGTCCTGGAGCGAGCGCGCAAGGCAATCGGCCACCTCTATCCCCCCGTGAGGATCACGAAGGAAATGGCCGAAGGGCGGCCAGACCTCGCGCCGCATGTGGGCAAGGACCTGCCGGTCATCGCGTGGATCTGGGCCCGGACGGTCGCCAGCCCCAACCCGGCCGCTCGTGGCGCGCACGTGCCGTTGATGAGTACATTCTGGCTGTCCAGCAAGAAGGGGAGTGAAGCGTGGCTCGAACCGGTCGTGGACCGAACTGGAGGCACCTGGCATTTTGCCGTGCGCAGGGGCGCACCGAGGGATCGGACGGCGGTGCAGGTAGGAACGAAGACGCACCCAAAACGGTGGCGGTTCCGCTGCCTACTAACCGGCGAACCTATTGACGAACATCATGTTCAAACGTCCGGCAAGGCCGGCAACATGGACGTACGACTTATCGCAATCGTGGCAGATGCCGGTCGGGGGCGCCTGTATCTTGCAGCTTCTGACGACCATGAGGCCACGGCGCACTGCAAGCTGCCGCCGTGGAGACCCTCGGCTCCAATGCCGGACAATCCCCGCTGGTTCTCACCGCCACAGGTGGGGCTGATGACATACGGGGATCTCTTCACCCCCCGCCAGCTCACGGCCATGGTCACGCTGTCGGACCTGGTGAAAGGGATCCGCGAAGAGGTGCGCCGGGACACCGCCGCTGCAGGACTATCGGACGAGGAAACCGACGCCTACGCGCGCACGGTCACTACCTTCCTCGCCCTGGCGCTGGACCGCTGTGCGGATCTTAATAACTCGCTGTGTACATGGAACCATTCCGACGAAGTGCTCCGCGGCCTGTTCAAACGCCAAGCGATCCCAATGGTTTGGGATTTCCCAGAGGCGAACCTCCTGGAAGATGTTGTGGGGGGCTGGAGCACTTGTGTCGCTAGGACGGCGAAGTGCATTGAAACCCTTGGTGTTCATTCGACATTGACTCCACGCGCCCGCGCTTACCAGATCGACGCCGCCACCGGCGCGGACAGCCTCAAAGATCTCCTCGTCAGCACCGACCCGCCCTACTACGACAACATCGGCTACGCGGCGCTCTCTGACTTCTTCTACGTGTGGCTGCGGCGCACCATCGGCGAGCTCTACCCGGATCTCTTCCCAACCATCCTCGTGCCGAAGGAACCGGAGCTCGTCGCGGCACCCGAGCGCTTCGGCGGGGACAAGCAAAAGGCCAAAGAACACTTCGAGGCGGGCTTTCGCCGGGCGTTCGCGGCGCTGCGCGAGAAGATGGACCCGCGGTTCCCGCTCACAGTCTACTACGCCTTCAAGCAGGACGACGAGGAGAGCGGCGCTGACGACGAGGACGAGTGCGAAGGCAACGGCGCGACCATTGACCGCACGACGGGCTGGGAAACTATGCTCGAGGCGCTCATCGGCACGGGTTTCCAGATCACCGCCACCTGGCCCGTGCGTGCGTCCCAGAAGTGGCGCATGGTCTCGATGGGCACGAACGCCCTCGCCTCCTACATCGTGCTCGCATGCCGCCCCCGGTCCGCTGATGCCCCACAGACCGACCGCAAGTCGTTTGTCTCGGAGCTGAAGCGCGAGCTGCCGCCGGCCCTGAAGCGCCTCCAGCAGGGCAACGTGGCGCCGGTGGACTTCGCCCAGGCGGCCATCGGCCCCGGCATGGCGATCTACTCCCGCTACGGTCGCGTCCTGGAGGCAAGCGGCCGCCCCATGAGTGTGCGCACGGCGCTCGGATTAATCAACCAAGTCCTCACCGAGGTGCTGTCCGAGCAGGAGGACGAGTTCGACGCCGACACCCGCTGGGCCATCGCGTGGTTCGAGCAGCACGGCTTCGACGAGGGCGATTTTGGGGACGCCGAACTCCTCAGCAAGGCGAAGGTTACCTCGGTTGACGGATTGGCGGAGGCACGAGTAGTTCGGTCAAGGGCTAGTAAGGTTCGGCTACTGCGCCCAGAGGAACTACCGGCTGCTTGGGGCCCGTCAAAGGACCGACGTCTCACCGTTTGGGAGATGACGCACCAACTCCTTCGCGTCTATTACTACGAGAAGCAGGGAGACGCGGCCACCGCCGAGCTCTTGCATAAGCTGGGCTCCCGCAGCAACGCGGCCCGGGACCTGGCCTACCGGCTCTTCGACGTGTCCGAGAAGAAGCACCGTTCAGCAGAGGCTCAGGCGTACAACGCCTTGGTGCTGGGCTGGCCCGAGGTCGCGCGGCTCGCCCGAGAGCGCGGCCGACCGCAGCCTCAGCAGGCCGGGCTGTTCGGGGAGTCAGCAGCCGGCCAAGGCGGGTAGACAGCGGCGGTGATCGGGCGACTCGCCGCCCTGGGCTTCGAGTCGGATATGAACGACGGACTGCGGTAGCGTCCGCACGGCGCATGGGAAGCGAGGGGGGAAACCATGGCCACGACCAACCACGAACGCGTCGGCAAGGCGCTCGAACTCCTCCGGGCGGGGCTCGCGCCGTTTGTCGAGCGGGAGTTCAAGAACACCTATCGGGACCACGCCGCTGCCGAAGCCGCACGGTTCCTGGCCGACGACCGCCTCAACGGCAAGAAACCCATCGGCGCGTGGGACGTGGCGGCGCTGCTGCGGGTGATGTGGGACGCGTGGAACGACGTCTTCCGCAAGACACTCGGGCCCGCCGAGCGCAGCCTCTTGTCCGAACTGCGGGACTGGCGGAACAAATGGGCGCATCAGGAACCGTTCTCAACCGACGACACCTACCGGGCGCTCGACTCCACCGCCCGTCTGCTCACCGCTGTGTCCGCGCGCGAGGCCGACGAGGTCGAGCGGATGAAGGCGGAGCTGCTGCGCGTCCGCTACGACGAGCAGGTGCGAGGCGAGAAACGGCGGGCGGGCGGATCGCTCGTCGAAGCCGTCGCGGTTGGGGCGCTCAAGCCCTGGCGCGAGGTCGTCAATCCGCACCCGGACGTGGCGAGCGGCCGGTACCAGCAGGCCGAGTTCGCGGCCGACCTCTGGCAGGTGTACCTGGGTGAGGGCACGGACGAGTACCGCGACCCCGTCGAGTTCTTCCGGCGCACATACCTGACGGACAGCCTGCGGCGCCTCCTGGTTGACGCTCTGCGGCGGCTTGCCGGCACCGGCGGCGGTCCCGTGGTCCAGCTCCAGACGAACTTCGGTGGTGGAAAGACCCACGCGATGCTCGCCCTGTACCACCTGTTCTCCGGCACCCCGCCGACGGCGCTTCCCGGCATCGAGCCGGTGCTGAAGGAGGCCGGAGGGACCGCCCTACCCAAGGTGCGCCGCGTCGTGCTCGTGGGCAACCGCCTGTCACCCGGGAACCCAGCGAAGAAGCCGGACGGCACGTTGGTGCGCACGCTGTGGGGCGAGCTCGCCTGGCAGCTCGGCCAGGCGGCGGGCGGCCCCCGCGAAGCGCGCAAGGCGTACGACCGGGTGCGCGCCGACGACGAGCACGCCACCAGCCCCGGGGACCGGCTGCGGGAACTGTTCAACGACTACGGCCCGTGCCTCGTGCTCATCGACGAGTGGGTCGCGTACGCGCGACAGCTCCACGATCAGAGCGACCTTCCGGCGGGGAGCTTCGAGACTCAGTTCACGTTCGCCCAGGCCCTGACCGAATCGGCGAGAGCGGCTCAGCGGTGCCTCGTCGTCATCAGCCTGCCCGCGTCCGACGCCACGGGCTCGCCCCACATCCAGGCCGAGGACGTCGAGGTGGGGGGCGCCCGAGGCCGCGAGGCTTTGGATCGCCTGCGCAACGTAATCGGCCGGGTCGAGGAAACGTGGCGCCCGGCGGCGGCGGAGGAGAGCTTCGAGATCGTGCGCCGGCGGCTGTTCCAGCCCCTCACAGATCCGGCCCAGTTCACGGCGCGCGATGTCGTCGCGCGCGCGTTCGCGGAGCTCTATCGCACCCAGGCGCAGGAGTTCCCATCGGCATGCCGCGAAGCGGGCTACGAAACCCGCCTCCGGAATGCGTATCCAATCCACCCGGAAATCTTCGACCGGCTGTACACCGACTGGTCCACGCTGCTGAAATTCCAACGGACCCGGGGCGTGCTGCGGCTCATGGCGACGGTCATTCACAGTCTGTGGGAGAATGGCGACAAGAACCCGCTGATCCTGCCGTCCACCATTCCGGTTGATGACCCGCGCGTGCAGTTCGAGCTCACTCGGTATCTGTCCGATAACTGGGTACCCGTCATCGAGCGCGATGTGGACGGTCCCGGCTCGCTGCCGGCCCGGCTCGACGGCGAAGTGCCCAACCTCGGCAAGTTCTCGGCCTGCCGCCGCGTGGCGCGCACGGTCTACCTCGGGTCGGCGCCGACGGTCGCGGCGGCCCACCGCGGGCTCGAGGACCGGCAGATCTACCTGGGCTGCGTGATGCCGGGCGAATCGGCGGCGGTGTTTGGCGACGCGTTGCGGCGGTTGGGCGGAATGGCGACATACCTGTACCAGGACGGGAGGCGCTTCTGGTACTCGACGCAACCGACCGTGACGAAGCTTGCGGACGACCGCGCCGAGCAACTCAAGCGCGAGCCGGACAAGGTCGCAAAGGAGATCGAGCGGCGCGTCCGCGCCGATCTCAGCAAGCAGCCGGGGGACTTCAGCCGCGTGCACCCGTTCCCCCAGGGCGGCCAGGACGTGCCGGACGACCTCGAAGCCCGCCTCGTGGTCCTCGGTGTCGGGCACCCTCACGTCAAGGGGCCGGACAGTCCGGCGCTTGAGGTGACCAAGCAGATCCTCGACACCTGCCGCAGCGCCCCACGCCTCTACCGCAATACGCTGGTTTTCCTTGCGGCGGACAAGACCCGGCTCCAGGACCTCGACGAGGCGGTGCGGCGCTGGCTCGCGTGGAAGTCCATCCTGGAGGACAAGGAGACGCTCAACCTCTCCCCCCACCAGGTCCGCCAGGCCGAGCAGCAGCGAGCGTCCAGCGAAAGCACGATCGACGCGCAGCTCCCCGAAACCTATCAGTGGGTGCTCGTGCCCACCCAGCCGGACCCGCACGGGCCGGTCGGGTGGCAGGCGCTGCGGGTGCAGGGAGACGACGCGCTGGCGGTACGGGCGAGCAAGAAGCTTCGCAACGACGAACTGCTCGTGGTAGGGCTCGCCGGGACGCGCCTCCGGATGGAGTTAGACCGGGTGCCGCTCTGGCGCGGCGACCACGTGGCGATCAGGCAGCTCGTCGACGATTTCGCCCGCTACCTGTACTTGCCACGCCTCAAGCAACCCGCCGTGCTGGCAGGCGCTGTGCGGGACGGGGTGGCGCTCCTCACGTGGGAAGGGGAGTCGTTCGCCTACGCCGACGGGTTCGATGAGGCTACGGGGCGATATCGGGGCCTCCGCGCCGGCCAGCAGGTGACCGTCGCCGAGGACGACCCGGGGTTTCTTGTGAAGCCGGAGGCGGCGCGAAGGCAACTCGAGGCGGAGCAGCGAGAAGCCGCGCAAGAGCAGGCTCGCCGGACGGATGGCCTTGGTGCGTCGCCGGAGATCGGTGTCGGGAAAGTTGCCGGCCCGAGTGGGACCGGGCAACCCGCTCCGGCTCCTCGCCGCCCCACGCGCTTCCACGGGAGCGTGCGGCTCGATCCCACGCGCGTCGGCCGCGACGCGAGCCGGATTGCCGAGGAGGTGATAGCGCATCTCCAGGCGGCTCCGGGCGCGCAGGTCCGGGTGACGCTCGAGATCGAGGCGATCATCCCTGGTGGAGCGTCCGAAACAACGGTGCGGACGGTGACCGAGAACAGCCGGACGTTGAAGTTCGAGAGCCACGGGTTCGAAGTGGATTAGGGGTGGAGCGATGCGCCTCCGACGGCGCACGGCGCACATTAGTAGTAGAGGGTACTCGACATGCTGAAAGGCTCAAAGCAACTCCTGATCTGCGAGGCAATGAGGTTGTAAGATCGAGGATCACTTCGTTCCTTGTATCGATGAATCGCCCACGCACAATAATCTGCGACCTGAAGGCAAGGGTGCGACGCGGCTGACCAAAAACTCACCATGCAGGATTGGCACACGTTGTGCTGCCATGCCACCCATTCGACGGCCAGTTTGAAGCGCTGCTTCTTTACCTTTGTTTGCAGGGAGCTCGCAATCACGAGGAGATCGTCCTGAGGAAGACATCTGCGGGGAGCCACGTACTTGAACAGCAGGTGCCACGCGAGCTGATAGAAGTAGGCGTGATTCTGGGCGATCCGCGGCTTGGTCTTCCGCTTGTCGAGGACGACGGCATCTATTTCCAGTGGCGCGTCTTGGATCAGGGTGAAGACTCGATCGCGAACTGCTTGCCGGTCTTCTGTGGCGTGAAACGTCTCTACATCAATGCCTGCCATGGCCAGTTCGTGGCGAGGATCGAGCAGTTGATGTGCAATGGCAACGCATCGCGTGGCGACGGAGCAAACTGTGAAGTACCTCGACCCTTGTGGGGAAAATCGAAAGTCCCCCGCTTCGTCGGCAAAAATGTACAGGGTTGGGAGTGGCATAAGAAGCAACCCGACTAGCTCCTCATCGGAGCGCCCCGAGGGGTTTTCGCCGGGTTTTCAACCCACCTATATTATGCCACAGC
Source organism: Bacillota bacterium (assembly GCA_021324295.1). Classification (GTDB taxonomy): domain Bacteria; phylum Sysuimicrobiota; class Sysuimicrobiia; order Sysuimicrobiales; family Segetimicrobiaceae; genus JAJPJJ01. The sequence goes on from JAJPJJ010000040.1 coordinate 8,384, forward strand.
ATCGGATGGTTTCCACCGGTCTTGGCGAAACATGTACACCCCTCAGGCGCGATTGGCTACAGTTTGGCTATAGTAAGGAGCCCGTGGGCTAGGGACGATCGCGCGAAAACCACAGTAAACTCTGGCGCGCCCGGAGGGATTTGAACCCCCGACCTACGGCTCCGGAGGCCGGCGCTCTATCCGCTGAGCTACGGGCGCGCACCTCGTATTATAGCACACCGGGGTTGTGCGCCATGCCGGACCCATGACGCCGGCCGCGACGCAGCGCACGCTCACGCGCTCTGCGCCGGCGCCGGCGGGCTCGGGGGCGGCGCCCGGCGCATCCGCACCCGGTCGGCCAGCGCCAGCAGCACGGCACCCCATCCCCACGTTGCAGCCGCGAAGGCCAGCAGCGCCCCGAGCTGCGGGATGGCGAACGCGATCGCGAGCATGATCGACCCCACGAGGGCTTCGCGCCCCAACCCGGGCTGGCGCATCCTGCGGCCGATCAGCAACGCAACCGCCGTCAAGCCGAACTGCAGCATCACGAGCACAATCGCGGGGATGAGCACGACGAGCACGAGGCCAACGACGCTGACCGCCAGCACGACGACCACCGGCCACAGGATCACCCACGCGAGGACGCCGAGGCCGAGCGCGGCGCCCGGCGTGCGTTCGAGGAGCGCGGCCAGCTCGCCGGTCGCGCCGGGGAACAGCACGGCAGTCAGCCAGGCGAGGCCGACGAAGCTCAGCAAGGCGAGAAGCACGATGAGCCAGTACAGGAGGTGGAACGCCGCGCTCACCGCGAGCATGCCGGGTCCCCACCACCATTGAAATGGGGGCTCGGGCACCGGGAACGAGGGCGCGGGGGCCGGCGGCGCGCCGGAGGCAGGAGGGGACGGACGGCCGCGCGCCACGGACGCGCCGGGCTCGATCTGCACGCGGCCTGGCCATGCGGTAGCTGTGCCGTCGATGACCGCCGTGGAGCGCAGGATCACGTTGCCGCCGATCGCGCGCACGGACCCCAGCACTTGGCCGCGCACGTCGACGGTGCCGCCGACCGCGACGGCGTTCCCTTCGACGGTCCCTTCGACCCCGAGCGACCCGCCGACTGCGATCGCGTCGCCGTGGACCACAGTCCCGGCGGGCACGTCGAGATTTCCGACGCGCAGCAGGACCTCGGCCGCGCCCGCGGGGGCCGCGCCGGCGAGCACGAGGAGGAGCGCGGCGAGCGCCGCGGGCCGCGTGTGGCGCCTACGCATCGATGTGCGGCTCCGTCACTGGGTGCGCCCCTATCGACCCCACGAGAGCACTTCCGCCCCGGCAGCAGGAATTCCCTCCCCTCCGGGGAACAATGGAGCGGTTTGGGGGGACGCATGTCTCGAGTGGCGGCGATCATACCGGCGTTCAACGAGGAGCGAACGATCGGCGACGTCGTCGGCACCGTCAAGCGGTGCCGCGTGGTCGACGACGTCATCGTCGTGAGCGACGGCTCCCGCGATGCCACGGTGGACGCGGCCCTGCGTCACGGCGCCCGCGTGATCGAGCTGCACGAAAACCTCGGCAAGGGCGGGGCGATCGCCGCCGGCCTGGGCGCCACCGACGCCCAGGTCATTTTGCTGCTGGATGGCGATCTGGTCGGGCTCTCCGCACACCATATCGAAGACCTGCTGCGGCCCGTGCTCTCCGGGGCGGCGGACATCTGCGTCGGGCAGATCAAGCGCGACTTCATCCAAATGCTCTTTCCCAACTTCTCCGGGCAGCGTGCCCTCCGGCGCCGTGTGCTGGAGGAGATCCCGAACCTGCACAACACCGGCTTCGGGATCGAGGCGGTGCTGAGCCGCCACGTGAAGCGCGCCGGCCTGCGCACGTGCACGGTCCCCTTGCGCCATCTGACCCACGTGCCCAAGGAGGAGAAGCACGGGTTTCTGCGCGGATACGTCGGAAAGCTCAAGGCCACCTGGCAGATCGCCAAGTGGAGTGGCCGCAACCACCGCGCCAAGGCCTGACCGCCGCCCGCTCACCGCTCCAACAGCCGCACGCGCTCCCCCACCCGCGGCACCAGCGTCGAACGGTCCCGCGCCGCGCAGTAGCGGATATCCTCCCCGAGCCCGATCCGCACGAGGTGCCGGCCGGCCCGCGTCGTTCGGAAGAGCGCCTCGGGGTCCCCGTGCGCGCGATAGAGCGCCAGCGCGGCCTGGGCCGCATCGGTGAGGACGATCTCGGCAGCGGCCGCCGGATCCGCCAGCGCCGCGTCGACGAGGGCCCCGGCCGTGTACGCGTCGTCGAGGCTGAAGCGTCCTTCCCGCCCCGCGCAGACCAGGACGATCCCCCGCTCCTCGCGCCGGGCGGCGGAGATGGCCGCCCGCGCCGCGGCGGAGCGATTCCGGAGACAACCCGCGAAGATGGCCGCCGCGCCGCGCGCAGCGTAGAGGGCGCGGGTGCCGTTCGTGGTGGCGAGCACCACCCGCCGCCCGGCGACCTCGCTCCGCGCGAACGCGACCGGGCTGTTCCCAAAGTCGAACCCCGCCGGGGCCTCCCCGGCCTGCTCGCCCGCGGCCAGGACGTCCGGGTGCGCGTTCCGGTACGCCCGTGCGGCCTCGATGCTCGGCGCGATCAGCGCCTCGGCGCAGCCCCGCTCGAGGAGGACCAGGAGCGAAGTGGTCGCGCGCAGGACGTCGATGACCACGGCGGCCCGTCCGTCCTGCGCGCCGAGCTCCCCCGGCAGGAACGCGACGTGCAGCTCCACCGCGCTCAGTACTTCCGGTTGTAGGGCGCGGCGGCGATGACCCGGGAGAGCCGGAACCGCACATCCTGGGCGAGCGCCTCGGGCGTCGTGCGCGCGAAGGCCGCATCCTGGGGGGTGATGTCGAACAGGTCCCGCTCTCCCCCGATGATGCTCCAGCGGCTCGCCACGTTGACCGCCCGCACGTCGAACGGAGCCGGGTCCCGATCGAAGAAGGCATCGAGGTTGGCCGCGATCGCCTGCGCCCGCGCGGGGGCGGGCACGCCGTAGGCGGACGCCCCGAGTGTGATCACCGGCTCCCCATCCACGCGGATCGTCACGGGCTGCCCCTCGGCGGCATTCTGGGGATCCAGCGTGATCGCCAGATATCCCTCCGGGATCCGGCGGACGATCGGCACGCCGAGCCGCTGGAGCGCCGCCTTGATGTAGATCACCCGCTGCTCGGGCTTCGGGTGATCCTGGTAGATGCCCATGTCCTGCGGCTGACCGGAGAGCCGGCCGACATCCGCGAGGTGTTCCATGAGGGTGAGCATCGCCACCGGGGAGTACGGCGTCTTCGTCAAGTACATCATCCCGGTCAGATCCGCGTCCTGCTCCAGGTCGCGCTGGTAGTCGGACATCACGCCCTGTGCGGCGAGCTGCACGCCCATGAGGGGGACCGCGGATCGCGCGAGCACCGAGAGAGCGGCGGCGAGGAGGACCGCGGGGGTCATGTGGCGCGCCCGCTCCTCCTGGACGTAGTAGTGGCGGTGGTTGACATGGGTGAGCTCGTGCGCGAGCACAGCTGCCAGTTCGTGATCCGTCCGGACGAACTTCAGCATCCCCTCCGTCACGTACACCCATCCGCCGGGGATCGAAAACGCGTTCACGACGTTGCTGTCGATGATCTGGAAATGATAGACGAGGTCCCGGCGCTCCACGACCCGCGCGATGGCCTCCCCGACGTGCGCGAGGCGCGCGACTTGGGCGGCGTCGGTGACCAGCTTGTACTGGGACTCGATCTGCTTGGCGATCCGCGCGCCGAGCTTGACCTCGTCGGCGGTCGACGGCCACGACTCGCCGTGCGCGCCCGGCGTCCACAGGAGCGCCAGCAGCACGCCACACAGCGCAGCGGCCGGCACACGACGGGCCCGCGCCCACCGGTCTGCGCCCCGCATCATCGCTCCCACTCCTCGCCGCCAAACACAGCCCGGGCGTTCCGTTCGATGATCGCCTCCAGGATATCGTAGCGCACATCGCGCGCTTCGGCCAGCGCCCGGAGGGTGTGCACGATCAGGACGGGCTCACACCGCCGGCCGCGCCGGGGGACCGGTGCGAGATACGGCGCGTCGGTCTCCACGAGGAGCCGGTCGGCAGGCACGCGCCGGGCGGCGTCGCGGAGCGCGCCGGCGCTCGCGAACGTGAGCGGGCCGGCGAACGAAAGCATCCACCCGGCTTCTGCCCACCGCGCGGCGAGATCGGGCGGGCCGCTGAAACAGTGGCAGACGACCCGCGTCGCCCCTTCGTCTCGTAGTATCCGCTCCACGTCCTCGTGCGCCTCGCGGTCGTGGACGACCACGGGCAGGCCCTCCCGGACCGCGAGCCGGACCTGCGCGCGGAACGCCTCCTGCTGCGCGGGCCGGGGCACGCGGCTCCGCGCATAGTCGAGACCCACCTCGCCGATCGCGACGACCCGCGGGTGGCGGGCGAGCGCCCGGAGCGCGTCCAGCCACGTATCGTCGACGCGGTCGACAGCGTCCGGATGCACGCCGACCGCCGCCCGCACCGCTGGATGGCGCTCGGCCAGCGCCAGCGTCCGGCGGCTCCCGTCGAGCGATGTTCCGGCCGACACCATCAGGCCGACGCCGGCGGCGGTGGCCCTGGCGATCACCGCGTCGCGGTCCGCGTCGAACGCAGGCGCGTCCAGATGCAGGTGCGCGTCGACGAGCACGTCGGGGCTCGGCCTCCCCTCACCGTCCCCGCCCGGCGTGCGCCAAACGGTCGACGCGGTACGGGCTCACGTCGAGGCTCGACCGGCCCGTCGTGATCAGCTCCGCGAGCACCCGCCCCGCGAGCGGGCCACGGGTGAACCCCTGGCCGCCGAACCCCGCGGCGACGAAGTACCCCTCGATGCCGGGGACCGGACCCAGCAGCGGGCGGCCGTCCGGGGGCATCGGTCGGATACCGGCCCAGGCCCCGGTGATCGGCGCGGCGCGCAGCGCGGGGAGCCGGCGCTCCGCGCAGCCAAGGGCTTCGTCCAGGTACCCCCACTCGACGGTGGCATCCAGCGTCTCCCCGCGGGTCTGCCCCTGGACGATGATCAGGCCCTCGGGGCGGCTCTTGCAGTAGAAGTCTTTCCCCGGCTCCATGATGAAGGGTGAGACGGAGGGCACGCTCTCGGGACGATCCAGCACGAAGACCTGGCGCTTGCGGGGCGAGACGGGGATCCGCGCGCCGGCCATCGCGCCCACGGCGCGCGCCCAGGCCCCGGCCGCGTTCACGACGACGGCCGTGGCGACGGCGGCGCCGCGTGTCCGCACACGCTGCACCCGCCCGGCGTCGAGGTCGATGCCGGTGACCTCGGCGTGCTCGCGGATCACCACGCCGCGAGCGCGCGCCGCCTCCGCGATCTTCTGCACGGTGAGCCCCGGCGTGGCCCACACATCAGCGGCGGAGAACGTGCCCAGCGCCACGTCGTCTGTGGCCAAGTATGGGAACCGGGCGCCGATCTCCGCGGGCGACAGCAGCTCGAGCGAGATCCCGAGACGAGCGTGGAGCGGCTCGAGCTGCCGCGCCCGCGCGGCCTCTTCCGGCGAGCACCAGAGCAGGAGGCTCCCGTGCGCGGCGAGGTCCGTCCCCCACTCCGGCTGGTACTGCCGGTGGATCCGGATCGCTTCCAGTTGGAGGCGCAGCCCCTCCTCCGCCTCGCCCTGCAGGAGCATCACCCCTGTGGCCCGGCCGGTGGCGCCCGCACCGACCACGTCCCGCTCCAGGAGCAGGACGTTCCGGACCCCGGAGGCGGCAAGGAAGAACGCCGTCGAGGTCCCGACGATCCCCCCGCCGACGATTACGATGTCCGCCGTATCCACGTGGCGTCCCCTCCGCGTGGGTCGTCCCGCGCTCGGCTGCGCGGCGCGCCGGCGTTCCGCTTCTGCGCCATCGGGGGCTCTCCTGCGCCCCCTGACCGCGGCCCTGACCTACGGGCGCACGCCGCCCGCCGGGCGGGGCGGGGACGGGCGCGAGGCGCGGACGCGGGCCGGCCGTGTCTGCGCGTGCACCGCCAGCTCGCGCGCCCCTCGCCGGCGGAGCGGGAACGGCGGAGGGGGCACCGCAAGGCCCGGGATCTCGAAGTAGCGGGCCTGCCGCACGAGGAGCGGCCGCGAGCCGCCGGAGAGGACGATCAGCGCCCTGTCCGGGAGCCGGGTCAGATCCTCGGCCGGCGCCAGCGGGCGTACGTGCGGGCGCACGGTGGTGCTGCGATCCCAGCGCCCGCGACGCGTCGCGGAGATGGCGGGGACCGAGGTCCGGCCCAGCCACGCGCTGACCATCCTGGCGGTGTCGAGATCGCCGGCGCGAAAGACCAGCTTGGTTTCCGCGTTGCCCACCAGCGTGCGGGCGCCGCGGACCCCGTACACCTCCTCGAGCTGGCTCAGCACCTGGACGCCGAGCAGGACGCTGATGCCCCGCTCGCGCAGTGTGGGAAGCCGGTCGCTGAGGCCGGCGAGATAGCCGAAGCGCCGGAACTCGTCGAGGTACATGCGTACCGGATAGCGGAGGCCCGTGCGATCGGCCTGCTCGGTCAGCCCATCGAGAAGGTCGGCGACGAGCCAGGCGACGAGCGGCTGCAGCCGGTCCGCCTCGTCTTCCGGCAGGAGGATATAGAGAGCGACCGGCTCCCGGCCGAGCCGCCCGAGGTCCCAGTGTCGCGACGTCGCCTCGCACACCAGGCGGTCCGCCCAGGGCGCGAGCCGCTGCAGCAAGCCGGTGATGGCCGCTTCCTGCACGCGGCGCTCGCGCGCCGCGAAGGTGCCCGCGAGCTCGCGTACCTCGTCGATCCGGCTGCCCCGCAGGGTCTCGCGGACGCATCCGAGCCCGCCCAGCAGGAGCCGGTAGACCGCGCCGACGGTGTGGCCCCCGGTGGGCCGATCCTGCTGCACGTGGAGGAAGAGCAGCGAGGCGAGATCGGCCGCCGCAGCCGCATACACCCACGCGTCGCCCGAGAGATCGCGCGGGGTCGTGTTGTGGACGAGCAGCCACGCCTTGCGTTGCGCCGCGCCGATCGATTCGATCTCGTGGAGCGGGTTGTACCCGACCGACCCTTCGAACAGCGGGCAGAACAGATGAGCGCGGGCCCCGTACCGGCCGGCGGTCGCGTTCCACAACGAGCGCGGCCCGGTCTTGACGTCGAGCACCACGAGGCTCTCCCGGTCCGGATCGCGCTGCAGCACGTTCGGCGCGATCACGCCGGCGGTCTTGCCGCTGCCCGAGGGTCCGAGCACGAGGATGTGCGCCGCCGCCTGCTCCTCGCTGAGAAAGAGCGGCGTCCGCGTCTGCGGCCACAGGCCCAGGAGGAACGCGCCCGGCGCCGCGAACGCGGCTGCGTCCACCCACGTGCCCCACGCGGCGCTGGCCACGGGCGCCGCTCCGCGTCCCGGCGGAGCGGGGCGCCGGCGCACGGCCGCGAGCAGGCATACCCAGGCGCCGCAGGCGAGCAAGCCCGACGCGGCGGTCCCGGGCCCGGGCATCGCCGAGAGCAGCGCGAGCATCGAGGCGCCGGCCACCAGCATCCAGCGCTCGACCACGGGCGGCATCACCGCGATCCTTCGCGCGGCGGTCCCGGCGCGCCGCAGCGCCGCGAGCGCCGGCGTCCCGCGCACCATCACCGAGACACCTCCTGCTCCGGTTCTCGGTCATGCGCCGGCTCGCACGCCGGTGCCGCGGGACGGGGACGCCCGGCGGCGGCGTGCGATCGCGAGACCAGGCGCACAGCCGACAGCTCGTCGAGGCCCGGCGGGCAGAGCCCAGCGGGCCTGCCGTCCGGCGGCGCCGCGGGCATCGACCGCGGCCCTGGGCCCACCGCCGCGGCCAGCGAGGCGGCGCACTCCGCCGCGGTCCCGGCCCACATCCTCCGGAGTCCGCAGGCCGCGGCCAGACGCGCCACCTCGGCGGCGCGCGTCCGGTTGGCGCAGGCGAACAGCAGCCACGAGGCGCCCCGCGCTTCCCAGACGGGATCGTCTGCGCGGGCGGCCGCGAGGTGGCGCATCAGACGGTACCGCTCCAGCTTGTCGGCCAGCGGCTCCGCCGCCATCGTGCCGCGGTCGAGCTCCAGCCAGTACATCCACCAGTCGCCGGCGGGCGCGGCCACGAGGATCATGGCATCGGGGATGAGGCGTGTCTGACCGAGATCCACGTGCGTGTGATGGCTCCCCAGCCACCGGAACGGACCGAGGCGTCCGGCGCGCTGCTCGCGGCAGAGGTCGCAGAAGACCTGATTGGTGGCGATGAGGTGGTCCATCTGCAACGCGGTCACCGCGGCGGCCCGCGTCGCTTCCGCCGGCGCCCCGTCGAGCGTCGCGGCCGCGAGACGGCCGAGCGGCGTGAGCCCCCAGAACGCCCGCCGATCCTCGAATGTGCGGTGCGCGAGGCACTCGAGCACCCCGCGCCGGTGGAGCACGGTCAGCCGGTGCGACGCGCTGCGCACCGAGATCGTCGGGTAGCAGACCTGCTGGATCTGGGCCGCGGTGAGATAGCGCAGCTCGTGGAGCACCGCGAGCAGCGCCCGATCGCGCGGGGTCAGCCGCATCAACGCGGATGCGGCGTGGGTCGAGGACACAAGCATCATCTCCTTTCCGTACGGGAATCTCCGGCCGGCAACGGCCGGGATGGCGCGGGATGCGCCGGGCGAAGACAGGAGCCGGCGGTGGCACAACCGGCGGGCGGCGGACGTGGGACGGCTTTCCGTGCCTGCGCAGGCTCGGCTGGGGCAGCGCGCGTGTGGACCTAGTACTACAGCCGCACTTCACTTCTGACCCTCTTTGAGTCGGGCCACGCGGCGTCGGTAGTGACAGCGTTGCGCGCGCGCTTGATGACGACGCCGCCATGTCGAC
>JAJPJJ010000076.1 GCA_021324295.1 Bacillota bacterium
GGCCAGAAAACCGTGCCCGAAGCGAGCCGCATACCGTACAAGTGTACGGTAACTGTCTTCGGAATGCCGCCTGTCGGGCACTTTCCGTTCAATCTCTCGTTGTAATACTAGGCCGGCCGTCGCGCCCGAGGCTGCACCGGCGGAGCAAGAGAGGACCAGGAGCACGGAGGACGGAGGAGCTCGCCGTAGCCGCCTGCTGGTGCCGGCTGCGGTGGCAGCGTGCATGGCGGTCCTGGCCGGCGTGACCGCGCTCTGGCTGCGACCGGAGCAGGCGCCGGTGCGTTCCCCCGCGTTCCCGCCCGCCCCGGCCCCGGCGCTGATCGGGAAGCGCGCACCGGACTTCACCTTGCCGCTCCTCGCTGCGGACGGCGCGGGGTCCGGCGGCCGCCTTGCGCTCCACAGCCTCCGGGGCCACCCGGTCCTCCTCAATTTCTGGGCGTCCTGGTGCGCCCCGTGCCGCGCGGAGACGCCGCTGCTCATGCGCCTGTACCAGGTGTACGGTCCACGCGGCGTGAGCTTCGTCGGGGTCGACGTGCAGGACGACGCCGCAGACGCGCGGCGGTTTGTGGGTCAGTACCACGTCGGCTACACCGTGGTCGCATCGCGTGACGAGACAGTGATGACCTCGTACGCGATCCTGGGGCTGCCCACGACGGTCTTCATCGATGCCGATGGGGTGATCCGGGACCGGCAGGTCGGGGGCTTCATCGGTCCCGACGGCGAAAAGGCCCTCGCCGAGAAGCTGGAGCGGCTCCTGCGATCCGCACGGTAGCGCAGCCACCGCATCTCCGGGGGGAGCGCCACCGTCGCCGCGCAGGGAAATCCCGCGCCGCCGTATAAGGTGTGGGGCAGGGCGTTCTGCGGCGGCATCCCGCAGTGTCAGCCACTCCTCTGCGATCACTTTTCGGGGGTGAGAGATGTCTTCCCGTCCGCTCCTGGGGGGAGCGCTGCTCGTCATCTGCCTCGGCGTGACCGGGTGCACGGGCAGGCAGATCCTCGCGATGCGGGCGCCTCGCGCGACGCCCGCCTCACCCCCCGCGGCCGCGCCGGGTGCGCCGTCTGCGCCGTTCACCGGACCCGCCGTCGCCGCCACGACCGACTATCCGAAGAACCCCAACGCGCCACGGCCGATCCCCCCGGCGCCGTTCGCCACGATGAAGAACCCGCTGCAGCCGACCTCTGCCAACCTGGCCGAGGGAAAGACCCTCTTCAACGCCAACTGCGCGCCGTGCCACGGCGCGAGCGGCGCGGGCGACGGCCCGGCTGCGGCCTCGCTGAACCCCAAGCCCGCCGACTTCAAGACGCCGATCCATGCGAAGCTGCCCGACGGCTATTGGTTCTGGCGGTTGACCGATGGAGGGAGCGTGCCGCCGTTCAGCGCCGCGGGCTCGGCGATGCCGCCCTGGAAGGGCACGCTCACGGACCGGCAGCGGTGGCTCGTGATCCTCTACGAGCACACGTTCTCCTCCGCCAAGGCGGCCGGGTCCCCCGGATCGCCCGTCGCGTCCACGGCCGATCCGACGCGTGCGCGGACCCCGACGGGGCGGTGAGCGAGCGCGCACGCCGGGGCGACGCAGCGCGGCCTCGGGACCTGCCGTCTGCCGGCGGGGCACCGCCGGCGCGTGCGGCCGCCCCGGACCGGGTCCGCGCGGCGCTCGCCCGCCTGGGCCTTTCCTGCGAGATCCGCGAGTTTCCGGCCAGCACCCGGACCGCGGAGGAGGCGGCGCGGGCGGTCGGCTGCTCCGTCGCGCAGATCGTGAAGTCACTCGTCTTCATCGCGGACGGCCGGCCGATACTGGTGCTGGCGTCCGGGGCGCACCGCGTGGACGTGCGCAAGGTCGCGCGCCTGGCGGGCGCCTCGCGCGTGGAGAAGGCGACGGCGGCGGAGACGCGCGCCGCGACGGGGTTCGCCATCGGCGGCGTCCCGCCGGTGGGGCACGCCGTGCCGCTGCCGGTCTCCGTCGACGAGGCGCTGCTCGCGTATCCCATCGTGTACGCGGCGGCCGGGACGGCGCACGCGGTGTTCGCGATCGCGCCCGGCGATCTGGTCCGCGCCACGGGCGGCACGGTCGGCGACATCGCGGAGACGCCGGACTCCGGTCCTTGACCCTCTCCGCTCCTCCGGGTATCATGTATGCCGCACAACTGCATAGGTCCACGAACAGCCTTCGGGGCAGGGTGAGCCGGCGCGGCGCGCCGGCAATTCCCGATCGGCGGTAGAGCCCGCGAGCCCCTCCGCGCCGATGCGGCGGGGCAGGATCTGGTGAGAGTCCAGAGCCGACGGTACAGTCCGGATGGGAGAAGGCGTCGATCGGCCTTTACTTCAGGTTGCCCCGAAGGTCGTGTGCCTTGGGGGGTTTTTCTTTTGACGGCCGATCGGGGCGGGGACGAGGCGTTCATGGGCGAGGCGCTCCATCTGGCCCGCCTCGGGGCGGGGGCGACCAGCCCGAACCCGATGGTCGGCGCGGTCGTCGTGGCCGGCGGCCGGGTCATAGGGCGCGGCTATCACGCGCGCGCCGGCGCCCCGCACGCGGAGGTCCTGGCCCTGCAGCATGCCGCGACAGGAGCGCGGGGCGCCACGCTGTACGTCACCCTCGAGCCGTGCGACCACTGGGGACGGACCCCGCCGTGCACGGAGGCGATCATCCGGGCGGGCATCCGGCGCGTGGTCGCGGCGATGCTGGACCCGGACCACCGCGTGAGCGGACGCGGCCTGCGCCGCCTGTCCGAGGCCGGCATCGAGGTCGCGGTCGGCGTCGCCGAGCGCGAGGCGCGCGACCTCAACGAGGCCTACATCAAGCACCGCACGACGGGGATCCCGTTCGTCACCGCCAAGTGGGCCATGACCCTCGACGGGCGGATCGCGACGCGCTCCGGGGAGTCGCGGTGGATCTCCGGCGAGGCGTCTCGCGCGCTGGCGCACGAGCTCCGGGCCGCCTCGGACGCCATCCTCGTCGGCATCGGCACGGTGCTGCGGGACGATCCCGCGCTCACAGCCCGTACGCCCGCCGCCGGGCGCAGTCCCCGCCGGATCGTCCTCGACAGCACGCTGCGCATTCCGCCCACCGCGCGTGCGCTGGCGCGCGATGGGACGCCGGTGTTGATCGCGACCACGGCGCGCGCGCCGGCCGACGCCCGCAGGACGCTCGAGGCCGTCGGCGCCGAGGTGCTCGTCGTGGAGGGGCCGGATGGGCGGGTGGACCTCGACGCGCTGCTGCGCGAGCTGGGGCGGCGTGGCACGCTGAGCCTGCTCGTGGAAGGAGGCGGGACCGTCCACGGCGCGTTCATGGACGCCCGTCTCGTCGACAAGGTCCTCGTCTTCGTTGGCCCGCAGATCGTCGGCGGTCCCGCGCCTGGGCCGGTCGGCGGGACGGGGGTGGACGCGCTGGCCGCCGCGTGGCGGGTGACGCGGACGACGGTCAGACAGGTGGGGCATGATGTCGTGATCGAGGGGTACCTCGCCCGGTCGGCGCCGGACGGCGCGGAGGCTGCGCGGGCGCGGGAAGGAGCCGTGTGTTCACCGGCATCGTAGAGGCGACTGGCACCGTCCGCGGGATCATCAGGGGCGAGCGATCGGCGCGGCTCATCGTGGAGGGCGGGCCGTGCCTCGACGGGGTCCGGGTGGGCGACAGCATCGCGGTCAGCGGGGTGTGCCTCACGGTGGCGCGCCTGGACGGGCCTGCGTTCGAGGCCGATCTCTCCGTGGAGACGCTGCGCCGGACGACGCTGGGACGCCTCGGTCCCGGCAGCGCCGTCAACCTCGAGCGGCCCCTCCCCGTGGGGGGCCGCCTCGGCGGCCACGTCGTGCAGGGCCACGTCGATGGCGTCGGCACCGTGTGTCGGAGCTGGCGCGACGGGGACGCGTGGTGGGTCGAGATCGCGTCCTCGCCCGCGGTGATGCGGTACGTGGTCGAGAAGGGCTCGGTCGCGGTGGACGGGGTCAGCCTCACCGTCGCCTCGGTCTCCGGAGACCGGTTCACGGTCTGCCTGATCCCGCACACGCGCGAGGTGACGACGCTCGGGCGCCTGGCGCCGGGCGCGGAGGTCAACGTCGAGGCGGACGTGCTCGCCAAGTACGTCGAGCGCCTGATCGGCGGATACGATGCGCCGCGGAGGGGAGGCGGGGGCCCGTGAACGAGCGCGGGCGCGCCTCCGCGGTGTTCGCGCCGGTCGAGGAGGCGGTGGCGGCGGTCCGCCGCGGCGGATTCGCGATCGTCGTGGACGACGAGGACCGCGAGAACGAGGGCGACCTGGTGATGGCCGCCGAGTGCGTGACGCCCCAGGCGATCAACTTCATGCTGAAGCATGCGCGGGGCCTCATCACCGTGCCCCTCACGGCGGAGCGGCTGGCCGAGCTCGACCTGCCGCAGATGGTCTCCCACAACACCTCCCACCAGGGCACGGCGTTCACGGTGTCCGTCGGTGCCCGCCACAAGATCACGACCGGGATCTCGGCGCAGGACCGGGCGGCGACGATCCGGGCGCTCGTCGATCCCGCCACCCGGCCCGAGGACCTCTGCCGGCCCGGGCACGTCTTCCCGCTGCGCGCGACGCCCGGAGGCGTGCTGCGCCGGGCCGGGCACACCGAGGCGGCGGTCGACCTCGCCACGCTGGCCGGCCTCACCCCGGCGGGCGTCCTGTGCGAGATCATGAACGACGACGGGACGATGGCGCGGCTCCCGGAGCTGCGGGCGTTCGCCGACCGGCACGGGCTGCCGATCATCTCTGTGCGAGACCTCATCCGCTACCGGCTGGCGCGAGACCGGTTCGTCCGCCGCGAGGGAACGACCCGGCTGCCGACCCGGTTCGGGGAGTTCCGGGCCGTCGTCTACGAGAACACGCTGGACGGCGCGAGTCATCTCGCGCTCGTGCGCGGCGACCTCGGCGGGGAAGCGCCGGTCCTCGTGCGGATGCACTCGGAGTGCCTGACAGGCGAGGTGTTCGGGTCGCTGCGGTGCGATTGCGGCGACCAGCTGCGGCGGGCCCTCGAGGCACTCAGCCGTGAGGGGCGCGGGGTGCTCGTCTACATCCGGCAGGAGGGCCGGGGGATCGGGCTCACCAACAAGATCCGGGCCTATGCGCTGCAGGACGCCGGGAAGGACACGGTCGAAGCGAACGAGCTGCTGGGGTTTGCGCCGGACCCACGGGACTACGGCGTTGGGGCGCAGATCCTCGCCGATCTCGGCCTGCGCCGGATCCGCCTGCTCACCAACAACCCCGCCAAGCGTGTCGGCCTGGAGGGGTACGGGATCGAGGTCGTCGAGCGGGTGCCGATCGAGGTGCCGCCCAACCCCGAAAACTACCGCTACCTCGTGACCAAGCGCCACAAGCTCGGCCACTTGCTCGACCTCGTGGGCGAAGCGGACGCCGCGCCGCGCCGGCACGGCTAGCGCCGGGCCGCCGCGGCGAGCGGGTCGGGGTGGGGATGGACGTGCGCGACCGGTACGACGGCACCGGGCTGCGTATCGCGATCGCGGTGAGCCGGTTCAACGAGCACGTTACGCGCCGGCTGCTCGCCGGCGCCCGCGATGCCCTGCGGCGCTGCGGCGTGGCGGACGAGGCGGTCGAGGTAGCGTGGGCGCCCGGCGCCTACGACCTGCCGGTGGTCGCCCAGGCGCTCGCCCGCACCGGGCGCTTCGATGCGATCGTGTGTCTCGGCTGCGTGATCCGTGGCGAGACCACCCACGACCGCTACGTGGCGATGAACGCGGCGACGGGGATCGGCCGGATCGCGCTGGACCACGGGCTGCCGGTGACGTTCGGCGTGCTGACCACCGAGACGCTGGCCCAGGCCGAGGCCCGCAGCGGGGGCGATCACGGCAACAAGGGCGAGGACGCGGCCCTCGCGGCGGTGGAGCTGGCCAGCACGCTGCGCCGTATCCAGGCGTCCGGCGGGCGCGCCGGCCCGCGGGCCGGGTGACGCCGCTCCCGGCGGCCACCGCGAAGGAGGACGGGGCGTGGGCGGGTACCGCGACGCCGGGACGCTGTTCGAGGGCGCGAACATCCGGACGCTCGACCCGTCGCAGCCGCGCGCGGCCGCGCTCGCGGTCCGGGACGGGCGTGTCGTCGTCGCCGGTGATGTCGCGGATCTCCGCGACGCGTTCCCCCACTTTGCGCGGGTCGGGCTCGACGGGTGCACGGTGCTGCCGGCGTTCACCGACAGCCACGTGCACTTCGCCGGGTTTGGGCTCTCCCTGCGGCGGGTGGACCTGCGGGGCTGCCGCTCGCTGCGGCAGGCCGTCGAGGCGGTCGCGGCCGCGGCCCGGCGGGCCCGCCCCGGCGAGTGGATCCTCGGCGGCGGGTGGGACAAGAACCTGTGGCCGGAAGGCCGCTTCCCGCGCCGCGACGATCTCGATCCCGTGACCGGGGATCGTCCGGCGGCGCTGCGCAGCAAGGACGGCCATACCGCCTGGGTGAACTCCGCCGCGCTGGCGCGGGCCGGGATCCACGCCGCCACGCCCGATCCCGAAGGAGGCGCGATCGTGCGGGATCCGGCGACCGGCGAGCCGACCGGGCTCCTCGCCGAGCGCGCCGCGCACCCGGTGCTCGCGCTCGCCGACCGGACGGGGCCCGAGGCGCTCGAGCAGGCGATCCTGGACGCGACGGCGGCGGCCCACCGGGCCGGCATCGCCGGAGTGCATGTGATGGAGGACGGCGCCGTTCTCGCGGCGTTCCAGCGGCTGCGCGCCCGGGGCGCTCTGGGCGTCCGGGTCTGCATGATGCTCCCGGAGGACGCGCTCGACGCCGCGATCGCGGTCGGGATCCGCAGCGGGTTCGGCGACGCCACGCTGCGCATCGGTGGGGTCAAGATCTTCGCGGACGGCGCGCTGGGCTCGCAGACCGCGAGCATGCTGGAGCCGTACGAGGGCCAGCCGGAGAACCGCGGCGTCATCGTGCGCACCCGCGAGCAGCTCCACGCCCTGGTGCAGCGGGCCGCGGCGCACGGCCTCGCCGTCGCGGTGCACGCGATCGGCGACCGCGCTAACCGGTGGGTGCTGGATGCGATGGAGGCGGCGCGCCCGGACACCTTGCGGTGGGGCCTCCGGCACCGGATCGAGCACGTCCAGCTCCTGCACCCGCAGGACCTGCCACGCTTGGCGGCGCTGGGCGTCGTCGCCTCGATGCAGCCGATCCACTGCACCCAGGACCGCGACATCGCCGACCGGTACTGGGGCACGCGCAGCCGGTACGCCTACGCGTTCCGGTCGCTCCTCCGGCACGGGACGCGCCTCGCGTTCGGTTCGGATGCGCCCGTGGAGACGCTGGACGTGCTGGCCGGGATCTACGCCGCAGCGGTGCGCCGGCGGCAGGACGAGCCGGGGCGGGACGCCTGGTATCCCGAGGAGGCGATCACGGTGGCGGAGGCGATCCGCGCGTACACCGAGGGGGCGGCCTACGCCGCGGCAGAGGATCACCTGAAGGGCCGGCTGGCGCCCGGCTATCTCGCCGACTTCGTGGCGTTGTCCGACGACCCGCTCGAGGTTTCGCCCGAGCGGCTTCCGGAGATCCGCGTGGTGCTCACCGCCGTCGGCGGGGTGGTGCGCTACTCGGCGTCGTCGGGTTCGAGCTGATCGACCCCGGCGTCGTCCTCGTCATCCGGTCCCTCGCCGGGGAACTGCAGCTCGTCGAGGTCCTCGTCTTCCCGCTCGACGTGCGTTTCCTCCTGGTACCCGCACTCCGGGCACTCGTAGACGACGACCTCGCCCCCGTCGTCCGCGGTGATGAGCTCCATCTCTTCCTGACACTCCGGGCAGATCTTCGTGAGCGGTATCGCCATGGCGAAGCCCCTTTCGGTGCGCCGGTGCAACCTCCTCCTGCGCCGGGCGCCCGGGCTCGGCGCCCGCCGCGCTCCACCCGAAGGCGCGCGAGCCCGGACGCCCGTAGGCGTCCGGGCTCGCGGCCGGGACGGCACGGCTTGGTCTACCTGCTCAGGATCCCGAACTGCTCCGCTCGCTTCGTCACGACGTCCCAGTCCAGATTCTTGAGGAAAGCGTCGATGTACGCGGCCTTCCCCGTGCCGTAGTCGATGTAGTACGCGTGCTCGAAGCAGTCGAGCGCGACGAGCGGCGTGGCGTTCCAGATCGGGTAGGTGTTCTGCTCGTCGCCGATGTAGTTGAACACCGTGCCGGTATCCCAGTCGTAGGCGAGCCACGCCCACCCGCGCGCAGCGATCCCGGTGGCCTTCAGATCGGCCTGCCAGGCATCGAACGACCCGTACGCCCGCTCGATCATCTGCAACAGCTTCCCCGAGGGCCTTCCGCCCTTCCCCGCGAGGTGCTCGAAGTACAGCTCGTGGTTCTTCACGCCGCCGATCGCCCGCGTGAGTTCCAGCTTCAGCTCCCGCAGCTCGGAGTACGTCGCGTTGGCCTTGGAGAGATCGACCTGGCCGCTCGCGAGCCGCTCGAGGATCTCGTTGGCCTTGCTGACGTAGCCCTGGTAGAGCTTGTAGTGCTCCTCCATCGTCTTCTTGCTGATCCCGGTAAGCTCGACGTCGAACGAGCGAAACTTCTTCGCCTCGTACCGTGCCATGGGTCGTCCCTCCTCTCGGGGTTCGGCACGCCCTGGTCGCAGGCGGCGCGGCCGCCCGCGGGCTGCCTCGGCGGGAGTTTCTCAAGCGACAGCTGTCATTATACGTCCGCGCGCGACGTGCGGGCAACCCGAACGCGTGTATCCCTTCGCCGGCCGACGTGCGCGCGGGCCATCACGCCGGGGACCCCGGCGCGTCGCGCCGGGCAAGAGCGGGCTCTTCGCGCGCCAGGTAGTCGGTCTTGTGGTAAGTGCCGCGCTGCCCGCATGCCGGGCACGTGTGGTAGTTCGCGGCGAGCGTCGCGCGCGTGAAGTTACGCGCGTCGATCCGGATCCCGGTGTCGAACTCCTCTCCGCACGCGCGGCATCGAACCATGAGGAGGAGGCGCGGCACGATCGCTCACCGCGCGCCGCGGTGCCCGGTCCGCATCAGGCGCTGCCACGCTGGCGGCCGAGCACGTCCGCCCGCCGCCATACGCGGTACCGTCCCTCGCCCCACAACGCGGGGGGGAGCGCGGCGGCGCGGTCGGGGCGCAGCAGCTCTGACGGCGGCGAGCCGAGCAGCTCGGCCGCCTCGACCACGGTGACAACGTCCTCCCCGGACAGAACGAGCCGGCACAGCGCGGCGACGAACGACTGCTCCGCCACGGGCCGGGAGAGAAAGTATTCAGCCGCGGTCCGCCCCTGGGGGTGGGCCTGCTTGATCAGGTTGCTGAACCGCCGCAGCTCGTCGGGATAGCCACGCAGGTGCTGCAGGACGGCGAAGTCGAGTTCTCGTGGATCGACACCGGCCGGTTGCATTGATCCCCGCCATCGCGCCAGGGACGCAGCGATGCTGCTGAGTGGCTGGCGCACGCGGCAGCGATGTCGCCTCGGGTGCTCTCGTCGCGCCGCGTGCAGCGCCCGGAGCCCCTGTGGTGCCGAAGGGGAGACTCGAACTCCCACGGGCTCTCGCCCACTACGCCCTGAACGTAGCGCGTCTGCCAATTCCGCCACTTCGGCACGGGCGATCCGCTCGCCTCTCAAGCATACTGGAGCCCTCGATCGAGTGTCAAGGCAAGGACGCGCACGCCCCGTCGCGGTCCGGCGGCGCGATCCCGAGGAGCCGGGCGGCGTTCCCCGCGAAGATCGCGCGCACCTCCGCCTCGGTGCAGCCGAGCTCCCAGCACGCCTGGAGCTGCTCCTCCAGATAGCGCGCCGCGAACCCGCGGGGAAACCAGCTCGAGTCCGTCCCGAAGATGATCCGCCCCGGGCCGATCGTGTCCAGATACTTCCGGAACAGCCCGCGTACCGTGAGATCGTACGGCATCCAACGCACCCACTCGTTGGACCCCGAGGTGTCCACGTAGACGTTGCCGCAGACCCACGCCAGGTGCAGCAGCTCCCGCGGATACCCGCAGCCAAAGTGGGGGATCACGAAGGGGATCCCCGGGAACGCGCGCGCCACATCCTGCAGGGCGAGTGGGCTGATGTTGGCGCCCGAGACGATCCCCTGGTACCGCAGCGGGCCGAAGTGGATCACCACGGGGATACCGAGACGCTCGGCCGCGTCCCACACGGGATAGAGGCACTCGTCGTCGATCCGCCCGGCGAGCACGGGCGCGATCACCTTGTAGCCCCGCAGCCCGAGCCGGCGGACGGCCCGCTCGAGCTCCGACGCGGCATCGGGCCGGAACGGATCGTGATGCGCGAACCCGATGAACTTCTCGGGGTAGCGGCCGACGATCCCCGCGAGCCGGTCGTTGCCGCCGCCGGTGAGGAAAACGACGCGCACGAGGCGGTGACGGTCCACCTCTTCGGCCCAGCGACGCGCCATCTCGTCGTCCGGTCCAGCGGGCTCGGGGTCCGGGAACCCCCAGGCCCGGCGCCAGGCTCGCTGATCCTCCTCGAGCCACCCGGCGACCCGTGCCCACTTGGCCGCCCCCCACCGGGCGATGTACTCTTCACGTACCGGCTCCCTGTCGGCCCGCACGGGGAAGTGGGCGTGGAAGTCGAGGGTCGGCACGCGAGCGGCCATCGGCGCCTCCTAGGTTCGCAGGCCCGTAAGGACGATCCCCTCGATGATGTGGCGCTGCAGCAGGACGAAGACGGCCAGCACGGGCAGCACCGCGAGCGAGGAGGCGGCCATGATGAGGTGCCACGACGAGCCGGCCTCTCCGCTGAACAGCGCGATCCCCACGGGCAGGGTGCGCATCGCGGGCGTCTGGATGACGATCAGCGGCCAGAGAAACGCGTTCCAGTTGCCGAGGAACGTGAAGATGCACAGCGCGGCGAGCGCCGGGCGGACGAGCGGGACGGCGATCCGGGCGAACAGGCCGAACTCGGACACGCCGTCGATGCGGCCCGCGTCGAGCAGCTCGTCCGGGACGCCGGCCATGAACTGCCGCATCAGGAACACGCCGAATGCACTCATCAGGCCCGGGAACATGATGCCCCAGTACGTGTCGATCCACCCCAGCCGCGCGCTCATCACGTACCACGGGATCACGAGCATCTCCGTCGGGATCATGAGGGTGCTCAGGATGATGCCGAAGATCACCTCGCGGCCCGGGAAGCGCAGCTTGGCCAGCGTGTACCCGACGAGCGAGTCGAAGAACGCGACGCTGGCGGTCGTCCCGAGGGCGATGCCGAGGCTGTTGCCGAACCACCGGGGGAACTGCGTCGCGAGCAGCACCTCGCGGACGTTGGCGAGGGTGGGGGTGTGGGGCCAGAAGTGCGGCTCGAAGATCTCCTGGGGCGTCTTGAGCGCGGTGGCCAGCATCCACAGGAAGGGGAAGACGATCGGGATGCCGCCGGCAGCCAGCACCAGGGAGGCCCACGCGTCCCGCCACGGGCGTCCCGCCGCGCGCGCGGGTGCGCCGCCGGTTGGGACCGCCGTCCGGGGCGCCATCAGTACTCCACCGGTCGGGAGAGGGATCGGAGCTGCACAAGCGTGATCGCGAGGATCGCGCCGAACAGCACGACCGTGGCCGCGGCGGCCTGGCCCATGCGGAACCGCTGGAACCCCTGCTGGTACACGTAGAGCACCACCGTCTCGGTACTGCCGAGGGGGCCGCCCGGATCGCCGAACGTCATGTTGAGCACCTGGGTGAAGAGCTGCAGGTACACGATGGTGCCGTAGACCACCGAGAACACGAGCGTTGGGTTGAGCAGCGGCACCGTGATGTGGCGGAACAGGCCCATCCCGCCCGCGCCGTCCACCGCCGCGGCCTCGTAGTACACGCGCGGGATCGCCTCGAGACCCGCTAGGAAGATGACCACCTGGAACCCCAGGAACTCCCACACGACCATCGCGGTGATCGCGTACAGTGCCTGGCCCGGGGTGCGCAGGAACGCGGGCGCGGGCAGCCCGAGCGCGTCGAAGATGCGGGTGAGCGGCCCGAACTGCGGCGAGTACATCCACTGCCACACCCAGCTCGCCGCCACGATCGGCGTCACGAACGGGACGAAGTACAGCGCCCGCAACAGGTCCCGCAGCCGCCTCACGCGCTGGAGTAGCAGCGCGATCCCCAGCCCCCCGCCGATCTGAGCCGGGATCCCCGCGGCCGCGTACCGTAGCGTGTTGCCCGCGGCCTTCCAGAAGAGAGGATCGGCCCGCAGCTCCCGGAAGTTGGCGAGGCCGACCCACGGCTTCTCCGGCGAGAGGATGTTCCACTGGTGCAGGCTGATGACAAGCGCGGAGGCCGCCGGCGCCAGGCGGACCGCGACGTAGAACGCCATCGGAAGCGCGAGGAACGTGTAGGCCCACAGGGCCCGCCGGGCGGAGAGACTCAGCGCGGCCGGGCGCGCCCGCGCCGGTGCCATAGGGTCCGCCGCTCCCCCGCCTCAGCGCGTGGCCTGCTTGGCCCAAAAGTCGTCCAGGATCTTCTGCTCCCTGGCCGCCGCGCCGTCGAGCGCCGCCTTGGGGTCCTTGTGGTTGAGGACCACCTCGTTAATGGCGTCGAGGAGGACGGTCCGCTGTGCCGACTCGTCCACGAAGAATGTCGCGTGCGCGTACGGGAGGCTGGCGATGAACGGGCCGTAGACGGGATCCTGTACCAGCTTGGGGTCCGCGGCCAGTGCTTTGCTCGCCGGGATCTCGCCGACCTGCCGGAGCCAGAGGCGCTCCGTGTCGGGGGACGTGAGGAACTTGAGGAACGCCGCGGCGGCGTCGCGCCGCGCGCCCTTGGCCTTCACCGTGAGCCCGTTCACCCAGAACGACCCGAAGTTGCTGGGCGTGCCGCCCGCGGTCCGGCGGGGCAGGGGAGCGACCCCCCAGTCGAACTTCGCGCTGTTCTGGATCGATCCGATCGCAAACGAGCCGTCCACGATCATCGCCGCCTTGCCGGCCACGAACGCGTCCCGGTAGCCGTTGCCGCCGGGGAAGAAGTCGATCACCGCCACCTTCTGCTTCGTGACGAGATCCGTGTACCACCCTAGCGCCTCGGCGGCCGCCGCGGTGTCGTACGTCACCTTACGCCCGTCGCTGCTGTAGGGCGCCGCGCCCCACTGCCGGAACAGGACCTCGCGGATGAGCTGATGGTCCTGGCCGCTCGGCGCGATGCCGAAGCCTTCCACCGTGATCCGGCCGCGGGCGTCCCGCTCGGTGAGGCGCTGGGCGTCGGCGACGAACTCGTCCCACGTGAGGGGAGGCCGGGCGATCCCCGCCTTGCGGAACAGGTCCTTGTTGTGGAACAGCGCGAGCGTCCGGACCGCGGTGGGGAGCGCCCAGTACCTGCCGTGGAACTTGGCGGCCTTGATCATCGGCACCGACTCGCGCTCGATCTGGGCCGGCGGGAACGCGTCTGCGGGGAGCGGCTGGAGGTACCCACTGCCCACGTACAGCGGCAGCCAGCCGTAGAAGAGGTTCACGACATCCGGGCCCTGCCCGGCCGGGACGGCGCTCGCGACCTTCTGGTTGTACGAGTCGTACGGGAACGTTTCCTGAACGACCCGGATGCCGGGGTGGCCGGTCTCGAACTGCTTGATGAGCGCGTCCATCGTCTTGACTTTGCTCTCGAAGTAGTACTGCCAGTACGTCAGGGTGATCCCCGGCTGCGCCGGGGCGGCCGGCGTGCCGCCGAGCGCGACCCCGATAGCCAGGACGAGCCATCCGATGCCCACGGTTCGACGCATGGCGCTCCTCCTCCGTGCCGGTCTAGCCGGTCCATTAAAGGCCCGGGCCCCCATCGGCCGGGGCACTGCGCTTCACGGTCACTGCCGATCGCCCACGTCGCGAGGCCCTGGATTGCAGGCCCGGGCCCCCATCGGCCGGGGCACTGCGCTTCACGGCCACCGCCGCCTTCCGGCGTCGTGATGCCGTTCCGTCTCCCGGCGTATCCGGGCACGGGCGATGGTCTCGCGGACCGCCTGCGTGGCGGCGCGGCTTCGGGCGAGGTCAGCGCGGGCAGTCCGCAGCATCGCCGTCGTGGCGCCCGGGCCGGGCCCCCCGGTCGCCTCACGCCGCGCGACGAAGCCGGCCGGGTCCAGCGCCGTGGCGATCTCGGCCGCGGGGAGCCGGACGTCCCGCCCGATCGCCGCGGCCGCGGCGCCGGCAACGTCATCGGGTCCGACGCCATCGAAGGTCAGGTTGCGCTCGCGACGCTCCGCCACTAGCCGTGCGACGACCGCGTGCGCCTCGGGGAACCGCAGCCCGCCCGCCCGCACGAGCGTATCCGCCAGCTCGGTGCCCGTGGCAAACGTCCCGCGCAGCATCCGGTCCCACGCCTCGGGCCGGATCGTCGCCCGTGCGACGATGCGCTGGAGGAGCTCGATCGCCGCTCCGAGATCGCGGTGGAGGCCCGTGAGCGCCGGCAGGAGGTCGTCCACCGGATCGTTGACGTCCCCGAAGGGGACGTTGTGCGAGGAGGCCCACACCCCCAGGCACGCGCCGAGCGCGCGGCTGAGCGCGCTGCGGACGTGCTCCAGCGCCACCGGGTTGCGCTTCTGGGGCATGATGCTGCTGGTTTGGATCATCTCCGGCGGGAGGCGCAGGGCATCGACCTCGCTGGACGCCCAGCCCAGGAGGTCGTGCACGACGCGCCCGAGGACGGTCGCCAGCACGGCGTGGGCGCCCGCGAGCTCCACGATGTGATCCGAGGCTGCCACCGCATCGTAGCTGTTCTCGATGACGCCCCTGAAGCCGAGCAGGTCCGCGACGTACGCGCGGTCGATCGGGAACCCGGTCGTGGTGAGCGCGCCCGCGCCCAGCGGCGACAGGTTCAGGCGCGCGAGCGCCTGGTGGTACCGATCAGCGCACCGGTGCAGCGCCGCGGCGACGGCGAGCAGGTAGTGCGCGACCGTCGTCGGCTGGGCGTGCTGGTGGTGGGTGCATGCCATCATCAGGGTCTGGCGGTGGCGCTCCGCCTGGTCGAGCACCGCCTCCCGCAGCCCGTCGAGCGCGTCGAGCAGCGCCAGCACCTGCTCGCGCAGCATCAGGCGCGCGACCGCCGCCCACGCATCGTTGCGGCTGAGCGCGAGGCGGAACTCCCCCCGGCCTCCGCTGGCGGATGCCACACACTCCTCCAGCGCGAAGTAGAGGTCCTCCCAGCGCGGGTCGTACGGCGGCAGGCTCTCCGGCCTGCTCCCAGCGAGCGCCTCGAGCGTGACCGCGGCGATATCGTCGGCCAGGATTCGCTGACGGCGCAACATCAGCACGTGCGCGAGCAGCACGTCGCGCAGATGCGGGAACTCCTCGCGGCAGGCAAACGCGTACCGGGGCGCCAGCACGTGTGCCACGTACCCTGGGTCTCGCTGGGGCGTGTCCGGGTGCATCGGCACATCCCTTCGCTGCCCGCGATGCCGCTCCCTGTGGTGCCGGGGCGGCCGGAGAGCGTCGGGTGGCAGAGGCGTGAGGAAGTGGCGCGCTGCCGCGCCGTAGTCCTACAATAGTGAGTTAGGGAGAGACCCGTGAGCGTTTGAGCGGCCTGCGGACCGGGGTAAAGGTTTCGCCGGGGAGAGGCGAGGTGAGGCAAATGACGGTCCAGGCCAAGGCCGGGCATCTGTGGGTGTTTCGACCGGCTCTGGCACGACTGCGGGCGGGGCCCGTGGTATGGATCGTGCTCGCGGTGGCCGGCTGGGCGACCGCGGGGGGGCTGGCCGTGGCGACGGTGCGGGCGCACCAGGTGGCGGCCAGGTTCGCGGCCGAGGCGGGCCGGACGCCCGTTTCGGGGCCCGGCATCGAGATCGTGCTCACGGACGCGTCCCGGGCGCCGCGGACGGGCGAGAACCCCAGCCTGGCGCTGGTGCAGGACAGCGACCTCATCTTTCTCAACATGATGCTGTGGTACGGCGGCGCCCGCGCGGTCGCCATCAACGGCGAGCGGGTGACGGCACAGACCACGATCACGTCCTCGGGACCGACACTCGTGATCAACCGGCGGCGGCTCGTGGGGCCGTTCCACGTGGTGGCGGTCGGCGACCCGCGGGTGCTGCGCGGTGTCATCGAGACGCGCGGGGGCTTCGCGGACCGCATGCGCGAGAGCGGTCTCGGCGTAGAGATCCACACTCACCCCAACCTCGTCGTCCCGGCCCGCGACGGCGACGCGCTCTAGCAGGCTGTTGGCGTGCCCAGAGAACGAGACGCCTGAAAGGAGGTGAGGCCTCGGAAAGAGGCGGACTCGTGCAAGTTCGTGTTCACCTGCCGGTGCGAGTCCGGTCCGGGTA
>JAJPJJ010000004.1 GCA_021324295.1 Bacillota bacterium
CGCGCAGCGCGCCGGCCCCGCGCATCGACGAGCCTTTGGATCCCGAGTGGCGCCCGGCGCGGCCGGGCGGTCGGCGGCGGGCCGGCGCGGCACGGACGTCCGCGGGGCCGATCGGGAACGCCGCCCTGATCCCCGCCGGCAACCTCGCCGGGCTGCCGGCGCTCTGCCTGCCCTGCGGCTTCAGCACCACCGGCCTGCCCCTCGGGATCCAGCTCGTCGGCCGCCCGTTCGAAGAAGCGACGCTGATCGACCTCGGCCGCGCCTACCAGGAGGTCACGGACTGGCACAGGCGCCGGCCGCCGGCGCCGGCGACGGACGCATCGCGGACCCGCTCGTAGACACCCGGGCCGTCGATCCCGCGGGAGCGGCCCGGCGGTCTCAGCGCAGGCCGGCCGACCGAGTGGACTGCGCCGGAGCGGGCAGGAACGCGAGCTCGACCGGATACGCGGACGCGCCCTCGGGAAACGCCCAGATCTCCACCGGCCAGCGCCCGGGCGGCACCCAGAACCGCGCGACCTCCCGATGCGAGCCGCGCGCGGCGGGGGGGACGCTGATGAGCGTCCCGTTGACGAGCAGCGTGCCGGCGGCCGGCCCATGCAGCGGCATGAGCGCGAGGGTCAGCAGCATCGGGCGGTTCGAGGTGTTGAGGCAGTCGACGACCAGGTGATAGACGACCCCGTAGTTGCCCTTCAGCATGCGCCCCGCCCCCGGATCCCTGAGGAAGCCGGTGCCCGCCAGCAGCAGGCCACGCGGCTGGTCGAGCGGGGCCTCGAGACGCTGATCGATGAGCGGGGAGGCGAAGACGCCGAACGGGTGCGTGCCCTGCCGCTGGAGAAAGCTGGACGGTGAGATCTCCGGGACCCCCGGCAGATTGGCGAGCACGGCGATCCCGAGCCGCCCCGTCTTGATCGCGATCTGCGCGAGCCCGCTGACGACGTCATGGGGGCTCAGGACCGCGATGCTCAGCGGCTTCCACTGGTGGGGCGGAATGGTGAGCGAGGCCTTGTCTCCGGCTAGCACGGCCTGCCAGAACCGCACGGCCGCACGGTGTCCCACGACCATCGGATCGGCGGCCGGCCCTCCCACCCCGCTTGTGACCTCGATCTCCGCAGGAACCGAATCGTCGTCGTAGGCCCACACCTGGATCGCCAGCGGCGAGCCGGGATGGGCGTTCTCGTGGTGATACAAGAGGCGGATGCACCGGGCGTCGCCGGCGGCCGCGTAGAACAGCCCCCGCGTCGTGCTGACCGCCTCCGGGTTGTCGCTGACAAACAGCCACTGCGCACGGCACAGACCGGCGGGGCGATCGGACGCCTCCGCCCCTGAGCGAGCCACGCTGAGCAGCACCGTGCACGCGGCGAACGCGGCGAGCCATGCTCGCCCGGTCTGAGCCACCGTCGAGGCCCTCCCCCCGGCATCGAAGACTCCGACACGCGCGTGGGTCCATCGCGCCGGCGCAGCCATGTGGCGGGCCGACGTGCGGCGCGCCTCTACTCATACCCACGTGCGGCCCCACCCAGACGCGCCTGCCGGAGCGGCGACGCGGAGGACGGCCCCATGGCGGCGGCCTCTCACGAGGATCCCCCCGGGGCGCCGCGAAGAGGAGAGCGACCACCGGTGGGGAGGGTGCGAGCGTGCTGACGCGGCAGGATATCGAGGCGGCGCTTCCCGATCTTCGCGGACCTGTGCGCGCGGCGGGCCTGCGCGCGGGCGTCGAGATCTGGCGCGACGCCGACGGCATCCCGCACATCATGGCGGGGTCGGCCTACGATGCCTTCCTGGCCCAGGGCTTCGTCCACGCCCAGGACCGGCTGTGGCAGATGGAGCGCGACCGCCGCCGCGCCTACGGGCGCTGGGCCGAGTGCGCCGGCCCGGCCGCGGTCGCCGAGGACGTCCGTCTGCGCCGCCTGCGACTCGGCGCAAGCGCCGACGCCGACTACGATGCGCTGGGCGCCGAGGCGCGGGCGATGCTCGACGCGTACGCTGCCGGCGTCAACGCGTTCCTCGCGACCACGCCAACCCTCCCCGTCGAGTTCCGCCTGCTCGGCGTGCGCCCCGATGCGTGGACGCCGCGCGACAGCCTGGCCGTCTTCAAGGTGCGGCACGTGGACATGGGGCCGTGGCAGGCGAAGCTCTGGCGCGCGCGGCTCGTCCGCCACCTCGGGCCCGAGGTGGCGGCGACGCTGTGCCCGGGCACACAGCCTACCCCCACCCTGATCGTCCCGCCGGGGGCACCGTATCGCGGGCCGCTCCCGGCGGGCCTGGAGGCGCTCAGGGCGGGGGCGCCGACCCTCGCGGAGGCCGGCGACTGGGACGGGGGGAGCAACAACTGGGCGCTGTCGGGGAGCCGGACCGCATCGGGCGCGCCGCTCGTCGCCGGAGACCCCCACCGGGCGCTCGAGGTGCCGAACGTCTACTATCAAAACCACCTGGCCTGCCCGGAGTTCGACGCGATCGGACTGTCCTTCCCCGGGGTCCCCGGGTTGCCCCACTTCGGCCACAACCGCTTCGTAGCCTGGTGCGTGACCCACGCGATGGCGGACTCCCAGGATCTCTTCGTCGAGCGCTTCGACCCGGCCGATCCCGGCCGCTACTGGTTCCGCGGCGCGTGGCGGCGGGCGGAGGTCGCCCGGGAGACCGTCCGGGCGCGGGGCGCGGCACCGGCGGAGGTCGAAATCACCGTCACACACCACGGACCGGTCATCGCGGGCGACCCGCGGCGCGGGCACGCGGTCGCGTTCCGCTACACCGCCACGGCCGAGCCGAACCGGACGTTCGACGCGCTTCCGCCGATGCTGCGGGCGAAGACGGCCGACGACCTGGAGGAGGCGATGCGGCCGTGGGTCGATCCCGTCAACAACTTCGTGTTCGCGGACGTGCGCGGGACGATCGGGTATCGAACCCGCGGCCGGGTCCCGGTGCGGGATGCCGCCAACGCGTGGCTCCCCGTGCCGGGATGGGACGGCGCCCACGAGTGGCAGGGCGTGATCCCCTTCGACGAGATGCCGGCGTACCGGAACCCGGAGACCGGGTGGATCGCGACGGCCAACAGCCGGATCGCCGGACCGGAGTACCCGCACTACCTCGGGCTCGACGTCGCCCCCGACTTCCGGACCCGGCGCGTGGTGGAGCGGGTCCGCGGGCTCGAGCGTGCCACGCCGGCCGACATGGCGGCGATCCACGCCGACCGCGTTTCGATCCCCGCG
The DNA here is from genome assembly GCA_021324295.1 of Bacillota bacterium. Classification (GTDB taxonomy): domain Bacteria; phylum Sysuimicrobiota; class Sysuimicrobiia; order Sysuimicrobiales; family Segetimicrobiaceae; genus JAJPJJ01. The sequence goes on from JAJPJJ010000004.1 coordinate 3,207, forward strand.
CGTGAGATGCTGAGCCTCCTCGACGGCGTCGCCGCCTCCGGGCCCCTCGCCCGGCAGGCCCTGGAGCGGCTCCGGATGTGGGACGGAATCATGGACCCGGACGACGTGGCGCCGACGATCTACGCCGCGCTGCGCGAGCGCCTCATGCGGGATCTCCTGTCCCCGCTCCTCGGCCCGCTCGCGTCCGAGGCGTTCGCGACGCTGCCCGGCGCCGGGGTCACCCACATGGCGCGGCTCCGGGCGCTCCTCCCGGACTGGATCCGCCGGGACGATCGCGCGCTGCTCCCGGCCGGGCTCGACTGGCCGGCGGCGCTGAGCCGCGCGCTCGACGCGGCCGTGGCGGAGCTCGAAGCCGCGCTCGGCCCGGACGTCGGGACGTGGCGCTGGGGCCGGGTCCATGTCACCCGGCCACGTCACCCGCTCTCCGCGGTATTCCCGGACGACGCCGCCCTGCTCGACCCTCCCTCGGTCGCCGTCGGCGGCGACGGCGACACCGTGCAGGCCGCGGCGTTCATCCCGGCCGCGGGCTACGCCGTCACGTCCGGATCCGTCGCGCGCTACGTCTTCGACCTCGCCGACTGGAATAGGAGCGCGTGGATCGTCCCCCTCGGCGCCTCCGGGCACCCGGGCAGCCCCCACTACGCGGACCAGGCAGAGGACTGGGCCCGCGTCCGTCTCCGGCCGATGCGCTACGACTGGCAGGTGATCCGCAGGGAGGCCGAGCACTACCAGCGCCTCGATCCTCCGGAGAAGCGCTGAGCGCCGCCCTTCACGCGGGCATCACGTGACCGCGCCGATCGACTCGCCCGGCGCCGCCTCTGGGCCGGCGATCCGCCGCCGGGCCCGCGCGACCGGCCCGGGGTCAGGGACGTCCCTGGAGGAGGACCACGACGCTCGGGATCACGAGCAGAGCGGTCACGACCACAACCACGGCGAACGAGAGGACGTGGGCGCGCGCCGCGCGCCGATCGAGCGCCTCGAGCGCCATGAGGCGCAGCCCATTGAGCGCGTGGTACACCACCGCCGTCACCAGCAGGATTTCCATCGGCGCCAGGTACGGCAGGGCGTAGCCCGCCACGGTCCGGTCGTACAGGTCCGGGGCGAACGGCACCATGGCCACATCCGCGACGTGCAGGAGCAGGAACCCCAGGACACCGAGCCCGGCGATCCGGTTCAGCGCGAAGGCCCACTGCCCGGGGTAGCTCCACCGGCCGGCCGGGAAGCGGCGGAGGACGTACGCGGCTGCCGCCGCCGCGACCCCCAGCAGCGCCAGATAGGTGAGCGTGGCCAGCGCGAGGAGGCCGCCCAGGAGCGCGGCGGGGATCCAGGCGTGGACGGAGAGCGGTCCGGGGCTGCCCCCAGCCGCGCGCGAGCCCGCGGCGACCGCGAGCGTCCCAAGCGCCGCGAAGATGGTGGCGCCGGCCACGGCGGCGCCGTCGAGCACCGTCCTGGCGCGAGGGCCGCGGACGCGCTCCCGCAGCACCGCGTGGGCCCCCGCCACACCGTGGCTGAGGGCCAGGGCCAGGAGCACCCAGTCGAACGCCCGCCAGGCCGCCCCGGCCCACCGCCGGCCCACGAACGCCGCGCCGGTGGATGCGGGCACGTGCTGGTAGTGCATGATGAACAGATGCCCCAGGACGAAGACGACCATGAGGAGGCCGCTCGCGCGCAGATAGTACCAGGTGAACGCCTGCAGACCGCGACCGGGCCGGCTACCGATCGGTGGCTCCCTTCCGCAGAAGCTGGATGGACAGGAGGGGATTGATCCCGACCGGGCAGGCCGCAACACAGTTGCCGACGGCGTGGCAGGCGTGCACGCCGCCATCGCCCAGGATCGCGGCCGCCCGATCGCCGGCGGCCGGCTCGCGCTCGTCGGCGCTGAGGACATACGCGCGGTTGAGCGCCGCGGGGCCGAGGAACTCGGGGTTGAGCGCGACCACCGGGCAGGCGGAATAGCACGCGCCGCACGAGATGCAGCCGAGCTGCAGATCCACCAGCTCGCGCGACTCCGGCCGCACCACGGCGGGCGCGGCCGCGGGGCCGGTCACCGCCGGGTCCTCGGCCCGGTAGAAAGGATCGACGGCCCTATACTTCTCGAAGAACGGCGTCATATCGACGACGAGATCCTTGATCACCGGCAGCGAGCGCAGCGGCTCGACATGCACCGGGGCGGCGACGTGCGCGAGCCGGAGGCGGCAGGCGAGGGCCTCGCGGCCATTCACCACCATCGCGCACGACCCGCACATCCCCGCGCGGCAGGAGTACCGGAAGCTCAGGGTGCTGTCCGCGTGCTCCAGGATCCAGAACAGCCCGTCGAGCACGCTCATCTTGGGCCGCACGTCGACCGTGTACGCTCGCCACGACGGGCGTCTGTCGCAGGTGGGATCGAAGCGCTTGACGCGAAAGATCATTGCGGCGCCGCGGCCGGGCGCGCCTCCAGGTCGCTCGGCCTGAGCCGCGTCAGGCGCACGGGCTCCGTCCACGGTGCCCGCCCGGCCGCCTGGTGGATGTGGACCAGCCAGTGCGCGTCGTCGCGCTCGGGGAAATCGCTGCGGGCGTGCGAGCCGCGGCTCTCCCGCCGGTAGGATGCCGCGGCCGCGGTGAGGCGCGCCGCGAGCAGCAGGCTCCGCACGTCGAGCGCCTGCTGCCAGGTGAGGTTCCACCGCGCGCCGGGCGGGGCAGCAGTTCCCGCGGCGCGCTCCTCCAGCTCCTCGATCGCCGCGAGCGCCCGCGCGAGGCCGGCGGCGTCCCGGACCAACCCGACGTGCTGCCACATCACGCGCTCGAGCTCTCTCCGGATCCGGACCGGACTCTCGCCGCGATCGCGCCGAAGGGGCGCAAGGGCCGCATCGCGCGCCTGCTCCGCCTCGCGCGCGTCCGGCTCAACCGCAGCCAGCACCGCGCAGAGCTGGGCGGCGGTCCGGCCGGCGCGGGCGCCGAAGACGCAGGACTCGGCGACGCCGTTGCCCCCGAGGCGGTTGGCCCCGTGCACGCCCCCAGCGTCCTCGCCCGCCACGAGGAGCCCGGGCAGCGCGGTGCGGCAGTCCACGTCGATCCGGACGCCGCCCATGTGGAAGTGCGCCGTGGGGACCACCTCGACCGGCTCGCGCGTCAGGTCGAAGCCCACCTCCGCGCAGCGCGCCACCATCCCGGGAAAGTGGCGCGCGACAAAGCCTGCGCCGAGGTGCGACGCGTCGAGCAGCACGCCGCCCGCCGGGGTGCCGCGGCCGGCCATGATCTCCTGGTAGCTCGCCCGGGCCACCACGTCTCGCGTGGCGCGCTCCATCCGCACCGGGTCGTACCGGGCCATGAAGCGCTCCCCCTGCGCGTTGAGCAGCCAGGCGCCGGCGCCCCGGAGGCCTTCCTCCAGCACCATCCCGGACAGCCGCGAGGCCCCCGCGAGCAGCCCCGTGGGATGGAACTGCATCATCTCCATGTCGATCAGGTCGCACCCCGCGCGGTACGCCATCGCGTAGCCGTCCCCGGCCTTCTCGAGGGACGGCGCCGAGTACGTGTACATCCGCGGCCCGCCGCCGGTGGCCAGCAGCACCACCCGCGCCCGCGCGAGAACGAACGTGCCGGTCTGTTGCCGGAGCAGGAGCGCACCTGCGATGCGGCCGCCGGCGCGGTCGTGGATCAGCTCCACCGCGCGCGTCTCATCGAGGATCCGCATGCTCCGCGCGAAGAGCTGGTCGTGGAGCCGGCTCGTGATCTCGATGCCCGTGAGATCGCCCCGATGGACCGTGCGGTCGAACGACTGGCCCGCGAACGCCTTCTGGTGGATCTGTCCGTCCTCCCGGCGGTCGAAGAAGCACCCGATCTTCGCCTCGAGCTTCCGGACGATCTCCGGGGCCTCCGTGACGAGGGTCCACGCGAGATCCTGGTCGTTGAGAAACTGCCCCCCGGCCAGCGTGTCCCGGAAGTGCAGCTCCGGGGAGTCGCGCGGGTCCAGGGCCGCGTTGAAGCCGCCCTGCACGAGCCGCGTGCACCCGCTCTTGCCCACCAGGCCCTTCGCCACCACGACGATGTCGAGGCGGGGGTCGGTGTCGTACGCGTGCAGCGCGGCCATGAGCCCCGCGCCGCCGCCGCCGAGGATCAGGATGTCACACCGCAGGTCGTCCCAGTCGCCGTCCATCACGCCGCCCCCGCCTGGTTCTCCGCCGGGTCCCGCGCCGCCTCTCGGGCAGCGCCCGCTGCTCGAGAGGCGGCCGCCGGGCCGCACCGGCGCGGCCTCAGGCCGCGCTCCGCCGCAGGCGGGGATCCAGCACGTCGCGGAGCGCATCGCCCAGCAGGTTCACGCCGAGCACGGCAAGCGCGATCGCCAGCCCCGGGTAGAGGACCAGCCAGGGCGCCAGCTCCATGTACTGCCGGCCGGCGGACAGCATCGTCCCCCAGGAGGGGTACGGCGGCTGCGCGCCGAGGCCGAGGAACGACAGCGTCGCCTCGCTGAGGATGGCGGTCGAGAACGAGAGCGTCGCCTGGACGATCACGGCGACCGCGATGTTGGGCAGGACGTAGCGCAGCATGATGCGCCACCGCCCGGCGCCCGCCGCCCGCGCGCCCTCGACGTACTGCTGCCGCATGACCGCGAGCGTGGGGCCGCGGACGACGCGCGCGAAGATCGGCGAGTAGACGATGCCGATGGCCAGCATCGCGGTGCCGATGCTCGGACCCAGCACGCCCGCGATCGCGATGATCAGGATCACCGTCGGGAACGCGAACATCACATCGACGAGGCGCATGACGAGCGCATCGACGGCGCCCAGGTAGTAGCCGGATGTCAGCCCGAGCGTGCCCCCGAGCAGCAACGCGATCGCGACCGAGACGATGCCCACCTGGAAGGACACCTGCGCCCCGTAGATGATGCGGGAGAGGACGTCCCGGCCGAACTCGTCCGTGCCGAGCAGGTGCGCGGGGCTCGGCGGCAGCAGCCGCGGGGCGGGCTGCGCGAGCGGGTTGTACGGCGCGATGAGCGGGGCAGCCGCCGCGAGCAGCGCGAACAGCAAGACGAGCCCTGCGCCGACGATGCCGACGCGGTGGCGCAGGAGCGCGAACCCGAGCCCTGCGGCGCCGCTCCGCCGCCGGCGGCCCATCCCGTCCGCGCCACGGGCCTCGCGCTCACCCGTCATACCGAATGCGCGGGTCCACGTACGCGTAGACCACGTCCACCAGCAGGTTGACCAGCACGAAGCCGACCGCCACGCAGAGCACGCCGGCCTGCACCAGAGGGTAGTCCCGCTGGTAGATCCCGTTCAGAATCTCCCACCCGAGCCCCGGCAGGCCGTACACCTGCTCGATCACGACGGCCCCGCCCAGCAGGTAGCCCACCTGGATGCCCTGCACGGTGATGACCGGGATCGCCGCGTTCCGCAGCGCGTGGCGCGCCAGGATGGCGGCCCCGGCGAGGCCCTTGGCGCGCGCTGTCCGGACGTACTCCGCTCCGAGCACGTCGAGCAGGGACGACCGCATCATCCGCATTACCCCCGCTGTGAGGGCGGCGCTGAGCGACAGCACCGGCAGGATCATCTGCTGGGCGTTGGTCCCGGGGCTCTCGAACGGGCTGACCCAGATCGGCGACGGCTGCCAACGCAGGTACACCGACGTGACGAGCAGCAGCAGCGTCGCCAGCCAGAAGCTCGGGACCGTCAGCCCGATGAGCGCAATCATGTGCGCCGCGAGATCCACCCCGCCGCTGCGCCGCACGGCGGCGAGCACGCCCAGCGGGATCGCGATCAGCCAGGCCAGGCACGCCGACAGGACCGTGAGCTCGGCGGTGACCGCGAGGCGATCCAGGATGTCCCGCATCACCGGCTGCCCGGTGCGCAGCGAGAGGCCGAGGTCCCCGTGCCCGATGCCCGCGAGCCAGCGCAGATACTGCACGGAGATCGGCGCATCGAGCCCAAAGCGGTGGTAGAGCGCCTGGCGCTGCGCCTGGCTGACCACCGCCTCGTGGCCCACGAAGACGTCCACGACGTTCCCGGGCAGGAGGCGCAGGAGCACAAAGACCAGCACCGAGATGCCCAGCAGGGTCGGAACGAGCAGGATCAGGCGGTGGACGATGTACCGCCCCACGGCGGCGCGTGTCGGCCGGCGGCTACTTCTGCAGCCAAGCGTGCTTCAGGCCCCAGTCCCGCCGCGTGAACGGGCTCTGCTGGTAGCCCTGCACGTAGTCCTGCAGTCCCTCGATGACCTGATCGACCGCAATCCACAGCATCGGGACGTCGGCCAGGAGCAGCCGCTGCACCTCGTCGTACAGCGCCTTCCGCTGCGCCGGGTTGACGGTTGTCCGGGCGCGGAGCAGCAGGTCGTCCACTTTGGGATTGCTGTAGCCGTCGGCGTAGGCGTTCTTCGAGTAGAAGCGGTTCCACAGAAATCCGTCCGGATCGTGGCGCGGGGTGAACGCGTTGATCTGAATGTCGTAGTTGAAGGTGGGCGGGCTGATCTCCTTGTCGAACACGCCGGGCTCGACCTGGCGGATCTTGACGTCGATCCCGACCTTTTGCATCTGCTCCTTGAAGACGACCGCCGCCGCGGTATAGAAGCCCGAGCCCCCAAACGGGGTCACGAGCAGGTCGAGCGGCTGCCCCTCCGGGACCCCGGCGCCCTTGAGGAGGCGCTTCGCCTCCTCCGGATCGTGCACGTACCATTTGCGCTCGAGTTCCGCGGGCGGGACGAACCAGTGGCCAAAGCCGGTAGCGATCGGGCCCGACACCGTCCCGGCGCCGTTGAGCGCCTTCGCGATCATCTCGCGCCGGTCGACGGCGAGGTTGAGGGCACGGCGCACGCGGACGTCGCTCCACGGCTTCCGCAGCATGTTGATCTGGAAGACGTACAGGAAGATCCGCGGCCCCTTGAGGATCGTCAGGCCGCGCTCGCTCCGGAGGCGCTGCTCCCCGAGCGGCGTCAGGAACGCATAGTCAATCGAACGCGCCCGCAGGCCCGCCACCCGCGCGTCCTCTTCGGTCATGATCTTGAACAGCACTTCGTCCAGGTACGGCAGCGGTTTCCCCCAGTAGTCGCGGTTGCGGACCAAGCGCAGGTAGCTCTTCGGCACGTACTCCGCAAGCCGGTAGGGGCCCGTTCCCACGATCTGGGTCTCCATATTGTACTTGTCCAGGGCGCCCTTCTGGACGATCGCGGAGCTCCGCAGGATCGCGAACGCGCCGAGCAGGGGTGGGAACGGCGCCTTGGTCAGCAGCTTGACCGTGTGCTTGTCGACGACCTGGACCTTGTCGACCTGATCGAAGTTGGATCGGTAGACGGCCGGACCCTTTGGGTCGAGCACGATGCCGAACGTGTACGCGACGTCGTCCGCGGTGAACTCCGTGCCGTCGTGCCACCTGACGCCGCGGCGCAGGTGAAAGATGTACGTGGTCTCGTTGGGTGTCTCCCACGACTGGGCGAGGGCCGGCACGATGTTCATCTTCGCGTCGTACGCCGTGAGGCTCTCGTAGCAGTGCTCGAAGCCCTGCACCGACGCGAACAGCGAGTTGGTGATGGGATTGAGGGACACGGGATCGCTCTCCGCCGCCCAGATCGACCGCCCGCCGGGCCGGGGCGTGGCGGCCGGGACCGCCACGGCCGGCGCGTCGCCGAGCGCAAGCAGCGCCCCGGACGTCCCGAGGCCCACGCCGAGCGCCGCCGCCCGGCCGAGCAACTCGCGGCGCGGGAACCGCCCGCCGCGCGCGCTGTCCGCTGGACCCGAGGTCGACTCCATCCCGCCACCACCTCTCCTCGTTGTCACATCGCCACCGGCAGCCCGAGGTCCGGCGCCCCGGGTGCCGAGATCTTCACGTCGGGCCAGAACTGCCGCAGCAGCCGCAGCCCGAGGGCGGCCCGGCGGACCTTCTCGCGGCACTGCCGGATCGCGACCTCCTCGAGGTGGATGCCGCTCGGGTACACGGACGCAGCGTTGCGCAGCCCGAACTTGATGTATACGGGTGATGCGACGCGGACGATCTCGGGGATCTCGTACAGTCGGACGAATCCCCCGAAATCGTCCGGGGCCTCCACGTAGACGTCGAGGGGGATCCCGACAGCCTGGCGGATGCCCGCGAGCCGCGCGAGGGTCAGGGCGGTGGGCACGTTGTAGGTGCCGGCGCCGAGCCTCTCCATGAGGCGGATCGAGGCGGGGTTGGAGGCACCGAGGGACACCGAGACCTTGACCACCAGGTCACGGGGGAGGTCGCCGGCCGCCTTGAGCTCGTGCGTGAGCCACAGCAGCCCCTCGTCGGCGACGAGCACGCTGCGCAGGCCGAGGTCGCACCCGCGCCGGATGTCCTCCAGCGCGTAGACGACCTGGTCCATGCCGGCGTGACGCAGCGCCGCGGCCCGACCGGCGGGGGTGAACGCGTCCGGCGTAATGTCCCACGCGTTCCGGGGCCCGACGAAGAGGCTCACCTCGATGCCGTGCGCGCGGCCCACAGCGAGCATCTCCCGGATCTCGGCGTCCGTGAGCATCATGATGCCGCTGCCCTGGGAGACCCGGTGGATCACCACGCCCTGCCGGCGTGCTTCCTCCACCACCGCCGTCATCGGGCCGGGCCCTTCCACACTCGGGATCTCGACGCGCGCGTGGCATCCGTCAGGGAACCGCTTCGGGGAGGACGGCAGATCGTGGGGGTCGCCCGCCGGCAGGTCGAGAGAAAGCAAGCGCTCTCGAATCGTATCGGTCATTCCGGCTCTGCTGCCTCCTGCCTCCGCGGGCCGAGGCCGCCGCGCGGGCCGTTGACACCCGTGCCGAACGTTGCCTAGAATCATAGCCGCGTCGTCGTATCTTGTAAACTGTCTGTTCAATAATTGAACGCACCGGAGCCAGCGTGCCGACCCTGTCGCAGTCCGCGGCGAAGATCGTGCGCATCATGGAGGCGGTCTCCCGGCACCCCTCGGGCGTGCGGGTCGCAGACGTGGCGCAGGAGCTTGGGCTCAACCGCTCGACCGTCCACCGGCTCATCGCCACCCTGGCGCGCGACTCGTGGGTCACCCGCGTCGGCAACACCGCGATGTTCACCCTGGGGCCGGGATTTCTCGCGTTCTGCCAGCGGGCCGTCACCGGCACGAACATCCTCTCGACGCTCCGGACGTTTGCCAGGGAGCTCACCGAGGCGAGCGGCGAAACGACCCACGTCGGGATCCTGCTCAACTTCAAGGTGGTGCACGTCCTGCAGGCGCGGAGCACGCGGCAGCTCGGCATCGCGTCGGACGTGGGCGCCGTCGACGAGGCCTACTGCACGTCGCTGGGCAAGGCCCTCCTGGCGCGGTGCTCGGAGGCCGTCCTCGCCCACTATCTCGACGTCACCCCGCTCGTCCGGCGGACGCCCAACACGATCGTCGAGCGCCGGCGGTTCGTCGACGAGATCGCTCGTGTGCGCGCGGCCGGCTATGCGCTGGATCAGGAAGAATCGTCTCCCGGCGTCGTCTGCCTGGGGGTGGGGATCTGCGGCAACACGCCGGAGACCGCGATCGCGATGAGCACCACGGGGCCGTCGAGCCGGTTCTCGGTGCGCCGGGCCATCAGCCTGGCTCCCAAGGCCAGGGAGGTCGCGCGGCGCGCGGCCGCGGCGCTCGCGGGGTGAGGAGGCGCGGGGCATGTACAAGGTCTCGTACGAGGGCCACGGCAAGAAAGTGCTCTGGCAGGAGCTCTGGCGGCACGAGTTCGAGGACGTCCTGACGCGCGACCCGGTCGTGATCCTGCCCACGGGGTCCGTCGAGCAGCACGGGCCGCACTGCCCGATGGACGTGGACATCGCTGGCCCGTTCTACATGGCCGTGGCCGCGGCGCAGCGGGTGGACGACTTTCCCGTGCTGGTCGCGCCGCCGATCTGGAGCGGGTTCACGCACTACAATATGGGGTTCCCGGGCACCATCAGCCTCCGGCTGGAGACGTACCAAGCCCTGCTGGCCGACGTGCTCCGGAGCATCTACGCGAACGGCTTCCCGCGCATCGTGGTGCTCAACGGGCACGGCGGCAACACCGCTCCCAACTGGGCGGTCACCACCCAGGTCGGCGAGGAGGACATCTTTCCCATCACCTTCAGCTACTGGCAGGCCGTGCGCGAGGAGATGGCCGCGTGGTCGGAGGCGGACGCCGGGCAGATCGGCCACGGCGGGGAGTGGGAGACCTCGCTCCAGCTCTACCTCCGCCCGCACCTGATCGACCGCGGCCGGATGGTCGCGGACGTCTTCCCCAACCCCTACAGCGCTGCCCTCCGCTCCTTCGCCGAGTACGCGGAGCGCCGGCGCGACACCGCTGGCCGGACCGGCGTCATGGGCGACCCGCTCGTGGCCAGCGCCGAGAAGGGGGAGCGGCTGTTCAACGCGATCGTCGCGAAGCTGGTCCAGCTCGTGACCGAGATGCGCCGCGCCCCGGTGCGGCGGTACAAGGAGTTCGGGAGCCACTGCCCGTGAGCGCGGCCGCACCGAGCAGCGTCCGCCGTCCTCCCGGGCCGGCCTACGCGCCTGCCCGCAGCACGTGCCGGAGCCGCGCGGCGACGACGTCTTCTTCGCCGGGGCGCAGCGTCGAGGCCACCACGCCGATCGCCCGCTGGTGCAGGAACTGCTGCGAGACCCCGACCGGGGGATCGCCCTCCAGGAGCTCGTTCACGATCGCTTCGACGGATCTCCCAAGCGTCGCCTCGTCCAGCCGCACGATCACAACCGGATGGCGGTGTCCGTCGTCTGCCTCCGGCGCGAACCCGGCCTGCACGCCCTGGGCGTCGCGCAGCGCGTCCACGATCTTCTGGAGCCGCGCACGCTGCGCCGCGCACGCCGCCGCGTGATCGCTCCCCAGGAACCGGCGGAGCGCGACGACGAGCCCCACGATCTCCTCTCGACCCACCTTCATCGCGCGGCCGATCCCATGGTGCGGCGGCCCGGCCAGGCGCCCGGTGGCGAGGTAGCGGTCGCGCCACGGCCACGTCTCCGGATGGACGTCCATGTCCTGATGCTGCAGCGCGACGGACTCGATGAGGTCGCGCCGGCCGACCAGGATGCCGCTGGCCTGCGGGCCGCCGATGGCCTTGCCGCCGCTGAGCGCGACGAGGTCGGCCCCCTCCGCGAGGAACCGGCGCAGGTTCTCCGCGGGAGGGAGAGCCGCGGCTGCGTCGACGATCACCGGGAGCCCGTGGCGGTGGGCGAGGCGTGCCACCTCGGGCAACGGCACGCTGCCCGGCGCATCGCCGGCCGAGTACGCCACCGCGGCCGTGCGCGCCGTGATCGCCGATTCGATCTGCCAGGGCCAGGTCGCGCCCTGCCCTGGGTACCCCAGGTACCCCACCTCGACGAGACGGGCGCCGGCGAGGCGCAGCGCATGGGTGTATGCGGTAAGGTGCGCCCGCTGGATGACGATCTCGTGCCGCAGACCCGTCGTGTCGGGAAGCCGATCCATCGCTGCCACATCCAGGCCGGCGATGCAGGCGGCGGCCGCCAGCGTGAGGCCGGCGGCGGCCCCGGCGGTCACGTACCCCCCCTCGGCGCCGGTCACCTCGGCCAGGTAGCGCCCGGCGGCCTCCTGCAGCTCGTCGATGCGGACGCACGCGCGCGCCGCCTCGGCCATCGCGGCGGCCACTTCCGGAGCCAGCGGCATTCCCCCGAGGCGCGTGAGGGGACCGGCCGCGTTGACGATCGGACGGACCCCGAGCGCTTCATACAGAACCGTGGACATCGCGGTGCCTCCATCCGCGCGGCCGGCAGGAGTCCCCGCGCGCGAGCCTAATATGGCACGGCGCCGCGGCTGTTGTAAACGAATCGTCCAGACTTTGAACGCACGAGCCCGGGCCGCCGGAAGGCCCGGGGATGCCAGGTGGGGCGGATGGAGAGCGGCTGGCATCTGAGCAAGCGCGAGGTGCGCGCGCGCCGAGGCGTGGTCGTGGCCAAGCACCCGCTGGCGGCCCGCGCCGGGCTGGAGATGTTCCGCAAGGGGGGAAACGCGATCGACGCGGGGGTCGCCGCGGCGTTCGCCGCGGGCGTCGTGGAACCATGGATGAGCGGCCTCGGCGGGTGCGGGATGCTCGTGCTCCGCCGGGGCGGCCCCTCGGCGCCGCCGCCCGTTGCGATCGAGTTCGGCTCCCGGGCCCCGGGGGCCGCCCACGCGGCGATGTTCACGCTCGATGACGGACACGACCCGGAGGCGTATGGCTGGCGGCGGGTGCGCGAGCGAGCCAACGTCCACGGCCCGCTCGCGGTCGCCGTGCCGGGGGTCCCCGCGGGCCTCACCCACGCCCTCGAGGAGTTCGGCACGCTGCCGCTCTCGGATGTGCTGGCGCCGGCGATCGCGCTCGCCCGCGACGGGTTCCCGGTGGAGTGGCCCACCACGCTAGCCGTCGCGATGGACGCCGCGACCCTCCGCCGTTACCCGGCCGCTGCGGCGCTGTTTCTGGACGATGGCCTGCCGCCCGTCCCCGCCGCAGCGGCGCGGCCGCGGCTCCTGCGCCAGCCCGAGCTGGCCGACACGCTCGCCGCGCTCGCCGCCGGCGGGGAGGAGGCCTTCTACCGTGGCGAGATCGCCCGGCGCATCGTCGAGGAGGTCCGGCGGGCGGGCGGTATCGTGACCGCGGACGATTTCGCGCGGTACCGGCCGGTCGTCGGGCCCGCCTTCGTTTATCGCGGCCGCGGGTACGATGTGGCGGTTGTGCCCGGGCCGACCGGCGGCCCGACGCTCGTGGAGATGCTCGGTATCTTGCGAGACGACCCTCTGCCGTCGCTCGGCCATAACACGGCCGAGTACCTCCACCTCCTCGTCGAAGCCATGCGCGCGGCGTTTGCGGACCGTCTCGCGCTGCTCGGCGCGGGGCCGGAGTGGACCGGCCTCGTCGGCGCGGACCACGCCGCGCGGCGGCGGGCGCAGATCTCTCCGCACAGGGCAGGCGCATGGGGGAGCGCAGGCGAGCCGGGCCAGACGAGCACGACCCAGGTGTGCGCCGCCGACCGCGAGGGCAACGCGATCTCGATCACGCAGACGCTCCTGTCGCGATTTGGGTCGCGGTTCCTGGTCCCCGGCGCCGGCGTGCTGCTGAACAACGGGATGATGCGGTTCAACCCTGAGCCCGGCCACCCCAACTCGATTGCGCCGCATCAGGGATCGGTCGCCAACATGACCCCGATCCTCGTCTTCCGCGCGGGCCGGGCCCCGGCGGCGGTCGGGGCGTCAGGAGGACGGCGGATCATCGGGGCCGTCCTGCAGGTCATGCTCAACATCGTCACGTTCGGCATGGGCGCCCAGGACGCGGTCGCCGCGCCGCGGATCGACGCGACCGGGCGGGAGGTCCTGGTGGATCGCCGTATCGCCGATGCCACGATCGAGGGGCTGCGGCTCCGCGGCCACGCGCTCGCGGTCGTGGAGGAGGCCGTGGAACCGCGGTTCTTTGCGAGCCCGCTGGCGCTCACCGACGACCCGAGGACCGGGGACCTGCTGGGCGGCGCGGACCCGTACCATCCGGCCAGCGCCGCGGGATGGTAGCACCACGGCCGCCGATCCCCGCAGGAACCGGGGGCATCGCGGATCGAAGACGACCTCAGTATCGACCCGACATCGAACACGGCCAAGGGCGTGGCTGGCCGTCAGGGCGGGGATCACGGTGTCGCCCCGGCCGTGACGCGCGCTCGCGAGTACTTCCTCACGACCGCGCGCCTTGGATTCAGTCTGTGGTCGATGGACGATCTGCCCCTCGCGCACGCCCTCTGGGGCGACCCTCGCGTCACGCGCTTCATCGGCGGCCCCTTCTCGCCCGCCCAGGTCGAGGAGCGGCTTCGCCAGGAGATCGCGTCGATGGGCGCGCACAGCGTTCAGTACTGGCCCCTCTTCCTGCTGGCCGGCGACGAGCACGTGGGATGCTGCGGGCTGCGGCCGCATCGCCCGCACGATCGGGTCTATGAGCTGGGCTTCCATCTGCGGCCCGCCCACTGGGGACGCGGCCTAGCGGTGGAGGCGGGACGGGCGATCGTGACGTTCGCCTTCCAGACGGTCGGAGCCACGGGCCTGTTTGCGGGCCATCACCCTGCGAACGCGGCGTCACGGCGGGTGCTCGAGAAGCTCGGCTTCCGCTTCACGCACGCGGAGCTCTACGCACCGACCGGCCTGCGGCACCCCTCCTATCTATTGACGCGGGCGGAGGATCCCTCACGGCCCTCGTAACTGCGGTAGGCCACCGCGCGAAGGCGGGGCCCGGCCGGCCTCGCATCGCTCCGCCGGCCAGCGGGATCCGATCCGGGGCGCTATCACGCCCCACGCGTCCTGCCGCGGGCGGCAGCGACGGCGGCCTTACGTCTCACGATCGTGCCGGTGCGCTCGCCGCGTTGGCGCGGCCCCTGCCGTGTGGTCGGGCATCGGGCTCCTCTGCGATGGGCTGGGAGTGGCTAGTGAAGCACAGACGATCCGCCGACCGCGACCTGCACCGCGATCTGGAGGCCCGGTGGTAGAGCCTCGAAGGTCACGTGGTTGCCGTCGTCGTCGAGCATCTCGAACGCCACGGTATCCACGTCGCAGGGGAGTACAATGTCTGAGAAGGCGCCCTCGCGGGTCAGGCACCGCGCAACCAGCCGGAGAGCGTCGGGCAGCGTACCGGCGGAGCGCTCGAGCATGTCCGCCCACCACCGTCCAGGCAACACGATCTCGCCCCCGTCATTTCTGTCGAACAGAATCGGCGGGGTCTTGCGCCTCGAGTCCGACGTGTAGGCTGGCGCCAGAATGGGCGTGACGAACGTAAGGGTGAGAATGTCCTCGCCGTCGCCGTCGGGCTCCGCGATAAATCCCCCGGCGGCAATCTCGCCCGCATCGTTCACGAAGCCGTACGCCTGAGCGAGGGCGTGCCATTCCTTGGCCTCTCGCTGCGTCAGCCGCCGCATCGCTCGCGCCTCCCTTTGGCCTCCCCACCGAGGCGGGTCGGGATAAGAGATCGAGTGGGCAGCCAACGCGAAGCCGGGAATGCGAGTGGTCTGATTGCACAGAGCATCCCCGGGCCGCCCCATACGATCTTTACCCACCCCGGCCGGCGCGTCTCTGCGACGGGCACACCGCGGTACCGCGTGCCGCGTGGCCCGTGCGCGCGGGCCGCCGGGTCTCGCGCGACGACCGGCGGTCTACCTCTGCAACCGCGAGATCTTTGTCCCCTGGAGCGTCAGGTTATACATGAGCCCCTGCTGGCCTACCACGAAGCCCACGATCGGCTGGTTGTACGTCGCGGAGCTGATCGAGGCGTGGGCGCCCAGGTTCACGAGCACCACCGACCCGTCCACTCCGACCTGCCAGCCTCTATCTCCCCGCACCTTCGTCCGAAAATCCTGGAGCGCCCGTTGCTGCAGGAACACCAGAATGATGTCCTTCTTCTGGGCGCCGAACTGGAGCCCGACGGAGCCCGACGCGAGGCTGTAGTACGCGGCGGTCTTGCCGCCGATGCGCAGCGCTCCCTCGCCGTACTGCCCCCCGACGCCAAGGCCGGCCTGGATGACATCCGGGAACACCAGTACGCCCTTGGCGTCCTGGAGAAACGCTCTCGCGCCATTCACCTGCGCGGTAAACCGAGCCAGCGCCGCGTCGACACCGGCGTCGATCTGGGCCGCGGTCTTGGCCTCGGTGGCAGCGGGCAACACCAAGCCGCCGGTGAGCGCGAGACACACGGCCCACACGACACTCTTGCTCACTCGCGATCTCTCCATGATCGTCGCCTCCCTTTGTCCCGCATCGCGCCCTCCCTGCGCTCCCGTTCCGGCGCGGTCAGAACGTGTGGAAGCTCGCGTCCGGAAGGGCTTTGCTGAGCCCCTGCGCGAGGAGGCGCGCCCACTGGCGCGCCAGCTCGAGCGGTGTGACGGAGGTCCCCGCCGCA
>JAJPJJ010000016.1 GCA_021324295.1 Bacillota bacterium
CCCGTCGTGCCGCCGGTCGTGCCGCCCGTCGTGCCGCCCGTTGTCCCGCCGCCGGTGGTGCCACCTGTCGTGCCGCCGGTCGTGCCGCCGCCGGTGGTGCCACCCGTCGTCCCACCGGTCGTGACCCCGGGCGCGCCCGTGGTCCCGCCCGTCGCGCCGCCCGTGCTGCTGCCGGACGTCCCGCCGAATGGCCCGTCCCCGTTCCGGTCGGGTCCGACGCTCGGCGTCACGCCGCTGGCGGGGAACACCAGCACGTCGACGCGGCCCGCGATCTGCAGCCCGCTCACCGGCGTGGAGAAGACGATCGCCTGGGCCCCGATGAAGCTCCGCAGGCTGCAGAGGTCGTGCGTGAACTCGATGCCTACGCGGACGATGGTCAGCCGGGTCGCCCGGAACTCGACAGGACCCGTCGACGTATCGAGCACAAAGGTCAGCGAGTCGCACTCCACCGACGCGATGGTGCCCGCGTACCGCGCGACGGGGACGACGGACTGGGCCGATCCGCTGCGGGCGAAGCCGAGCCACCCGACCGCCACCGCCACCATCGCCACGATCACAAGCCGCGTGAGCCGTCCTTTCATCCGCATCAATCCTCCCCCCTCGGATTGGCGCCCGGCCGGCCCGGAGCGTGCGCGGCGCGGTCTGTCACCGA
Source organism: Bacillota bacterium (assembly GCA_021324295.1). Taxonomy (GTDB): domain Bacteria; phylum Sysuimicrobiota; class Sysuimicrobiia; order Sysuimicrobiales; family Segetimicrobiaceae; genus JAJPJJ01. Next base: position 653 of record JAJPJJ010000016.1, read on the forward strand.
TGCGCCAAAAAGAAAGAAGCTGAACGGTACGTCCAGCTTCGGCAGCCCGGCTGACCCTATGCTCGTCCGGAGGGTTCCGCGGCTTTGCGCCCCTGCGTCGCCGCAGGTTTGCCTTTATCGGCCTGGCTATGCGATTGTCCGCGCGTCTCCGCCCGCGCGGTGCACTGCCAGATCCTACTGGCCGCACTATATGCGATGCCGCGCGGGGTGTCAAGGCAAAATACTTGTAACTTGGCCAGCAGTCCGTGAGAGCTTCCGGGGAACGTGCGCGGAGGCGCGTCGTGCGCAGGGCGCGCTCGCGACTTCCTACCTGCGTACCTCAATTACCTTCTTATTACCTATTACCTACCGCTTCGACCGGCGAGGCCGGGCCCATGCCGCGGCCGGCGCGGCAGGGAGAACGCCGCGCTCTACGAAGTATCAGCCCACCACGTTCCGCTCAGGGAGGCTGCCATGCGCCGCACCCCGGTGCTGGCAGGGATCGCGCTGGCGGCGGTCGTTGCCGCCGTGTGGCTGTGGCCCCGCGGGGAGCACGCCAGAGAGGACCATGGCGCCCCGCCCGCCCCGATCGCCGAGCCGGGCCCGGCGCCGACGACAGGGGGCGACGGCGCCGGCAGCGCGGACGAATCCGACCTCGGCGAGCTGCTCGAGACGCAGGGTGGGGAGCTCGGGGACCTGCTCGGGCACCTGCACGAGACGTGCGAGCGGGCGGGCGGGCAGCGCGCCCGTGACCTCGACGTGCGCGCCGTCGAGCGCTGCGTGGCCGACGCGGAGGCGGCCGCGAGCCTCGTGGAGAGCATTCGCGAGACGGTGGAGAGCCCCGCAGGGACGCGGATGCCGGCCGAGGTCAGGCTGCGGTGGACCCGCACCCTGGAGGCCGACGCCTCCTCCGTGCGCGCCGCGCTCCACGCCGCGCTCGCCGGCATCACGCAGGCGCTCGCGAGCGGGCCGCCACCGGCGGCGGCCCGCTCGCTCGGCCATCTACGCGATCGCGCCGACCGCGTGCTGGCGGATCTCGGCCGGCCGTAGGCCAGCGGGACCCCGCCCGCACGGCGGGCGATCAGCCGGCGATCGAGGCGCGCAGCCGCGACAGCGCCTTCCGCCGCAGCCGCGACACGTGCATCTGTGAGATCCCGAGGCGCCGGGCGATCGCGTCCTGGGTCAACCCCTCGTAGAACGTCATCCGGACGACTTGCCGCTCGCGCCCCGGGAGCTTGCCGACTGCCCGCTCGAGGGTGATCCGGTCCTCGACGCGCTCGAGCATCGCATCGTCGGCTCCGATCGCCTGCGCGAGGCAGAACGACTCCCGGCTGTTCTTGTCCTCGGTGGTCACCGCGTCCAGGGAGGCCGGCGTGTACGCCTGTCCGACTTCGAGCGCTTCGAGGACCAGGTCGAACGGGATCCCGGCATCCTGGGCCAGCTCGCCGATCGTGGGCGAGCGGCCGAGGCGCTGGGCGATCCCGTCGAGCGACCGCATGAGCGCGTAGTTGAGCGCGCGCAGCCGGCGCGGCACGCGGATCGACCATGCCTTGTCGCGGAAGTAGCGCTTGATCTCGCCGACGATGACGGGGGTCGCGTATGTGGTGAATTCGACGCCGCGGCTGGTCTCGTACCGGTCGATCGCCTTGATCAGGCCGATCTGGGCGACCTGGATGAGGTCCTCCAGGGGCTGTCCCCGGTCCGCGAACTTCCGCGCCAGGTACGCGACGAGGCGGCCGTGGGCCAGGATGAGGAGGTCGCGCGCCCCCGAATCGCCAGCGCGGTGCATCCGGTCGAAGAGCGCGCGGATCGTCTCGCGATCCAGCCGCCGCTGGGCCTCGGGATGGGGTCCCGCCGGCGCGGCCAGGCCGGCGCCGGCGGACGCGCGACGGGTCCGGTCACGCACCCGCCGGCGGACCGGAGATGTGTCACGTCCCCAAGGCATCGGCACCGGGCCAGGGCAGAGCGGTTTGAGTGGGCGTTCGAGATCGTCCTAGGACACCCCGCCCCCTTCCACGATACTCGTGCGCGCGGCCGGCGCTCAATCCCTCGTCCGGACAATGGTTGGTCGGGCCGCGGCGGGGCCGGACGGCCCCGGCGGCGCCGAAGCGCCACGCGCGGCCCGGGCCGCCGGCAGAACCGGATGGGATCGCGGCTCCGCGCTAGCGTCCTACACCCAGCAGCCACAGCAGGATGATGAGACCCAGCGGCACCCCGAGGAGCCAGAGCAGGATGAGGATCATCGGGCATCGCCTCCCGTGGGTCCGGCGCCGCCTCCGGGCGGGCGCGCGGCCCCGTTATGTGGCGCGGCGGGCCGCCGCCGCGCGCTGCCGGTAGTAGCGCAGCGTCATCGGCTCGCCCGAGGCGAACCACGCGCCGATCACGCTGCCGACCAGCCCCAGCAGGATCGCGGTCACGGCGGCGAGCGCGCCGTTGCGGAGCACCCGCGGGTCCGCCGGCACCGCCGGGGACGGGCCCCAGGCCGGCGGCCCCACGAGCCCACCGTACCATCCGCCCACGGCCCCTCCCGCCCCGATGGCGAGCAGCGCGATCAAAAGCGGCAGGGCCAGCGCCCAGGTGATCGCCCCGTGCAGCATGGCAGGCTCGGACCGCTCGATCGCGGCGACCTTGCCGGCGACCCACCCGCCGATCACGAACGCCAGGAAGGCGGTGAACACGCTCCAGGCGAGCGCGCCGACCCCCACCTGGCTCCACCGCGCGATCTGGCCCGCCTGCCCGAGCTCGTGCGCGCCGATCGCTACGCCGATCAGTCCAAAGACGACCGCTGTCGCCAGCGCCGACAGCGCGCCGACCCAGACCGCGCTCCAGCACACCGGCCAGGACGCCCACGTCTCGGGGTTACGGCCGCCCGCCGCTCCCCGCTCCCCTGCGCTCATCGCGCTCACCCTTCCCGCGCCGCAGGACCGCCGCGCGCGCGTATCTTACCCCTCCGCGCCCTCATCGAAACGCCGAAACACCGGCGCGCCGGCCGGGGACCGGGGCGAGGGTTTGGAGGGAGGTGGCCCGCGGGATAATGCACATGCAAGACCTGTTCACGGCGTTCACGCTGCACGCGCCCGCGCGGAGGGAGGGGTGAGGGGTGAGCATCATCGGCTGGATCATCGTGGGGATCATCGCCGGGTGGCTGGCTCGGCTGGTCGTGCCGGGAGAAGGACCCGGTGGCATCATCGGGGACCTGATCATCGGCGTCGTCGGTGCGATCATCGGGGGATGGATCTTTGCGGCCTTCGGTCACGCCGGCGTCACCGGCTTGAACCTCTGGTCGATCCTTGTCGCGTTCATCGGCGGGGTGGTCCTGCTCTGGCTGCTGCGTCTGTTCACCAGGCCTCGGAGGGTCGGCATCTAAAAGGACGCCATGCGCTGGGGGCCCGAGGGGGCGCGGAGGCTCGCGCCCCCGGACCCGCTCCCGGTTGCCACCTCGCTCGTGCCGTGTTACGACTCGATCCGGATCCGCGACCTGGCCGCCGCATGAGGACGACCGGTCCTGTGGCGACGGCGACAACGCCGCATCGGGCCGAACCCGGAACGCAACCCCACCCGGCAGCGCTCGACTGAGCCCGCGCCCTGCCGGGACGAGCACTCGTTTCGGTCGTGGCGGCCCCGGGCTCCGGCGCTCGCGCGCGCGGCCTACACCACGCGGCGTCCCGTGACCAGGTTGTAGACGAGCACGATCACCGCGACCACGAGCAGGATGTGGATCAGGCCGCCCGCGACGTGGAAGGCGGTCCATCCGAGGACCCACGCCACCAGCAGGATCACGAAGAGCACCCACAGTGCCGCGACCATGTTTGCGCCTCCCACGCGCGCACCGGGCGAGCGCACGGCGCTCGCCCGGTGCCGATCGGTCTTGTCCGCTGCGTGCTACGCCGGGTTCGTGGCCCGCCTGCGGCTATTGCCGCACAACGGTCCCGCCTCCGCCCCTGGATACGGCGACGATCACCACGATGATCAGCAGCACGATGATCACGCCGATCAGAACCGCGGTCGTCTGGCTCATCCCGAGGAACGCCGGGCCGCTCGGCCCTGGAGGGCCGCTCGGGCCCGGAGGGCCGCTCGGTCCCTGCGGACCGGGTGCCCCGGGCGCTCCCGGCGCCCCCGGCTGCCCGGGCGCCCCCGGTTGCCCGGGCGCCCCCGGCGCGCTGGGCGGCGCGGATGGTCCCGGCTGTGACGGTGCGGTGTTGCCCGGTGGCGTGGGCGGCGGCTGCGCCTGTGCCAGCGCGGGGCCCGCCACGACGAGCAGCAGCAGGCCGGTGAGCAGTGCCGCCTCCAGTCGATGGGTCCTCATGAGGATCCTCCTCTCCGGCTGCGAGGCCGCGGGCTCGCCGGCGCGGCGGAGCGCCGGGCGAGCCCGCGTGCAGCCGATCCCCTACGGACGTGGTATCGTGCCCTCGCCGGTCATCGCATCGACCTGCCGGGCCGCCTCTTCGCGCGTCATGCCGTACTTCTCCTGGATCTTGCCGACGAGCAGGTCGTAGTCCCCGGCGATCTGGTCGAGGTCGTCGTCGGTCAGCTTGCCCCACTGTTTCCTGATCTGGCCCCGCATCTGGCGCCACTTGCCCGCCAGTTGGTCCCGCATGCCCGCGAGCTGATCTCCAGCCATCGTCGTCCCCCTTCCTCGGTCTGTCCGCCGGGTATTTCCCCCGCCGGCCCCGCGGTCCAAACTGGCGCGAACGCGCTTTCGCCCTCATCCGGATGAAACGTTTGTTCATTCGAGGGAAGGTGCGTCGAACGATCCGGGACAACTGAGAGCCAACGACGCGCCAAACGACAAACGACGCGCCGGAGCCGACACCAGAAGGGCGGGAGCATGGCCACGGTAGACTCCGCCGCAGAGAGCTCCGCGCTGGCGATCCTTCGACCGAGGGGAGAGCTGAGCCGGCAGACGGCACCTGCTCTCGAGCGCGAGCTGCAAGACGCCGCGGCGGACGCCCGTCACGTCATCGTGGATCTGAGCGATATCACGCACATCGATGCCGGCGGCTATCGGATCCTCGAGCTGTGCCAGCGGCGCCTCGCCGAGCACGGCCGCGTGCTCTTGCTGGCGGCACCCACCCCCAGGGTCCGCCGGCTCATCGATCTCCTCCATCGAGATGCGCTCGTCCCCACGTCCGCAACCGTCGAGGAGGCGATGAACTCCGTGCGGCAGCTCGCGCTGTCCCCGGGGTGGCCGCAGGGCACGCTCGTCCCCGTCACGTTCCGCTTCCCCGGCGCGCTCGCCCCCCGGGCGCGCCGGGTAGCGGTGACGGGATCGTTCAACGGCTGGAACCCGACCACGCACCCCCTGATGCAGGTCCCCTCCGGCGACTGGACGCTCACGGTCTTCCTTCCGCCCGGGCGGGTCGTGTACTGCTTCTCGGTGGACGGGGACGCGTGGCTCGACCCAGGCGACGAGGAGCGGATCCCGAACGGCTGGGGCTCCGAGTACTCCGTCCGGTACGTGCGGCCCGCGAGCGATTCCCGCGCGCCGGCGCTCCAGTCGCAGCCGGCCTAGCGATTCCCGCGCGCCGGCGCTCCGGTCACAGCCGGCCCAGCGCACGATCTTCGAGCAGGCCCGCCGCCCCGCCGACACTGCGCGGGTGGTGAACGAGCGATCGCGTCCCGCCCCGCGCGCCCTCGGCGCGTCGCCTGCGGCCCCGCCGCGGTCACGGCACCCCGCGCCCCGGACGCCGCCCGGCGAGGTCTACTTTCGCGCGCGGCCAGGCATAAACAAGATCGAGATGGACATCAACGACCTCCTCGCTCGCATGAACGAGCACCAGGCGTCGGACCTCTACGTGCTGACCGACGAGCCGCCGATGCTCAGGATCTCCGGCGAGCTGCTGCCGCTCGGCGAGACCGCGCTCGGCGCCGACGCCGTCGAGCGCCTGGCGGGCCAGCTCATGAAGGAGCGGCACCGCAAGGAGTTCGCCGAGCGGCAGGCGGTCAATCTCGCCTACTACGTGCCGGCGCTCGGCCGGTACCGCGTGAACGTCTACACCCAGCGCTCGACCCCCGCGATGGTGATCCGGCGCATCCGCACCGAGATCCCGGGGTTCGACGAGCTGCGGCTGCCTCCGATCGTCGGGAACCTCGCCCTGGCGCCGCGCGGCCTCATCCTCGTCACGGGCCCCACCGGCTCCGGCAAGTCCACCACGCTGGCCGCGATGATCAACCATCGGAGCCGCCACATGCCGGGGCACATCGTCA
>JAJPJJ010000014.1 GCA_021324295.1 Bacillota bacterium
AGTAGTATCCGACGATCGGCGCACGTCGACTCGACCGCGCCATCGACAGATGTAGGATCGCGGGTAGCGCGCCCGCACTGCCTTGCCCACTGCCACGGACCTCCGCTCCCGCGACCGCATCATACGCCGTCTGTCACCTGAGCCTCCTGCTACGTCAGGAGCGCCACGAGCAGGGCTCCCGAACCTCCACCTCAATCCTGATCCACAAACGCTCGGGGGACCCGAGAGGCGATCGGTCCCGGCCAGGCCCCGGGACGGCGAGACAGGGGTCTTGGGGCGGTCCGGTTTTCGGCGCCCCGCTAGCCCGTGAGAATGTGGGCCGTGAGGGACTCGAACCCCCGACGCCCGGGTTAAAAGCCCGGCGCTCTACCCGCTGAGCTAACGGCCCGCAGCCTCGATTCTATCATATTCTTCGGTGGGCTGCGGGCCGTTGGCCCTCTCAGCCCTCTCAGTTCCCCGTTGAGGACCTCTGGGGCCACGTCGGCAGCCGCTTGAGCCGCTTGGGGCACGCTATCGCGAAGCAGACCAGTTGCGCTCCGCAGCGCGGCGGCGCGAGGCACCCACGTCCCGGGCCGCTGCCTCCCGTCGCCGGGCCCCGGCTATCTCGCCGACCTCAGCCGCGGGTCGAAGGCGTCGCGGATGGCATCCCCGAGCAGGTTGAACCCGAGCACCGCCAGGAAGATCGCGATGCCCGGGAACGCCGGGTACCACCACGCGTCGATCATGTAGCTGCGGGCCTGCGCGATCATCGAGCCCCACTCGGGTGTCGGCGGCTGCGCCCCCAGGCCGATGAAGCTGAGGCCAGCGGTTGCCAGGATCGCGTATCCGAAGTCGATCGACGCCTCGATGACGATGGTCGTGCCGACGTTCGGCAAGAGGTGGTGCAAAAGGATCCGGGGCCGGCTGGCTCCCAGCGAGACGATCGCGAGGACGAACTCCTGCTCGCGCAGTGAGAGCAGCTGCCCGCGCACGAGCCGCGTGTACCACGGCCACCAGGACAGGGCGACCGCGACCATGGCGTTGTAGAGGCCGGGACCCAGCGTCGCGGCGATCGCGACCGCGAGGACGAGCCTGGGGAAGGAGAGGAAGACGTCGGTCGTGCGCATGATGACCTCATCCATCCACCCGCCCCAGTATCCGGCGATCAGCCCGAGGCCCACGCCGACGGTCATCGCGATCGCGAGCACGAGCACGCCGACGGCGAGGGAGATGCGGGCGCCGGCGATGACCCGGCTCAGGAGGTCCCGGCCGAGGTCGTCGGTGCCGAAGGGATGCGCGGCCGACGGCGGCAGAAGCTTGTCGAGCGGCGCGATCCGGAGGGGGTCGAACGGCGCCGCCGCCCGGCCGGCAACGGCCAGGACGAGCAGGAACGTCACGATGGTCGCGCCGATCCAGGCGGCCGGCATGCGCACGAGCGCGCGCAGCGAGAGCGCGACAAAGCTCGTGCCGGCGCGCGGGCCGGCGACCTCAGTAGCGGATGCGCGGGTCGAGGACAGCATACAGCACGTCCACGGCGAGGTTGACGATGACGTAGATCACGGTCAGCAGAAGCGCGCTCCCCATGATCGCGGAGTAATCGAGGGAAACGATGCCCTCCACGCTGTAGAGCCCCAGGCCGGGCCAGGCAAAGATGAGCTCCACGATGAAGACCCCGCCCAGCAGGGCGCTCACCTGCAGGCCCACGATCGTCAGCACCGGGATCAACGCGTTGCGCAGGCCGTGCCGGACGTAGACGTGGACCGGCGCGACGCCCTTGGCCCACGCGGTGCGCATGTAGTCGTGGGACAGGATCTCGAGCATCGCCGACCGCGTCATCCGCGCCGTTGGCGCGAGGGAGGCCAGGGCCAGCGTCACGGTGGGCAGCACGAGGTGGACAAGGGCGCTTGTGAGCGTCGCGAGGTTACCGGTCAGCAGGCTGTCGACGACGTACAGACCCGTGATGTGCGCCGGCGGCGAGTCCCCGGTCGCCAGCCGCCCGGCGAGGGGCAGCCAGCCCAGCCACCGCGAGAACACGAGCTGCGTCAGGATCCCGAAGACGAAGATCGGAAGCGAGAGGCCACTCAGGCTCGCAAACTGTGCGACGAGGTCGGAGAGGCCGCCCCGCCCGATCGCCGCAACCATGCCGAGCGGCACGCCGAGCAGCACCGTCGCGAGCATCGCGGCCGCGGTGAGCTCAAGCGTCGCCGGGAAGTAGGTGCGCAGGTCGTCGAGCACGGAGCTGTTGGTGCGCATGGACGTGCCGAGGTCCCCGCGCGCCAGGTGGGCCAGATAGATCAGGTACTGCTGGGGGAGCGGCCGGTCCAGGCCGAACGCCCTCCGCACAGCCGCGATCTGCTCCGGGCCCGCGTGCTCGCCCGCGACCAGCTTGGCGGGGTCGGCCGGGACCAGGTGCGTGAGGAGGAAGAGCAGGAAGCTCACGCCGAGCAGGAGCGGCGGGAGCAGGGCGAGCCTCCTCACGATGTAGCGGGCCACGGGGGGAACACGGCGGAGCCGGCGCCCACGGGTGGGCGCCGGCTCCGCCGTTCACGACTTGTAGATCCGGTAGAGGTCGAACGTGTTGCCGAGCAACGGGTTGTACAGAAAGCCCTTGACCGTGCTGCGCATGGCGACGCGATTGATGAGCGTCCCGATGAAGACGGCCGCCGCTTCCTGGACGATGATGCGCTGCGCGTCCCGGAACATCCGAAGCCGCTGCGGCTGGTTCGTCGTCTCGTTGGCCTGCTTGAGTAGCTGCTCGACGCGGTCGTTCGCGTAGAAGCTGAAGTTCCACCCGGCCGTGCCCCACGCGTCCTTGCCAAAGGTCGCCGAGATCATCGCGGAGGGATCGGCGTAGTCGGGGTAGTTGCGCACCGGCAGAAGGTCCGGGGCGGTCTCCGGCTTGCCGGCCTTCTCGAGCAGCACGGACGACGACAGCTCCTGGATGCTCACCCCGATGTTCAGCTCCTTGAGATGGGCCTGCAGGATCTCCGCCGCCTTCCGGAACGTGGGGTCGCCCTGGAACAGGAACAGGCTCAGCGTGAAGCCGCCGTTCGGCCGGCTGGATTCACCGAGGAGCTGCTTGGCCTTCTGCATGTCGAACCGGTACGGCTTGTCCGCGGGCGCCAGGTGCGCGGGATCGTTGTCGGGCAACGGACCGTTGAGCGGGGCGAGCTTGCCGTTGAAGATCGCCTGCTTCGCGCCCTCATAATCGAACGCGTACGAGATCGCCTGCCGGATCTTCACGTCCTTGAGCGGCTCGCGCTGGCAGTGCATCGCGATGTAGAAGATCCGCATCGTTGGGCTCTCGCTGATGGTGATGCCCGGCTCCTTGGCGAGCGCGTCGATGAGGTCGGGCGCCACAATCGTGACGATGTCCGCCTCGCCGCGCTCGACCATCAGCCGCTGCGTCGATGCCTCGGGCACGATCTTGAAGATGATGCGCCTCACGTGTGGGCCGGCCCAGCCGCCCCAGTAGCCCGCAAACTGCGTCAGGACCACCTGCTGGGCTCCCTTGTCATAACTCGCGAGCATGTACGGCCCGGTGCCCACCGCGTGCTCCTTCAGCCACCCCTGGGCGAGGTCGTCGCCAGCGGCGTGCTCCCGCACCGCCTTGGGGCTCACAACCAGGTTGCCGGAGATCGCCGCGAGCTTCGCGATGAACGAGGCGTCGGGTGCATTGAGGTTGACGCGGACGGTCTGGGCATCCGGCGTTTCGACGCTCGCGACCAGGGGCTTGAACGCGTACGCAAAGCCGCGGTTGATCTTGATGAGACGCTCCATCGTCACCTTGACGGCGTCGGAGTCGAACGGGGTCCCGTCGTGGAACTTGACGCCGGAGCGCAGCTTGAGGGTCCACTGCTTGATGTCGGGCGAGGAGCTCCACGAGGTGACGAGCTTGGGCACGATCCTCGGCGTGCTGCCCTGCAGGCCGACGAGCGGCTCGTAGATCCCGCGCGTGATGCGGACGGTGTTGTCGTAGACGATCTGCGGGTCGAACGTCTGGACGGCCGTATCCTGGGCCACGATGAGCGTGTCCGCGGGGGCGCCGGCCGCGGCGGCCGGCGCCGTCCGGAAGACATCGGCGAGGCCCGCGGCGCCGGCCCCGAGCACAGCGCCGCCCGCGGCGAGCCCGCGCAGGAACCGCCGCCGCGATACCCTTCCGCTCCCTGCCGCCCTACCCATGGTTCTCCCTCCTCCGCGGTGCGTGTGCCGGGCTGTCCGGCCCGCGGGCTCCCCCTGCCCGGGGCCGCCCATCGAAGATCGCGCTCAGCGCGTCCAGCACCAGCCGCGCGGCGGCGCGCGCCGTGACCTCGGCCCAGTCGTAGGGCGGCGAGACCTCGACGAGATCGACGCCCACGATCCGGCAGCGGCGGGCAACGGCGCGGATCGCGTCGCGCACTTCCGCGTACGCCAAGCCGCCGGGCTCCGGGGTGCCGGTGCCGGGAGCGGTGGCGATATCCAGCACGTCGATGTCGAGCGTCAGGTAACACGCGCCGCCGGCGGGCACGCACGCGGTGGCGGCCCGCGGACCGCGCCGGCGGAGATCGGACGCGGTGACGACGCGAACCCCGTAGCGCCGGGAGGCCTCGAGCGGCTCGGTGTACTTCTGCAGGCCCCTGAGCCCGATCTGCGAGATGCCGGTGACGAACGGCAGCTCGGACGCCCGGCGCATCGCGTTGCCGTGCCCGAGGCGGACGCCGTGCCGCTCGTCGACGAAGTCCTGGTGGCTGTCGAACTGTACCACGTGCAGCGGGCCGCGGCCCCCGAACGCCCGGATCGCGGGGTACGTGATCGCGTGGTCCCCGCCGATCACGACCGGCAGGCTGCCGGCCGCCAGGATCGAGCGCACGCCCTCCGTGATCCGATCCAGGTTCACCCCGATATCCGCCGGCGTGATCCGGACATCGCCCCAGTCGGCCATGGTCACGCCCCGGAGGATCCATCGCTGCCGGTCGAGGTCGTACCAGCCCTCGGCCGCGGCGCCATCGTCCCGCGCGTACTGCCACCATGCCGATGCGGCGCGCACAGCCTCCGGCCCGAATCGTGTCCCGGGCCGCAGCGTGGTGCCCAGGTCGAAGGGAACGCCGAGGAACGCGACATCGGTGCGCCCGCGGGCCGCGCCGTCGTACGGGGGCACGCCGTAGAACGTGTGATGCCTGACCCGGGGGCCCTCGGGGGAGGCCCCGTTCGGGCCGGAGGCGGCTGCGCTCACGCGCCGCTGCGCGACCCTCCGGCTCTGCTCCTTCGTCGACCGCATCGTCGGCCCACCGCGTCTCCGATGGCAAGGCCACTTCTCTACGCGGCCGCGCCAGTCCTTTGGTGGACCGCGGCCGCGGGACCCCGGCTCCCGCGGCTCACGCCGCGCCACCCGAGGGGACGGCGGGCCCGGGGACGAAGTGCCCTGGCGGAGGACGGCGACCGGGCATGCGGAGGCACACGGAGGGCACGATGGACGACGAGCAGCTGTGGGCCCTGGTCCTGGGCGCGAGCAGCGGGTTCGGGGAAGCCACGAGCCTCGAGCTGGCGCGGTCGGGCTACGACATCATCGGCGTGCATCTCGATCGCAAGGCCACGCTCCCGCACGTGGAGGAGGTGCTCGATGCGGTCCGAGCGGCCGGCCGAAAGGCCGTGTTCTTCAACGTGAACGCGGCCGACCCCGAGCGGCGAATCGAGGTGCTCGCCCGTGCGAGGGAAGAGGTGGGCCCGACGGGCACGATCCGGGTGCTGCTGCACTCGCTGGCGTTCGGGAACCTCCGCCCTTACATCGCCGAGGACCCGCGCGATCAGATCACCGAGGCGCAGATGGACATGACCCTCAACGTGATGGCGCACAGCCTGGTGTACTGGGTCCAGGACCTGGTGCACGCCGGGCTGATCCGGCGGGGGGCCAAGGTCTATGCGATGACGAGCGCCGGGGGCACACGGGTGCTGCCGTACTACGGCGCGGTCTCGGCGGCGAAGGCGGCTCTCGAGTCGCACGTCCGCCAGCTCGCGATGGAGCTCGCGCCGCGCGGCATCGCGGTGAACGCGATCCGGGCGGGCGTGACCGACACGCCGGCGCTCCGCAAGATCCCCGGTCACGAGCTGATCGCCGAGAGCGCGCGGAAGCGTAATCCCTCGGGCCGGCTCACGACCCCTCAGGACGTGGCGCGGGCGATCGCCGCGCTGTCGCAGCCCGGCACCGAGTGGATCACCGGCAACGTGATCGGGGTCGACGGGGGCGAGGATATCGTCGGGTGAGCGCCCGCGCCGGGCGCCCCCTGTCAGACGGTCTCCCCGAGGGGCCCGCGGTCCACGTCCAGATCGACCTTGTCGGCGGCATCGCTCCCGGGGAAGGGTCCCATCTTGATCTCGATGACCTTCGTGCGCGGCTCGAGGAACTCCAGCGAGTGGCCCTCGCAGAGGAGGACGAGGTCTCCCGGCCGCAGGACGACCCGCCCCAGCCGGTCCCCCTCGGTCGTGTAGAGGGCCACCCGCACCCGGCCGTGCTGGCACACCAGGATCTGGTGCCTGGTGGGGGAGGCAGCCGGCCGATCGTTGACGTGGTAGTGGGGACGGACGTAGGCCCCGGCATCGCGGTTGAGCACCACGATCTGCAGGGGGAGCTCGTCAGCGGTCAGGTGGGCCTTTGTCTCCCGCTCGCGCTGCGGGCTGACGACCTTGTAGGCCTGCGCCAGGTGCGCCTGCTCCTCGGGCGTATCGACAAACGGCGGAAAGCTCGTGTAGTCCGTGAAGGTGGCGGGCACGTAGAGCCCCACGAGCCGCCCGTCCGCCGCGCGGTATGCTTCGACCTGGCCGGCGTTCCCCAGTGCTTCCCTCACGCCGCCTCCCCTCGCGCAACCCTCGCGGGACCGCCGGCCGCAGGGCGGGCACGGCATCCGTCGCCGATCGCCGCGACGACCCCGACTTCGACCTCGCGGGACGGCTGCCTTACCGTTTCTCGAGCGGCACGTACGTCCGGTTGCGCGGGCCCACGTACTCTGCCCGCGGGCGGATCAGCCGGTTGTCCGCGAGCTGCTCCAGGACGTGCGCGGTCCACCCGCTGATCCGGCTCACGGCGAACAACGGCGTGAACAGGTCGAGCGGGATCCCGAGCGCGTAGTAGCACGAGGCGGAGTAGAAGTCGACGTTGCAGTGCAGGCGCTTCTCCTGCAGCATGAACTGCTCGATCGCCCGCGAGATCTCGAACCACTTCAGCTGTCCGGTCCGCCGCCCGAGCTCCTCCGACATGCGGCGCAAGTGCGTGGCGCGCGGGTCTTCCGTCTTGTAGACCCGGTGTCCGAAGCCGGGGATCTTCTTTCCGGCGGCGAGCATCTCCCGGATCGTCGGGACGGCCCTGGACGGCTCGCCGATCTGAAGAAGGATGCGCATCACCGCCTCGTTGGCGCCTCCGTGGAGCGGGCCCTTGAGCGTGCCGAGCGCGGAGGTGATCGCGGAGTGCATGTCCGACAGCGTCGCCGCGGTGACGCGGGCTGAGAACGTGCTGGCGTTGAGCTCATGGTCGGCGTGGAGGATCAGCGCGACATCGACGGCGCGCACGCTCGTCTCGTCGGGGCGCCGGCCCCAGAGCATGGCGAGGAAGTTGGCGGCGTGGCCGAGACCTGGGTCGGGCGCGACCGGGGTCTGGCCGGTGCGCACCCGATCGATTGCCGCGACGATCGTGGCGATCTGGGCGGTCAGGCGCACGGCCTTCCGGAGGTTGGCCGGCCGCGAGTTGTCCCGAGCCTCGGGATCATGGAGCCCGAGCGCCGACACCGCGGTGCGGAGCACGTCGATCGGGAGCGCGTCCCGGGGGGCCGCCGCCACCAGGGTCGCCACCGGCTCGGGGAGCGCCCGGGCGGCGGCGAGGTCGCGGCGGAGCGCGTCGAGCTGGGGCCGGGTCGGCAGCTCCCCGTGCCACAGCAGGTACGCCACCTCCTCGAACGTGCCGTGCGCGGCGAGGTCGTGGATATCGTAGCCCTGGTACAGCAGGCGGCCCTCGAGACCGTCGACGAAGCAGATCCGGCTCGCCGCGGCGACGACCCCTTCGAGCCCCTCGATCACGTGTGCAGGCGCGGGAGCGCCCGGCCCCGATTGCATGGACGCGGCCTCCTCGTGGAGGGGCGTGCTGGCATCCCGAGTGCGCTGCCCCCATCACCACCTACGCGGGCAGCACAGCGGTGGTTCACCGATCGCCCGCCGGCTCCCTCCACCCGGCGGTGCGACCGCTACGCGCCCCCCTCGTCGATCGCGAGCCTGAGCGCGCGCACGAGGGCGCCCACCCGGCCGAGGTCGTCGGGCCTCTCCTCGAGCATCCGGACGAGCGCGCTCCCGACGATCGCGCCGTCCGCGATCCGGGCGACCTGCCGTGCCTGCGCGGGCCGGCCGATGCCGAAGCCCACGCACACCGGCGTCCCGGACTGCGCCTTGATCCGCGCGACCAGCTCTGCGAGCCCCTCCGGCAGCTCGTCCCGGACCCCGGTGACGCCGGTGCGCGAGACGCAGTAGATGAAGCCCGTGGACGCGGCCGCGACGGCGCGGATCCGCGCCTCGGTGCTCGTGGGCGCGAGGAGGAAGACCGTCGCGAGGCCGGCCTGGCGGGCTTCCGCGATCAGCTCGTCGCCCTCCTCCGGCGGCAGGTCTGCGACGATGATGCCGTCGAGCCCCGCGGCGACCGCGTCTCGGCAGAAGGCGCCGACGCCGTGGCGGAGCAGCAGGTTGTAGTAGGTCATGAACGCGAGCGGCACCTGGGTCCGCTTCCGCAGGCGGGAGACGAGGTCGAGCGCCGGCCGCAGCGCCATGCCGTGCGCGAGGGCCCGGAGGCCGGCGCGCTGGTTGACCGGCCCGTCCGCGATAGGGTCGCTGAACGGCACCCCGAGCTCGATCGCGTCCGCGCCGGCGGCGACGAGCACTCCCACGAGCCGCTCCGTCGACGGCGGGTCCGGGTCGCCGGCCATGATGTACGGGATGAGCGCCTTGCGGCCCGCGGCCGCAAGGCCGGCGAGCGCCCGCACGAGACGGTTCGCCGCGAGTGCCGCGTCCGGGCCGGCGGCGGCGCTGCCCCGGAGCGCCACGGAGGGGGCGCGGGGAGCCCCGGCGGCCCGATCGGGCGTCGGCGTCATGGCCGCCGGGTCAGGTCGTCGCCCGTCGCCTTGGCCACGGTCTCGACATCCTTGTCGCCGCGGCCGCTCAGGCCGAGGACGATCACCTTGTCGCGCCCGAGGGCGGGGGCCAGACGCGTCAGGTAGGCGACCGCGTGGGCCGGCTCGAGAGCGGGGATGATACCCTCGGTGCGCGAGAGGAGGTGGAACCCTTCGAGCGCCTCCGCGTCGGTGACCGCGACGTACTGGGCCCGGCCCGTGTCCTTCAAGTACGCGTGCTCCGGACCGACGCCGGGGTAGTCCAACCCGGCCGAGATCGAGTGAGTGGCGCGCACCTGGCCATCGGCGTCCTGCAGGAGATAGCTCAGCGCGCCGTGCAGCACGCCTGGGCTGCCGGCACAGAGGGTCGCGGCGTGCCGGCAGGTCGCGAGGCCGAGCCCGCCGGCCTCCACGCCGACCAGCGCGACGCCGGCGTCGTCCTTGAACGGGTGGAAGAGGCCCATCGCGTTGCTGCCTCCCCCCACGCACGCGACGCAGCAGTCCGGCAGGCGGCCTTCCGCCTCGAGGATCTGCGCGCGCGCCTCCCGGCCGATCACGGATTGAAAGTCGCGGACGAGCATCGGGTACGGGTGAGGGCCCACGACCGAGCCGATCACGTAGAACGTGTCGCGCACGTTGGTCACCCAGTCACGGAGCGCCTCGTTGATCGCGTCCTTGAGCGTCCGGCTGCCCCCGTCCACCGGCACGACGCGGGCCCCGAGGAGCCGCATGCGGAAGACGTTGAGGGCCTGCCGCTCCATGTCGTCCGTGCCCATGTAGACGTCGCACGGCAGGCCGAACGCTGCGGCCGTCGCCGCGGTGGCAACGCCATGCTGCCCGGCGCCCGTCTCGGCGATGATCCGGCGCTTCCCCATGCGCACGGCCAGCAGCACCTGGCCGACGGTGTTGTTGATCTTGTGCGCACCGGTGTGCAGGAGGTCCTCACGCTTCAGGTAGATCCGGGCGCCGCCGAGCGCCTCGGTGAGGCGCTGCGCGAAGTACAGCGGGGTCGGGCGGCCGCACAGGGATCGCAGGCAGCGCTCGAGGTGGGCAGCGAACGCGGGATCGCGACGCGCCTCCTCGTAGGCGGCTTCCAGCTCCTCGAGCGCCGGGATCAGCGTCTCCGGCACGTAGCGGCCGCCGTAGATGCCGTACCGTCCCCGCGGCCGCACGCCCGTCTGTCCCTGCACCCCCATCACGTCACCTCCGGCCCCCGCCCTGTCGCCGCGGCGGCGTTCCACGCGCGCACCTGCGCGACGAACGCCCGGATCTTCGCCGGGTCCTTCCGGCCGTCCGTCTCGACGCCCGAGGCGACATCCACCGCGTAGGGCTCCGCCGCCCGGATCGCCTCCGTCACGTTGTCGGGCGTGAGGCCCCCCGAGAGGATCACGGGCCCGGCCGCCCGCGCCCGCGCGGCAAGCGTCCAGTCGAACGTGCGCCCGGTGCCTCCCATCTCGCCGGGGACGTGCGCGTCGAGGAGGAACGCCGCGACCTGGTACCTCTCGAGGTCGCGCAGGCTCTCGGGGCCGCGCACCTTGATCCCCTTGATCACCGGCCGGTCGAACTGGCGGCAGAACTCAGGGCTCTCTGCGCCGTGCAGCTGCAACGCGTCGAGGCCGCACAGGCCGGCGATCCTCCGGACCGTCTCCGCGTCCTCGTCCGCGAAGACCCCGACCCGCGTCACAAACGGCGGCAGGCCGCGCGCGATCGCGCGCGCCGTCTCGGGCGCGATGTAGCGACGGCCGGGCCGCCAGAAGTTGAAGCCGATCGCGTCCGCGTCGGCGGAGACCGCGGCGAGGGCGTCCTCGAGCCGCTGGATCCCGCAGATCTTGACGCGCACGGCACCGGCGCGGCCATCCACCATGGCGCGGCCTCCGGCCTCTCTACACGCCCACGCGCGCGGCCCGGAAGTAGTCCATCCCCATCGCGTCCAGGCACAGCGCGAGGGTCTCCTGTGCCTCCCGGCGCGCGACGCGGCTGCCTTCCACGATGATCTCCTCGAGCCGCGCCGGGGCGGCGGCCCAGGCGGCCCGGCGTGCGCGAATCGGATCCAGGAACTCGTTGAGGGCGCGGGCGAGGCGCTTCTTCACCTCGACGTCGCCCACGGTCCCCGCGCGGTACCGCTCCCGGAGTTCCTCGACCTCCGCGCGATCCTTGTTGAAGGCGTCGTGGTAGATGAACACCGGGTTCCCCTCGACGTGCCCGGGGTCCGTGGGGTGGATCCGCGTCGGATCGGTGAACATCCCCATGACCTTCCGGCGGACCGTCTCCGCGTCGTCCGACAGGAAGATCGCGTTGCCGAGCGATTTGCTCATCTTGGCCTGGCCGTCCGTGCCAACGAGCGTGGGCACCCGCCCCACGATCGTCTCGGGCTCGGGGAACACCGGCCCGTACATCTCGTTGAATCGCCGGGCCAGCTCCCGGGTCACCTCGAGGTGGCTCGCCTGATCCTTGCCCACCGGCACGACCTGAGCGCGCACCATCAGGATGTCGGCGGCCTGGAGCACGGGATACGACAGCAGTCCCAAGCTGGCGGTCTCGAGCTTGAGATCCCGCATCACTTCCTTGAGCGTCGGCACGCGCTGGAGGCGCGGCACCGTGGTCAGCATCGAGAAGATCAGGTGCAGCACCGCCACCTCCGGCACGAGCGACTGCAGGTAGATCGTGCTCCGCTCCGGATCGATCCCGACGCTCAGGTAGTCGAGGAGCAGCTCGTGGACGTGCTGGGCGATCTCGCGGGTGCGGTCGGCCCCGGTCGTGAGCACGTGGTAGTCGGCGATGAGGAAGAAGCACTCGTACTCGTCCTGCAGCCGGAGCCGGTTCTCGAGCGAGCCGACGTAGTGGCCCAGGTGGAGCGCGCCCGTCGGGCGGTCGCCGGTCAGGAGCCTCCCCCGCGGCGCCGCGGCGGCGCGGTGTGGGAGCGTCTCAGCGATCTGCGTCTCAGCCATGGCCTCTCCTTCCGCGGGTCCGGCGTCCCGTCTCTATCCCTCCCGCCCCAGCAGCTCCCGCAGACGGGCCGCCGGGTCGCGCGCCCGCATGAGGGCGGTGCCCACCAGGACGGCATCGACGCCCAGGCGTGCCATCTCCTCGACGTGCGCGCGCTCCTCGATGCCGCTCTCGCCGACGACCACGACCTCGGGCGGGACGGACGGCCGCAGCCGGCGGGTGACCTCAAGCGACGTCTCGAGCGTATCCAGGTCGCGGTTGTTGATCCCGAGAAGCGACGCGCGCGTGTCCAGCGCCCGCGCCAGCTCGTGCTCGTCGTGAACCTCGACGAGGGCGGCCATGCCCAGCGCCGCGGCCGTGCCCTGGAGCTCCTCGAGCGCCCCGCGGGGCAGGATCGATACGATCAGCAGGACCGCGTCCGCCCCGAGCACCCGCGCCTCGTACACCTGGTATGGGTCGAGCACGAAGTCCTTGCGCAGCACCGGGACCGCCACGACCTGCCGCACCCGGGTCAGGTGCTCGTCCGCCCCGCGGAAGAACCGCGTGTCCGTGAGCACCGAGACGGCCGCCGCGCCGGCCGCCGCGTACGCGCGCGCGATCGCGGCCGGGTCGAACTCCTCGCGGATCGTGCCGGCCGACGGCGAGGCGCCCTTGACCTCGGCGACAAGCCGGACCTCCCCGGCGCCGGTGCCGCCGCGGGCCGGGGGAGCGCCGCGCGCCGCGCCGGGCTCCGGCGGCCGCAGGGCCGCGCGGAACGGCCGCGGCGGCGGTGCGTCGAGCGCGCGGGCGCGGACCTCCCGGAGCGGGATCCGCCGCCTCCGCTCGGCCAGCTCCTCGCCCTTGTGCGCCACGATCTGCTGCAGGAGTCCCAGCGTCCTCTCCCCCTTCGGGCCACGCCGCTCGCCCGGCGGGCGGCGCCCGCCTACGCGAACTTCGTCTTCAGGCGCAGCGCCTCGAGCTTCGCGTAGGCGCGGCCGCTATCGATGCTCTCGGCGGCACGTGCCACCCCGTCCGGGACCGTCTGCGCGAGGCCGGCCGCCACCAGCGCGACCGCGGCGTTGGCGAGGACGATGTCGCGCCGCGCGCTCCGCTCCCCCCGGAGGATGCTCACACAGATCTGCGCGTTCTCCTCGGGGGAGCCGCCCCGCAGCGCCTCGAGCGGGGCCCGCCGAAAGCCCAGCTCCTCCGGCGCGAGCGTGTACGTGCGGACGGTGCCGTCGGCGACCTCGGAGACCTGGGTCGGAGCGCAGATCGAGATCTCGTCCATGCCATCCTGGCCGTGCACGACGAACGCGCGCTCGGCGCCGAGCTGCGCGAGGACCCGCGCCATCACCTCCGTGTGCGCCAAACTCGGCACGCCCTGCAGGTACCGGCGCGCCCCCGCCGGGTTGGTCAGGGGACCGAGGATGTTGAAGACCGTGCGGATGCCGATCTCGCGCCGCGGCCCCAGCGCGTGCTTGAACGCCGGGTGGAAGCGCGGCGCGAACAGGAACCCGAACCCGATCTCCTCGACGCACTCCTGGACGACGTCGGGCGGGGCGTCCAGGTTGATCCCGAGGGCCTCGAGCACGTCGGCGCTGCCGCTCCTGCTGCTCGCGGCACGGTTGCCGTGCTTGGCCACGT
Organism: Bacillota bacterium; assembly: GCA_021324295.1. Classification (GTDB taxonomy): domain Bacteria; phylum Sysuimicrobiota; class Sysuimicrobiia; order Sysuimicrobiales; family Segetimicrobiaceae; genus JAJPJJ01. Next base: position 13,668 of record JAJPJJ010000014.1, read on the forward strand.
GGCCGCCGGCGCCGGCGACGACGAACGCCGTCGCGGTCGAGATGTTGAACGTGTTGAGCCGGTCCCCTCCGGTCCCCACGATGTCCACGAGGTGGTCGGCGCGGGGGCAGATCGTGACGGCGCGCTCGCGGATCGCGCGGGCAAACCCCGTGATCTCCTCGACGGTCTCCCCGCGCACGGCGAGCGCGGTGATGAACGCCGCGATCTGAGCCGGCGTGGCCTCGCCGTCCATGATCAGGCCCATGGCCCGGTGGGCCTCCTCCTCGGTGAGCGCCTGGCGGGAGACGACCTTGGCGAGCGCGGGCCGAAGCGGCATCGGGCTATCTCCCTCCGGCGACGTAGTCGGCGCTCCCCGACGCCGCGCGCCCGCCGGATGGACGCGGGGCGGGGGCGGCCGACCCGTCCCGCGCACCCCGCCGGGCCAGCGCGAGGAAGTTCCGAAGCAGCGCGTGCCCGTGCTCGGTCAGGACGGACTCCGGGTGGAACTGCACGCCCTCCACGAGCGCGGTGCGGTGGCGGACCCCCATGACGACCCCGTCCTCGGTGCGGGCGGAGACCTCCAGCGGCGGCGGCAGGCTCGCGTCGTCCACGACGAGCGAGTGGTAGCGCGTGCCCACGAACGGGCTGGGCAGGCCCTCGAAGATCGTCCGGCCATCGTGGAAGATCCGCGACGTCTTGCCGTGAACCGGGAAGCGTCCGCGCACCACCGATGCGCCGCACGCGGCGCCGATGCACTGGTGGCCCAGGCAGACGCCCAGGATCGGGATCGTCCCGGCGAGCGCCGCCACCGCGGCCGTGCTGACGCCGGCTTCGGCGGGGGTGCACGGGCCGGGCGAGATCACGATCGCCTCGGGCGCCATCGCCGCGATCCCCTCGACTGTGATCGCGTCGTTCCGGAAGGGCCGGGGATCCTCCCCCAGCTCGCCCAGGTACTGCACGAGGTTATAGGTGAACGAGTCGTAGTTGTCGATCACGAGGATCATGCGTCACCTCACAGCCCGCGCCCGGCCAGCTCGATCGCCCGGACCAACACCTTGGCCTTGTTGATCGTCTCGTCGTATTCGCACGCGGGCGCCGAGTCGGCCACGATCCCGCCGCCGGCCTGCGCGTAGGCCACGCCGTCTTTGATGACAAGCGTCCGGATCGCGATGCAGGTGTCGAGCGCGCCGCCGAACCCCACGTAGCCCACCGCGCCCGCGTACGGGCCCCGCGCCGTGGGCTCCAGCTCGTCGAGGATCTCCATCGCGCGGACCTTGGGCGCCCCGCTCACGGTCCCGTGCGGGAAGACGGCGCGCAGCACGTCGAACGCGTCGCGGCCCGGAGCCAGGCGCCCCTGGACGAGGCTGACGATGTGCATGACATGCGAGTAGCGCTCGACCGTCATCAGCTCGGGCACCCGGACGGTGCCGTACCGGGAGATCCGGCCGACGTCGTTCCGCGTGAGGTCCACGAGCATGACGTGCTCGGCCCGCTCCTTCTCGTCGGCCAGCATCTCCTCGGCCAGCCGCCGGTCCTCGTCCTCGGTGAGGCCGCGCCGCCGCGTGCCGGCGATCGGGCGCATCTCCACGAGGTCGCCCTCCAGGCGCACCAGCAACTCCGGGGAGGCGCCGACGAGCGTCGCCTCGTCGCCCGCCAGGTAGAACATGAACGGGGACGGGTTGATCGCCCTGAGCGCCCGGTAGATCGCGAGCGGGTCGAGCCCACCGACGTCCACGGCGAAGCGCTGCGACAGGACGATCTGGAACGCGTCCCCGGCGTAGATGTAGTCCCGGCACCGCTCCACGGCCGCGAGATACTGCTCGCGCGTCATGTTGGACCGGATGTTGAGCCGGCCCGGGGAGGCCGCCGTCGGCGGGGGGAGGGGCCGCCGCAGCAGGTCCAGCCACTCCTCGATGCGGTCCCGCGCCGCCCGGTACGCCCGCTCGGCGCCGTCGTCGACGCACGCGCTCGCGACGATACGAATGCGGTGGCGGAGGTGGTCGAAGACCATCACGGTATCGGCGAGGGCGAGGTGCAGGATCGGAAGGTGACGGTCGTCGGGAGGCTGGTGCGGGAGGCGCTCGAGCGTGCGGACCAGGTCGTACGAGAAATACCCGACCAGCCCACCGTAGAACCGCGGCAGGGTCGGATCCTCGACCGGGCGGTATCGCCCGAGGATCTCGCGCGCGGCGGCGAGCGGGTCCTGCGCCCGCACGCGCCTCGCCCCGTCCTCCACGATCTCGACGCCGTCCGGCCAGGCGCGCAGGGTGAGCCGGGGACGGGCGCCCAGGAAGGAGTAGCGGGCGAGCTTGCTGCTGCCCTCGGCGCTCTCCAGGAGAAACGCGTGCGGCAGGTGACGCAGACGCAGGAACGCCGAGATCGGCGTGTCGAGATCCGCGAGCACCTCGCACGAGACCGGGACGAGGTTGCCCTCGCGCGCTCGGCGATCGAACTCCGCCGCACCCGGTTCCAGGACCACCGTCCGCGCCATCGCCGCTCCTATCCGTCCTCCCGCGCCCCGCGCGCGGGGCGCCCGGCGGGCTGCGACCGCTCGCGCAGCCGCAACCGGGCCCGCCGGGCGCGCTCGAGCAGCGCATCGAACCCGTCGCCGTCCGCAAGCGCCGCCTCGAGCCGGGCGAGCTCCTCGCGGAACGCCCGCAGGGCGCCCTGGATGGGCTCACGGTTGAGGCGGCAGATCTGCGCCCACATCTCCACGGGGCTGCCGGCCACCCGCGTCGCGCCGAGAAACGCCGGGCCCGCCGCGTTCCCCGCGGACCCGCAGATGCCGACGAGCGCCGCGGCCACGAGGTACGGGAGGTGGCTCACGACCGCGACGGCGCGGTCGTGCGCCTCCGGATCCATCGCCACGGGCCGCGCCCCCAGGGCGCGCGCGAGGCCGGTGAGGCGCTCGCACGCGTCCGCCGGCGTGCGCGGGGTCGGCGTCAGCAGATAGACCGCACCCTCGAACAGGGAGGCCGCGGCCGCCGCGATCCCGCGGCCCTCGTTGCCGGCCATCGGGTGGCCGCCGAGAAACGCCACCCGGCTGCCGGGGCGGAGGAGCGCCTCGATCGCGCGGACGATCTCCGCCTTGACGCTCGCGACGTCGGTCACGAGCGCGCCGGCGCGCAGGTGGGGCAGCGCCCGCCGCGCCATCGGCACGACGAGGTCCGGCGGCGTCGCGAGCACCACGAGGTCCGCTCCGTCCACGCCCTCCACCGGATCCACCGTGCCGCGGTCGATCGCGCCGCGCGCGCGGGCCGCCGCGATCGTCTCCGGCACGCGGGTGACGCCCACCACCTCCCCGGCCAGCGCGCGCCCGCGCAGGGCCATCCCGAGTGAGCCGCCGATCAAGCCCACCCCGATGATCGTGACGCGCTCGAAGAGGGGCATCGCCTCTCCCGGGATGCGCCTGGCCGGGCTCAGACGCGTCGCCCGACGGCGAGGGCGATCGCGTCCAGCTCCTGCATCATGACGGCGAAGTTCTGCGGGGTGAGCTGCTGGGGGCCGTCGCTCAGCGCGCGGTCGGGCTCGGGGTGGACCTCCACCAGCAGGCCGTCGGCCCCCGCGGCGACGGCCGCCCGCGCCATCGGGGTCACGAGCTTCCACTTCCCGGTGCCGTGGCAGGGGTCGACGATCACGGGCAGGTGGCTCAGGCGCTTGAGCACCGGCACCGCCGTGAGATCCAGCGTGTACCGCGTGTAGGTCTCGAACGTCCGGATGCCGCGCTCGCAGAGCACGATGTTGCTGTTGCCCTCGGCCATGATGTACTCGGCGGCCAGCAGCAGCTCCTCGACCGTGGCGCTCGGCCCGCGCTTGAGGAGCACCGGGTGGCCGGCGCGGCCGACGTCCCGCAGCAGGGTGTAGTTCTGCATGTTCCGGGCGCCGATCTGCACCATGTCGGCGTACTTGACGACGAGCTCGAGCTGGCGCGCGTCCATCGCCTCGGTGACGATCGGGAGCCCGGTCGCCTCGCGCACCTCGGCGAGGATCTTGAGGGCGTCCTCCTCGAGCCCCTGGAACGAATACGGGGAGGTGCGCGGCTTGAAGGCGCCGCCGCGGAGCAGCTGCGCGCCAGCCAGCTTGACCGCCCGGGCGGTCTCGATCACCTGCCTGGGGCTCTCGACCGAGCAGGGGCCGGCGATCACGACGACGCGCCCGCCCCCGATCGCGACGTTGCGCACCCAGACGGTCGAGTCGCGCCCGCCGTGAAATTCCCGGCTCACGAGCTTGTACGGCTGCAGGATGCGCACGACGCTTTCGACGCCCGCCATCGCCTCAAGGCCCTCCCGGAGCAGCTCCTTGGTGTGGCTGTCGCCGATCACCCCGATCACGGTGCGCTCCACGCCCTCCGTGACCTGAGCGCGGAGCCCCGCCTCCTCGACCTTGCGGACGACCCCTTCGCGCTCCGCCCGTGTATGCCGGGGGCTCATGACCACGATCATCCTGCCGCCTCCTTGCGCGCGACCATGGCCAAAATAGAAAAGGCCCCCCGTCCCTCGGGACGGGAGGCCATTGTGCCGCCCGCGGTACCACCCCACTTCCCCGACATCGCGCCGGGGCCCTCTCCGGGACCACAGCCATCCGGCAGGACCGGCCTGGTCCCCGCCTCCCGCTCACGGCGGAGGAGCCGGCGGCGACTACTCCGCGGTGGATGCCGCGTTTCGGCGCGCCCCTCGCGGGTCCATTCCGCCCGGGCGCCTCCCGCGCTCCCACCGCGCGCGCGGGTCTCTCGAAGGCACCGCGAGGCGTACTCGCCCCGGTCGTCGGGTTTGGTACCCCCTACTATAGCACACCGCGTCAAGGCCGGGGGAGCAGGGGAACCGGCGCCGGCGCACGTATCCCTGCCGTGGCGGCGGCATTGCAGGGACCGGGTGAGACGGTACGACACGGCCCGGAGGAAGGAGGTGGCGAGGACCGGCTGAGAGCCAGGCGCAGGTGGCTCCGCCGGAGATGCGGATCCAGAGCGCGGGAGGGATGCTGCCATGCGAAGCCGATCCCATGGACAGGGCCGGTGGACCCGGCGGGAGGTCCTCAAGCTGGCCGGCGCAGGCACCGCGTACGCGGCGGCCGGGGGCCTGGGCACCCTCGTGGCGCGGGACGGGGCCCTCGCGGCGTCGCGGCCGATCCACCTGAACTTCACGGTCTGGAGCTACAGCGTCGACACCATCCAGGACAACATCAAGCGGTTCGAGGCCGAGGCCAAGCGGACGGTCACGGTCACGGTGACCGACATCCCCTGGAACAACTACCACGAGACGATGGTCAGCCGCCTCAGCGGGAAGGCGCCGATCCACGTGCTGTACAACGGCGGCGACTGGCTGCCGGAGTTTGCCCGCGCCGGGTGGGTGGTTCCCCTCGAAGACTACTTTCCGAAGGCGCGCAGCTACTATGCCCGGAAGATCGTCGGGTACGCCCTGCAGGACATGACCTACCAGGGCAAGATGTACGGGCTCCCCTACTACGCGGACATCACGACGTTCCAGTACAACGCCAAGATCCTGAAGGATCACGGGATCGCGAAGCCGCCGGAGACGTGGGAGGAGCTATCGGATCAGGCCAAGTTTCTCCAGTCGAAGGGGATCGCGAGCCCGATCGTCTTCGAGTTCGCGACGTCGCTCCCGACGACGTATGACAACTTCACAGCGATGGCCTTCGGGCGGGGCGGCGAGTGGTTCGACGGGGACCTCAACCCGCTCTTCGACAAGCCCGGGAGCGCCGTCCGCCAGCAGCTGGCCTGGCTGGCCGGCGCGGTGAAGTCGAAGCTGGCAACGGTGCTGCCGCACGAGACCGAGGTCGTCAAGGCGCTCAACACGGGGCGGCACGTCTACACGGTGCTGTGGAACTACAACCTGGCCGAGGCCAACAACAAAGCGGTGTCCCCCCTGGCCGGGCAGTTCAAGGTCGCGCTCATGCCCGGGGCGACGCACGAGACGCAGGGCATGTGCAAGTTCTACAACATGACGAAGTACGCGGTGGAGCAGGGGAAGGACACCGTGGACGCGGTGATCAGGTTCATCGAGTACTTCGGCGGCGAGACGGGCGGCCAGTACAAGATCGCCAAGCGGTGGGCCGTCGAGAAGGGCCTGGGGTTCGGCCAGCTGCCGCTGTACGACGACCCCGACGTGCGGAAGTCGTTTGGCCAGTGGATCGACTTCGACGTGTTCAAGGCCCAGGCGGCCAAGGCCCGCGCCCGGCGCCACGCGGTGTGGGAAGGGGTGTTCGGTGAGTTCGCCCGCGTGCAGCTCGTCCGAGCCATCGCAGGGGAAACGGGTGTGGACGAGGCCGTCGGCGCGATGTCCCAGAAGGTGAAGGAGCTCAAGGCGCAGTTCAAGGCGTAACCGGCCCGGGGCGCCGTCCCCGGGGCGGCGCCCCCTCCCCATGACGGACGACACCGGCGACGTTGCCCGGCCCCGCGCGGCGGTCCCGCCGATCCCGGCCCGGCGCGTGCGCCGCGACGACGCCCGCGCGGCGTACGCGATGGCGGGGGGCGCCCTGCTCACCATCGGGCTCTTCACGCTCTACCCGGTCGGCTACGCGCTGGTCGGGAGCACCCGGACGCTGTCGCCGATCCTCCCGCCCTCGTTCGTCGGCCTCGCAAACTACCGGCTCGTCTTCGAGAGCCCCTACTTCGGCTTCGCGCTCCTGCGGACCGCGCTGCTGGCGGTCGCCACCGTGCCGGCGGTGTTGCTCCTCGGCCTCACCATCGCGATCCTCCTCACCCAGCGGTTCCGGGGCAACCTCCTCGTCAAGGTGGCCATCCTGCTCCCCTGGGCCATCCCTGCGACCGCAGCCGGCGTGCTGTGGAAGGGCATCTTCGCAGACTCCTGGGGAGCCCTCAACGCCGTGCTGTACCGGGCCGGGCTCCTCCACGAATATGTGGCGTGGCTCACCACCCCGCACCTTGCCTTCGCGGCAACGCTCGTCGCTCAGGTCTGGGCGCAGTTTCCCCTTGCGGCGGTGCTCCTGCTGGCGGCGATGCAGGCGATCCCCTCCGACCTCTACGAGGCAGCCGCCCTCGATGGGGCCGGCGGGCTCCGGACGTTCGGCGCCATCACGCTCCCCCACATCCAACCGATGCTCATCACCGTCGCGCTGTTCGAGCTCCTCGTGGCCCTCACGGCGTTCGACCTCGTCTTTGCGCTGACCGGGGGCGGGCCGGGTACCGCCACGACGGTCCTGAGCTACTTCATCTGGGCCGAGACGTTCAAGATGCTCAGCTTCGGCAAGGGCCTCGCCCTCGCGGTCATCATCGCGGCCCTGGCGCTCGGCATCATCGCCGCCTTGATGCGGTTGATGCCGGCGGATGCCCTGCTGGGCGCGGAACCATGAGGTGCGCCTGATATGGCGAGGCGGCGTGCCCTGCTCGTGTACCCGGCGATGGCAGCCGTGCTGCTGTTCACCCTGGCACCCTTCGCCTGGGTCGCCGTCTCGAGCGTGCTGCCGGAAGTCGCCATCCTCACGGTCCCCCCGCAGTGGTTCCGGTACGGGATCGTCCTGGACAACTACCGCTACATCTTCACGGGCGCGGTGCCGCAGAGCTACCAGGTCGGCGGGCAGTTGCGGAAGATGATCTCCGAGGAGGTCCGCCAAGTGCCCCGCGCGGCCCTCAACAGCGGCATCGTGGCCTTCGCCGTGCTGCTGGCCAACTGGCTCCTGGGCGCGCCGGCGGCGTACGCCTACGCCCGGTTGCGCTTCCCCGGAAGGACGGCGACGTTCTACTTCATCACGCTGAGCCGCCTCATCCCCACGGTCGCCCTCGCCGTTCCGTACTTCCTCATCGTGCAGCGGCTGGGGCTTCTCGACCGGCATCTGGCCCTCATCGCCGTCCACACCGTGCTCACCCTGCCGTTCACGATTCTCATCCTCACGCTGTACTTCCGCACGATCCCGCCCGCGATCGAAGAGTCGGCGCAGCTCGACGGCGCGACACGATCCATCATCCTGCGGCGCATCACGATCCCGCTCGCCCTGCCGAGCCTCGTCGGCACCGGCCTGTTCGCGTTCATGCTCTCGTACAGCGAGTTTCTCTTCGCGCTGCTGGTGACGACGACAGCGTACTCCCGGACGCTTCCGGTGACGCTGGCCTCGCTGGCATCGAACCCCGACGTGAGCTGGGCGCTGCTCAGCGCGGGCGCCACGCTTGCGGTGCTGCCTGTGGGGCTCCTGCTGTGGCCGATCTGGCGGTTCATGGTACGGGGGCTGATCGGGGGAGCCCTCGGCTGACGCTCCATCGGGCCCGAAGGGACCCCAGGCCTGCGGTGGAGAAAAGCGTGGGCGGGACGCGGCCGCGGCACGCCGACCCAGGAGGGAGACGCCTGACAGCGCACGTGGGTGAGCGGAGGCCGGGCCGGTGGAGGCGCCTGTGATGCGCGGGGGATACCGGCATCGGCGGCGCGGGCGAGGGCCGGGCCCGCCGCCGCGCCGGCTGCCTGCCCTCCGCTTCGACCGTGGCTCGCTGCGGCTGGACGCGCCAGCGGACGCGGAGGTCCCACCGTACCTCCGGTGGGACGCGCGCGTCTCGGCCTGGCGCACGGAAGCCCTCAATCATCTCCGCCTCATGGAAGACGCGGTCCGCTACCGGCTCGACCTGCGCGACGAAGCGGAACGGTTCTTCGAGTGCCCGCCCCTGCGCCCCGCCCTGCCCCCGCTGAGGCCGGACCAGCTCGCGGCCGTGGAGGCGTGGGAGCGCGCCGGGCGGCGGGGCGTGATCGTCAAGCCCACCGGCACCGGGAAGACCGAGATCGCGCTCGCGATCATCGCCCGGCATCGGGCCCCGGCCCTGATCGTCACCCCGCTGCGCGACCTGATGTACCAGTGGCAGCGCCGGATCCGGAACGGCCTCGGGGTCGACGCGGGCGTGCTGGGCGACGGCCGACGGGAGGTCTGGCCGATCACGGTGACGACCTACGATAGCGCCTGGATCTACATGAAGGAGATCGGCAACCGATACCCGCTCGTGGTCTACGACGAGGCGCACCACCTGCCCGGCCCCGCGCTGCACGAGAGCGCGCTCGATTGCCTCGCGCCGATGCGGCTCGGCCTGACGGCGACGCCGGAGCGCGCCGACGGCCGCGAGCGGATGCTGGCCGATCTCATCGGACCGACGGTGTACGAGGAGGGGCTGCCGGAGGCCCGCGGGCGGACGCTCGCGCACTACGCGATCGTCCGCGTGCCGGTCTACCTCTCCGAGGACGAGCAGGCCGAGTTCGACCGCCTCTCGCGCCGGATCCGCGCGTACGTCGCGCGGATCCGGCGCGAGACCGGCGCGTTCGACTGGCGGGAGGATCTCGCCAAGCTGTCCCGGACCGATCCCGAGGCGAAGGAGATCCTCCGGCTCTACCGGCGGAAGCTCGCGCTCATCCACCGCTCCGCCGAGAAGCTGCGCGTCGTCGAAGACATCCTCCGCCTCCACCCGCACGATCAGTGCGTCATCTTCACGGCCTCCACGCGCATGGCGCTGGATGTCTCGGCGCGGTTCCTGATCCCGGCGCTCACCGCCCACTCGGACAAGCAGGAGCGGAACGCCGTGCTGGACGGGTTTGCGCGGGGCACCCTGCGCGCGATCGCGGCGTGCGAGGTGCTGAACGAGGGCTGGGATGCGCCCGCGGTCAAGGTCGGGATCGTGCTGGGAGGAGAGAAGGGCACCCGCGAAGCCGTGCAGCGCCTCGGCCGGCTCCTGCGGCGATCGGGGGAGCGCCCGGCCCGGCTGTACGAGGTCGTGATCGAGGAGACCCCGGACGTCCAGCGGGCGCGGCGCCGGGGCCGGACCGATGCTTACCAAGGCGCAACGCGTCTATCACTGGGACAGGCGCAGCAGCTCGATCTCCTCTGATCGCCTCGAGGACGGCTGCCTCCCGCACCTCCGCCGGGCGATCGCCGTCTACCGGAGCAGGATCGGCGGCCGGCTCGGAGAGGTGCGCAACGCCGCCCGCGCCTCCCTCGAGGGGCTCCGGCCCGACCGCGTAGAGGCCGTGGTCCAGGTGCTCGACGAGGCGGCCACCTACGAGTGGCCGCGGGGACGGCGCCAGGCCCAGCGACGCCTGCGGGCGTTCGAGGCCGCAGCCGCGCACCATCCGCTGGTGAACCAGGAGGCGGCGCGCGCCGTGCTCGCCGCCGCGTTCGAGCCGGCCGCCGGCGGCCAGGACGAGGCGGTCGCGCGCCTCTACGCGGACTACCCGGAGTTCCACCGGCTCGCGGCGTTCCCGCGCGACTACACGCCCGAGGCCCTCAGGGACGACTACGACCTCGCCCAGGCCCAGGCGCTCCTCTACGACGCCACCACGGTCGAGGTCGAGGCGCGCGGCGACCTCCGGCACATCGTCCAGTACGCGCGCCTGTCGCGGCTGATGCACCGGATCGCGCGCGGGCCCGCAGGGGCGTACCGGCTGCGCTTCGACGGGCCGAACTCGATCCTGCGCCGGACCCACGCGTACGGGGTGGATTTCGCCCGGTTCCTCGGGGCGCTGGTCGGGGCCAGGGACTGGCGGATGCGGGCGGAGATCGTGCTGCGCCCGGGGTGGCGGCCGCTCACCTTCGCGCTCACGTCAGCCGACGGCCTGCGCTCCCGCGTGCCTGCGCCCAGGCTCTTCGACTCGAGCCTCGAGGAAGGCCTCGCGCGCAAGTTCGGGCGGGTCCGCGACGGCTGGCGCCTCGCCCGGGAGGCCGTGCTCCTCGAGGTGGGCGAGCGCATCGCCGTGCCCGACTTCGTGTTCACGCACGAGGACGGCACCGAGGTCGCGCTCGAGATCGTCGGCTACTGGACGCCGGAGTACCTGGCCGCGAAGCTCGCGAAGCTCGGCCGCGTGCGGGGAGCCAACCTCATCGTCGCCGCACCGCGCTCGCTCGCCCTCGCAGCCAGCTCCCTGCCGGCGGATGTGCTCCCCTTCAAGACGCGCATTCTGCTGCGCGACCTCATGCCGCTGCTGAACGCGTATCGCGCGCGCCGCGAGGGCGGATCCTCCCGCGCCGCGCCGGCTCCGTAGCCCGGCGGGGATCCCGCCGGAGCAGGACGGGGACGAGGACGCTTCGAACTTCGGAGGGTGCCCCCTGTCGTCGTGGATGACGTGGAGCCCGATCCGGTCAGTGCCGCCCGCACGCCCGCGGTCGCCGCGATCCTGGAGCGAGCGCTCGCCGGGGATGCGGTCGGCCGGGACGATGCGCGCCTCCTGATCACGTGCCCGCCGGGTGATCTCCCGGCGGTGTGCGCGGCCGCCCGCGTGCTGCGCGAGCGCGGCAAGGGCCGGACCGTGAGCTTCTCCCCGAAAGTCTTCATCCCCCTGACGCGCCTCTGCCGCGACGCCTGCGGGTACTGCACCTTCCGCACGGACCCGCGCTCCGACCCCCACCTCTACCTGACGCCGGAGGAGGTGCTGGCGGTGGCGCGGGCGGGCGAGCGGGCCGGGTGCACCGAGGCCCTGTTCACGCTCGGGGAGCGTCCGGAGCAGCGCTATCCGGAGGCGCGCCGGTGGCTTGCGGCGCGCGGCTACCGTAGCACGCTCGCGTACCTGCGCGACGCGGCCGCGCTCGTGCTGCGGGAAACGGCGCTGTGGCCGCACCTCAATCCCGGCACGATGGGCCGGGACGAGATTGCCCGGCTGCGTGACGTGAGCGCGTCGATGGGCTTGATGCTGGAGAACGTGAGCGAACGGCTCTGCGGCCCCGGCGGCCCCCACGAGCACGCGCCCAGCAAGCACCCCCGGGCGCGCCTGCGCACCTTGGAGGCCGCCGGGGCGCTCCGCGTCCCGTTCACCACCGGCCTCCTCCTCGGGATCGGGGAGACGCCGGCGGAGCGGGTGGACACGCTGCTCGCGATCCGGGAGTCGCACGCGCGCTGGGGCCACGTGCAGGAGGTCATCATCCAGAACTTCCGAGCCAAGCCGCGGACGCCCATGGCCGCGTCTCCCGAGCCGGGGGCGGATGAGATCGTGCGCGCCGCGGCGGTCGCCCGCCTCCTCCTCGGCCCCGCCGCGAACATCCAGGTCCCGCCCAACCTGAGCGCCGGCGGCTACCACGTCTACCTGGACGCCGGCATCAACGACTGGGGCGGCATCTCTCCCGTGACGATCGACTACGTCAACCCCTAAGCGCCCTGGCCTCAGATCGCCGCCCTGCGCGAGCGCACCGCCGCGGCCGGGCTCGTGCTGCGGCCGCGCCTGCCGGTGTACCCCGAGTACGTGCTGCACCGGCCCGAGTTTCTCGCGCCCGCGCTCCGCGAGCGCATCCGCACGGCAGCGGATGCCGAAGGCTACGCCCCAGGAGGTCTCGCCCGGCATGTCCCCACGCGATGCTGATGTAGAGGACGCGCAGCGCGAGCAGCGCTGCGAGCGATCGTCGCACCCCGGCCTCGCCCCCGAGCCGGGACGGCCGCTCGACCGGCTGCTCGCCGGGATCACCCCGCAGGTCGCCCGGATCCTCGACCGGGCGCTCTCGGGCGCGGAGATCACCGCCGGCGAGGCCGAGCACCTGCTGCGGGCGACCGGGCCGGACCTCCTCGCGACGGCGGCCGCGGCCGACCACCTCCGCCGCGAGGCCGTCGGCGAGGTCGTGACGTACGTGGTCAACCGCAACATCAACTTCACCAACGTCTGCATCAAGGGCTGCGGGTTCTGCGCGTTCAGCCGGAGCTTCCGCGAGGAGGAGGGGTACTTCCTCCCCGACGAGGAGATCCTGCGCCGGGCGCGCGAGGCGTGGGAGCTCGGCGCCACCGAGGTCTGCATCCAGGCCGGGCTGCCGCCCAAGATGGACGGCGACCTCTACATCCGCCTCACGCGCCTGATCAAGGAGGCGATCCCCGGCCTGCACATCCACGGGTTCTCGCCCGAAGAGGTCCTCTACGGCGCGGTCCGGTCCGGCCGGACGATCCGCGAGTACCTCGGGGAGCTCAAGGCCGCCGGCGTCGGCAGCCTGCCCGGCACCGCGGCGGAGATCCTGGACGACGAGCTCCGGGACCGGATCTCGCCCGGCCGCATCCGGACGGCGCAGTGGATCGAGGTCATCACGACCGCCCACGAGCTCGGCATCCCCACGACGTCTACGATGATGTTCGGGCACGCCGAGACGCCCGCGCACCAGGCCCGCCACCTCGTCCTGCTGCGCGATCTGCAGCGCCGCTCGGGCGGATTCACGGAGTTCGTCCCGCTCAGCTTCGTCCACACGGAGGCGCCGATGTGGAGGAAGCGGCTCGTCCCCGGGCTGCGTCCGGGGCCGACCGGGATGGAGGTGCTCCGCGTGCACGCCACGGCCAGGATCGTGCTGGGCCGCGCGATCCCGAATCTTCAGGCCTCCTGGGTCAAGGAGGGACACCGTCTCGCGCAGCTCCTGCTCGCCGCCGGCGCGAACGACCTGGGCGGCACGCTGATCAACGAGAGCATCTCCACCGCGGCGGGCGCGGGATACGGCCAGCTGGTCCCGCCGGCCGAGCTGCGCCGGTTGATCCGCGACGCGGGCCGGATTCCGGCGGAGCGCTCGACGACGTACGGGATCCGCCGGGTCTTCGCAGCGGACGAGAACGAGGGGCCCGGGCCGCTCGACCGCGCCGCAGAGGATGCGGCGCGGTTCGGCAGCTACCACGCGCTGATCAAGATGGACCGGTTCCGGTATCGCCACCGCGGCGGGCAGGGAGCGGCAGCATCGCCCCGGGCATAGTGCCGGTTGCCGTCGGCCACCGTGGGCAACGATGTGAGGCGCCGCAGGCACCCGGCGCGGGAAAGGGGGCGCGGACGCCGGGCTACCCGAGGAGGCCGCGCAGCAGCAGGTTGAGCGAGGCGAGCGCGACGATCGCGAGCACGATCCTGCTGAACACCTCCTGGTTGAGCCGGTCCTGGAGCACGAGCCCCAGCCACGTGCCCAAAGCCATCGGGAGGCACGCCAGGAGCGATGTGCCGAGCACCGGGCCCGCGTACAGCCCGAGGCGGAGGTAGCTCGCGACCTGCGCGATGTTGCTCACGGTGAACATCACCGTGATCCAGAACACGAACTCGCGCTTGGCCAGCTGGAGCATGTGGAGGTAGCTCGCCAGGAGCGGGGCGAAGATGCCGGTCGCGCCGCCCATCACGCCGGCCGCGAGGCCGACGAACGGCCCCACGCGCCGGCCCACGGAGACGGGCACGAGGACCGTCAACCGGAACGCGGTGGCGACGACGTACAGGAGCGCGATCCCCCCGACGAGCACGGACAGGACCCGCGGGTCGAGCACCGTGATCAGTAACGCGCCGGCCACGGTGCCGACGAGGAGCCCCGCGAGCACGGCCACATGGGCGCCGGCCCCCCCGGCGGACCGGCGGTGGGCCGCGACGATCAGGTTGCTGAGCAGGGTCGGGATCGCGATCATCGGGACCGCGACGCGCGGGCCGAGCACGGTGGCGAGCAGCGGGACCGCGATCAGCGGGAACCCGAACCCGATCGTCCCCTTCACCGCCGCCGCGCCGGCGACGACGACCGACACGAAGAGCAGCTCCAGGGGCCCGTGGATCACGCCCGGGTCACCCGGCGCAGCGTGGCCTCGAACTCCGGGAACGAGGTACGGACGCAGGCGGGATCGTCGATCACCACCGGGCCATCCGCGCAGAGCCCGGCAACCGCGAGCGCCATGGCAATGCGGTGGTCTCCGCCGCTCGCCACGCGGCCCCCGCGGAGCCGCCCGGATCCCGCGATCGCGAGGCCGTCCGGGCGCGCTTCGACCCGCGCGCCGAGGCGGCCCAGCTCACGCGCGAGAGCGGCGATGCGGTCGGACTCCTTGACGCGCAGCTCGGCGGCGTCCCGGATCACGGTCTCGCCCTCGGCGAGGCACGCGGCGACGGCCACGACCGGGAGTTCGTCGATCGTGCGCGGGACGAGGTCCCCGCCGACCACCGCGCCGTGCAGGCGCGAGGCCCGCACGGTGATCGTGCCGAGCGGCTCGCCGGCCCTCTCGCGCACCTCGTGCACCTCGAGGTCGGCGCCCATCATGCGCAGGACGTCGAGCACGCCGGTGCGCGTCGGGTTGAGGCCGACGTCCTCGACGGTGAGGCACGATCCCGGGACGAGCGCGGCCGCCACGAGAAAGTACGCGGCCGACGATAGATCCCCGGGCACCGTGAGGGCGGCGCCGCGCAGCCGCGCCGGCCCGCGCAGGCGGACCGCGAGCCCGGCGCGCGCGACCGGCACGCCGAAGACCCCCAGCATCCGCTCCGTGTGGTCGCGGCTCTGCGAGGGCTCGCGGACCTCGGTCTCGCCGTCGGCAAAGAGCCCGGCGAGGAGGACCGCCGACTTCACCTGGGCGCTGGGGACCGGGGTGGTGTGGGAGATCGCGCGCAGGCGCCCACCGTCGATGGACAGCGGCGCCAGCCGGCCGCCCGCGCGGCCGGAGACGCCGGCCCCCATCCGGCGCAGGGGCTCCGCGATCCGGTCCATCGGCCGCCGCCTGATGCTCGCGTCGCCGGTGAGCACGCTGTGGAACGGCTGGCCGGCGAGGATGCCCGCGAGCAGGCGGATCGTCGTGCCCGAGTTGCCGACGTCCAGGATCTCCTCGGGCTCCCGCAGCGCTCCGCCGTGGATCAGGAGGCGGTCCGGCGGCTCCTCCTCGATCGCGACGCCGAGCTGCCGGAGGCACCGCAGCGTCGACAGGCAGTCCTCGGCGCGCAGGAACCCGTCGACCCGGGTCGTGCCTGCGGCGATCGCGCCGAGGAGCGCCGCCCGGTGGGAGATGGACTTGTCCCCGGGCGCGCGCAGGGTCCCGCGCAGCGGGGATCCGGGACCGACGGCCAGGGCGTCAGCGGGCCGGGGCATCCTCGGTGGCTGCCGGGGAGCGGCCGGCGGCGCGCGCCGGGGAGGGCGCTCTCACGAGCGCGAGATGAGGTCCGGCCGGAGCCGCTCCGCCCCGCGCAGGTAGACGTGCTCGACCTCATCCAGCGTCTTCGTGGTGTTGACGAGCATGAGGACCCGGATGCAGCGCGGCAGGGCGCCGGGGACCGGGATCTCCTGGGCGCACATCAGCGGCACCTGGGCCCACCCGGCCAGGCGCCGGCCGGCCTCGGCCGGAAACGCGGCATCGAGATCGGGCGTCACGGTAAAGACGACGCCGGCGATGTCGTCCACGTCGACCTCGTTGGCGGCGACCATCTTTCGGAGCAACTCCGCCGTCGCGTCCAGGATGGCGTCCGCGGTGTTGCTCTCGACCGTGACCGCGCCGCGAATGCCGCGAAAGCGCACCGTATCCTCCCGAGGGCTCCGCTCCTCAGCGGCGGGACGTCGATCGCCCATGCCGGCCCGTTGGTTCGACGGGGCCGGCGCGCTTCCCTCGCCGGCGCGCTGACCGGCTACCGGGGCTCGTCCCGCACGCGGCGCGCCGCGATGACCTCCACTTCGATGGTGTCGGCCTGATTGAGGGCCCGCACCTCCACGATCGTGCGCGCCGGGAGGTCCTGTCCGAAGAACCGGGTGAAGGCGTCGTTCACGAGCGGGCGGTGGCGGGCCATCTCCGTGACGTAGACGCGCGTCGACAGGACGTCGCTCGCCGCGCAGCCGTGGGCCTCCAGGATCCGGGCCAGGTGGCCGAAGATCAGCTCGAGGCGGCGCGCGTCATCGGGCGCCGGCGCCCCGGTCGCCGGATCGATTCCGCGAATCCCGGAGACGAAGACGAGATCGCCCCACGCCACGGACCACGCGAACGGGCCGGTCGGACCCGGAACGCCCGCGACGGCCCTGTGCCGCCGGATCTCGGGCTCCCGGGCGGGCACCTCAGCTCGAGACGAACGCATCGGTGTAGTAGTCCGCGAGGGGGAGCCGCCTGCGGATGACGCCCGAGGTGTACAGGATCGTCAGCGAGCGCGCCCAGGCATCCTCGCCGGCCCGTCCCAGGGCGGGCCTCTGGACGATGAGCTGCAGGAGGTTGTGCACCTGCCCTGCGATGACCCGGTCGCCGAGCCGGTCCCCGTAGAGCTTGGTCATGATCGCGATCGCCTCGTCCGGGTGGTCCAGCGTGTACCGGAACCCTTTGAGCGTCGCCTGGGTCACCCGCTTGACGAGGTCGGCGTCGCTCGTCAACACCGAGGTGTTGACCACCAGCAGGTAGCCGAGCGGATCGAAGTGGAGGTCGGAGAGCCTCAGCACGTTGAGCGGCTCGGGGGCCTTCACCTGCAGGATCACGTAGTCGTTGGCCCAGAAGATGTCGGCCATGATGTCGAGCTTGTGTCCGAGGAACAGGCCCACGCGCGCCGACGGGTCCACGTGCACGACATCGACCTTGCTCGTGTCGATCCGGAACGTCCGCGCGAACGCCGGCCACACCTGGAAGAACGTCGAGGAGGGCGAGATCGAGACGCGGTGTCCTTCGAGGTCCTTCGGCTTGGTCAGCGGCACGTTCGGCCAGGACGCCCAGCACATGCCGGTGTAGCGCCCCAGGGTGGCCACGGTCTTGACGGGAATGCCGCCGCTGATGCCCTCGATGACCTGCACCGACGGCACGTAGCCGAAGGTATCCCGGCCGGCGCCGACGACCTGCACGGCCTGGGTCCCGCTCTTGCCCTCCAGCAGGTCGAGGCGGACGCCGGCGGCCTCGTAGAAGCCCTTCTCGCGGGCGACGAAGAACGGCGTGAACTCGCCCTTGATCGTCCAGTTGAACCGCAGGGTCGCCTGCTTGGCCGGGGCCGGCGCCGCCCACGCGCGCGGGGCGATGGCCTGCGCGGCGAGCAGCGCGAGCCCGCCGCGCAGCACGGTCCGCCGGGTGAGTCGCGTGTGTCGCATCTGTAACACCTCCTTCGCCACTCCGGTCTCGATCGATCCTGCGCCACGCGATGGCGCACGGCGTCCGCGGCGCGGGCCGGCCTCAGAGCAGCCCCATCGTATGGAACACGGCGCGGACCTCGTCCACCAGCTCGTGGAATCGCGCCTCTCCCCGCGTCGCGAGCCCCCGGGGCCGCGGCAGGTCCACGGGGAACGCCCGCAGCACCGTCCCCGGACGCGGGCCCATCACGACGACCTGATCGGCCAGCAGCACCGCCTCCTCGATGCTGTGCGTCACGAAGACGACGGTCTTGGGCGCCTCCGTGGTCAGGCGCAGCAGGTCGACGTTGAGCTTCTCCCGCGTCAACGCGTCCACGGCCGCAAACGGCTCGTCCATCAGCAGGAGCGCCGGATCGTGGACGAGCGCGCGGCAGAGCGCCGCGCGCTGCCGCATGCAGCCGGAGAGCTGGTCCGGGAACGCCCCGACGAACTCGCCCAGGCCGACGCGCTCGAGCAGGGCGAGCGCCCGGCTGCGGTAGCGCGCCTCCGGCAGCCGCTTCACCTCGACGGGCAGCAGCACGTTCTCCAGCACCGTCCGCCAGTCGAGCAGCACGTCGCGCTGGAAGACCATCCCGATCCCGTGCCAGGGGCCCGCGACCGGGCGGCCAGCGATCAGGATCTGCCCGCTCAGCGGGCGGTACAGGCCGGCGATGAGCATCAACAGGGTGCTCTTGCCGCACCCGCTCGGCCCCACGATGCTGCAGAAGTGCCCGGCCGGGACGCGGAGGTCGACGCGGTCGAGCGCCCGGAGCGTCTCCCCCGTGTCGAGCCGGTAGGCCATGGAGACGCCCTCCACCTCGACCGTCACGGGCGGGGACGCCCCCGCGGCGGCGTCTCGGTCGAGGGCGCGGTCCGCGGCGCGGCGGCTCACGGTCGGATCCTCTGCTCGATCCGGGCGGTCTTGCTCCGCAGCGGACGCGGGAGCAGGATGCCCTCGATCGCCTCGACCGCGTAGTACAGCGTGATGCTCAGCAACGAGAGCACCGCGACGATCGCAAACAGCAGCGGCGTATCGATGTTGTTGTTGGCCGCCAGCAGGAGGTAGCCGAGGCCGCCGTTGGAGGCGATGAACTCGCCCACGATCGCCCCGACGACGGCGAGCGTGATCCCGATCTTGAAGCCGGCGAAGACGTACGGCGCGGCGGCGTAGAGGCGGATCTTGAGAAAGATCTGCAGCTCCGACGCCTCGAGCGATCGCATCAGGTACACGAGCTCCGGCGGCGTCTGCTTCATCCCGATCACGGTGTTCACGATGATCGGGAACATCGCCGTGACGAACGCCAGCATGACCTTGGAGGCGGGGCCGAACCCGAACCACACGACGAGGATCGGGGCGAGCGCGACCTTCGGGATCGCCTGGAAGGCGACGAGGAACGGGTAGACGAGCCGCTCCAGCAGCCGCGAGTAGACCACCAGGATCCCGAGCGGGATGCTGACGACGGCGCCGAGGAGGAAGCCTTCCAGCACCTCCCCGAGCGTGATGAGGGTGTGGGCGAGGATCTGAGGGAGGCCGCCCCCGGCGCGTTCCGCGATCGCCGCGGGGGACGGCAGCAGGAAGCCGGGGATATGGAAGGCGAGGCTCGCGCCCTGCCACGCGGCCACGGCGCACAGGTACGCCGCGAGCACGACGCCGCTCTGCCGCGCCCAGCGCAGGAGCGGATCCCAGCGCCGCACCCGGGCGGTCCGATCGATCCGCGCCATCGCGGCCATGCCGTCCCTACGCGGGCCCCGGTACGCGGGGCCCGCCGGGGGCCCCAGCCGCCCTGTCCCGCGGCCGGCAGCACGGGCGGGGCGGCGCGGTCGTCTCTCGAATACGCAGCTCGACCGGCAGGACCACGGGCTCGGCGCCGCCGTCCTCCAGCAACCGCCGCAGCAGCGCCATCGCCCGCCGCCCGATCTCGTACATCGGGATCGCGACCGAGGTCAGGGCCGGGACCGTGTGCGACGCGAGCGGGCTGTCGTCGAACCCCACGACCGAGACGTCGTCCGGCACGCGCAGCCCGCGCTCGTGCAGCAGCCGTACCAGCCCGATCGCCATCTGGTCGCTGCACGCGACCACGGCGGTCGGCGGATCGTCACGGGCAAAGAGGCGCTCGCCTCCTCGGCGGCCGCCCGCCAGGCTGAACTCGCCCCTGGCGACATCGTCGGCGCGGGCCGGGAGACCGGCCCGGCGCAGCGCCCGGCGATAGCCGGTCAGGCGGTCCGCAGCGGTCAGCGACTCCGCCGGGCCAGCGAGGCACGCGATGCGGCGGTGGCCCAGTTCGATGAGGTGCCGGGTCGCGGCGACCGCCGCCCCGACGTTGTCGACCCGCACCGACGGCAGCGGAACGCCGTGCCGTCCGATCACCACGATAGGAGGTGCGCTCCTCACGGCCGCCAGATGCTCCCGGCGGATCGTGCCGCCGGCCACGATGAGCCCGTCGACGCGCCGCTCCAGCAGCGCCCGCAGGTAGGACCGGACCTTGTCGCCGCGGCGATCGGTGTTGCACACGATCACGGCGCGGCCCGTCTCGCTCGCGGCGTCCTCGATGCCGCGGAGGATGACCGCGTAGTAGGGGTTGGAGACGTCGGGGACGAGCACGCCGACCGCGGACGTCTCGCGCTTGAGGAGGCTGCGCGCGAGCATGTTGGGCAGGTAGCCCAGATCGCGTGCCGCGGCCAGCACGCGCCGGCGCGTTGGGGGGCTCACGGCGTGGGAGCTGCCGGTCAGCACGCGAGACGCCGTCGCAGCCGACACGCCGGCGCGCCCGGCCACGTCCAGGATGGTGGCGGAGGCGTCGCGCCGGCCCCCCCCGGTGCGGTGCGCGGCGTGAGCGTCGTCCGGCGCCATCGTCACCCCTACGGCACGACGACGACCTTGATCGCGTCGCCGAGACGCTGCTCGGCGGTCCGCAGCGCCTCTGGCAGCTCGTCCAGCGTGAACCGGTGCGTGATGAACGGCCTCCCCGAGATCCTCCCCTGGGCCATGAGGGCGAGACCGCGCCGGACCGCGCCCTGCCCCTCCCCCCGGATGCCGTACAGATAGATGTTGTTGCGCACCATGTGCGCGGCGTCGAACGCCACCGGCTCCCGGCTGAACGCCGCCAAGCAGATGCGTCCTCCGCGCTTGGTGGCGTACAGCGCCTGGTTGAGCGCGCTCGGCGCGCCCGAGCACTCCATGACGAGATCGGCGCCCGCGCCGCCGGTCATCGCCCTCGTGGCCTCGACGGGATCCTGCTCCCTGGCGTTCACGATCTCATCGGCACCGAGCTGCCGCCCCACCCCGAGGCGGCTCTCCCGGGTGCCGGTGAGGATCACGCGCGCGCCGAGCGCCTTGCCGCACGCCACCGCCATCAGCCCGATGGGACCGGGGCCCATGACGAGGAGCGTGTCGCCGGCGATGAGGCCGCCGAGCACGTCCAGGCCGTAGAGGGCGGTGCCCGCGGTGACGATGAGGGTCGCCTCGTCGAACGGGATGTGGTCCGGGAGCCGGAACAACGTGTTGACGTGGTTGACCGCGTACTCGGCGAAGGCCCCATCGGTCGTGAACCCGTTGGCCCGGTGCCCCTTCGCGCGAGAGGAGTAGTTCAGGCACGACGTGTACATTCCGTGACGGCACCGCTCGCACCGCCCGCAGCCCGCGTGGACCTCCACGACGACCCGGTCGCCGACGCGGAACTCGTCGACGGCCGGCCCGACGGCGGCGACGGTGCCGGCGTACTCGTGCCCGATGACGTGCCGGCCGTCGAAGGGCGGCTTGCCGTCCACGAGCGCCGGCAGACCGTGGCGCAGGATCTCGAGGTCCGTCCCGCAGATCGCGACCGCCTCCACCTTGACGAGGACCTCCGCCTCTCCCGGGCGCGGGACCGGCTTCCTGACCGGCCGGATGTCGCCGGGCCCGAACAGGGCCCACGCCCTCATCGCCTCCGGGATCTTCCCAACCGCTGCCTCCGCCGTCAGCACGGCACGCCTCCTTCCGCCGGCGCGCGGGGCCCGGCCGGCTCGCCGCTCCGGCCGAGCAGCTCCCGCGCCGCCGCCACCACCGCATCGGCGAAGCGGGGATCGTTGATCCCCGCGTCCACCTCCACGTACCGGATCGCGGGCGCGAGCGCCCGCCGCAGCACCTCCCGCAGCGCGTCGTTGGCCGCCGGGTCCCACAGCGGCCCCCCCTCCGCGCCGATGTGGGACCACCCGCGCAGCGGGTTCAGGAACACCACCGGCCCGCGCGCCGCGTTGAGACGCTGGGCCAGCGCCTCGCCCACGCGGCGCAGTTCGGCCGGCGTCGCGCGCACGTTGGTGTTGTAGGGATTGTGGTGGTGGGTCGGTCGCCCGCGGTAGCGGGCGGGGATCGTGTCCTCCGCTCCGAAGACGAGGTAGTCGAGGCCGCCCGGAGCGACGACCTGGGGGACGCCCGTCTCGCCCGCCGCGGTGAGCCGGCCGGACGTGACCGGCGCGTAGATGTCGTCGCCGAGGACCTCGCCCAGCAACTCGTGCGGCGTCAGGTCGATCACCGCCTCGAACTCCCTGCCCCGGATCAGCGCCTCCATCGCCGAGCCGCCGGCACCCGAGGCATGGAACGGCACCACCTCGTACCCGTGCGCCCCGAGCGACGCGATGATCCGCTGCACCGCGGCGTGCGTGTTGCCGAGCGCCGTGATCGCCACGGCCGGCGCGCGCGGCGCGGCGAGCGGACCCGCGGCCTCCATCATGCCCGCCAGCATGCCAGCGGCGCGCGCCAGCACCGGCCGCGTCACGCGGTTCGGGCCGCCGAGCAGGTCCCCGACCGAGAACAGGATCGCGACGTCGGCGGCGCCCACAAATGGCCGGACGTTGCCGGAGGCCACCGTCGAGACCAGCACGCGCGGGAAGCCCAGCGGCAGCGCCCGCATCGCCAGCCCGCTGATCGTGGTGCCCTGATGCCCCCCGATGCCGATGACGCCTCCCAGGAGGCCCTCATCGAGCCAGCCCCGGAGGATCGCCGCGGCGCCCCGGCCCATCGCCGCCATGGCCTCGTCCCGGCGCATCGCGGCGAGCGCCGCGAGGGAGACGCCCGCGGAGGCGGCGACGCGCTCACGCGTCGCGTCGGCCGGGTCCAGCGAGGCAGGGGGATCCGCCCGCGTGCTGACGTCGACGATCCGGACCTCGTACCCCCGAGCGCACAGCGCGCGGTGCAGGAAGCGCGCCTCGCCCTCCTTGGTATCGAGCGTCGCGATGATGGCGGCCGCCCGGCCGTGCGCGCGCCCCGGCATCGTCTCCGTCACCACGGCCGCCGCGGCTCCGACCGCATCGCTCCGCCGCCCGAGTCAGGGACGCGTGTCCCCCGCGCCGGGCCGCGGCGCCGGCCCGCGCGCCCCGGGGACGTCCGCGCTCACGGCGCCTGCCCTCCCAGCAGCCGCACGAGGCACGCGGTGCGGGCGGCGTCCTCGAGGTACTCGCTGAGGTAGAGCGCCGCGCGGAGGTCCGAGCCCACCGTGACCGTCCCGTGCTCCGCCAGGATCGCCGCCCGGACGGCCGGGTCCTGGAACGCATCGCCGACGAGCGCCGCGAGCTGCGGCGACCCTGAGGGAGCGGGCGCGACGAGCGCGGTCCGGCCCTCCAAGAAGGCCCGCGCCGCGCCCGTGAGCATCGGCGGGAGCCGGCGCGCCACGGCGAACGCGACCGCGTAGGGAGGGTGCAGATGGACAACCGCCCCGACATCGGGCCGGCGCTGATAGATCGCCACGTGGAACAGCCGTTCCTTGGAGGGACGCGGCGGCGTGCCGCGCTCCACGACGTTCCCGTCCAGATCCAGGAGGACCGTATCCGCCGCGGTCATCTCGCCCAGCGCCCGGCCCGTCGCCTTGATGAGGATGTGGTCCGAGCCGGGGACGCGGACGCTCAGGTTGCCGCTCGTGCCGGGCACCAGCCCCTGCATGGACGCGCGGTGCGCCACCTCCACGAGGAGGCCTCGCACCTCGTCGAGCCGGCTACGCTCCACCGGGGCATCCATCGCGATGCCGTGACCGAAAGGCCCGGGCCCCCATCGCACGGAGGCAGGCCGCTTCAGCTCCCAAGCCGTGAGCCCACGTCGCGATACCCGGGTCACAGGCCCGGGCCCCCATCGCACGGAGGCAGGCCGCTTCAGCTCCCAAGCCGTGAGCCCACGTCGCGATACCCGGGTCACAGGCCCGGGCCCCCATCGCACGGAAGCAGGCCGCTTCAGCTCCCAAGCCGTGTGTCCACGTCGCGATACCCGGGTCACAGGCCCGGGCCCCCGCCGCACGGAGGCAGGCCGCCTCAGCTCCCAAGCCGTGAGCCCACGTCGCGATACCCGGGTCACAGGCCCGGGCCCCCGCCGGACCGATACGGGTCGCCTCAGCTCCAAGGCCGTTTGCCGTCGTCGCGCTCCCTGTGATCGAATTCGCGTCGCCCCGGCGAATTCTCCCGGGGGCCCCCGGCAAATCGCATTGGCCGGCGATTCGCTGGGGTGGGACAAGTGGGCTAGGGCATGTACGCGCGCTCCGGATAGTCACGGGCGGTGACCTCCACGGGGAACGCGCGCGCCTCGATGACGAAGTCGGCGAGGTGCCGGGCCATGCGCCGGAAGATCTCCTCGCCCTTCTCGGGGTTGGCGCGGAAGGGGTTACCGATCACGGCCGTGTCCGAGTACTCGTGGTGCTCCATCGGCACCCAGATGTTCTCGGATCCCTGGAACTTCACCGTGCCCGTCCCGTCGATCTTCGAGAACGCGGGGCCCATCCAGCGCGGCGCGTGCGGCCGATCGGAGACCGCCCGCTCCATCGAGACGAGCGCCGGGTGCACGGCCATGACGCACGACGTCTCCAGCTCGCTGGAGTGCCAGCCCGGCGTCTCCTCGGGCGGGTTCTCGAGGACGCCTTCGAGGACCTGCACTTCCCGCTCGGTGGGGGTCTTGTAGAAGGCGATGAACGCGCCGGTTCGGTACCGAAGGTAGCGCAAGACCTCGTCGATCGGCTTGGTGTTGGACCCGTGGTGGCTGACGAAGATGATCCTGTTGAACCCGTGAAAGATCAGGCTCAGGGCGACGTCGTGCATGACCCGGCGGTAGGTCTCCGCCTGCAGCGTGATCGTCCCGGCCCCCTCGTGCAGCCGGCCCATGTGATGCGGGGAGTACCCGAACGGCATCAGCGGCGCGTACAGGCAGTCCGCCATCTCCGCCGCCTGCACGACCGCGGCCATCGTGATGTAGCTGTCGGTGCCGAGCGGGATGTGCGCGCCATGCTTCTCCGTGCTGCCAAGCGGCAGCAGGACCAGGTCCTGTCCCGGCTCGCGGAGCCGCTCCGCCACCTCGGCGAACGAGAGCGAGAGCAGGTTGCGCTTCCGTCCGTCCGCCGGCACGTCCGACGCGTAGAACGCCTCGCTGGCCCGCCCCACCGTTCCCTCCTGGGTGTGGAAAACCTTTTCCACCTTATTACACCGCGGTCGCCTCGGATCCTCCCGGCTACCTCGACCCGGCCCGTGCGGCCGGCCTGCGGCGCCGGCGGCCCGCCGCCTTTCGCTCGCCCGCTGGGGCCGCCGGCCCGCGCACGCCGCGTGCCTGCTGCGCCAGCGCCAGCGCGGCGCGCAGGCCGAGCAGGTAGCTGTGCATCCCGAAGCCCATGATCTGGCCGGCGACGACCGGCGCGATCACGGACACGTGCCGCAGCGGCTCGCGGGCGTGCAGGTTGGACAGGTGCACCTCGACGACCGGGACCGGGACCGCGGCGATCGCATCGCGCAGGGCGATGCTGTAGTGGGTGAGGGCGCCCGCGTTCAGGACGATGGCCTGGTACCGCCCCTCGGCGGCGTGGAGCCGGTCGACGATCGTGCCCTCGTGGTTCGACTGGAAGGTCTCGACCGCCGCCCCCAGCTCGCGGGCGAGCGCGTGGAGGGCCCGGTCGATCTCCGCGAGGGTCACGGTCCCGTAGATGTGCGGTTCGCGGCGCCCCAGGCGGTTGAGGTTCGGGCCGTGGATGACGAGCACCCTCAGAGCATGCCTCGGAAACCTTCCAGAGGAAGGCCCGGGGCCCCCACGAATTCGCATCACCGGAGCCGATTCGCGGGGTGGGCTAGCCATCGTCGAGGACCTCCTCGAGGAGCCCGGCCGGCAGGTCCTCCCTCAGGACCGTGGCCCCGAGCCGGGCGGGCAGCACGAGCCGCAGCCGGCCCGCGCGCGCTTTCTTATCGTGCGCCATCGCCGCGGCGATGGCCGACCGTGCGGGCGGCCGTCCCCGGCAGATGTCTGCCAGGCGCACCGGGAGCCCGGCGGCCGCGAGCAGACGCGTCTGCCGGGCCAGGAGCGTCTCGTCGCAGACGCCTAGCCGCACCGCGAGCCGGGCCTCGAGCGTCATGCCCACGGCGATCGCCTCGCCGTGCGTGACACGCCGGTAGCCGGCCGCCGCCTCGATGCCGTGGCCGATCGTGTGGCCGTAGTTGAGGACGACCCGCCCGGCCTCCTCGCGCTCGTCGCCGGCGACGATTCCGGCTTTGTACTCCGCGCAGCGGCCCACGACGCGCGCGAGCACACCGGGCTCCCGGGCGAGCGCTGCCCGGATGTGCGCCTCCAGGTCCTCGAACAGATCCGGGGCACCGATGACCCCGGTCTTGATCACCTCCGCCATCCCGGACCGAAGCTCTCGCGGCGGGAGCGAGCGCAGGGTGTCGATGTCGGAGACCACGAGCGCGGGCTGGTGGATGGCGCCGATCAGGTTCTTGGCGCGGGGGTGGTTCACGCCCGTCTTGCCGCCGATGCTGGCGTCCACCTGCGCCAGCAGCGTCGTGGGAAGCGCGACCCACGCGATCCCCCGCAGGAACGTCGCCGCGACGAACCCGCCCAGGTCCCCGGCGACGCCCCCGCCGAGCGCGAGGAGCGCGGCGGTCCGGTCGAGCCGGGCGTCGACGAGGGCGTCGTAGACGCGGCGGGCGGCGCGCAGGCTCTTGCTGCGCTCGGACGGCGGCACGGTCACGGTCACGACCTCGTGCCCGGCCTCACGGAGCGCGGCGGCGAGGCCGCGCCCGTAGAGCGCCTCCAGACGCGGGTGGGTGAGGAGCGCGAGCCGGCCCCCGACGCCGCACCCGCGCAGGTATCCGGCGAGGCGCGGGAGGAGCCCGCGGCCGATCCGGATCTCGTACCCGCGCGCGCCGAGCGGGACGCGGACAACCCGGTCGGGCGGCGCGGGCTCGGCCGTGGACGGCGCGAGCGGCGCCTCGGGCCCCGGGGCGCCGGCGACGCTGTCCCGTGCCGAGACAAACGCGAGTACCCGGGCGGCGACCTCGTCGAGGGTGAGCGACGTGGTATCCACGACGAGAGCGGCGTCCCGGTACAGCGGGTCCCGCTCCACGAGCAGACGGCGCACGCGGGCCTCCGGGTCGTTCCCGAGCAGAGGGCGGTCGCCGCCGCCCGCGCCGACGCGGGCCAGGATCGCCTGCGGCTGCGCGCGCAGCGCGACGATCACGCCGCTCCGGCGGAGGCGCGCCATGTTCTCCGGGCGCAGCACGACCCCGCCGCCGGTGGCGATGACCGCGCCCGACCGCGCGCTCGCCTCGGCCACCACCTCGGCCTCCAGCCGGCGGAACGCCTCCTCGCCGTCCTCGGCGAAGATGCGTGCGATCGACCGGCCCGCCCGGGCCTCGATGAGGGCGTCGGTATCGATGAAGGGCCGACCGAGACGCGCCGCCACCCGCCGGCCCACGGCGGTCTTGCCCGTGCCCATGAAGCCGATGAGCACGATGTTGAGCGGCACGCCTGCGGTCACGCGGTGGGGCCGGTGCGGGCCCACTGCCGGTGGGCGTCCGCGGCGACGCGCATCTGGTCCAGGCTGTCGCCGCCGAACTTCTCGATCAACGCGTCGGCGAGCACGAACGCGGCCATCGCCTCGCCGATCACGCCGGCGGCGGGCACGGCGGTCACGTCGCTGCGCACCACCGCCGCCTCGACGCGCTCCTTGGTGACGATGTCCACCGATGCGAGCGGGCTCCGTAGCGTGCTGAGCGGTTTCATCGCGACCCGCACCACCAGCGGCTCGCCCGTGGTCATGCCGCCCTCGGTGCCGCCGGACTGGTTGGTGTGGCGATAGAATCCGCGCGCGGGATCGTAGAAGATCTCATCGTGCGCTGCGGACCCGGGCAGCCTGGCCTCGGCGAATCCCTGACCGATCTCGACGCCCTTGATCGCGTTGATCGACATCATCGCCTGCGCCAGCCGGCCGTCGATCCGGCGGTCCCAGTGCACGTACGAGCCGAGGCCCACCGGCAGGCCGGCCACGATGACCTCGAACACGCCGCCCAGGGTGTCGCCCCGCGCCTTCGCCTCGTCGATCGCCGCGATCATCCGGGCCTCCGCCTCGGGGTCGGCGCACCGGAGCGGCGACCCCTCGGCGATCGCGGAGATCTCCTCCACGCTCTGCGGCCGGGACCGGGCCGCGATGCCGCCCAGCTCGACGACGTGGCTCGCGAGCGTGATCCCGAACTGCGCGAGCAGGCACCGGCACACCGCGCCGGCCGCCACGCGCGCGACGGTCTCGCGCGCACTCGAGCGCTCCAGCACCCGGCGGACGTCGTCGAAGTGGTACTTCAGCGCGCCGGCGAGATCGGCGTGGCCCGGGCGGGGCCGGGTGAGCGGCGGCTCCTCTTTCCGCCAGTCCCGGTTCCCGATGAGGAGCCCGACCGGCGCCCCGATCGTGGTGCCGCGCATCACCCCGGAGTAGATCTCGGCGCGATCCTGCTCGATCTGCATGCGGCCGCCGCGCCCGTAGCCGCGCTGGCGGCGCGCGAGCTGCAGGTTGATCTCGTCCTCCGAGACGGGCACGCCGGCGGGCATCCCCTCGAGGATCACGAGGAGGCCGCGGCCGTGCGACTCGCCCGCGGTCAGGAATCGCAGCATCCCATCACCACCCGAGGCGCCTCACTGCTGCGAGGCTCCTCCGGACAACCCCACCGCCTCGCGCATCACCCCCACGGGCGCCGGTTGCCCGGTCCAGATCTCGAACGCCCGCGCGCCCTGGTAGACGAGCATCGGCAGGCCCCCGAGCGTGCGGCACCCACGGTCCCGCGCGGCGCGCAGGAGGACGGTCTCGCGCGGCTCGTAGATCATGTCCATCACGAAGAGGTGCGGGTGCAGCGCCGCGGGATCGACCGGAGCGGCTTCGCGCTGGGCGCCGCCGCCCACGGTGGTTGCCTGGATGAGCAGCGCCGCCTCGCGCAAGGCGCCGGCGACCCCGGACCCTCCGAGGGGCACGGCGTCCACGGCGCACGCGGGGAAGGCCCGCCGCACGGCATCGGCGAGGGCACGGGCACGGTCCCAATTGCGGTTCGCGATCGCGATCGCCGCGGCGCCGGCGCGGGCCAGCGCGAACGCGGCGGCCCGCGCCGCCCCCCCCGCCCCGATGATCACGGCGCGGATGCCCGCGACGGCGAGGCGCCCATCAGCCCGCAGTGCATCGAGCAGCCCCTCGCCGTCGGTGTTGTGTCCGATGAGACGCCGGCCGTCGACGCGCACCGTGTTGACCGCACCGATCGCACGCGCCTCGTCGCTCGTTTCGTCCAGGTACGCAACGGCCGCTTCCTTGTGCGGCACCGTCACGTTGGCGCCCGCGACGCCGAGGGCCGCGAGGCCGCGGAGGGCATCCCCCAAGCGGTCGCGCGGGACCGGGAACGCGACGTAGCACCAATTCAGCCGCAGAGCAGCAAAAGCCGCGTTGTGGATCCGCGGGGAGAGGCTGTTTCGAACCGCGTCCCCGAGCACGCCGACAACCGTGGTGGCCGCGTCGATCTCCGTACCGTCCCTCCCGTGTCCTCCCCGGCAGCGTGCGGCTCCGCGCGCCGCATCTCGGGAATCCGGGGCCGCGCGGGCGCGCCAGATAGTCTCCCCAATTATAGGGAACCACCCGGCGGCAACACAAGCCTGCGCCCCGGCAGCGGCCGCCGGCGCGGCCCCGCGCGGCGGACAGGGGCTGCGCGGCCCCTGCCCGAATGCAGCATGCACAGCGGATCGTGCCGTGGGAGGGGGCGATGAAGTACGAGGGGCAGGAGCACTATGAGATCACGGTGGCCGGGCTCCGGCGTCGGCTACCGATCGTGCCGATCACGGACTCCCTGTGGATCGCCGCGTTTGTCCTCTGGGGCGATGTCGAGCTGACCAACACGTGTGCCCGGGAGCTCGCAGACCGGCTCCGCGCGTTTCGCTTCGACTATGTGGTCTCGGTCGAGGCCAAGGCGCTGCCCCTGGTCCACATGATCGCCACATACCTGTCCGACCCGGAGCGCGGGCGGTACTTCCCGTACGTCGTGTGCCGGAAGAGCGCCAAGGGCTATATGAAGAACCCGCTCACCGTGCAGGTGAAGTCGATCACCACCGCGGGGGTGCAGTCCCTGGTGCTCGATGGCGTCGAGGCCGACCGGATCCGCGGGAAGCGGGTGGCCGTGGTCGACGACGTCGTGAGCACCGGCGGCAGCCTTCGGGCGGTCGAGGAGCTGCTGCGGCGGGTGGACGCGCAGATCGTGGCCCGCGCCGCGGTGCTGCTGGAAGAGGGCGGCTATCGGAACCCGGAGCTGATCTCGCTGGGGACCCTGCCGATCTTCACGCGATGACTCGTGCGATTCCACGCTGAGGCTGAGGTGGGGCCCCCGCGGAGCGGCCACGGCATCGTCCGTCCCGCCCTGTACGGCGCCGGCGCGCTCGGCGCGAGCCTCCTGCTCCAGACGATCCTCCTGTGGTTCATCTACTTCTACGCGCCGCCCGCCGGCCAGGGGACCCCGCGCCTGTCGCCGGCGCTCGTGGGCATCGCGCTCGCCAGCGGCCGCGCCGTCAACGCGCTCAGCAACCCGCCGGTCGCGTACTGGAGCGACCGGCTCCGCAGCCCCTGGGGACGCCGGCGCCCGTTCATCGCCCTCGGGGCGCCCGCGCTGGCCGCCTGCTTCATCCTGCTCTGGATCCCCCCGGACGCCCCGTCGCATGCGACGTTCGTGTACACGCTCGCGACGCTCGCCGGCTTCTTCTTCTTCTTCTCCTTGGTCATGAACCCGTACGCCGCCCTGCTGCCGGACATCACGCCCGCCGGGCCCGCGCGGGTGGCCACGGCGGCCTGGCAGGCCGGTGCGTCCCTCGGAGGCGTCGGCGCCGCGGTGGTGGTGTCCCCGTGGCTGATCGCCCACCGCGGGTTCGGCGCGATGGGACTCGCGCTCGGGGTGGCGGCGTTCGGGCTGCTCTGGGCGGTCGCGGCCGGCGTGCCCGATCCGGTGCGCTCCCCGGCCGCGCCCTCGGCCACGTTCGCGGGCGCGATCACGTCCGTCCTGCACAATCGCGCGTTCGCCGTCTACCTCGTGAGCCTCGCGCTTCTCTGGCTCGGCACCAGCATGGTCAACTCGACGCTCGTCTACGTGGTCACGGTGCTCATGGGCCTGCCGGCCGCCCACGTGGGCACCGTGCTGGGCGCGGCCTTCGTGTGCACGCTCGCGGCCTTTCCGCTCCTCGCCGCCACCAGCCGGCGGTTCGGTGCGCCGCGTGTGCTCGCGTGGACGCTCGGTGTCTGCTCGCTCATCGTCCCGGCCATCGGCGCGATCGGCCTGCGCGGGCTGCCGCTCGCGCCGGTGGCGCAGGGCTACGTGCTGGTCGTGCTGTCGGCGGCGCCGCTCGCCGCACTGCTCGTGCTCCCCAACGCGCTGCTGGCGGACATCGCCGAGCTCGACCGCCTCCGCACCGGCGAGGGACGCGAGGCGATGTTCTACGCCGTCCAGGGCCTGGTGCTCAACGGAGCGACCGCGGCGGCATCCGTGAGCCTGGGGCAACTGCTGACGCTGGGAGACAGCCCCGGGCATACGCTGGGGTTGCGGCTCGTGCCCGTGGCCGCTGGGGCGTGCACCCTGGCGGCGCTGCTCACGTTCCGGCGGTTTCCGCCTCTGCCCGTGCCGGCGCGTCGAGACGAGCGGCTCGGCTCAGGAGGGTGACGCGCGCCCGGCAAGGCTGCGGCGCAGCGCCTCGGCTGTCGGCTCGGACGCCAGGGACGAGAGACCGTCCAGGTCGGCCGCGTCCGCGTCGCAGGTGGCCGGCACCGCCATCCCCGGGGCCTCCCGGGCAGGTCCTGTCCCCGGCGTGGGGGCGGGCTCGGGCAGCGCGGCGGCCTCCGGCTCGATGGTCGCGGTGGCCTGCTCGATGCCGTCGGTGAAGGTGTCCTGCGCGCTCCGCACCGCGTTGCGAAAGTCACGGATGGCGCGGCCGAGCGCGGTGCCGAGCCCGGCCATCTTGGATGGCCCAAAGATCAGGAGCGCGATGACCAGGATGATGAACAGCTTCTCAGGGTTCTCGAACATTCCGCACCTTGTCGCTGAGCGGGGCGCCGGGACTGGCGCTCGTTGCTATTGTACACTACGGCGGCGGTGGCCCGGAAGATCTCGCCAGCGCGATGGTGTGCTAGCGCTCCGTCCCATGGGCCCGGCGAGAGGGACGGTTGTGGGGCGGGGCCTGCCCTTCGCGCCCGCGACGCGGCCCTCGCGCCGCCCGGCCCGACGGCGGGCCGCCGCCGGCGGGTGCGCGTGGACCGCGGCGCCCTGGCCATCCGCACGCGCGCGGCTCGCCGGCGGCACCTCCGCGACGCCGTGCCCTGCGGCGGCGGCGAGGTAGCGCTGATAGTAGTGCTCCACCGTTCTCCGGTTGATGCGGAACGTCGGCGTCCGGTGCGGGCGGATTGCGCCGCTGAACGTGCGGGGGATGTGCAGGAGCTCGTGGATCAAGATCCGATCCTGCTCGTCCGGGGGAAGCCGGCTAAACTCCGGTTCGATGATCTCCACGACGTACGCGGGGCCGATGCCCAGCACCTGCTGCCACAGCGCCGGGAGGCCCCAGATGCGGGCCCACGCCTCGGACGTCGAGCCGTACCCGCGCACGCAGAAGACGCGGGCGGGATCGATGTGCGCGAAGCCGAGTGCGCTGACGATCCGTTGGAGACGGGTGTGGGTCTCGCGGCAGAGTTCCCAGCGCATCGCAGACGACGCCGCGACTACCGGGCGGGCGCACCCGCGCCAGGCGCGGGTGCGCCGGAGAGCGCCGCCCGCCCGAGGTTCCGGAGCAGGAGGATCTGACCGCGGTGGTACCCGAGGTGCTCCAGGTAATGGAGCAGCGCCCACAGCTTCGAGGGACGCCTCTCCGGGCGGCCCCGAGTCACGGCGACGGCGGTCTCGGCTTGCAGGTCCTGTATCGTGAGATCCGCGAGCACCCGCCGCGCCAGCGCCCGCGCGTCCTCCACGGCCTTCAGCACCTCGGCGCGCGGTGGCTCATCGTGCGCGAACTCCGTCTCGCGCACGCGGTGGCTCGGCACCCCGCCGATCGCCTCCCCGATCCACCACCGCTGGCTGCCGGCAAGATGGCGCAGCAGGATCGCGATCGAGTTGAACTGCGGCCCCGGGCGCCACTGGAACAGCCGGTCGTCGACGGACGCCACCTCGTCCAGCAGAGACGACCACACTTCCTCGAGATGATCCGCGATGCCCTTCACCCCGGCGTCCATCTGCGCTGCGCCTCCCGTGTGGCCGCCACGCCCCACCTGCTCCCTCTCTCTTCGCCACACGGGAGGCGTCCTCCCTGCTGCCCGCAGGACGCCGCCCTGCCTCTCTGCGTCTCGGGCTGGTGCCGGCGGCGCGCCGCGAGACCGATGTTGCGCGCGACAGGCGCCGCTACTGGCCGAGCACGCGCAGCGCCCGGTCCAGCGCGTACGCACCCGGCCCGGAGAGCATGATCGCGAGGGCCACGACGATGATGAGCAGATTGTACTCGTACCCGCCGTGCTCGATCCAGAAGCCGTGCCGGCCGGCGGCGGCCGCGATCGCGACGATCATCGTGATGATGATCGCCAGTGCGCCGAGCGGCGTCAGGAACCCGAGGCCCACGAGGATGCCGCCGCCGAACTCCCCGAGGCCGGCGAGCACCGCCCAGAATCGACCGGGCCGGATCCCCAGATCCTCGAGGTAACGCGAGGTCCTGGGGATCCCGCCGCCAAACCACCCGAAGAGCTTCTGGCCGCCGTGCAGCACGAAGGTGATCCCCAGCCACGCCCGGAGCAGGAGCAGGGCCGCATCGATCATGCGGGCCGCCGCGCGCGGCGCGCGGCCCCGGGTCGCGGGCGATCGCTGAACCCGGGCATCAACCTGCCTCTGCGGGCTCCACCCGCGCCGCGATCGGCGCTATCGCCGAGACCCGGTCGCCGTCGTCGAGCCGCTTGAGCCGAACGCCCTGCGCGGCGCGGCTCTGCCGGGAAATCTCCTTGACCGACAGGCGGCTTACGATCCCGCGTGCGGTGATGACCAGGACTTCGTCCTCGTCGTTGACCGCGCGGACCGCCGCGACGGTGCCCGTCTTCGGCGTGAGCCGGACGCTCTTGACGCCCGACCCGGCCCGGCGCTGCAGGCGGTACTGGGTGAGCGGAGTACGCTTGCCGAACCCGAGCTCGGTCACGGTGAGGAGATCTCGCCCCTCGCCGCTCTGCGCCATCCCGACCACGATGTCGTCCTTGCGGAGACGCATGCCCAGCACGCCGTGGGCGGCGCGCCCCATCTCCCGCACGCCGCCCTCCTTGAACCGGATCGCCTGGCCCCGGCGCGACGCCAGGAGGATCTCCTGCTTGCCGTCCGTGAGGCGCACGCCGATCAGCTCATCGTCCTTGTCCAGGGTGATCGCCGTGATCCCCGCCCGCTTGGCGTTGAGGAACTCCATGAGGCCCGTCTTCTTGACGCACCCGCGCGCGGTGGCGAAGAAGAGGTATCCCGCGTCCTCGAAGGAGCGGATGGGGATGATCGCGTTGACCCGCTCGCCGGATGCCACGGTGAGCAGGTTGACGAGGGCCGTGCCCTTGGCGGTCCTCCCCGCCTCGGGAACTTCGTAGGCCTTCATCCGGTACACCTTCCCCCGGTTCGTGAAGAAGAGCAGGAACGCGTGGTTGGTGGTCACGCAGACGTGCTCGACGTAGTCTTCTTCCTTGGTCTCCATGCCCATGACGCCCCGGCCGCCCCGGCTCTGCCGCCGGTAGGTATCGAGCGGGAGTCGCTTGATGTAGCCGTTGTGCGTCAGGGTGATGACGACGTCGGCGTCGGGGATGAGGTCCTCCTCCTCGAGCTCGACGTCCTTGCCGGTGATGCGGGTGCGGCGCGCGTCGCCGAACCGGGCCTTGACGTCGGCCAGCTCGGTCTTCACGATGCCGAGCACCTTGCGCTCGTCGCGCAGCACGTCCTCGTAGTAGGCGATCGCCTTGATCAGCTCCTTGTACTCCTGATCGAGCTTCTCGCGCTCGAGCTGGGTGAGCCGCTGCAGCCGCATCTCGAGGATCGCATCGGCCTGGGCCTCGCTCAACTTGAACCTGCTCACGAGGCCGGCCCGCGCGGCCGGGACATCCTTCGCCCTGCGGATCAGCGCGATGACCTCGTCGAGGAACTTGACCGCGGTCTTCAGGCCTTCCAGGATGTGCGCCCGCGCCCGGGCCTTCCGCAGCTCGAACTCCGTCCTGCGGGTGACGACCGTCCGGCGGTGCGCGATGTAGTGGGTGAGCATCTGCTTGAGGGTCAGCACCCGCGGGACGCCGTCCACAAGCGCCAGCATGATCGCTCCGAACGTCGTCTGCATCTGCGTGTGCTTGAAGAGCTGGTTCTGGACGATCTGGGGGTTGACGTCGCGCCGCAGCTCGATCACGATCCGCATCCCCTGGCGGTCGCTCTCGTCGCGCAGATCGGAGATGCCATCGAGTTTCTTCTCGCGGACCAGCTCGGCGATCCGCTCGATCAGCGCGGCCTTGTTCACCATGTACGGCAGCTCGGTGACGATGATCGCCATCCGCCCGCCGCGGAGCTCCTCGAACGCGGTCCGCGCGCGCACGGTGATGCTCCCGCGCCCCTCCAGGTAGGCCGCCCGGATGCCGTCCCGGCCGAGGATCAGCCCGCCGGTCGGGAAGTCTGGGCCCTTGACGAGCTTGAGCAGCTCCTCGGGCGCGAGGTCCGGGTCGTCGATGAGCGCCTCGAGCGCGTCCACCAGCTCGCCGAGGTTGTGCGGCGGGATATTGGTCGCCATCCCGACCGCGATCCCGGCGGCGCCGTTCATCAGGAGGTTGGGCACCCGGCTCGGCAGCACGACCGGTTCCTTGAGCGTCTGATCGAAGTTAGGGGCGAACGCGACCGTCTCTTTATCGAGATCCGCGAGCAGCTCCATCGCCATCCGCGAGAGACGCGCCTCCGTGTAGCGCATCGCCCCGGGCGGGTCGCCGTCGACGCTGCCGAAGTTGCCCTGTCCGTCGATGAGGGGGTACCGGAAGCTGAAGTCCTGCGCCATCCGGACGAGCGCCTCGTACACGGGGACGTCGCCGTGCGGATGGTACCGGCCCATGACATCGCCAACCAGGCGGGCGCACTTCTTGTAGGGCCGGTCCGGCCCGAGCCCCATCTCGGATGCGCCGTACAGGATCCGACGCTGCACGGGCTTCAGCCCGTCGCGGACGTCGGGCAGGGCACGGCTGACGATAACGGACATCGCGTAGTCCAGGTACGACGTCCGCATCTCCCGGTCGATCGGCTGTCCGATAATCTTCTCTTCGGTCGCCATCTCTAACGCCTCACGTCGTCAAGGTGCGATGGGACACGCAGAAGTGCCGTGGCAAATCACCACCTCGACGGGAAAGCGAAGGACAGACCCCACGCCCCACCGTCCCCGGCACGGAACCCTTGCCCTCTTGTGCTAGATGTCCAGATTGCGGACTTCCTTCGCGTACTTCTGGATGAACTGCCGCCGCGGCTCGACGTCGTCGCCCATCAACGTCTTGAACAGCTGGTCGAGCTCGCCGGCGCCGTCGAGCTCGCCGCCGTCCAGCTCCACCTGCAGCAGCGTCCGCGTCGCCGGGTTCATCGTCGTCTCCCAGAGCTGCTCGGGGTTCATCTCCGCGAGGCCCTTGTACCGCTGGATCTCGTACGGGACGTTCTGCTTCGTCAGGTCGGCGGTGATCTCGTCGCGCTCAACGTCCGAGTATGCGTAGTAGTTCTTCTTGCCGGCGCGGATGAGGTACAGAGGCGGTTGAGCGATGAAGACCTTGCCGCGCTCGATCAGCCCGGGCATGTAGCGGTAGAGGAACGTCAGCAGGAGCGTCCGGATGTGTGCGCCGTCCACGTCGGCGTCGGCCATGAGGATCACGCGATCGTACCGACGACGTTCGAAGTTGAACTCCTTGTCGATGCCGGTGCCGAGCGCCGTGATGAGCGCGCGGATCTCCTCGTGGCTCAGCATCTTGTCGACCCGCGCCTTCTCGACGTTGAGGATCTTGCCCTGGATCGGCAGGATCGCCTGGAACTGCCGGTCCCGACCCGCCTTGGCGCTCCCGCCGGCCGACTCGCCCTCGACGACGAAGATCTCGCACTTGGTCGGGTCCTTCTCGGCGCAGTCGGCGAGCTTGCCGGGGAGCGTGCTGACGTCGAGCGCGTTCTTCCGGCGGACCAGCTCGCGCGCCTGGCGGGCCGCCTCGCGGGCCCGCGCAGCCTGGACCGCCTTGGCGACGATCTTGCGGGCCTCGGTCGGGTGCGTCTCGCAGTACTCGGCCAGCTCCTCGCCGACAACCGACTCGACGAGCCCCTTGACCTCCGGGTTGCCGAGCTTCGTTTTGGTCTGGCCTTCGAACTGGGGCTCGGGCAGCTTGATCGAGAGGACGGCCGTGAGGCCCTCGCGGACGTCCTCTCCCTGCAGGCTCACGTCCCCGTTCTTGAGCAGGCCCTGACGGCGCGCGTAGTCGTTGATCGTGCGCGTGAGGGCAGAGCGGAACCCCACCAGGTGCGTTCCGCCCTCGACCGTGTTGATCGTGTTGACGTACGTGAAGACGTGCTCGAGATAGCTGGTGTTGTACTGGATCGCCGCGTCGACCTCCACGCCGTCGCGCACGCGGTGGATCGTGATCGCATCGCCCAACGCGCCCTTGTTCTTGTTGAGCGACCGCACGAGCTCGACGATACCGCCCTTGTGCGTGAACTCCCGTCTCTCGCCAGACCGCTCGTCCGTCAGCGTCAGCACCAGGCCCGCGTTGAGGTAGGCGAGCTCATCGAGGCGCCCGGCGAGGATCGTGCTGTCGTAGTCCGTCTCCACGAAGATCTCGGGGGCGGGCTTGAACGTCACGGTCGTGCCCGTCCGAGCGCTCTTGCCCACCACGCGCAGCGGCGTCACCCGGCGTCCCCGCTCGAAGCGCTGGGCATGGCGCTTTCCGTCCCGGTGCACCTCCACCTCGAGCCACTCCGAGAGCGCGTTCACGACCGAGACGCCGACGCCGTGGAGGCCTCCCGAGATCTTGTAGCCGCCGCCGCCGAACTTCCCGCCGGCGTGCAGCATCGTCATGACCACTTCGACCCCGGGCTTCCCGACCCGCGGCACGTCGTCGACCGGGATTCCCCGCCCGTCGTCGGCCACGGTGACGGAGTTGTCCTTGTGGATGGTGACGTCGATCCGCCGGCAGTGTCCGGCCAGGGCCTCGTCGACGCTGTTGTCCACCACCTCGAACACGAGATGGTGGAGGCCCCGGCTCCCGGTGCTCCCCACGTACATGCCGGGGCGCCGGCGGACCCCCTCGAGACCCTCCAGGACCTGGATCTGCTGGGCGTCGTATGCGGTATGATCCATCGCCATCGGCGGCGTCTGACCTCCGGGACTGGCGGCTACGGCACCATAAAGAAGGCATGGCTGACGCCACGCCCCGCACATCTTCCTACAATAAACATTACCAGAAATTGACGGTGCGGTCAATTGCGGGCGGACCCGCCTCGCTGGAGGCTACCCCTGGGCGCTGCTGAGTCCCCACTGTACGTTCGTGACACGCCTGACGAGCGTCATCGACGATATGGGAGACGCGTAGACCCCTCCGGCCGTCACAACGATAGATTTCAGGTCGCTTGATGGCACGTCTGAGCGCAATCTGCCGCCCGCTCGTGCTATCTCTAGAAAGCGCTCGTTATCGCCGTTTCCGACGATCATCCTGGCATCGAAGATGCCGACGATCTCCTGAATCGGGACGACGACCTCGCCCCCGAGGTGCACGTACACTAACTACGAACCTCCTTTCGTATCGAACTGCCCTCCGCCGCTACCGCCCAGTCCCAGCGGCTGCATGACGAGCTGAATCTCGTCGATCGCACGGCACCCCGCCCTCTGGTTGAGCGCCTCGACCAGGGACGCCCGGCGCAGGCCCAGCTCGTAGAGGACCGCCGGGAGGTCGGTCGCCACCACGAGCGTGCCGCCCCGCACGCCGAGCGGCCTCGCGTGGCGCGCGCGCGCCTCCCCGACTACTTCCGGCCATGCGCTCAGCACGGCCCCCTGGCGGGCGCGCCGCGGCCCCAGGAGCGCCGCGAGCGCGTCGCCCAGCAGCTCCCTAAGGACGTGCACCCAGGTCCTCGAGCAGGGCGCCGGCACGGATGGAGAGCACCCGCATCCTGGCGCTTCCCGCCGGCCGGCCGGTATGGGTGAGCAAGACCTGCGGTCCTGCGATCTCGCGCAGCAGCAGCGCCTGCCGGGACGGGTCGAGGTCGGCCATCACGTCGTCCAGGAGCAGGACCGGCCACTCCCCCAGCTCTTCCCGCAGCAGCTCCGCCTCGGCGAGCCGCAGGCTCAGCGCGGCGGTGTGCTGCTGGCCGCGCGATCCGAACGCCCGGAGGTCGGCGCCGTTGACGCTGAGACGCAGGTCATCCCGGTGCGGACCGACCAGGCTCGCGCCCCGCCGCAGCTCCTCCGCCCGCCGCGCCGCGAGCGCCCGTCCGATCGCCTCCCGCTCGCCCCCCTCGCCGGCCGAGCATAGGTACGCGACGTCCATCACCTCGTCGCCGCCCGAGATCCGCGCATGCCGCTCGCGCGCCGGGCGCGCGAGCGCCTCCACGAACCGCCGCCTCCGCTCGACGAGCGCCGCCCCCAGCTCCACCAGTTGATCGTCCCACGGCGCCAGGGCGGGCCCAGGGGCCGCACGCCGCAGGAGGTGGTTGCGCTGGCGGACCACGCGCAGGTAGCGCGTGAGCGTGAAGTAGTACGAGGGGCTGACCTGGCTCAGCGCCGCGTCCAGGACGCGGCGGCGGGACGCCGGTGCCCCGCGGATGACCTCGTCGTCCGCCGGCCCCGCCAGCACGACGGCGAGCCTCCCGAGCAGCTGACCCCGCTGCACGGCGACGCCGTTGACCCGCATCCGCTTCTCGCCGCTTGCGCGGTCGATCGCGATCTCGAGCAGCTGCGGCCGCGCGCCACGTACAGCCGCCCGCACGTAGGCGCGGTCCTGGCCAAACCGCACGACCTCGGCGTCCGCGTTCACGCGCGGGCTTCGGCCGAGTGCGACCGTGTAGACGCTCTCGAGCAGGTTGCTCTTCCCCTGCGCGTTGGGCCCCTCGATCAGCGTCACACCGTCCCCGAGCGCGACGTCCAAGGTCGCGTAGTTGCGGAAGTCGCGCAGGCGAAGCTCAGCCAGCCACAACGCGGTACTCCCGCCCGCCGTGCTCGACCCGGTCGCCGGCCCGCAGCGGCCGGCCTCGCCGGCGCTCGACCGCACCGTTCACGAGCACGCGCCCGCCCTGCACGAGCAGCTTGGCGTGCCCGCCCGTGGCCGCGATGCCGGCCCACTTGAGGAAGTCACCGAGCGAGATCTCCGGCGTCGAAACCGCCACCGGGACCGGCCGGCGGCCGGTGCTACCCGTAGACGCGGACCGGCGCGAGGACGTAGACATAGTCCGGGTGCTCCACCGGACGCAGCGCGCCGGGGCTGAGCGGGCCCGTGAGGTCGAAGAAGACCTCCGCCGCATCGATGTTGCCCAGCGCGTCCATCAGGAACTTCGCGTTGAAGGCCACCGGCACGGCGTCGCCCTCGACCTCCACGCCGACCTGCTCCTCCGCCGTGCCCACGTCCGGGGTATTCGACGTGATCGTCAGCGTGCCGTCCGACGCGCTCAGCCGGACGACGTTCGCGGAATCCCGGGCGGTGATGCTGGCCCGGCGCACGGCGCGGAGCAGCCGCTCCGTGCCGACCCGGATCCGCTGCTTGTACTCCTTGGGAATGACCTGTTCGTAGTTCGGAAACTGCCCGGCGATCAGGCGGGAGATGAAGCGCATCCCCGGCAGCGCGAACAGCACCTGATTCTCGTGAGACGCGATCGTCACCTCCCCCTCCACGCCGCCGAGCGCGCGGACGAGCTCGCTCATCGTCTTCCCGGGGACGATCGCCGTGATCTTGCCCCCCTCGGGGCTGGGGATCTTGGCCCGCCGCAGCGCCAGCCGGCCCCCGTCGGTGGCGACGAGCTGCCCGGTCTCTCCCTCCAGGACCAGGTACACCCCGGTGAGGAACGGACGCGTCTCGTCCGTGGAGACCGCGAAGCTCGTCTGGCGGATCATCGTCCGGAGGAGCCCTGCGTCGAGCCGTACGAGGACGTCGCCGTCTGACGACGGCAGGACCGGAAAGTCAGCCGCCGGCAACCCGAGGACCTCGAACCTCACCTTCTCGCAGGTGATCGTCGCCCTGGACTCTCCCTCCGGCACGCGTATCTCGACGTCCCCTTCCGGCAGGTTGGACACGATATCGGTCAGAATCCGCGCCGGGAGCGTGACTGCGCCGTCCTCAGCGACCGTGGCCTCCACGTAGGACTCGATTCCAAGCTCCAGGTCCGTCGCGGCGAGTTTTACGCGGTCTTCCGAGGCCTCCAGCAGGACATTGCCCAGGATCGGCATGCTTGCTCGGGGCGAGATCGCCCGGGCGACGGTTTGAACTCCCCGCAGTAGCTGGTGCTGCACGCAGTGGATGCGCATGCCGGCACTCCTGGTACGCTTTTATACCATAATATTCGTCAAAGCCGTAGTAGAACCTGTGGATTGTGTGAATATCCCTCCCAGGAGGCTGTCAGGGCCGGCGCCGCGCCTGTGGATAACCCCTGGGTCGACGTCCGGGGGTTATGCAGGCGGTCCACCGGAAGGCGCGAGGCTCCCTGCCGGGGCCGGCCGCTCTCCCCTACCTGTCCCCCTTCACCGGGCGCTCTGTCCGGAAGCTGTCCACAAGGCTCTTGATGCCGGCGGCGAGGTGGGCGTCCTGCGCGAGCGCGCCTTTGACCCGCTCGCAGGCGTGCATGACGGTCGTGTGGTCGCGGCCCCCGAACTCCTCGCCGATGCGGGGCAGGGACGCGTCCGTCAGCTCGCGGGCCAGGTACATCGCGACCTGGCGGGGGAAGGCGACCCCCTTGGTTCGCCGCTTGGCCTTCATCTCGTCGACGCGGATCCCAAAGAACTCCGCCACGGCCCGCTGGATCGCGGCGATCGTGACCGGGCGGATGCGGGCCTGCGGGAGCAGCTCCTTGAGCACCTCCACGGTCAGCTCCACCGAGATCGGCGATCGCGTCATCTCCGCGTGAGCGCGCAGGCGGCTGAGCGCCCCCTCCAGCTCTCGGATGTTGGACGAGATCCGCTGGGCGATGTACTGCGCCACCTCGTCCGGGAGGGCGATCGCGTCCATCTCGGCCTTCTTGCGCAGGATCGCAATACGCGTCTCGTAGTCCGGCGGCTGGATGTCGGCGATGAGGCCCCACTCGAACCGCGAGCGTAGGCGGTCCTCGAGCGTGGGGATCTCGCGGGGGGGCTTGTCGCTGCTGATGATGAGCTGGCGGCTGGACTCGTAGAGCGTGTTGAAGGTGTGGAAGAACTCCTCCTGCGTGCGTTCCTTTCCGGCCAGGAACTGGATGTCGTCGATCAGCAGCACGTCGACGTTGCGGTATTTGTTCCGGAACTCGACCATCTTGTCGTCCCGGATCGCGTTGATGAGCTCGTTCGTGAACCGCTCCGACGACACGTAGGTGACCCGGGCGAGCTGCTTGCGCGTGAGGACGTGGTGGCCGATCGCGTGGAGCAGGTGCGTCTTCCCGAGGCCCACCCCGCCGTAGATGAACAGCGGGTTGTACGAGCGCCCCGGCGATTCGGCGACGGCGTGGGCCGCGGCGTGGGCGAAGCGGTTTCCGCTGCCCACGATGAACGTGTCGAAGGTGTACCGGCCCGTCAGCCCGGCGGCCTCGTGCGCGGGGCCCCGCGCGCCGGGCGCGTCCCGGGGCGCGCCGCGGTCGCGGGTCGCGGCTGCCGGGGCCGGTTCGCCGTCCGCCACGACGAAACGCACGTCGACGCCCCGGGTGAGGACCTCCCGCAGCGTCTCCGCGATGAGGCCGCGATAGCGGCCTTCGAGCCACTCCTTCGCAAAGACGCTCGGGACGGAGAACACGAACACGTCGCCCTCGAGCGTGAGGGGGCGCATCGCCTTCAGGAACGCCTCGAAGCTGGGCTTGCTGAGTTGGCTCTCGATCCGGGTGAGCGCCTCATGCCAGACCTGGCCGGGAGCCGCACTCTGTGGATCCATCGGGGCATCCTCCACGTCGGCCCGCCGCGTCGCGGCGGGGCATCAGGGCTTGAACACGCTGTCCATGTACGCGATGCCCTCCTCGGTCAGGGTGCGCTTGCCCGGCCCGCGCGGGGCGAGCAGATGCATCCGCTGGAGGGCCGCGAGTTCCCGAAACGCGGTGCTCTGGCTGATGCCGAGCTCCTTCGCGATCGTCGACGGGCCGGCCGACCCGAGCTCGGCGATCAGCAGCAGAACCTTGCGCTGGCGCTCGGTCAGGCGCGCCCGGGCGGCTGCCGCATCGGGCTCGGGCTCGGCGCGGGGGGACGGCGGGGCGGCGGGAGCGACCGGCGGCCTGGTCGGGCCGACGTGCAGCGTGACGACGGTCCCGCGCTCGAGGTTGTCCTCGATCGAGATCGCCCCGCCGAGGAACGCCAGTTGCTCCCGGGCGACCGGCAGGCCCGAGCCGACGCCCTTGATGAACCGCCGCATCTCTCGGGTGGCGGTCGTGAAGCCTGGGAGGAACGCACGTTCCTTGTCGCGGATGCCCGGGCCCTGATCCGAGATGCGGATCGTGTTGCCGTCGTCCATGATCGTGATGACGGCGTCCTGGAAGTATGCGTGGATCAGGTTCTCCACGATCTCCTTGATCACGACGAAGGGAATACGCCCGCCGCGCTCCCGGGCGTAGCCGTGCGTGCGCGCCGCCAGCTCCCCAACGAGCTGATCGAAGTCTTCCGAGGACAGCGACACCACCTGGGGCGGCGCGAGCGGCGAATCGTAGACGGCCATGCGTACTTCGGGCGCCCTCGGCGACTCCTCCGGCTCACCCTGGCGTTGGGAGGCGAGCCGCGCGAAGAAGTCCTGCATTATGGGATCCCCCTGCACGCGTCCATCGTAATTGGCCGCACCTCTGGGCCCTCCTTCCATTCCACCTGCCGCGCGTGGACTTCTTTCGCGTGCCGTTGACGTGCCGGCGGGCAACCACCCGCGAGGGAAAGGGGCCAGCGGGTGGTGCGGTCATCGCGCGTCCGGGCCCGCACAAAACGTCGCCCGCGCCGCCGCGGCCTGCATCGAGGGCGGGCGCCAGGTTATCCACAGCTGTGGAAAAGATTGTGGATAACCTCGAACGACTCCTGCCATATCTCGCCACGAACCCGCAGGGGACCGCGACTCCGAGGACGGCAGGTACGCGCGCCAGCCCCGGCACGGCCGAAAATGTGGATAAGCAGGCACGGTATCTTCAGGTTGTCCACAGATCGCTGGAACGCTTGGAGGCCGGCACGGGAATCGGCCGAGCCCGCGCCCCGAGGAGCCCTGCGAGGCGAGGCTCCGCCCATGGTGCCCGTGGCGTCGAGCCGCGCGGTTCGGGCCCGCGTTGAACGCGCCGGAGACGCTATGCTATAGTGGACCACGGCGCCGGCGGCCCATCGCCCGGGGGGCGCGCCGACCAGGCGCAGGAGGAGGGTCCACCGGTGAAGCGAACGTTTCAGCCGAGGCGCCGGCACCGGAGCAAGACGCATGGTTTTCGGGCGCGGATGCGCACCCCCGGGGGTCGGAACGTGCTGCGCCGGAGGCGGCTTCGGGGGCGCCGGCGCCTCGTTCCTTCGTAGACTGCTCCGCTCGGGCGTCTTTCGGATGAGAGCGGGACGCCGGGGCGCCCGGCTCTCCACGCGCGCGGAGTTTTCCCGGGTGTACAGGGAAGGGCGTCGCTATGCCGGGGAGAGCCTCGTGCTCTACGTTCGGCCCACCCCCGAGCCTCGCCGCATCGGCGTGACGGCCGGCCGGAGGATCGGAGGAGCCGTGCCGAGAAACCGGGCGCGCCGCCGTCTGCGCGAGGCGCTGAGGAGGCTGGAGGGTCGCCTGTGCCCCCA
This sequence comes from Bacillota bacterium, assembly GCA_021324295.1. Lineage (GTDB taxonomy): Bacteria > Sysuimicrobiota > Sysuimicrobiia > Sysuimicrobiales > Segetimicrobiaceae > JAJPJJ01. The sequence continues at coordinate 58,594 of JAJPJJ010000014.1, forward strand.
CGGGGATATCGTCGTGGTGGCACGGGCGCAGGCGGTGACGGCTCCGTTCGCGGAGCTCGTCGCCGAGGTGGAATCCATGTGCGCGGCGGGCCGCGTGCTGTGCGGGGACGGCCGTTAGCGCCGCAGGGCGCCGCGCCATCGCCGGTCGCTAGCCCGGCCCTGGGGCCTGGCCGGCGCGCCGGCGGGGCGGCCGCGCTCCTGGCACGCCTGGGGACGGCGGCCGGGCAGATAGGGCGCGGCGGCGGCGTGGCGTTCCTGCGCGCGTACCAGCGGTGGATCTCGCCCTATATTCCGCCCACGTGCCGGTTCTACCCCTCCTGCTCCGAGTACGCCGCGCAGGCGATCTCGCGGCACGGGGTGGTACGTGGGGGGTGGCTGGCCGTCCGGCGACTCCTCCGCTGCCACCCGCTCCACGCTGGGGGATATGATCCGGTGCCCTGAGCCCGGAGGCGAGGAGGCCCGGTAGTGCTCCAACCGATCGTCGATGCGCTGCACAATCTGCTGACGTTTTTTTATGGGTTCACGCACGACTACGCCCTCGCGGTCGTGCTGATGACGCTCGTCATCAAGGCCATCCTGCACCCGCTGACCCGCGTGCAGTTGCGCTCGATGAAGGCGATGCAGGTCCTCGCGCCCCATATGGAGGCGCTCAAGCGAAAGTACAAGGACGACCCCAGGACACTGAACCAGGAGATGATGGCGCTCTACCGGGCTCACAACGTGAACCCGATGATGGGGTGCCTCCCGATGCTCATCCAGCTCCCCGTGCTGTGGGCGCTGTTCCGGCTGCTGTATACGAAGGGCCTCTTCGGCAACGCGACGATGTTCGGGGTCGTGTGGCTCCGCCTCGACGCGATCCCCAAAGACCTGTACGCGCAGGTCCCCGCCCACCCGGAGCTGCTGGTCGTCTTCCTCATCCCGCTGCTGGTTGCCGCCTCGACATGGTGGCAGCAGAAGATGAGCGTCACGGATCCCCAGCAGGCGCGGATGTTCGTGTTCATGCCGATCATGATCGGTTACTTCGCGACGCTGTACCCGATCGGGCTCTCGATCTACTGGATCGTCTCGACCGTAGCGTACATCGGGGAGTACTTCCTCGTGGTCGGCCGCCCGCACCCGATGGCCAGCGCGCCGCCGAAGTCCCAGCAGACGCCGTCGACGGGCGGGCCGCGGGCGCCGGCGCCCGCGGCCCGCGGGTCCCGGCCGGCCACGCTGCCGCCGGGCAAGAGGGGAGCGAAGCGCGCGTGAGATCGGCGGAAGGCTCCGGCCGGACCGTCGAGGAGGCCATTCGCGACGCCCTGCGGATCCTGGGCGCCAAGCGCGAGGACGTCGACCTCATGGTGCTCGACGAGGGTAGCCGCGGCGTCCTGGGGATCGGGGCGCGTGTCGCCCGGGTCCGCCTGACGCTCCTCTCGGAGGAGGGCGAAGAGGAAACCTCGGCGGAGCCCTCCCCGGCTGGTGCACCCCCACAGCCTGTGGGGGACGATGCCGTGGCCGCGGCTCGGAGTATCACGTCTGCCCTGATCGAGGCGATGGGCTTTCACGGGGAGGTCCAGGCGCGAGAGGACGCCGGCGCCGTCCTGGTATCGATCAGCGGCGGCCAGCTCGCCCCGCTGATCGGCCGCCACGGCCAGACGCTGGAGGCTCTCGAGCTGCTCGTGAACCTGATGACGGCGCGCCGGATGGGCCGGCGGGTCCCCGTGGTCGTGGACGCGGAGCGCTACCGGGAGCGCCGATACCTGGCCCTGCAGGCGCTGGCGCGCCGGACCGCCTCTCGGGTTCGCCGCTCTGGAAGGCCCGTGGCCCTGGAGCCGATGTCTGCCGCGGAGCGGCGCGTCATCCACATGGCCCTCGCCCAGGATCCCGGAGTGACGACCCACAGCGAGGGCGAGAACGAGGGGCGGCACGTCGTGATCTCGCCCCGCGCTCGTCCGTCGCGTCCGGCGGGCGCGGGCCCGTCCTCGCGGGGTGGCGGGCGCCCCAGGCACGAGCCCGAGGATGACGCGGACTCGCAGGCGGGGGCCGGGCCGCCCGGCTAGCCGGCCGGCGGATTCGCATCGCCCGGGCGAGTGGGTGGGGCCGTCCTCCGATGGAGTGGGCTTCCGGGATGCGCCTCTGGGGAGCCGTCTTGAGTCCGGGGCCGCGGTGCTCGGGCTGTCCCTCTCTGCCGAGCAGGCCGCTCGCCTCGCCCACCACGCGGCGCTCATCGCCGCCTGGAACCCACGGCTCCGGCTGACGGCCGCGCGCACCGCGCGGGAGGCGGCCGAGGGGCTGGTCCTGCCCGCGCTGGCGGTCCTCCGGTACATCCCGGAGGAGGGCGCGGCCGTCGACGTCGGCAGCGGCGCCGGCGTGCCGGGGGTGCCCGTGGCGGTACTGCGGCCGCGCCTCCGTGTCGTGCTCGTCGAGGCCTCGAGGAAGAAGGCGGGCTTCCTCGAGATCGTGGTGCGCGAGCTGCGGCTCACGAACGCGGCCGTCCTGAGCGCCCGCGCCGAGGGCCTCGGCCGCTCACCGGAGCACCGCGAGCGCTATGACGCGGCCACTGCGCGGGCGGTCGCACCGTTGCGCGTGCTCGTCGAGTACGTGCTGCCACTGCTCCGTGTCGGAGGCGTCGCCGCGCTCCCCAAGGGCACCGCCGCGGCCGACGAGACGGCGGCCGCGGCGGCGGCTCTCCGCCTGCTCGGCGGCGAGGCGGAGGTGCACCCGCTCGCATGGCCGCAGGCCTCCGCCGTGGTCCTTGTCCGGAAAGTCGCGCCCACGCCCCCCGGGTACCCGCGGCGGCCCGGCGTCCCGCAACGCCGGCCGTTGTAGCGCCCGGGTCCCTCCACGGGGCCTGCGCGTCGGCTCGCCTGCAGCAGGGCCAGAGGCCCCGTCCGGCGGGCACCGCGCCCTGTGTCGCCCGGCAACCGCCGGATGTGCTACGCTGTTCTGATTTTCATCTGACTATACTTGTAAAATTGTATCCTACGAAATATCTAATCTATTGGATGCGGTGCTCACAATGCGCCGCACACGAGCACGTCTCCGGCTGCGGCGTTGCAGGATTTCCCGTGGAGGCGAGGAACTGCACTGCGATTGCGCGTGGCCCGTGCGGGTGCGCACGAGGCAGCCACAGCAGGCGTCTCCCTGGATCACGCACTTCGACGCGGAAAGGAAGTCGCAGCTCACGGCGCGCACGTTCGCAATCGTCAACCAGAAGGGCGGCGTGGGCAAGTCCACGACCGCCGTCAACCTCGGCGCCGCGCTGGCCGCCCTCGGGCACTCCGTCCTGCTCGTCGACATGGATCCGCAGGGCAACGCCACGAGCGGGGTCGGCATCTCCAAGTCCAGCCTTGCGCTCACCACCTACCACGCGCTCGTCGGCGGGGAGCCGATGGAGCGGGCGATCCGGCCGACCGGGACCGAGCGGCTCGAGATCGTCCCGTCCGATCTCCGGCTCGCCGGTGCCGAGGTGGAGCTGGTTTCCCAGATCGCCCGTGAGACCAAATTGAGAGCCGCGCTCCGGCCTGTCGAGGGCCGCTACGATCTCATCCTCGTCGATTGTCCTCCGTCCCTCGGCCTGCTCACAATCAACGCGCTGACCGCGGTGCAGGCCTGTGTGATCCCGGTGCAGTGCGAGTTCTACGCGCTCGAGGGGCTCACGCAGCTCATGGATACGATTGCGCTGGTCCGGCGGCACCTGAATCCCGTCCTGAGCGTCGCCGGGGTGGTGCTGACCATGGTGGACCCACGGACCAAGCTCTCGGACCAGGTCGCGGACGAGGTCCGCAGGCACTTCGCCGATCTGGTCTTCGCCACGGAGGTGCCGCGCAGCGTGCGACTCGCTGAGGCGCCCAGCTATGGGATGACCGCGCTGTCCTACGCACCGTCGTCTCGCGGCGCGGCGGCCTACCGGGGCCTCGCGAGCGAGTTGCTCGCCCGGATCGGGATGCCCGTGGTCGATGGGCGCCACAACCATGCGGAGGCGACCCGGGCGGATGTGGGGGACGATCGCGGCCACTCCGCTGACTCGGACGTGGCAGGCGATGCGCCCGTCGAACGTGGTGCGGACAGCGCCGGTGGGAGCGGACCCGTGGTCGACTCCTGTCGGGCGGAGCTCTCTGTCCGGGCGTCCAGAGGCCAGGAGGGACGAGGTGATGGAGATGGCTAGACGGGGTCTCGGAAGAGGATTGGGAGCCCTCATCCCGGGGGCACAGACCGACGATCTGCCGCAGCCGGTGAACGAGATCGACGTCTCGCTGGTCTCCCCCAACCCGTTCCAGCCGAGGCGCGAGATCGCCGGGCCTGAGTTCGATGAGCTGGTTGCGTCGGTGCGCCAGCACGGAGTGCTGCAGCCAGTGATCGTCAGGCCGTCGTCCGGAGCGTACGAGATCGTCGCCGGCGAGCGGAGATGGCGCGCCGCTCAGGCCGCCGGAATGGCGACGATCCCGGCGGTCGTTAGGGAGATCGGCGACCGGGAAATGCTCGAGCTCGCCCTGATCGAGAACCTCAGGCGCGAGGACCTGAATCCGATCGAGCGCGCACTCGCGTACCGCAGGCTCGCGGACGAGTTCCATATGACGCAGGACCAGATCGCCGAGGTCGTCGGTGGAAGCCGGCCATCGGTAGCGAACACGATGCGGCTCCTTGAGCTTCCTGGTGAGGTCCAGGCGGCGATAAGTCATGGCCGGTTGTCGGAGGGGCACGGACGCGCCCTGCTCATGCTCCATGACCGACCCACGGCTCTGCTCGAGGTGTGGAGACTCGTCGAGGCGCGAGGCCTATCCGTGAGGCAGACGGAGGACCTCGTGAAATCGAGGCTCCGCCGTGTTTCACGTGAAACACCATCCAGGCGAGGCGCGGCGGTAACTACGGATGCTGTGATCGCGGACCTGTCCTCGCAGCTCAGGGAGCGGTACGCCACCAGCGTCAGCATCGTCCCGCGCGGTAAGAAGGGGACGATCCAGATCCACTACTACTCCCAGGAGGACCTCGAGCGGCTGGTCGACCTGCTGCTCCGCTAGCCCAACTTCCGCAGTTGAGAGGTTAAACCCCCCAGTTTTCAAGGAAAACTGGATCGAGTCTTCACTACACCCGGACCGCCTCCAGGTGGGTCGGCAGGATTCGCGCCACCGAGCCGATTCGTGGCGTATGCTAGACGCTCGTGACGAACTCCGGCTCGTCGACCCTGCCAGGCTCCCTCTCGATGAGCCTGGCGAGCCCTCGGGACAGCCTGCGGATGCCCTCCACGAGCACGGCCTCCGGCTTGTCAGCAAACGAGATCCTGAGACCGGCCGGAGGCGGTGTATGCGGCAGGAAGAGGTCTCCGAGCCCGCATGCTACGCCTTCGCGAATTCCCTCCTCGAACGCCTCTGAGGCTGTGATTTGACCTGGCAGGCTGATCCAGAGGTTGAACCCGGCGTCCGGATGAGTCCACGTCACCCCTGCGGGCATCCACTCGCCGAGCGCCCTGATGGCCGTGTCGCGTCTCCTCCTGTAGGTATCCCGAGCCTTCTCGAGATCCCTGGGGTACTGGGGAGACGACAGGTACCTCCAGAGCGCCCGCTGGATCAGCGGTGACGTGAATCGGTCGACTACCGACTTCGCGTCGACGAGCCTCGCCATGATTGCGCCGTGCGCCACGATGCACCCGACGCGCAGGCCCGGTATGACAGTCTTTGAGAAGCTTTTGACGAACACGACGTGGCCACCCGCGTCGTGGGCCTTGATCGCCTGGGGGGCCTCCCCGTCGTAGGTGAACTCGCTGCAGGTATCGTCCTCGAGCACGACCACGTTGTGCTGCCTCGCAAGCACCGCGAGGCGGCGCCGTCTCTCCTCGGACATCGTCGATCCCGTCGGGTTCTGCGCTGTGGGAATCGTGTAGACGAGGCGCGGCCTGAACCGGTCGATCAGCGCGGCGGCCACGTCGGTCCGCGCCCCCGAGGTGTCGACTGGCATGCCAATGAGCTTGGCCCCGCGGCTTTCGAAGATGTCGAGCGCCGTCGGGAACGTAGGACTCTCCAACAGGACGTAGTCCCCCGGTCCAACCAACGTGCGCGCGACGAGATCGATCGCCTGCTGGGATCCGGAGGTGATGAGGACGTCCTCCGGGCGAGCCGCGATCCCGATGGATGCGCAGTAGGCCGCGATCCACGCCCGGAGGTTGTGATCGCCCTGAGGCGTGCCGTACTGGAGGAACCTGGGATCCTCGACCGCCATGGCCCTGTGCCAGAGGCGGCCGAGCGCACGCACGGGAAAGAGCGTCGGGTCCGGGGTGCCTCCCGCCAGCGAGATCAACTCCGGTCGCCGGCACGGCCGCAGCATCGCGTGCATCGCGGCGATCCGTGGCGCGCGCAGGTAAATGGGAATCGATGCCTGCCACTCGCTCTCCGTGGATGCGGAATGCCCTTGGCCATCCGCCGCGTGGGCGTCCGCGGGCGCAGCGCCTCCGGGGCCTCCGACGAAAGTGCCACGGCCGACCGCGGCGTGCACGAGGCCTTCGGCGGCGAGCGCGTCGTATGCCTGAGCAACGGTGATCAGGCTTACCCCGAGGTGCCTCGCAAGGCTCCTGACAGAAGGCAGGCGCGTTCCCGTGGCAATGTCTCCGGATCGGATGCGCGCTGCGATAGTGGAGTGAAGCTGGCGATACAGCGGGGTATCGTCATCGCGCCTGAGCTGGATGTCCACATCCGCCCCCGTGCTGTCCCATTGGCGGCGTACCCCTCGATGGAATAGTGTTAATATTAATATTGACAGTACCGCCGCCCGGTGTTATACGAATGATACCGGCACTAGCAGCTCAGGTCAAGTAGCATACCTAGGAACACTATCCGAGCGATGATAACATTATCGTGATCGGTGGGCGTGTCCCGCCCTCTTCAAAGACGCGGGGGATGAGCACGTGACACGGGACCAGGCCTGGGCGATTCTCACCGAGCAGACCTCGTCGCCCAACCTGCTGAAGCACATGATCGCCGTCGAGGCGGTGATGCGGGCGTATGCCCGCAGGTTCGGCGAGGACGAGGAGACCTGGGGGATCGTGGGGCTGCTCCACGACCTCGATTACGAGCAGCATCCGTCGCGGGAGGCCGGCCACCCCTTCGTGGGCGCAGCGCTGCTCCGCGACCGCGGGCTCGACGAGCGGCTCTGTCGCGCCATCCTGTCCCACGCCGACTACAGCGGGGTGCCGCGTGAGACCCCGATGGAGAAGGCCCTGTTCGCCGCGGACGAGCTCGCCGGATTCGTCATCGCCGTGGCGTTGGTCAGACCCTCGCGCTCGCTGTCCGACGTGGACGTGGGGGCCGTGAAGAAGAAGATGAAGGACAAGGCGTTCGCGCGAGGCGTCCGGCGCGAGGACATCGTGCGCGGGGCGGAGGAACTCGGCGTGCCCCTGGATGCGCACATCGAGACGGTGATCCACGCGCTGCGGGAGGTCGCCCCCCAGCTCGGGCTGGATGGCCGGGGCGGCGGCGAGGCATGACGAGCGCCGCGTGGGCAGGGCCGGTGCGCCGCTGGCGCGCGCGTTGAGCACGGGGATGCGAGACATCGAAGGACGGGAGGCGGGCCGATGGCGGACGTCGGGACGGTGAAGCTCAAGAGGGGCCTGGCGCAGATGCTCAAGGGCGGCGTCATCATGGACGTGACGACCGCGGAGCAGGCCAAGATCGCGGAGGACGCCGGAGCGTGCGCGGTGATGGCGCTCGAGCGCGTGCCCGCCGACATTCGCGCGGAGGGCGGCGTGGCGCGCATGGCGGACCCCCTGAAGGTCAAGGAGATCATGGAGGCCGTCACGATCCCGGTGATGGCGAAGGTGCGGATCGGTCACTTCGTCGAGGCCCAGGTGCTGGAGGCGCTCGGCATCGACTTCATCGACGAGAGCGAGGTCCTCACCCCGGCCGATGAGCGGTACCATATCAACAAGCACCTGTTCAAGGTCCCCTTCGTGTGCGGCTGCCGTGACCTGGGGGAGGCGCTGCGCCGGATCGGCGAGGGCGCGGCCATGATCCGGACGAAGGGCGAAGCCGGCACCGGCAACGTCGTGGAAGCCGTCCGGCACATGCGCGCCGTGATGGACGGGATCCGCCAGCTCCAGGCCACGCCCGAGGAGGAGCTGATGACCGTGGCCAAGGAGCTCGGCGCTCCCTACGAGCTCGTCCTGGAGACCCGCACGCTCGGCCGCCTGCCGGTCGTCAATTTCTCCGCCGGGGGGATCGCCACGCCGGCGGACGCGGCGCTCATGATGCAGCTCGGCGCGGATGGCAACTTCGTCGGGTCGGGGATCTTCAAGTCAAAGGACCCGGCGAAGCGGGCCCGGGCGATCGTCGAAGCGACGACGCACTACAACGATCCGGACGTGATCGCGCGGGTATCGGAGGGCATCGGGGAGCCGATGAAGGGGCTCGACGTCCGGAAGCTCGCCGAGGGGGAGCTGCTGCAGACCCGGGGCTGGTAGCCGCACCGCCATGCACGTCGGCGTCCTGGCTCTCCAGGGGGACGTGATCGAGCACCGGCGGGTGCTCGACGCCCTCGGCGCGCACCCGCTCGAGGTCCGCACCGCCGCGGACCTCGAGCGCGTGGACGGCCTCATCATCCCCGGCGGCGAATCCACGACGATCGGCAAGCTGATGGTCAAGTATGGCCTGGACCTGGCCGTGCCCGAGCGGGCGCGCGCCGGCATGCCCGTGTACGGCACGTGCGCCGGGATGATCCTGCTCGCCCGCACGGTGCGCGGCGGGGAGCCACCGCTCCTTCGCCTGATGGATATCACGGTGGTCCGGAACGCATACGGGCGGCAGGTCGATTCGTTCGAGGCGGACCTGGATGTGCCCGCCCTCGGCCCGCCGCCGATGCGGGCGGTGTTCATCCGGGCGCCCGTGCTGGAGGCGGCCGGCCCCGGCGTGGAGGTGCTCGCCTCCCTGGACGGCCGCCCGGTGCTCGTGCGCGAGGGGCATCTGCTCGCCTCGTCGTTCCACCCGGAGTTGGTTCCGGACGACCGCGTCCACCGCCTCTTCCTGGAGATGATCCGCGCGAGCGCGCGACGGGGGGAAGGCCTGCCAGGGAGCCGCCGCGAATAGGCCCCGGTGAGTCCGGACGGGCAGGCTGTGCCCCCGGAACGCAGAGCCCAGGTGAAAGGACGGTGGTCGCCGTGCGCTCGCCCCTGCTCGCCCGCCTGCTGGCGTGCCTGGTTGCGCTCTCGATGATGCGGGCGGCCCCGGGGCTGGCCGCGCCGGGCGGAGGCGAACCCGTGCGCGGCGGCGTGATCCACGTGGCGACCAACGCGGAGCCGGGGACGATCGACTGGCAGTCGAGCACCGCCACGGCCACCCGGCTCGTCGCCTGGCACATCTTCGAGGGTCTGTTCGCGCTGGACCGCAACTACGAGGTCAAGCCGCTGCTGGCCCAGGGCTACGCGGTCAGCCCCGATGGGCTGCGGTACACGATTCGACTCCGGCAGGGCCTCAAGTTCCACAACGGCCAGCCGGTGACGGCCGACGATGTCGTCGCCTCGCTGGAGCGCTGGGGCAAGCTCAGCAGCGGCGGCCAGGAGACGTTCAAGGCGATCAAGCAGGTCAAGAAGGTAGACGACGGCACGATCGAGATCGACCTCGGCCGGGCGTTCGCGCCGCTCATCACGAACCTGGGCGACCCCAAGCAGGCCGCGGTGATCATGCCGAAGAGCGTCATCGAGGCCTCCGGGCTGAAACCGGCCACCGAGCTCGTCGGGACGGGTCCGTACATCTTCAAGCGGTGGACGCCCGGGCAGGAGATCGTGCTGGCGCGCAACCCCGGTTACGTCTCGCGGACCGAGGACTGGGGCGGCATCACCGGCCGGAAGGTGGCGTACGCCGACGAGATCGATTTCTTCCCGGTCACGGATCCGCAGGTGCGGTTCTCGGGCGTCTCCACCGGCCAGTACGATCTCGCGCTGGAGCTGCCGCAGGATCTGTACCCCAAGGTGAAGGCGGATCCCCACCTCACCGCCGACATCGTCAGGGTGTTCAGCTGGACGGGCGTGGTGTTCAACAAGGCCCACGGCGTGTTCACGGATCAGCGGCTGAGGCAGGCGGTCCTCTTCGCGATGAAGCCGGCCGACCTGATGGCGGCGGCGATCGGCCCGAAGACGTTCTGGCAGCTCGACCCGGGGCTGTTCTTCCCGGAACAGAAGGGCGTCTACAGCCGCGCCGGCGCCGAGATCTACAACCACCAGAACCTGGATAGGGCGCGCGCGCTGATGAAAGAGGCGGGGTACCACGGCCAGAAGATCATCGTGATGTCGACCAAGGACTACACCTGGAACAACAACACGGCGCAGGTGCTCGTGCCCGAGCTGCAGGCGGTCGGCTTCAGCGTGGAGCCGCAGGTGTACGACTGGCCGACGCTCCTCAGCCGGCGCGCGAAGCAGGATCTGTGGGATATCTTCCTCACGGGGTTCTCGCCCTCGATCGATCCGACGGCGATCATCTTCTTCGGCAGCACGTGGCCGGGGTGGTACAAGAGCGAGACGCTGGAGCAGGAGCTAGCGAAGTGGAGCAGCACGCCGGTCAGCGACGCGGCCGCCCGGAAGAAGCTGATGGACCAGATCCAGACGACGTTCTACACAGAGGTCCCGGTGGCCAAGATCGGCAACTACTTCGGCCTCGAAGTCTACAACAACACGCGGCTGCACGGCTACACGAGCTACTTCGACGTGCGCTTCTGGAACACGTGGGTCACGCACTGAGCGCGGCCCCCGCCGGCGGGCCGCGCGGGGTGTGAGCGCGCCCGCCGCGGGCGCGGGGGACGGCGGGGAGGAGAACCGGTGGCGAGGTACGTGGCGGGCCGCCTGGCTGCGCTCGTCCCGGTGGTCCTCGTGGTCGGCGTCACCGTCTTTCTCCTGATCCACCTGATCCCCGGGGACCCCGCGCAGGTGATCCTGGGCCCGGACGCCTCGGCTGCGCAGGTGGCCCAGCTCCGCCACGCGCTCGGGCTGGACCGCCCGATCTACGTCCAGCTCGTGCTGTGGTTCGAGCGCGTGCTGCGCGGCGACCTGGGGAACTCGATCTTCCTCCGGCGGCCGGTGGCGCAGGCGATCGGGGAGCACCTGGGGCCGACCGCCGGCCTGACGGCCCTCGCCGAGGCGCTGGCGCTCGCGGTGGCGATCCCCTCCGGCGTGCTCGCGGCATGGAAGCAGCACAGCCGCTTCGACCAGGCGTTCATGCTCTTCGTGCTGCTGGGCGTCTCGATCCCGTCGTTCTGGACCGGGCTGAACCTCATCGCCGCCTTCGCTGTCTCGATCCGGCTGTTCCCGGTGGCCGGCTACGTGTCCCCCGCGCGGGGGATCGGGCCGTGGCTGGGCAGCCTCGCGCTGCCGGCGGTGGCGCTGGCGTTCACCCAGGCGGGGCTGATCGCCCGGATGGCGCGCGACTCGACGATCGACGTGCTGGCGGAGGACTACGTGCGGACCGCCCGCAGCAAGGGCCTCGACGAGGCCGCGGTGCTGGCCCGCCACGCGGTCCGGAACGCGTTGATCCCGACGCTGACCGTCGTGGGGACGAGCCTGGCCAATTTGCTGTCGGGCGCCGTCGTTGTGGAGACCGTGTTCGTGCTGCCCGGCATCGGCAACCTGGTCGTCCAGTCCATCAGCCGGCGGGACTACCCGGTGATCGAGGGCGTCGTGCTGTTCGTCGCCCTCGTCTACGTCGTGCTGAACCTGCTCGTCGACCTCCTCTACGCGGCCCTCGACCCGCGGATCCAGTACGGCTAGGGCGCGCATCATGGTCGAGGCGCTGCTCAGGCTCCTGGTCCGGCGGCGGCCGCTTGCGGCCGCATCGCTCGGCGTGCTGGTCGTGATCGCCCTCTCCGCGCTGCTCGCGCCGTGGCTGCCGCTCCCGGCGCCGGATCGGATCGACATGGCGAGCCGCCTCGCGCCGCCGTCGGCGGCGCACCCGTTCGGCACCGACAACTTCGGCCGGGACGTCCTCTCGCGCGTGGTGGCGAGCGGGCGCGTCTCGCTCGCGATCGGGCTCGCCGTCATGGCGCTCAGCACGCTGGCGGGGGCGGCCGCCGGGCTGATCGCCGGCTACTACCGGCGCGCCGACGCGGTCCTGATGCGGGTCCTGGACGGCCTGATGGCCTTCCCCGCGATCCTGCTCGCGATCGCCCTCGTCGCCGCCCTGGGGGCCAGCGCCCGCAACGAGATCGTGGCGATCGCGCTCGTGTTCTTCCCGCGCACGGCGCGGATCGTGCGCGCCTCCACGCTGCAGCTCAAGGAACGCGCGTTCGTGGAGGCGGCCGTCGCCCTGGGCGGATGGGACGGCCGCATCCTCGGCCGGCACATCCTGCTGAACGCGCTGCCGCCGCTGATCGTCCAGTCGACCTTCGTCTTCGCCGAGGCGATCCTGGCCGATGCGGCGCTCTCGTTCCTCGGGCTGGGAGTGCGACCCCCGACGCCCACGTGGGGCAACATGCTCGACGACGCGCACATCTACGTGGCCACGGCGCCGTGGTTCGTGGTGTTCCCGGGGATCGCGATCGTCGTGACGGTGCTGTGCCTCAACCTGCTCGGCGATGCGGTGCGCGACCTGGCCGACCCGCACGCGGCGGCCGGGCGCCGCGCGCGCGCGCGGCGCCCGGCCGCTGCTCCTGCGGGCGTTCAAGGAGTTCCCGGTGCGGCGCCCGAATAGTGCGGGCGGTCTGGCCGCCGGCGGGCCCGCGCCCGGGCCCCCGAGGCGGCACGCCGCGCGGAGAGGACGATCGCTGTGGCTCGCCCGCTGACGCTCGCCGCCACCGGGGATTCATTGGTCACGAAACGCATCCCGGAGTCGCGCGACCCCGCGGCCCGGGCCCTCGTGGACCTGATCCGCTCCGCGGACGTCCGCTTCACCAACCTCGAAGGGACGCTGCACGACTACCGGGGATTCCCGCAGGCCTCGAGCGGCGGCACCTACGTCGTCGGATCCCCGCGGATCATCGACGACCTCACGCGGATCGGATTCAACCTCTTCGCCGCCGCCAACAACCACATGCTGGACTGGGGCGAGGGCGGGCTGTTCGGCACGATGGAGACTCTCGACCGCGCCGGGGTCGTCTACGCCGGGATCGGCCGGCATCTGCAGGAGGCGCGCTCCCCCCGGTATCTCGAGGTGGGCCCGGGGCGCGTCGCGCTGCTTGCCGTCACGAGCACGTTTCCGCCGCACGCCCCGGCGGGGGAGCAGCGCCCGGACTGCCAAGGGCGGCCCGGGGTGAACCCGCTGCGGTTCGAGGAGACGATCACCGTGGATGCGGGAACGCTGGCGTTCCTCGCCGAGCTGCACGGCCGCCTTGACGTAGACGCCCACCGCGCGCTCTCGATCCAGCTCGGCTTCACGCGGCCGGACCCCGAGGGGATTGCCACGCTCTTCGGCCGCCGCTTTCGGGCCGGCGAGCCCGCCGGGGTCCACACCGCGCCCCACCTCGGCGACCTCGCGGGCAACGTCGCATGGATCCGCGACGCGCGCCGGCAGGCCGATTGGGTGATCGTGAGCGTCCACGCGCACGAGATGGCCGGCAGCGATCGCGAGCAGCCCGCGGAGTTCATCCACGTCTTTTGCCGCGCCGCTGTGGACGCGGGGGCGGACGTGGTGCTCGGCCACGGTCCGCACCTCCTCCGCGGCCTCGAGCTCTATCGCGGCCGGCCGATCTTCTACAGCCTCGGGAACTTCATCTTTCAGAACGAGGTCCTGCAGCGGCAGCCCGCCGACTTCTACGAGCGGCTCGGCCTTCCCCAGACCGCGACGCCGGCCGACCTCTTCGATGCCCGCAGCGCGGGCGGCGGGTTCGTCGCCGACCCGCGTTACTGGGAGACCGTCGTGCCACTGTGCCGGTTCGACGGCGGGGCGCTCGCGGAGATCCGCCTCTACCCGGCCACGCTCGGCTACGGGCTCCCGCGCCCGCAGCGCGGCTCGCCGGTGCTCGCAGCCGGCGAGGCCGGCCGCGCGATCATCGAGCGGGTAGCGCACCTGTCGACCGGATGCCGGATCACCTGGCGCCCGGACGGCTTCGGAGAGGTGCGGTGGTAGGGTGGTGCCGTCCACCGACGTCGCGGAACCCAGGGTGTGATCGTGGACCACGCATGGCTCCTTGTCCTGAATGAGCTTCCGCGCCGCGTCGCGGGTCTCGGGCCCCTCGCGGCCCTCGTCGCACGGGACGCGATCTTCCTGTACCCGCTGCTGCTCCTCTGGCTCTGGGCGCGGCCGGCCGGCGACCCGCGGGGGCCGCGTCTGATTGCGCTGGAAGCGCGCAGGCGGCGCCGGGAGGTCCTCCTGCTCGCCGTCGCCGCCGCGGCGCTGGCGCTGCTCGTCAACCTGGCGGTGAGCCACGCGGTGGTGCGTCCCCGGCCGTACGTCACCTATCACCTGTCGGTGCTGATCCCGTCCCACGAGCGGCAGAGCTCGTTCCCGAGCGACCACACGGCGATCGCCAGCGGCATCGCGACCGTGCTGCTGCTCGGCGGCGAGGCGGGGTGGGGCCTGCTCGGGCTTCTGGGCGCGGTGCTGATCGGCCTCGCCCGGATCGTCGCGGGCGTGCACTACCCCTCGGATGTCCTGGGGGGGTTGATCGTCGGGCTCCTTTCCGGGACGGCCGCGCTGTGGGTGCGCCGGCCGCTGCGCCCCGCGCTCGCCGCCGTCATCGAGGCCGCGCGATACCTGCACCTCGCGTGACTCCTGCGGTTGCCGTCATCGGTGAGGGAAGAGGGCCGGAGGACCCCTGGGGCGGCGTGCAGATACTCGCGGTGAGCGACGAGGTCGACGAGGCGCTTCTCGCGGGCCCCCGCTCGGAGCGCCTGGCCAACGTCCGGCTCATCCTGTCCTGCGGCGATCTCCCGCAGGACTACCTCGAGGCGCTGGCCGACCGGTTCTCGGTCCCGCTCGTCTATGTGCGGGGCAACCACGACCTCCGATACCGCGACGTCCCGCCCCCGGGCGACGACGTCGACGGGCGCGTGGCCACGGTCGCCGGCCTGCGGATCGTGGGCTTCGAGGGCTGCATGTGGTACAACGGGGAGGGCGTCCAGTACACGGAGCGGGAGATGTGGTGGCGCGTGCTGCGGGCCCGGCCAGCGCTGTGGAGGGCCCACGGCGCCGATCTCGTGATCGCGCACGCACCGCCCTACGGCATCCACGACGGCGCGGACCGCGCCCACACCGGCTTCCGCGTGTTCCGGCGGCTGCTTGAGACGCTCCGGCCGCGCTACTTCGTGCATGGCCACACCCACGTCTCGTACGCGCCGAAGGCGGCGCGCATCACCGCGGTCGGGCCCACCCAGGTCGTCAACGCCTGCCGCTCGATCGTCCTCTCCTATCACGCCCCGTCGCGGCGGATCGCCTGAGCCATCGTGATCGGGAATCGCCGGCATGGAGAGCGGCTCAAGGAATTCGATGAGACGCAGCGGGCCCTCGGAGCTCTGACCGCGCGTCCGCTCGGGGTCGTCCAGGTCCCCGTCGACGAAATCGTCGGCAGCGTCGGTCGCGCCCGGTACTTCCCCCACGGCCTTCGGCCGGGCCGCGGCCTCACACCGTCACGCGTCCGGCGGCTCGTGCGTGCGCTGGACCGCGGCGAGGTGCTCCCGCCCGTCCTCCTCTACCGGATCGGCCACGAGTACTTCATCGCCGACGGCCACCACCGCGTGGCCGCGGTGCGTCTCGCCGGGCAGAAGGACGTCGACGCGGAGGTGGTCGCCTACCTGCCCGGGACGCACCGCCCCGAGGACGTCGTGGCGTGGGAGCGCGTTCTCTTTGAGCAGCGCACCGGCATCACGACGATCGTCCTGCACGAGGTCGGCCAGTACCCCAAGCTGCTCCGCTGGATCGAGGACTACCGCACGCAGCGCGGGCTGCGGTCGCTGCGCAGCGCGGCGCGCGCGTGGCACGCGCGGATCTACCTGCCCACCATCCAGGATCCGCTCTTCCGGCGTCTCGTGCGGCGCTTCCCGGGGCGGTCGCCCGGGGACGTCTTCGTCTACCTGGCCGACCACAAGTGGATCCTCAGCAGGGCTGCGGGCAGGGACGTGGGGATGCCCGCGGCCCTCGAAAGCTTCCGGCAGCGCGTCGTGCACGCCCGCGGACCGCACGGCTTCGCGCGCTGGCTCGAGGGGCTCGCGTCCCTCCTCCCCCGGACGGCTCGCGGGCGCTAGGCCCATGCCCCGCACCGTCCCCGGTCAGCGCAGACGCGCGTGGGGCGCGCCGTCCTCGAGCATGGCCCGGATCTCCGCCGCGGCCTGCGCGGACGCCCGGGCCAGTTCGTCGTGCGACGAGCCGGCGACGGCGATCGGCTCTCCGATCGAGACGGTGACGCGCCGCGGCCTCGGCACGATCCGGCCCAGCGGGAGCGCCTCACGCGTGCCGGTGATCGCCACCGGCACGAGCGGCGCCCCGGCGCGGGCCGCCAGCAGGGCCGCGCCTCGATGGAAGGGCCGGAGCCGCCCGCTGGGGCTGATCCCTCCCTCGGGGAAGACGATCAGCAACGCGCCGTCCGCGAGGACGTCGAGCGCCCGCCTGAGGGCCGCCGTATCCACGGTCCCCCGCCGCACCGGGATCGCCAGCCGGCCGTACGATCGCATGACGAAGCCCACCGCGGGCATCCGCCACAGCTCCTCCATCGCGAGGAATCCCGGCTTCCGGGGCAGCACGAGCGGGAGGAGGATCGGGTCGAGCCAGCTCGCGTGATTGGCGACGAGCACGGCGGGACCGCTCCGCGGAAGCCGGTCGCCTCCGACGGCCGACAGCCGGAACATCGCCCGGGCAAGCACCCAGACGGCGAAGCGGACGCTGCGGTAGACAGGGCCGTTCAGCGGCACTCTCCAGTGTCGGAACGGAGGATACGCGGCGGCCGGCGTCGCCTCCTCCCTGCCGAACCGACACGGGCCCCGCGGACGTAGATGAGGAATGGGAAACAATCAAGAATGGAGATACGAGCCTGCAAGACGGAGGTGGAGGAGCAGTGCGTATCCGTGCGGCGAAGGATGTGCACCGCCGCTGGCTGGGGGTGGCCCTCGGGGTGGGGCTTGTGCTCGTCTCCGCCGCGGCGCTGGCGGTCGGGCCCGCGCCGGGCGCGGCTCCGCAGACGGCGAAGTTCGTGATCGTGGCCGCGAAGACTCCGGCCGACGGCGGCTACAACTTCAACGGCTACTCGCGCGGGGCGATGACCGTGACCGTGCCCGTCGGCTGGCACCTCACGATCGAGTTCCAGAACAATGGCCCGCTCACCCACAGCCTGGAGGTCCTGCCGTACACGCCGACCCAGCCCGGGGCTCCCCCGGCGACGCCCGTGTTCTCCGGCGCTGCGACCAAGAACCTGCAGGCCGGCCTGCCCAAGGGGGCCAAGACCACGATCTCGTTCACCGCGGACAAGCCCGGGACGTATGAGTTCGCCTGCGGCGTGCCCGGCCATGCGGCCGCCGGGATGTGGGACAAGCTCGTCGTCTCCGCGAAGGCGAAGCAGCCCAGCGTGACGCCGGCATCGGCGACGAAGATCACGACCCTCGCGCGGTAGCGTCGAGGGCGACGCGAGGCGCGCAGCGCGAGACGATGGGGGCGCCGCCCACCCCGGCCGGGGTGGGCGGCGCCCTGCCCGCGCTCCAGGACCGGAGCCTCCACCGCACGCGCGTCCGCCACAGGTTCGCGCGAGGCGGGATGGGGTCCCCGCCCCTGCTCGTGACCTGGGCCGGCAGGGCCCCGCGCGCAGGGGGGGAACCCTTCCAGGTAGACGCGATGCCAGCCCGCACGCCAGCGCAGCGCAGCGCCCTTGTCACGGGGGCAAACCGCGGCATCGGCTTCGAGATCTGCCGGCAGCTCGCCGTGCGCGGTATCCGCACGCTCCTCACGGCGCGCGATGAGCGAAAGGGACGCCTGGTGGCCGAGCGTCTCCGCCGGGAAGGCCTGGACGTGCGGTTCCACCAGCTCGATGTGACGGACGAGGGAAGCATCCGACGCCTCGTCGACTTCGTGGGATCCGACCCGGGCGGCGTCGACATCCTCGTCAACAACGCCGCCGTGTACCTCGACGACGGCATCGCCGGCCTCGAGGTCGATCTCGACACGGTCCGGCGCACCGTCGAGGCCAACGTGTACGGGCCGCTCCGGCTGTGCCAGGCGCTGATCCCGCTGATGCGCCGGCGGGGCTACGGCCGGATCGTCAACGTGTCCAGCGGGTCGGGACAGTTGAGCGGCATGGGCGGTGGCTCGCTCGCCTATCGCCTCTCGAAGGCCGCTCTCAACGTCATCACCCGTGTCCTGGCGGACGAGGTCCGCGGCACCGGTATCCTCGTCAACTCGATGTGTCCGGGCTGGGTCCGCACCGAGATGGGCGGGCGGCACGCGCCCCGCTCCCCTGAGCAGGGCGCGGACACCGCGGTGTATCTCGCCACGCTCGGAGAGCGCGGGCCGACGGGCGGCTTCTTCAGGGACCGCAAACCGATCCCGTGGTAGGGGCGAGGGGAGGTGGCCCGAGCCCCCATCGGCCGTGTGTGGGACCTGGCGCGCCCGTCTCCCGCATGAGACCCGGTCCGCCCGCCGCGCGGCGTGGCCAGGCCGCCCGGATCGATCGCCGGCTGGAGGCCTTCTACGGCCCGCCGCCACGGCGGCGGAGCCGAGATGCGCTCTCGACGCTCGTCGGCGCGATTCTCTCGCAGAACACGAGCGATGCCAACAGCCGCAGAGCGCTCGCGCGGCTGCGGGCGCGCTTCCGCTCGTGGGAGGCCGTGCGCGACGCGCCGCTCGCCTCGCTCATCGGCGCGATCCGCCCCGCGGGCCTGGCCGCGCTCAGGGCGCCGCGCATCCAGGCGATCCTGCGGCGCGTCAGCGCGGAGCGGGGCGCGCTCTCGCTGACCTTTCTCCGGCGGTGGCCCGTCGAGCGCGCGAGAGCGTGGCTGCGCAGCCTCGACGGCGTCGGCCCCAAGACCGCCGCGATCGTCCTGGCGTTCGGGCTGGGAAAGCCGGCCTTCGCGGTCGATACCCACGTCTACCGCGTGGGCAGGCGCCTCGGCCTCATCCCCGGGGCGCTGTCCGTCGAGGAGGCGCACCCGTGGATGGAAGAGCTGGTCCGGCCGGAGCGCCACGGGGCGTTTCACCTCCTGCTGGTGCGCCACGGTCGCGAGATCTGCAAGGCCGCCCGGCCGCGCTGCCACCTCTGTCCGGTCCGGCGGTTGTGCGACTTCTACGCCGCGCGCGTGCCCGCCCGCGCCGGGCGGCGCGCTCCGTGACGGCCCGGGGCCCTACGCGGTCGTGGCAGCGACCTGCGATGCGACAGACGGCCACCCGTCGGCCACGCTCTTCATCGTGGGCCTCCACCCCGTCGCGGCCTTGAACCGTGCGGCGGAGACCCGCTGCGACCGCCGCAGGTATCGCCATGTCACGCCGAACATGAGCGGCCCGAGCATCGCCGGGAGCCGCCTTGGCCTCCGCGCCCCCGCGGCGTCTGCCAGAAGGCGGAGGTACTCGGCGAAGGTGACGGGCGTATCGTCGGCGACGTTGTAGATCCCGGGCGGGGCGTCGAGAGCGGCGACGACCCCGCTGGCCGCGTCCGGCACGTACACCGACGAGATGTAGTTCGTCCCGGAGCCAAGCTGGGCGAGCGCCCCGCGCTTGGCGAGGCCGATCATCTCGCGCGTCGAAGGCGCGTCCGGCCCGTAGAAGGCCCCGAACCGGAGCACGGTGCCCCGGCCGCCGGCCGCGGAGAAACGGGTCGCCTCCCGCTCGCCTTCGAGCGCGGCGCGCAGGATCTCGGTCCCCCCGTCATCGGTCGCGGCGTCCTCCGTGAGCCATCGCTCTCCGCCGTCGGCATAGACGAAGACGACGGATTCGTGGATGTAGCTCGGGATGCGCTCCGCGATCGCCGCGTCCACCAGCAGGCGCGCGCCGGTGGTGCGGAGCCGGTTGGTCTCGCGCCAGGCCACCGCGCTTCGCATCTTCAGGAGGGACGGGATCTTCGTGGTCAGGCGGATCACCGCGTCCGCGCCGTCGATGCTCCTCCTGATCGCATCCGCGTCGTAGAGGT
Source organism: Bacillota bacterium (assembly GCA_021324295.1). Taxonomy (GTDB): domain Bacteria; phylum Sysuimicrobiota; class Sysuimicrobiia; order Sysuimicrobiales; family Segetimicrobiaceae; genus JAJPJJ01. The sequence continues at coordinate 78,580 of JAJPJJ010000014.1, forward strand.
CCACGTCGACCGGCTCCGCTCCGAGCCTGCGAATGAGATCGGCCTTCTCCGCTCCTCGCGCGGTAGACCGGACGCGATGGCCGGCCTCGACCAGCGCGCGCACCACCGGGCGGCCGAGGACGCCCGTTCCGCCGGCGACAAAGATGCGCATGCGTGTGCCTCCCTTACGATTCCTCCCGCCCACAGCGCCGGCGCTCCCGCCGCCGTGGTTGCGTTCGCCGCGCGCGGGGGAGCTCGACGGTGTGGTCCTGGTGCGGGTCGTGCTGCGTGGGGTCTCCCCGGTTCGATACCATTGTAGCAGCTGCCGGCCCCTCGCCATCGCACGGCTGTCGGGATCGCGTGCGGCGCGCGGGAGGCGCCGCGCCTCGGGGTCTCGAAGGGATAGGATGACGACGTGATCCCGCGGAGCTGCCGTCCGAGCGGACCGGCGAGCCGCTCAAGGATCTCGTCCGAGGGAGCCCGGTCGATGGGGTCAGCGCACAAGGTCGCCGTGGTGACAGGCGCCGGCACAGGCATCGGCAGGGCCGTGGCGCTGGCCCTGGTCCAGGAGGGGTATTCGGTCGTCCTCGCCGGGCGTCGGCAGGAGCCCCTGGACGCGGTGGCCCGGGAGGCGGCGGCCTGGGAATCCCGAACGCTCGTCGTGCCCACCGACGTCACCGATCCCGCCGCCGTCAAGCGCCTGTTCGCCAGGACCGAGGCGGTCTTCGGCCGGCTCGACCTGCTCTTCAACAACGCGGGGATCGGCGCGCCCGCCGTGCCGCTCGAGGACCTGCCGTATGAGCAGTGGAAGGCGGTCGTCGACACCAACCTCTCGGGAGCCTTCCTCTGCATCCAGGAGGCGTTCCGCCTCATGAAGAGCCAGGTGCCCCGCGGCGGGCGGATCATCAACAACGGCTCCATTTCCGCCCACAGCCCGCGGCCCGACTCCGCACCGTATACCGCGACCAAGCACGCGATCACCGGCCTGACGAAGTCGGTAGCGCTCGACGGCCGGAAATACGACATCGCCTGCGGCCAGATCGACATCGGCAACGCGGCGACGGACATGACGGCGCGGATGGAGGCGGGCGTCCCGCAGGCCGACGGATCGCTCCGCGTCGAGCCGCGGATCGACGCGGTCCACGTGGCGCGTGCGGTGGTCTACATGGCGAGCCTTCCGCTCGACACGAACGTCCTGTTCCTGACGGTGATGGCGACCAAGATGCCGTTCGTCGGGCGGGGATGAGCCGACAGGCGGCCGTCGGCGACAAGGACGAGAGCCGGGCCCGTGCGGGACAGCCGCCAACGAGGCCGGGGAGCTGCGGGAGGAGACGGTGATGCGACGCGGGTTCGCGCTCCAAGCCGGCGTCCCGGCCGAGGTCATCCGCACCTCGGCGCGGGAGGCCGAGGGGCTCGGGTACACCTCCTTCTGGGTGAACCATCCCGGATCGGCCGACGGGCTGGTGGCGCTCGGGCTGGCCGCCGGGGAGACCCGGCGCGTCGAGGTCGGCGTCGGCGTGATCCCGCTGCACGCGCGCGGCCCGAGCAGCATCGTGCAGGGCGTGCGGGAGAACGCGCTGCCGCTCGATCGCCTGCTCCTGGGCGTGGGGAGCGCGGGCCCGGGCGCGCTCGGACGGGTGCGCGAAGGAGTCGCCGCGCTGCGCTCCCAGCTTCCGGCACGCCTCATCGCGGCGGCCCTGGGCCCGCGGATGTGTCGCCTGGCCGGGCAGGTGGCGGACGGCGTGCTGTTCAACTGGCTCACACCCGAGCATGCGCGCCGGTCGGCGGAGTGGGTCAGGGCCGGTGCCGCCGCGGCGGGCCGGCGGCCGCCCACGCTCTACGCGTACGTGCGCGTGGCCCTAGGGGCGGCCGCGCGCGGCAGGCTTCTGGCGGAGGCGGCCCGCTACGCGGCGATCCCGGCCTATGCGGCGCACTTCGCGCGCATGGGGGCGGAGCCGGCGGCAACGGCGATCGCGGTCGAGAGCCCGGACGCGCTCCCCCCGGCCCTGCGGGAGTGGCAGGGCGCGGTCGACGAGGTCGTCCTCCGCGCGATCACGGCCGCGGACACGGTCGACGAGACCGTGGCGCTGCTCCGGGCGGCGAAGCCGTAGGAGAGAGCGCGACGGCGGACACGAAATAAAGACCCCACGGGCTTGCGCGGATGGCGCGGCCGTCGTGTGCGTGTCGACGTCCTCGTCAACAACCCCGTCCAGTGATGCAGCACACGGGCTCGCGTCGGGCGATGCAGGTTTGCGCATCTAATCGAGAATCGGGTCCGCACCGGATTACCTCTCCGGGCGTTGCAGCGCTACGGTGTTTGTGGAGGGGCCGATCCTCGAGAGAGGCCTCCGGATGGGTGCGGTCGTCGAGATGCGGCACGCCTTGCGTGGTACGCTCGTGGGCGAGGAGCCCGAAGTAGACCGCGTGGGCTCGGCCCGCCGTGTGTCGGTAGCCACATCAGCCCGCGTGACCGTCGACGGACACATCAGCCCTGGGTTCGAGGCTGTCCGCGAGGCGTTCGTGGAGAACTTCACCCGGCGGCGCGAGCTTGGCGGCGCCTGCTGCGCCTATCGTCACGGCGAGAAAGTGGTCGACCTATGGGGCGGTGTCCGGGACAAGCGGACGGGCGAGCCGTGGGAGCAGGACACCATGGTCCTCGTCTGGTCCGCCACCAAGGGGCTCGCCGCGATGACGCTGGCCCTCGCCCATGCCCGCGGCCGGCTCGATTACGAGGCGCCGGTGAGCCGGTACTGGCCCGAATTCGCGCAGCAGGGAAAGGCGAAGATCACCGTCCGTCAACTCCTCGCTCACCAGGCGGGGCTGTTTGCCTTCGACGAGCCCGTCGACCGCAGCGTGATCGCGGACCTGGATCGCCTGGCGATCGTGCTGGCTCGCCAGAAGCCCGCGTGGGAGCCGGGGACGCGCCAGGGGTATCACGCCCTTACCCTCGGGTTCTACGAGGGCGAGCTCCTGCGCCGCGTCGATCCTCAGCATCGCAGCCTGGGACAATTCTTTCAGGACGAGATCGCCTCCCCGCTCGGGGTAGACGTCTACATCCGTCTCCCTGAATGGATGCCGAACTCCAGGCTGGCCGTGCTCGCGCCGCCGAGCCCGGTCGATATGCTGCTCCACTTCCCGCTTCGCCTCACGCTGGACTCCATGAATCATCACTCGAAGATCTACCGGGCACTGATCGCAAACCCAGGCACCGCGATCGTCCTGGATAAGGAACGCGTGTACGCGCGCAACTTCGAGGTGCCGTCCGGGGGCGGCGTGGGCACCGCACGTGCGATCGCACGAGCCTACGGCGTCCTTGCCACCGGGGGACGAGAGCTGGGGTTGCGCCCGGAGACCCTCGAGCTGTTGGCGGCGCCGGCGGTTCCCCCGGCGCGTGGCTTTTACGATGAGTGCCTGAAGGTCGACGGGGTGCAGTTCTCCCTCGGCTTCATGAAGTCGACCCCGGCATGGCCGTTCGGCAGCGAGGGTGCGTTCGGTTCACCGGGAGCGGGCGGGTCTCTCGGCTTCGCGGATCCGGCAGCCGGCGTCGGCTACGCCTATGTGACAAGCCAGATGGGGACGCGGTTGACCGGGGACCCGCGCGATGTGGCGCTCAGGCACGCGATCTATGCCGCGATCCGGCGGCGGTGAACCCTGCGCCGCACGGCTCGCGGTGACGCCCCGCGTCCGCCGGGTGCGACTCCAATACCGGGGCATGGACTTCAGCGCTAGTTTCCCCTGTGGGGATCGTGTGTGGAGATCGTGCGGCCCACACGGAGCCGACGTTACGGCTCGATGAGGCCCTTGCGGATCGCGTATCGCACGAGCATGCTGCGGTCGTGGAGGTTGAGCTTTTCCATGATGTGGGCGCGGTGCGTCTGGACCGTCTTGATGCTGATGTAGAGCCTCTGCGCGATCTCCTGGTTGGTGGCGCCTTCGGCGACGAGCGTGAGGATCTCCTTCTCGCGCTCCGTGAGCCCATCGTAGGTGTCCCGGCCTTCGCCCACCTCCAGGCGCTTGAGGTAGTCCGCGACGACCGCCCTGGCCACGGACGGGTAGAGAAACGCCTCCCCGCGCCGCGCGGCCCGGACCGCCTGCACGAGGTCCGTTGCCGCCGCGTTCTTCAGCACATAGCCGGAGCCCCCGGCCTTGAGGAGCTGGAACACGTAGGCATCGTCGGCGTGCATCGTGAGCGCGAGGACTGCGGTCTCGCGGAGGGCGGCCTTGATCTGCCTGGTCGCCTCGATTCCGTTGATGCCCGGCATGCTGATGTCGAGGACGGCGACGTCCGGTTTGAGCTGCCTCGCCAGCTCGACGGCACGGAGGCCGTCCTCGGCCTCCGCGACGACCTCGATGTCCGGCTCGGCCGTGAGGATCAGCTTCACGCCCTGGCGGACGATCGCGTGGTCGTCCGCGAGCAGGACGCGAATCTTCTCTTTCGTGGTCGATGCCATCGTTCGCGCCTCTCTCCCGCGCATCAAGAATTATAGCATCTGCGGCCGAGCCCCATCGTACCGGGAGCCTGGCGCCGCCTCTGGGGGACGCGTGTGTCCACGGCCCCAGCCTACCACGGCGGGGAGGCCCCCGGATCGGGTCCCCGCCCGATCCCGGATCGGCGCGACGACCGATCCGACGCGGTCCTGGCGGCGCGGCGGCCGGAGCAGGACCGGGCCCGGACCCCGCGGGATTCAACCAGGCGGGCGAGAAATCGTGCCGCGAGGGTCGCCATCCCACCGCGATGCCGCGAGCCATGGCCCGGGAGGTGCGAGGTGGAGCCGACGAAGCGTCCGTTGCTCGTTGCCCGGGGATGGATCCAGGCCGTGCTCCTGGTCTTCCTGTGCGGGTTCCTGGTGATGGGTCTGCTCGCCTACCGCACCTACACCGGGGAGCCGCCCATCCCGGCCCGGGTCGTCGACTCCACGGGCCGTGTGCTGTTTACCGGCGCGGATATCCTGGCCGGCCAGGCGGTCTTCCTCCGGAACGGGCTGATGGAGTACGGATCCGTCTTCGGCCACGGAGGCTACCTGGGCCCCGACTTCACGGCCGACTATCTGCACCGCGCGGCCCTGATGGCCCTCGATCTGCACGGCGGCCCCGCGTCCGACCGGGCGCGGGCGCTGACGATCGATGACTTCACGACCAACCGGTACGACGGCGCCACGCGCACGCTGACGCTGACCGACGCCCAGGCCCGCGCGTTCCGCGGGCTCGTCCGCTACTACCAGGGCTTCTTCGCCGACCCGACGACGCGGTTCGGCCTGCGCCCGCGGGCGATCACGCGCCCTCGCGAGATCGCGCAGCTCACCGCGTTCTTCGCGTGGTCCGCCTGGGCCGCGTCCGCCCGGCGGCCGGGGCGGACGTACTCGTACACCAACAACTGGCCCCCAGAGCCTCTGGTCGCCAACTACCCGACCGCCGACACCGTCGTATGGAGCGTCCTGTCCCTCGTGGCGCTCCTCGGCGGGATCGGCGTCCTGCTGGCCGCCTTTGGGCGCTGGAACATGCTCGGCTGGCACGGGCGCGAGCGGCAGGCCCTCTCGTTCCGCCCGCCGGGCGAGATCGCCCTCACGCCAGCCCAGCGCGCCTGCGCGTGGTTCTTCCTGGCCATGGCGCTGCTCTTCGTGCTGCAGACGGTCCTCGGCGGCGCAACGCAGCACTACCGGGCCGATCTCTCGAGCTTCTTCGGCATCGATCTCGCCCGCGTGCTGCCGTTCAACGTCGCCCGGACCTGGCACGTGCAGCTCGCCATCTTCTGGGTCGCCACCTCGTACCTCGCCGCGGGCATCTTCCTGGCGCCGATGATCGCCGGCCGGGAGCCGCGAGGGCAACACTGGCTGGCCTACGGTCTGCTCGCCGCGCTCGTGCTGGTCGTCTTCGGGAGCCTCGCGGGCGAGTACGCTGGCGTGTACGGGTGGCTTCGCCGATCGTGGGCCTGGTTCGGCGACCAGGGGTTCGAGTATCTCGATCTCGGGCGCTTCTGGCAGATCCTCCTGGTGGTCGGCCTGTTCTTCTGGGCCGCGATCCTGCTGCGGGGCCTGCGCGGGCGGCTCCGCGTCGAGCACGCCGGGAACATGCCGTGGGTCTTCTTCTTCTCGGCGCTCACGATCCCGGTGTTCTACGCCGTGGGCCTCCTGGCGCACCCCGCCGCGCACTTCACGACGACCGACTTCTGGCGGTTCTGGGTGGTCCACTTGTGGGTCGAGGACTTCCTGGAGCTGTTCACGACCGTCATGGTGGCCTACCTCTTCGTCCTGCTCGGGGTGGTGCACGAGCGAGTCGCGCTCACGATGGTGTACCTGGACGTCCTGCTCTACTCCGCCGGGGGCGTCATCGGCACCATGCACCACGTGTACTTCTCCGGCGAGCCGGCGGTCCACATGGCGCTCGGCGCGTTCTTCTCGGCGGCGGAGGTCATCCCGCTTACGTTCCTCACGCTGGACGCCTGGAGCTTCCTGCAGCTGGGGGCCCACCAGGGCGCCCGGTCCCGGACGCCGTTCCCGCACGTCTGGGCCGTGATGTTCCTCGCGGCGGTCGGGTTCTGGAACTTCCTCGGGGCCGGCATCTTCGGCTTTCTGATCAACCTGCCGATCGTGTCCTACTACGAGATCGGCACGGCGCTCACAGCCAACCACGGGCACGCCGCCATGATGGGCGTGTACGGGATGCTGGCCGTCGGGCTGGCGCTGTTCTGCCTGCGCTACATGGTCCCGGAGGAGCGGTGGTCCGACCGCGCCGCGCAGGTCAGCTTCTGGTCGCTCAACCTCGGGCTGGCCTGGATGGTGTTCGCGACGCTATTCCCGCTCGGCGTCCTGCAGCTCTATCACGCGGTCAGCACCGGCTACTTCGATGCCCGGTCGCTCCAGTTCCTCACCAGCCGCACCAACGCGCTGATCGAGTGGCTCCGCTTCCCCGGCGACGTCCTGCTCATCGTCGGCGGCACGTTGCCCATCCTGTACCTCGCCTGGCTCGGGGTGCGCTATCTCAACCCCCGTGTCGTGCTGGAAGAGGCCGAGCCGGTGCTCTTCACCGAGGTCGCGGAGGCCCCGCGCGCGTAGCCATGCCCGGTGGGCTGCACACGGAGGCCCTGCTGGCGGCCGGATACGCGACGTTTCTGCTCGCGGCGGCGACCGGCCTGGAGCTCGTCGCGCGGTATGCGCTCCGCCGGGCGGAGCAGTACGAGACCGCCGGGTTCACCTACCGCGACGACCTGGATCTGTGGGAGTGCCCGGCCGGCGCGCACCTGCACCGCCACGCCGTGGATCACGCGCGGCGCATCGTGCGCTATCGCGCCTGGCCCGACGTGTGCAACGCGTGCCGGCTCAGGCCCGACTGTACGGACTCGCCCCACGGCCGTGAGCTGGAGCACCGCCAGGAGTCGTGGCTGGAGTCGGAGATCGGGCGGTTCCACCGCGGCCTGTCGGTCGCGCTGCTGCTCCTCGCCGGGGTGATCCTCTTGATCGCGATGGCCCGCCACGATGACCCGGCCGACCTCGTCCTGCTCGGAAGCGTGCTCGCGACGGTCGGCGCGCTCGGCTCGCGCGCGCTCGCGGCGCTGCGGGATCGGTCCCTCGGCGCGCGGGTCACGCGCGGCGGCGCGGGGCTGCCGCGGTAGACCGGCGCGCCGCCAGGCGATCGGTGGGAGGAACCGGCGTGAGCCGGGGACGCCCCGGCCGGTGGTTCGTGGACCAGGCTCCACTCCCCAGCCGAGCCCGGATACGTCCTGCACCCGATGGTCAACGGCACCTCCGACGGCCTACCCTCTTGAAAAGAGGCGTGAGGTCCATGATCGGACAGGGAGGTGTGAACGATGTCGGCACGCGGCGGTGGCCGTGCGGCTCGATGGATCCTAGTCGTGGGGGCGTTCGCGATGCTGGCGCTCATCGGGGGGCGTCCCGTGGCGGCCCAGAACGGGGAGGGGGGCGGGTTCTACAACGCTGCCGTTCCGGCGGTGGCGCCGCAACACGTCAAGCAGATCACGCTGGTAGCCCGCGACGACTACGTGCAGGAGATCGCCCCGGGCGTGCGGCTGTCGCTGTGGGCGTTCAACGGCGCGGTGCCGGCGCCTGTCATCCACGTGCGTCAGGGAGACAGCGTGCGCGTTACCTTTGTGAATAAGGGGGCGGCGGCCCACTCGATCGATTTTCATGCGGCGACCACGCCGTGGAACGTCTGGTATCAGCCGGTCGCGCCCGGGAAGTCGCTGACCTTCTCGTTCGTGGCCAGCCACCCCGGGGTGTTCATGTATCACTGCGGCACCCCGCCCGCGTTCATGCACATCAGCAGCGGCATGTACGGGATGATCATCGTCGATCCCGCAACCCCGCTGCCACCCGCGCGGGAGTTCGGGCTCGTCGAGAGCGAGTTCTACACCCGGCCGGGCGCGAAAGGGCTCTACCAGGTGGACGCCCAGAAGGTCCTGGACGTCCGGCCCGACTACGTGGTGTTCAACGGCATCGCGAACCAGTACCAGGACCACCCGCTCGTGGTGCGGGCAGGGGAGCGGATCCGGCTCTACGTGATGAACGCCGGCCCAACGCTCTTCTCGGCCTTCCACGTGATCGGTTGGATCTTCGACCGCGTATACGTGGACGGCAACCCGGCCAACGCCCTGCAGGGCGTCCAGACCTACACGATTCCACCGGGCGGAGGGGCGACCTTTGAGCTGACGATCACCCAGCCCGGGCAGTACCCGTTCGTGACCCACGCGTTCGCGTTCACCGGGAAGGGCGCGGTCGGGGTCATCAAAGTCGTGCCGGCGAAGTAGGGGCCGCGGCGCGGTCCGGCGGGAGCTCCACGCCCCCCCGGCGCGCCGGCAGCGCCAGCGCGCGGGACCGGGAGCCGGAGCCGGGCCGGCCTGGGATACCGTCCAGGGCGCCCGTGAGCATCGCGGTGGTCGGGGGGCGGGGTCTTTGGGCTGGCGACCGCGAACGGGCTGCCGTCGTGGCGAGGGAAGGCCCGGATGGCCACGGACCTCGTGCTCCCGCGCGGGCCGGCGCAGGACTCGCCGGGGCCGTGCGGCACGCCAGCGATACGCGATGGTGACCTCCGAGAGGGTGCGGGACGCGCTTCATCAGGTGATCGACCCCGAGCTCGGTGCCGACGTCGTCGATCTCGGCCTGGTTTACGACGTTCAGGTGATCGGCTCCAGGGTGTTTGTGACGATGACGCTGACGACGCCCCTCTGCCCGATGAACGAAGTGCTCGTCGACGGTGTGCGGCGGGTCGTGGGCGGCCTGCCGGGCGTCGGCGGCGTCGATGTGAGCCTCGTGTGGACGCCCCCTTGGCGGCCCGAGATGATGTCGCGCCGGCTACGGGAGAGGCTGGGGTGGTGACCGCCGGCTACGGGCCGGGCCATTTCTACGCCGACGGCGACTTCGAGCCGGGCGACTGGGGTCTGGACATCGCGGCGACCACGCGCACGGGCGAAGTGCCGCGCGCGCGTCTTGTGGTTCATCTCTGAGCGGCGTCCGGCGCGGTGTGCCGTCGGGCGCCCGGGCGCCGCGCTGCGGTGGTGTCGTGGCCCGATGTCTTTGCGCGCGCGCAAAGACCCCGTTCCTGCCGGCGCGTAGGGTTCTCTTGGAAGGCTCGGGCCGGGATGCCGGCCCGGGGCGCGCGGTACGTGGCTCGCGGGCAACGGCGTAGATGTCGTCGACCTCTGGTGCGGAGCAGACGGGCTGCGGTATGGAGCACGTAGGCGGTACAACGGGCCACGCGCGATGCCGCGGTGCGGGGAGGGGGGCGATGGCGAGCGAAGATCAGGTGCGGGACGTGCTCCGTCGGATCGTCGATCCCGAGCTCGGGATCAATATCGTGGACCTGGGGCTCGTCTACAGCATCGAGCTGGACGATGGCCGTATCCGGATCGCGATGACGATGACGACGCCTGCATGTCCGATGAACGCGTATCTCGCGGGCGCCGCCGAAGCGGCGCTCAGAGCGCAGATCCCGGACCTCCGGTCGGCGCGCGTCGATCTGGTGTGGGAGCCACCGTGGGACCCCGCGATGATGTCGGGGGCGGCCAAGCAGCAGCTCGGGTGGGCGGGATAGCGGCTGCGGTGCGGATCGCGGGGAGGAGACGAGACCGAAGGAGGATGTCGTATGAGCACGGCAGGCGAGGCATTTCGTCGCCACCATCGCGCCCTTACCGAGAGGCTCGCGCAGCACGCCGGCGTGCTCGCTGAGGGACGCGACCCGGATCCGGCGCCCCTGGTGACGTTCCTCACAGCGGAGATCCTACCGCATGCGGCCGGCGAGGAGCAGCACCTGTACCCCGCGGTCGAGCCGCTGCTGCGGGCGCACGGGATGGCGACTGCCACCATGCGGATCGACCACCGGTTCCTCGAGGAATACATCCGCCGGATCGGGGAGATGGCAGCCGCGCTGCCGGGTGCGCCTCCAGACGAGCGGGCGCGGCTGCGCGGCCGGCTCGCGCGGCTCGTGGCGCAGCTCGAGGCCATCTTCGAGGTGCACCTCGCCAAGGAGGAACAGATCTACCTGCCGCTGTTCGAACAGTATGTGACGGAGGACGAGCAGGCGCGAGTGCTGGCACGCATGCACGCCCCCCCGGCGGCCCGGCCGCCCGTGGCGGGAGAGACTGCGCTCGATGTGCGCACCGTGCCCCCGCCGCGCCGCCACTCGCTGATCTTCCAGACCTTCGAGTCGCTCGCGCCGGGCCACGCCTTCACGCTCGTGAACGACCACGATCCCAAGCCCCTCTACTATCAGTTTCAGGCGGAGCGGCCCGGCCAGTTCACGTGGGACTACCTGGAGCAGGGGCCGGAGGTATGGCGGGTCCGGATCGGCCGGCCGCGGGGCGCTCCCGAGGGCCGCGCGTCCTGACGGCGGAGGAGGGGAGCCCAGCGTGCCCGGGAAGGCGCTCGTACTCTCGTATCGGTCGGCCGTCACCTTCCGGCCCGATCGCTTCACGCCGGTGCCCATCGCGGAGACCACGCGCGCCCGGATGCTCCTGGTCTGTCTCGAACCCGGGCAGTTCATCCCGGTGCACGCGCCCGGGGTCGATCTCGCGCTCATCGTGCTGGAAGGCGAAGGCCGGCTGGCGGCGGGCGACCACGAGGACGCAGCCCGCCCCGGGGTCATCGCGTTCGTCCCAGCGGGCGAGGCGCGCGGGCTTCTGGCGACCACTCGCCTGGTCGCCGTCACGGTCGTGTCTCCCCCGCCGACTGACGCCGATCACGCCGAGGTCGTCTCAGCGCTGCGCCGGGGAGCGTGGCGGGGCACGAGCACCCCGTGAGTGTCCCGGCCCCTGCGCCCGGTGCCGCGCCGCTGCCGCACCGCGCCGGCAGGAAGGGCGTGGTCCTCGTCCGGGGACGCGCGGCGCTCGCGGCCTTGAGCATCCTCGCGCTGCTGACGGGCCTGTGGGCGGGCCTGATCCGGATCGGCTGGGGGCTTCCGGCCCTCCAGCCGCTCCTTCCCCTGGCCCACGGCCCGCTCATGGTATCGGGTTTCCTCGGGACCCTGATCAGCCTGGAGCGCGCCGTGGCGCTGCGCACCCCGTGGGCGTACCTCGCGCCTCTCCTCGCCGGCATGGGAGGGCTAGCGGTGCTCGTCGGGCTCCCGGGCCCGGCCGGGCCGCTGGCCATCACGCTGGGAAGCGCGGGCTTGGCCGCCATCTTTGGCGCCGTCTACTATCGCCAGCCGGCGACGTTCGTGGCGACCATGGCGCTTGGTGCGCTCGCGTGGGTCGCCGGCAACGCGGCGTGGCTCGCCGGGGCTCCTGTCCCCGCGGTCGTCCCGTGGTTTGCAGGGTTCCTGGTCCTCACGATCGTCGGTGAGCGGTTCGAGCTGAGCCGCATGGTGCGCCTCGCCCGTCCGGCGCAGCTGGCCCTGCTCTCGGCGATCGGCATCTGCGTGGCGGGCCTGGTCCTGTCGGCCCTCCTGTTCGACCTCGGCCGCCGGATCGCCGGGGCCGGCATGGTGGGATTGGCGCTGTGGCTGCTGCGGCACGACATCGCACACCGCACCGTGCGGCAACCTGGGCTTACCCGGTTCATCGCGGTCAGCCTGCTGTCCGGATATGCGTGGCTCGGGATCGGTGGCGTGCTCTGGGCGGTGGCCGGAGGCGCGGACGCGGGGGGGATGTACGACGCGATGCTGCACGCCGTCTTCCTGGGCTTCGTCTTCGCGATGATCTTCGCTCATGCCCCGGTCATCCTCCCCGCCATCCTCGGCGGCGCCATCGTCTACCGCCCGGCGTTCTACGCCCACCTGGCGCTGTTGGATCTCTCGCTCGTGCTGCGCCTCACGGGAGATCTCGCGAACTGGACGGAGGCGCGGCGGTGGGGTGGCCTGCTTGGCGTCGTGGCGATCCTGGCCTTCCTGGCCGCGACCGGTCGCGCGTGGCAGCACGATCGACGGTCGCGCGCCGGCGGGCACGCCCCGGCCCGGTGAGCGACGGTTCGCATGGCGTGGTACGTGTGCTCCGTCGCGCTGCACATCCTGGCCGCCTGCGTGTGGATCGGCGGCATGGTGTTCCTGGCCCTGGCGGTGTTGCCCGTCCTCCGGCGGCCGGCGTATCAGGCGGTGGCGGTGCCGCTCATCCATGCGCTCGGGCTCCGGTTCCGGTGGATCGGGTGGGCGGCGCTGGCCACCCTTGTCGCCACCGGGGTCGTAAATCTGTCGTACCGCGGCATCGGGTGGGCGCAGGTGCGCACCGGCGCGGCCTGGCAGGGGTGGTTCGGCCACGTGCTGGCCCTGAAGCTCGTCCTCGTCGCGCTCATCCTGGTCGCGGCTGGGGCGCACGACCTCCTCCTCGGGCCGCTCGCCACCCGGCTGGCGAACGAACACCCGGATCCCGCGCGCGTTCGACGGATTCGTCGCGGGGCGGCGTGGGCCGGGCGCGGCCTGCTGCTCCTGTCGGTCGCCGTGCTCGTCCTCGGGGTGATGCTCGTCCGGGGTGTGCCGTGAGCGCGACCGCGGCGGTCCTGTACGTGGTCCGGCTGATCCACGTGCTCGCCGGGGTCGGGTGGTTTGGCGAAGTCCTCGCGGTCACAGCCGTCCTGCTGCCGGCGCTCGCGCGGGCCTCCGCCGCGGAGCGGGGCCGGCTGCTGACCCTGGTCTTTCCGCGCGTCGCTCGGCTCGCGACGGTGCTCGGCGGCACGGCGCTCGCGAGCGGGCTGCTGCTCGCCAGCTGGTATACGCAGGGTCACCCGGCACGCCTGTTGCAGAGCACGTGGGGACGGTGCGTGCTGGCCGGCGCGGTGCTCGGGGGAGCCCTCTACGCGTTCCACCTGTTCCAGGAGTCGCGCCTGGAGCAGGCCATCGAGGAGCGGCTCGGGATCGGCGTGCGGGGAGCGGAGGAGACGGAGCTCCTGCTGCGTCGCCTGACGCTGGTGCCGCGGATCGGCGCGGGCATCCTGCTGCTGGTGATCGGCTGCATGGTGGCGGCCGGGCACCTGCCGTAGGACGGCGCGGGCTCCGTGCCGGGACGGAGCTCCGAGGTCCGTGTGAGGACATCAGCTCCTGGTGGCCGCGCAACGATGTCCCGCAAGCGAGGAAGAGCGCGCTGTGCTTGGTGTTCATCGACGAGATCGACGCGGTGGGAGGCAGCGGGGCGCGGGGCACGGTGAGCGGGAGCAGCCGCTCAACAGCTGTTGGTGGAGATGGACGGGTTCGATCCGAACGCGGGGATCATCGTGATCGCGACGACGAACCGGACGGACATTGGCCGGGACCTCGTGGAGAGCCGCAACTACAGCGACGAGATCGCCTACGAGATCGACACGGAGGTCCGGCGGATCATCGACGAGTGCTACGGCCGGGGGCGGCAGGCCCTCACCGAGCACCAGCCGACGCTCGAGCGGATCGCCCCAAAGGCGCTGCTGGAGCGGGAGTCGCTCGGGGGCGACGAACTGGACCCGCTGATCGCCGCATCGCCGCCATGCGTGCCCCCCGCCACGGCCGCCGCCTGATCAGAAGGCGGATGGGTTGTCGGATGTTGCGAGGTCCTCCGCGATCGCCTCGAGGCCCTCGGGCGAGCGGATGAGGACCCGTTCGCGGCCGGTTTCGACGATGCCCCGCTCCTCCCAGTGGGTGAAGGTCCGGCTGACCGTGTACAGGGTGGTGCCGGCGAACTCGGCCAGGTCCTCCTCGGACAGCGGCATCTCGATCAGGATGCCGCCCTGGACCTTGCGACCGGTTTTGCGCGCCAGCCGGAGGAGCGCCCGCGCGATTCGCTGTTCCACGCGCTGTGTCGCGAGCTCGACGATCCGCTCCTGGAGCTCGTGAACACGGTCGATCACGAGCCGCAGCGCCCGCAGTGCGATCCGGGGATAGCGCTCCATGAGGCGCGACAGCGCGTCGCCGTCCCAGGTGAGGGTTTCGCCCGCCTCCGCGACCTCTGCGGTCACGGGGTACTCCCCGTGGCCGAGCGCGGCGATCCCGCCGAAGATCTCGCCGGGCCCGACGTACCGGAGGACGACCTCGCGCCCGTCCGGCCGGATCTGGGTGAGCTTGACCTCGCCACGCGTCAGCATGTAGACGATGTGCGCCGGCTCGCCCTGGCGGAAGAGCACGTCGCCCCGTCGTACCGCGTGCCGTCGCGCCGCTGCGAGGACCGCATCCAGGTCGTGCGGGGCGAGGTCCTGGAAGAGCGGAGAACGGGTGAGGTGCTCATGCGGGTGCGGCAACCGCTTTCCCTCCTCGAACGATCGGGTGCCCGACGAGGCCGCGAATCCCGCTCACGAGGTACGGCGTGGTGGCCACGGGCGTGAGGGTTGTCCGCGCGACGATGCCACAACCGCCCAGAGCACGGCGTGTCCGGGCAGGGCGTCGGACAGCACGCCGCCCGGGCCCTGGGCGATCACGTAGCCCACGGAGCACGCGGACAGGACCGCGCCGACCACGGCAAGGGTCCAGTGGAACTGCGCCATGAGCGCCGGAGCGGCGACTCCCATGTCGAGCCGCTGGCCCCACATGATCAGGTTGCCGGCGAACAGGAGCGCGATGACACCGCGCCGAGAACGGGACCATGGGCCGCCGCCATCGGTTCGGAGGTCGACCGGCCCGGTGCGATCCCAGACGATGCGACTGTGCGGCCTCGCGGACGTCATGTACCTGCTAACCTACTATTATACACGCCGTCCGCCATCGCGATCATTGCGGCGGCGCAATGACACGAACGCTGGCCCGTGCGCATAGTCCAGGGCGAGGCAACCGGGTGCATCGCGGCGCAGGGCCGACGCACCGGGGCACCGAGGGTCCGTCCAGCGCCTGACCCGACGGGTCCGCCGGGGCTCGCGTCTCGGACGCCGGGCCGTCGAGGAGGTCTTGGGGGAAGCATGGAGTCGTACGAGGTTACCGTCATCGGGGCGGGGCTGGGCGGCATCAACGCCGCTGCGCAGGCGGCTGCGCTGGGGGCGCGCGTGGCGCTGATCGAGGCGAACAAGATCGGCGGCACCTGAGCCAACGTGGGATGCATCCCCACCAAGACCCTGGCAGGGTCTGCCAGAGCGATCTACATCGCGACGCGGGGCGGGGAGTTCGGCTTCCGGGCATCCCAGGTCGAGGCCGACTGGGCCCGCGTCCGGGCGCGCAAGGATCAGGTGGTCCGGGGGATCGTCGCCGGGCTGACCGAGCGCCTCGAGCGCAACCCCCGGATCACCCTGATCCGCGGCTGGGCGCAGTTCCTGGACGCCCGACGGCTGGCCGTTGGAGACCGCGTCATCCGGACGGACAAGGTGATCCTCGCCTCGGGCGTGGTGCCGCGTGTGCCGGACGTCCCCGGCCTCCGCGAGGTCGGGTACCTGACCAACGAGACGATCCTGGAGCTCGAGGCGCTGCCCCAGTCGCTCGTGGTGATCGGCGGGGGCCCCGAGGGCATGGAGTTTGGACAGATCTTCCGCCGGTTCGGCGTCAGGGTCACCGTGTTGCAGCGGCGTGACCGCATCCTGCCGCGGGAGGATCCCGACATCTCTCGCGAGGTGGCCCGTCTGCTCGAGGAGGAAGGCGTCGAGATTCATACGAACGCCGTGCCGACCCGCGTCAGGCGGACGCCGTCCGGGGTGTCGGTGGCGGCACGGGTCGAGGGCCGCGAGCAGGTGTTTGAGGCGAGCCGGATCCTCGTGGCGGCGGGCCGTGCGCCTCACGACCTGGCCGGCGTGCGCCTCGATGCCGCCGGCGTCGAAGGCGATCCGGAACACGGCGTGCGGGTCGACGCGACGCTGCGAACGAGTGCGCCCACCGTCTGGGCGATCGGCGACGTGCTGGGCCGGCTGCAGCACCAGCACTTCTCCGTGTACACCGGGCGGCTTGCAGCGCGCAATGCAGTGAGCGGCGCCGGTCTGACGTACGACACCGCCGGGATTCCTGGTGCCGTGTTTACCGACCCCGAGTGCGCACGCATCGGCCTCGCCGTCGAGGAGGCGATGCGGCGCGGCCGCCGCGTCAAGGTGGGACAGCAGCCCGTCGCGGCGATCAGCCGGGCGCAGGCCATGGGCGAGACCCGCGGATTCATCAAAGTCGTCCTGGACGCCGACACGGACCGGCTCCTCGGTATGCATATTCTGGCCCCCATGGGGGCCGATCTTTTGCCCCAGGGGATGCTGATGATGCGAATGGGCGCGGTCGCGACGCTGCAGGACGTCGTCTACATCCACCCCACGCTCTCCGAGGGGCTCAAGGCAGCCCTCGCGAGGGCTGAGGCCGCGGCTGTGGTGCCGCCCGCGCCCCCCGCGGATGCCCGCGTCTCCCCGTGATCGCACGAGGACGGACGACCCGGTGCGCACGCGGCGCGGCGGGAGGGCCCGGTGGCGGGCCCGAGGAGCAGACGGCATCCAGCGATCCTGCGGGTGGAGCGGGGCGCCCGCCGGCAGCGAGACCCCGGCCCCGGGCTCCTCGTGCCGTGACGCGCCGGCCCGGTGCGGCATGCGCCCTGGCCGTCCGCGCTGCGGGCTCATCCCGTGCGCCGTGGCGGCACGACGGCGTGTCTTGACGAGGAGCGCGGTGCGTCGCTTGGAGATGGTCCTTGCGCCGGTGCGGCCCTACCGGCTGGACCTGACCGCGTGGGCGCTGCGGCGGCGGGCTACCAACCTCGTGGACCGGTGGGACGGGCGCGCCTACCGGCGCGTGCTCGTGCTGGGCGGCCGACCCGTGGAGGTCAGCGTGACCCAGGAGGGCGACGCAAACTCGGCGCGGCTGCGCGTCGCGGCGGTCGGGGCTCGCCTCGGTGGGGGCGACGAGCCGGCGGTTCGCGCGGCGGTCGAACGGATGCTGGGGGTGCGCCTGGACCTTCGAGGTTTCTACCGTGGCGCCGCCGGCGCCCCGAAACTCCGCGGCCTGGCGGAGCGGTTTCGGGGACTCAAGCCGCCGCGGTTCCCCACGGTGTTCGAATGCCTCGTCAACGCGTTCGCCTGCCAGCAGCTTTCGCTGTCGGTTGGCATCGTGCTGCTGAACCGGCTGGCGGAGCGCTACGGGGTGGCCTTCGACGGCGGCGATCGCGTGGCCCACGCGTTTCCGGAGCCCGACCATCTCGCCGCCGCGCGTGCGGCGACGCTGCGGCGGCTCGGATTCAGCGAGCACAAGACGCAGGCCATTCTGGGCCTGGCGCGCGCGGTGGCCGCGGGGCGCGTCGACCTCGAGCACGTCGGTGCCCTCGACGACGACGCCGCCGTCGCGTGGCTCCGGAGACTGCGCGGGGTCGGGCGCTGGTCGGCCGAATACGTGCTGTTGCGGGGGCTCGGCCGCGTTCACGTCTTTCCCGTCGACGATGTCGGCGCGCGCCGCAACCTTGCCAGATGGCTGGCGCTGCGGCGGCCGCTCGACGCGGAGGGGGTGCCCCGCGTGCTCGCCCGGTGGTCCCCGTATGCCGGGCTGATCTACTTCCACCTCCTGCTCGACCGCCTCGCCGAGGCCGGTGTGCTGGGTGCGAGCATCGCCTCGTGAGAGGCGGCTTCGCATCGCGCGGCGTCGCCGCCTGCGTGTTGCGCGTGCGCCGCGGCGCTTGCGCTGGCGCAAGGACGCCTCGGGGCGGCGCTGCTACGCTGGGTTCGGGAACGGAGGAGACCGACATGCTCGACATTCGGCTCAAGCGCGCGTACGACCCGGCCCTGCCAGACGACGGCCCGCGCGTGCTAGTCGACCGGGTCTGGCCGCGCGGGGTCACGAAGGAGCACCTCCACATCGAGGCGTGGCTGCGTGAGCTGGGCCCGAGCACCGCGCTGCGCAAGTGGTTCGGACACGATCCGAGGAAGTGGGAAGAGTTTCGCAGGCGATATCGCCACGAGCTGGCGCAAAAGGGGGCGCTCCTCGACGAGCTGGCCCGGTACGCCCGCGAGGGGAAGCTCACGCTCGTCTACAGCGCCCGCGACACCGAGCGCAACCAGGCCGTCGTCATCAAGGAGACGCTGGAACAGCGGACCGCGGCGGCTCCCCCTCGATGAGGTCGTGGTCCGGGGTCGGGGGTGGCGATCCCGGGCGCGCCCGACCGGCTGCCGCCGGTACCCGGTGTCGCGAGGTGGAGCCCGGTTGCGGGCGTCCGGCCAATCGGCCGGTGCGACCTCCGCGCACGGCGAGGAAGGAGGCATCAAGCACGATGCAGCCGCGCATCGACTACCGGAATGTGGCCCCGCAGGGGATCGAGGCGATGCGTGGCCTGGAGGCCTATGTGCGCCGCAGCGGGCTTGAGCCTGGGCTCCTGGACCTGGTAAGGACGCGCGCCTCGCAGATCAACGGGTGTGCCTACTGCATCGACATGCACACCAAGGACGCGCGCGCCAGCGGCGAGAGCGAGCAGCGCCTGTACGCGCTCGACGCGTGGCGGGAGACGCCGTTCTTCACCGACCGGGAGCGCGCCGCCCTCGCGTGGACGGAGGCGGTGACCCTGGTCCGCGAGGGGCACGTCCCGGACGACGTCTACGCGGAGGCCCGCCGGCACTTCTCGGAGAGGGAACTGGTCGATCTGACGCTCGCCATTGTGGCGATCAACGGGTGGAACCGCCTGGCCATCAGCATGCGGGCGGTGCCGGGGGCGTACCGTCCTGCGGACGCCTCGCACGCGCCACGCTGACGCCGGCGTTTGAGTTTCGAACGGAAGGCGAGGGACCAGGGCGATGGCTGAGGAAGAGCACGTGTCCACCTACGCGCGGTCGCACCGGCTTCGGGCCGACCTCATCCGCGTGGCGCTAGGCTCGGAGGCGGAGACGCTCCTTGCCGAGGCAGGGTCGTCGGTGACCGGGCGAGCGGCGAAGACGTTCGCAAAGGAGGGCCGGCTGCGTGTCACGCTGGCCGCGTTGCGGAGCGGCGTCGCGCTCGACCGGCACCAGGTGGCGGGGCCAGTGAGCATCCAGGTCGTGCGCGGGGGGCTCCGGCTGGTCCTGGACGACGGCGAGGCCGATATCGCGGCCGGCGAGGTGGCGGTCCTGGACGCCCGCGTGGCGCACGGCGCGCGCGCGCTCGGCGACTGCGTGCTGCTGATCACCGTGGCGCTCTCGTGACGCCGGCGCGGTCGCCGATCCGGCCGGACGAGATCACCGCATCCCGCCGGGCTGGCGCGCACCGGGCGGCGATACGGGGACACCTCATTTGGGGGCGGGGCGCTCGAGTCGCTGGTGCCGCGCGACGGTCCCGCGCGGCCGGCCGCAGACAGCGCGGCAGGGGCCGGAGGAAGCGGGCGCCTGCTCTGGCGCTTGGCCTGGATCTCTCGGATCGCGGTCGGCGCTGTGCTCGTGATGATCGCCTCATGGCCGCGGCGGGGCCTCTCCTGGAGGGTTGAGGGGCGTTTGCGGCGGCGCAACGACGGCGCGCGGCGCGGGGTATGTACTGTGAGTGAGCGGGGCCGCGGCGGGTTTCGGCCGGCGCGGTCGTCGCATCGGAAGGGAGGGGCGAGTACCATGATCACGCGGATCACCCGCGCCACCACGGTCAAGGAGGCGGTGGAGAGCTCGGCGGCTGCTCGGGGGCTGTTCATCAGACACGGCATCGACCCGCTCGAGCGCTGCGTGGGGATGTATGATCTCAACACGCTCGGCGACGCGGAGGACTGGTGTCACATCGCGGACGTCGCTGGGCTGATCGCGGAGCTCAACGACGCGATCTCGGCGGAGCGGGCCCAAGGCGCGACCGCTCCTCGCCCCGCGGCGCCGTGAACGTCGTGGACGTGCTCCTCGGCGAGCACGGAGCTATGTATTCGCAATTCGACTGCGTCGAGCGGGTGGTGCCCGGACTCGACGGCCTCCAGGAGATCAGGGCGCTCGGGGCCCTCCTGGCGGCCGTCGTGCAGAGCCACTCGACCGTCGAGGACGAGCTGCTGTTCGCCGCGCTGGAGAGGCCGCTGGGCCGCGCGTCGCCGGCGCTTGTCGGCATGCGGATGATGCACGAGGACATCGACCGCGGGTTTGCGGAGCTGGAGCGGGCCGAGGATCCCGGAGCGGCACGCGACGCTCTGCTGGGGGTCGTCGGGCTGGCGCGCCAGCACTTTCTCGGAGAAGAGGAGTCGCTGTTTGTGACCGCCCGCCGCGTTCTCGACGACGAGACGCTCGGCCGCCTCGGGGCGGCGTGGGCCGAGCGGCGGGGTGTGCTGCAGAACCCGATCGAAGACTGGACCTCGGCGCCACACGGGGCCTGACCGGTGTCTGGCGGTGCCAGGCCCCTCGCAGGGGGCGCGGCCGGACATGGACATTATCGACGCGCTGCTGGGCGAGCACGGCGCGCTGTATGCCGCGCTCGACGGCGTCGAGCGGATCTCTGGCGCAGCCACCTCCTTGGCTGAGGTACGGGCTCAGGCGTCGCTCCTCGGGGCCGCGGTGCAGGGACACTCCCAGCTGGAGGACGAGCTCCTGTTTACGGTTCTGGAGTCTCGGGTCGCCTCGGCGGAAGGCGTGATCAAGAGCATGCGCCGCATGCACGCGGACATCGACGACGCCCTGGCCCGCCTGCGCGTCCTTCAGGACGTCGGGCCCGCCCGCGACCTCCTCCTCAGCGTCGTGGCCATGGCGCGCGAGCACTTCAGCGCGGAAGAAGAGTTCTGCTTCCCGCTGGCCGATCAGGCGCTCGCGCCGGACGTGCTCGACCGGCTGGGGGCGGCGTGGGCCGAGCGGCGGGGCGTCACGATCGCGTGAGGTTCGGTTGTGCCCGCGCCGCGGCCGCGCGGCGGCGCCGAGCGACGGCGTGGCGATTGCGCCGGGGACTTGCGCTGGCGCAAGGATGGCTCCGGGGGCGCGCGATAGGCTTGCGGTTGGAGTCAGCGTTCTGCATCGGCCGGGAAGACCGCGCGTTGCGGCTTCCGCGCGGGAGGAGGCGCGTGCTCTATGACGTACGTCATCGCGGAACCCTGCATCAACGTCAAGGATCGCTCGTGCGTCGACGTGTGCCCCGTGGACTGCATCCATCCCAAGGTCGACGAGGACCAGGGAGAGGTCCAGCTCTACATCCATCCGGACGAGTGCATCGATTGCGGGGCCTGCGAAGCGGTGTGTCCGGTCACGGCCATTTTCGCGGAAGCGGACGTCCCGGATCAGTGGAAGGGCTACATCGAGATGAACGGCGATTACTACAAGATGAGCAAGGAGGAGTTCGCGGCCAAGTACGGTCGAGCTCCCTGACGGCGGCCCGGGGGGCGGCGCGCGGAGCGGCCCGGCAGCCCTGGGCAACTCCTGCGCGTTGCGCTCGCCAGGGGGCCGAGCGTCGCAAGGGGTCACGGGAGGTCACGCATGACGGAGATCACGATTCCTGTGAACATCTATCGAGGGCTGCAGCGGCTCATGGTGGCGACGCGTCTCCCGGGGCTGGAGCCGCGGGATATCCGTCTCGATGTCGACGGCAGGCGGTTCTCCATCCAGGGCATGCTGAGGGGCCTCGGACAGGAACGGAGGTCGGGCTATCTCCAGCGGGAGTGGATGGTCGGTCCGTATCGCCGGGAGATCGAGCTCCCGGAGCCCGTCGACGCGACAAGGGCCAACGCGAGCTATGACAACGGCGTGCTCGTCGTGATCCTTCCGCGGGCCGCACAGCCGGTCTTCGGCTCGATCACGATGGCCAAGGTCGGGACTGCCAAAGGCCAGCGCCGGCGCCACGTCGGCCAAGACCTGCGGCCGGTCTGAGCGGCGGCGGCGCGTACAGGCGCCACGGCCGCCGCCGGCGGGTCGGGGCCGCCCGGAATGTCGGCGCGCACGGTCCCGGGGAGACGCGGCCCGCTCGGCATCGCCGGGAGGTGGCCGCGGTCAGCAAGCGCGCGTCGGCGCGCTCGCCCACGTACCGGACCGAGTACTCCGATCCCCAGCCGTTGGGGATTCGTCCCTGGTCGGCGGGATCGAGCCACGGCGTGCCGTCCACCGAGTAGCAGTAGACGATCCGGCCCGGCGGGAGGTAGACCGTGATCGTCCAGTCGCCATGGAGGTCCCGCCTCAGCCGGTGGGTTCCCGGATCCCACCCGTTGAACGTCCCGGTAATCGCCACACACTGCGCCGCCGGGACCAGGCGGCTGGGGAAGCGAAACGTGACGGGTACGAGCCCGCTCATGTCCGTCCTGCCTTTCTGCCGTGGCGGCTCGAGCGCATCGCGCCGCGCGCTCGGGCCCGGTCACCGACCGGCCCCCAGCGTATCATCGGCGACACGCCGCGTCCTTGCGCGTGCGCAATCACCGGCGTGGCGACCTCCTTGTGCCCGCGCAAGGACGCGAGGCGCCGGCGCGTCTATCCTTGAGGCACACGACCGGGCGACCGCGCCGGTCGCCCGGCGACACGGAAGCGAGGTGCCGGGACGGATGTGGCTGGCGGATCTCGGTACGGCGTTCGCCGGCGTCCTGTTTCTCGTCGCGCCGTCTGCAGCGCAGTCCAGTCGTTCCCCCGCGGAGGCGTGGTCGTGCGTCATCGGTGGGGTCCTGCTCCTGCTGATGGACGTGGTGGGGCTCGATCGGGACGAATACCAGCGCCCTTGGTACGCGCACTTCGGCGGAGGTTGTGGGCACGGCGTTCGTCCTGGCCCCCTTCGCCCCAAGGCCGCCCGCCCGTTGTCGATAGCGCACGGCGTCGGGTTGCTGGAGGGCTGTGGCGGAGCGGACGATCTCAACTCGCCCGGCCACGCGGAGGACTGGCGGTCGGTCATGGACGTGAATGGGCCGGTCCAGGAGCTCAACGGCGCACTCGCGTCCGACGCAGCCGTGCCGGCCAGCGGACGCGCGGAGGGCGCGGCGGAGCGGGCTCGATGAGGGGGCGCCGCATCGTCATCGTCGGAGGCGGCTTCGCGGGTTTGCGCCTGGCCCGGCTGCTCGACCGGCGGGCGTGGCGGCGGCCGGTCGAGGTGACCCTCATCGATCGGACACCGTACCACCTCCTTCGGCCCAAGTTGCCGCAGGCCGTCGGGGGGCGCATCGCGTGCGCGGTCCACGTGCCGCTCGCGGCGCTCGTATCCGGCACGCGGATCCGCGTGCTCGACCACGAGGCGGCCGCGATCGATCCGGTCGCCCGGCGAGTCGCCTGGGACGGCGGTGCGATGGACGCCGACCTGCTCGTCCTTGCGCTCGGGTCCGGCCCGCGCGTGCCGTCTGAGCTCGCCGAGGAGCCCGGGGCGGTCCTGCCGATCTGGGATTTTGACCAGGCCTGTGGCATCCGCCGCCGCGTGCAGTTCCTCGCCGAGGCCGCGCGCGCTGGGAGGGCGGTCGATGGCGACGTGGTCGTCATCGGGGGCGGGTTCGTCGGCGTGGAGATCGCCGCGGAGGTGCAGGCCCGGCTGGGGCGCCTCTACGGACACCGCGCCAGACCCACGGTGACACTCGTCGAGCGGCGGCCTCGCCTGCTGCCGCGCCTCAGCGCTTGGGCCGGAGCGGTCGCGGGATCCCGCCTGGCGAGGCTCGGGGTCAGCGTCCTGACGGGGGTGTCCGCCGCGCACGTCGCGGGCGGGCGCGTGCACCTGGGTGACGGCCGCGTGCTCCGCGCCGGGACGGTGATCTGGGCCGGCGGGAGCGTCGAGGCACCGCCGGTGGTGGCGGGTTCGGGGTTGACCGATGGGACCGGACGGATCCCCGTGAGGGGCACCCTCGAGACAGACCGGTTTGCGGGCGTGTTTGCGCTCGGCGATTGCGCGTACGTCCCCGGCGCCGGGGATGAGGCATCCGAGCCGTCGGCCCACCGTGCCGAGGCCCAGGCGGTGACGGCTGCTCGGAACATCGCCGCGCAGCTGGACGGCGGGCAGGCGGTCGAGCACCGGCCCACGCGCAACGTCTACGTGCTGGCGCTGGGGCCGGGGTACGGAGTGCTGGAGGCCGGGACGTTGCGGGCCGCGGGCCGGGCACCCTCGGTGCTGAAGGAACTCGTGATCGCGCAACACCTCGCGCGGCTCGGCGGATGGCCGCTCCTGTGCGGCGCGGTGCCTCGCGTGATCCTGGATACGTTTCGCGCCGCCGCATGGGATACGTCGCCCCTCGCAGACGGAGCGGTCCGGGTCGGGACGGCGCGGGGGTGGACATCGTGACGCCCGCGCCGCCGAGGATCCACGGTCGGCGCGTGCCGGCGTCTGCCCGGAAGCTCCCCCGCGTAGGGCTCCTGGGTTGAGGGGGAGCCATCAAGTGTCATGGCTTTAGCGTGGAGCGGCGGGCACGAAATGCGTACCCATGTACTTCTCGACATGGTAGCGCACCATGCCCTGCCGACTCCCAAACGGCCAGGAGTGGAGTCTGCGATCCCATGCTCGGCGTGCGCGCGCTTTTGGCCCGGATCCCCGCAAGGGTCTCCAGCGCCACGAAGGGCTCGGGACACCGGGCCGCCCACCGGATCAGACTTGCTGTGGCCTCGTGACGGTAGGCCCGGACAGCGCGCGCTTCCCGGTCTCTCACGACGATGACCTTGCCCCGCCGTCCGGCCCGCTGCAGCGGTCCGCGCCAGGCGGCACCGGCGCCGTGTCTCATTGAGCCGGCCGACCGGGACCCGGAAGATTCCCAGGACTTTCCCCGCCAGATCGCGGGCCACCGCGACCACGAGATGGCCGGCGTGGGACCCCCGCTCGATCCCCGGGTGCGTGACGGCGGCGACTGGGGCGAGCCCGCCGTGCTGAGGGACCCCGAGATCCCGGCCTCGCGCGCCTTCTTCGAGGCGGCCGCGCGGCTCATGGCCGAGGACCTCGTCCCGGCGGCGGAGGAGGGTCGACGCCGGAACGTGCTCCCGAGATGACGGCGGCGCATCGCGACAGGCGGAGGGCCTCGCCCCGGCCGCCGCACAGGTCGCGGCGGCACCATCTCGCCGCCGGCAGCTAATCGAGTCGGAACGGCGCGGTGGCAAGCGTTACCCCGGCGCCTCCCGGCGCCGCCGCGCCGGGGGTGGCGTACCGCTCAGCCCTCAGGCATGCGTCTTCCCGGCGGCGCGGGCCGGCGGTACCGTTTGGGGGAAGTAATCGTCGACCGCACCGGGCACGCCGTAGTCGTACGGCCACCGGTAGACGGCCGGCGGCTCCGCCCAGTTGCCGTGCGGAGGCGGGGATTCGGCCGTCCACTCGAGCGTCGTCGCGCGCCACGGGTTGTGGCCCGCCCGCGGCCCGTGGGCCAGGCTCCACAGGAAATTCACGAGAAACAGCAGCTGCGCGGCCCCCAGGACGAACGCGCTCGCCGAGATGAAGACATCGACGGGCTGCGCGCCGCTGAGGAAGTGATAGAAGGACACGTCGTACAGCCGGCGGCTCATGCCGCGCAATCCCAGGAAGAACATCGGGATGAACGTGGCGTACATCGCCGGCAGCGTGATCACGAAGTGCAGCCTGCCGAGCCGTTCGTTCATCATCCGCCCGAACATCTTGGGGAACCAGTAGGAGATCCCGGCCAGGGCGCCGGACAGCGCCGCGAGGGCCATCGTGAAGTGGAAGTGGCTCACGACCCAGTACGTGTCGTGCAGGTAGATGTCCGCCGGCCCGTCGCCGAGGAACAGGCCGGTGAGCCCCCCTGTCGTCATGAGCGAGAGCATGCCGATCGCCCACAGGAGCGGCGTGGCCGGTCGGATCCGTCCCTGGCCCTGGTACAGGGTGGCGATGAGGCAGACGAGGACCACCGTGAAGGGCACGCTGATCGCGATGGTCGTGGCCATGAACACGCCCCCGACCAGGGGATCCATGCCCGACACGTACATGTGGTGCGCCCACACGAGCAGGCTGAGGAACGTGACGCCGCCGAGCCCGAGCACGATCGGCCGGTACCCGAACACGGGGGTGCGCGTGAAGGTAGCGAGGATGTCCGCGACGATGCCGAGAGGCGGGACGATGAGGATGTACACCTCGGGGTGGCCGAAGAACCAGAAGAGGTGCTCGAACAGCAGCACGTTTCCGCCCTGGTGCGGCAGCACCTGCCCGGCCACGAGGAGGTGCGACGGCTCGAAGAAGCTCGTTCCGGCGACGCGGTCGAGGAGGAGCATGAGCCCGGCCGCGAGCAGGACCGGGAAGACCAGCAGCGCCATGATCGCGGTGAAGAAGAGTCCCCAGACGGTGAGCGGGAGGCGTCCCATGGACATCCCCGGGACGCGTAGCGCGAGCACCGTCGTGATGATGTTGAGTGATCCGAGGAGCGAGGACAGGCACAGGAACGCCACCGCCACGATCCACAGCGTCTGGCCCACGCCCGAACCCGGGGAGGCCTGCGGCAGCGCCGACAGCGGCGGGTAGGCCGTCCACCCCCCGCCGGCGGGCCCGCCGGGGACGAAGAACGACGCGAGGATCGTGAGGATCGCGGGGACGAGCGTCCAGTACGAGAGCATGTTGACCACGGGGAACGCCATGTCCCGGGCCCCGATCATCAGGGGGACGAGGAAGTTTCCAAACGCGCTCGGCAAGAGCGTGAGGAAGAAGAGCACCATGATCGTCCCGTGCATCGTCACGGCCGCGAGATACTGGGCCGGGTCCAGCGCGCCGGACTGCGGCCAGGCGAGGTGGGCCCGCATCAGCATCGCGAGCGCCCCGCCGACAAGGGCCATGAAGAGGGCGGTCACGAGGTACTGGATGCCGATGACCTTGTGGTCGAGGCTGAAGATGTAGCGCCGCAGGAAGGTCTCGGTGCCGGCTGTGTCTGCGATGAGGTGGTGTGCTGCCACGCCCAAGCGGTGGCACCCCCTTTCGTTCACTCCTCACGGTCCCCGGCGAGACGTTCCGCGAGGGCCCCGTCAATCCCGGGTCAGCGGGCGCCGGGCGTCCCGGCGGCGCGCTCTGCGACGGGTACGCTGGCCACGCGGTGCCGTCCCGCGTCGCGGGCTGCCGCCTGCGACGCCATCCACTTGGCGAACGCCCGCGGCGACTCGACCGTCACGGTGCCCCGCATCGTGTAGTGCCCGATCCCGCACAGCTGCGCGCAGGCGATCTCGTACGTGCCGACGCGATCGGGCGTCGCCCACACCGTGACGAGCCGACCGGGGACGGCGTCCTGCTTGAGGCGGAAGCTCGGGATGTTGAAGCCGTGGATCACGTCGAGCGCGCTGATGCGGAAGGTCGCGGGCCGGCCCACGGGCAGGTGGAGATCGTTGACGGTCACGATGTCGTCCGCGCCGGTCGGGTCCGCGGGATCGCGGCCGAAGGGGTTGCTCGGCGAGATCAAGCGCGGGTCCGTGCGGCCGAGCCTCCCGTCCGGTCCCGGATAGCGGAACACCCACGTGAACTGCCGGCCCCGCACGTCGATCTGAAGGGCACCCGCCGGCGGCGCGCTGTACAGCCGGAACCAGGCGGCTTCGCTCATGGCCAGGACCATCCCATCCGCGACGAGCAGCACGGCGACGGTCGTGACCGCGGCGATCCCCGGCATCCGCGTCAGGGCAGGCGGGATGAAGGCTTGATCGCCGCGCCGGCCGCCGCGGAGCAGGGGCAGGGCCAGGAAGAACTGCGCCGCGACGAAGAAGACCGCCGCGATCGCCAGCCACGTGCCGATCACGTGGTCGATCATTCGCCCCTGCACCGAGGCGAGCGGCAGCGGTCCCCACCGGCGGATCGCCGCCGCGAACGACAGGACCGTGCCGCACAGCAGCGCCACGAGGAGGAGTCCGAGCCACGCCGTCCTCTGCTGCGCGCGTGGTCCGTCGGGGGCCATCCGCCGCCGTGTTCCTCCTTCCACGCCCGGGACACCCGCGTGCGGGGTCAGCACGGGAGATCGTTCCATCGCCCTACCGTAGCGGGCGGCCTCGGGGCCGACTATCGGGCGGGGAGAGTATTTTGCCGGCCTTAGATTGGGACCGGCTACACGGCCTTGAACTGCTCGAATGGTTGACGACAGGCCGGCAGTAGTGGAGGGCGCGGCACGGGGTCGGTCAGAAGGCGCTGTCGACCACCGTATCGTCCGACCCGCAGTAGGGGCACCGCGTCACCGCCTCGAAGCTGCCGTAGAGGTACTGCCGAAGCATGGCGAAGGCCCAATCCCCGCCCCCGGTGCGGGCACCGTCGGGGCTGTAGCGTGGCGTGCACTCGCGTTCGAGGAACTGGGCGTGCAGGTAGTCGCGGGCGTCTCGGGCACGGTAATCGAGCGCGACCCCGCTCAGATCGTGGAGGAGGATGTAGAAGAACCGTGCGTGCCCGACCTCGTCCTGGCCGATCGGTGTGGCGCCATCGGGTGGGGACCCGATTTTGCCCAGCCGGGCCCGTGCGCGGGGCGCGCTGGCGGTCCCCGCTTACCTTTCCGCTTGCCTTGCGCTTACCCTGCGGCGATCAGCGCCGGCCGGAGCAGGTGCAGAGGGTACACCTCGACCCCGTAGCGCTCGCCGAGGGGCCGGATCAATGCCCGTGACGGCACGTAGAGGCACGCCGGGTAGGCAAACTCGGCCCGGTATCCCTCCGCGTGCTCGATCACACGCCCCCATAGGGCCACGCGGCCGATGGCGATCCGACGCAGCGACGGGAGTGCGCCCATGCGCTGGCGGAGGTGGATCCATGGGAGCACCTGGGCGGCGGCCTTGAGCGCGTACCAGCCGCATCCGCAGGTGCGATGCGGCGCATCATGGTTTGCGCGGCCACGCATGCAGACGGCGCGGAACGCGAGCGGATTGGTCGCCGCGGCGCGATGGGCGGTCCAAGCAAGCGGGTACATGAGAGATCGCAGCGCTCCGTCAGGGGTACAGGTCCACGCGCGCCATGCGAGGATCGGCTCCGGCGAGACATCACGAAGCAGGCTCAGCGCAGACACGCTCCACTCCACCTCCGGCGCTGCCTGCGTCGGCCGACACGCGATGCGCGCTCGCCCGTGATCCGCTTCGCCATTGCGAACCCGGGCCCGCGGACTCCGGAACCATCCGGGGGCCCCCGGGCAACCGAACGTACCCGCGCGGCGCGGCCCGCGGCGCCGTCCGCCCAGGCCGTGCGCGTTGATCTGCCTGCCGACACACCACCGCGTCGTCTGCTTCGGGGATGTCTGCCGAGCGCCCTTCCAGGTCGGCGCGCGGGCCGTCCCATCCCTACCTCGGCGAGCCCGGCGCCGCACGCGGTGGCCGTTCGCACACGCCCTGCGATCCCGTCGAGGCCTCGGCCCGCGATGCACCGCCGTCACGATCATGCCGGTCGGTTCTCCGAGCCGGTGTGGTCATGGGGCCACCGCCGCCCGGGCCTCGGTGAACGCGAAACTTCCCGGGACGTAGGCGCACAGGGGATCGTCGCCCAGCGGATCGCTCGTGGCCGCGTAGGCGCGCGAACGCGAGCCGCCGCAGACGGCGGCGAACTCACAGCGGCCACAGCGGCCGTGCCACGCTGCCGGGTTGCGGAGCGCGCGAAACAGGGGGCTCTCGCGGTAAAGCTCCCCGAGCGGCCGTTGGCGTACGTTCCCCGCCGAGAGGGGAAGGAAGCCGCTCGGGTGCACGGTGCCCGTGTGCGAGATGAACACGAAGCCCCGGGCGGCGTTGACGTCCATCGGGCTGCGCCGCCTGCCCGGCCCAGACGGCCACGGCCCGAGCGCCGCCCGCAGGGCATGATACAGCGGCCCGAGAGCCATCACGGACTCGGGTGCGATCCCCTGCCGCTCGAGCATCGCGCGCTGCAGCACGATGCGCCTGAAGTGATGCCCCTCCGTCGTCTTGACGGGCAGCGCCGCGCCGACCTCGTACAGGAAGTGCAGCACATCCTCACACTCTGCTGCGGTGAGCTGCGGGAGCGTCGCGCCCCGGCCCACCGGGACGAGGAAGAAGACGCTCCAGACCATCGCCCCGCGGTCGCGGACCAAATGCGCAATGCCCGGCAGGGCCATGGAGTTGGTGCCCGTCACCGTGGTGTTGATCTGGACCTTGAGCCCACAGGCCTGAGCCGCCTCCCACGCCGCAAGCGTGCGCCCGAAGACTCCCGGGATGCCGCGAAAGGCATCGTGCACCGCTGCGCTGTCGCCATCGAGGCTCAGGGACAGGGCGACCGCGCCGGCCGCCCGGACCTCCGCAATCGCGCGCGCTGTCAGCAGCGGCGTCGCCGATGGGGAGAGGGCGGCGGGGAGACGGCGGGCCGTCGCGTACTCGATCAGGTGCAGCAGGTCTGGCCGCTTGATCGGGTCGCCACCCGTCAGCACAAACAGCGGCGGCGGAGTCCCGAAGGCCGCGACCTGATCGATCAGCTCCTCGCCCTCGGAGGTCGTCAGTTCGTCCGGGTGACGATCGGGGACCGCCTCGGCCCGACAGTGGAGGCACGCGAGGTCGCAAGCCCGTGTCACCTCCCAGATGACGATGAAGGGTCGCTCGCCACTGTCGGTCGCGGGGCGCCGGATCAGCGGCCTCCGTCGCTCGTCCATCACGCCGGGAATCGGGCGGTTATCGGGAGACATCGCACGAGAGGAACGCACCGACATGCTACGCCGAGCGCGCCCGCGCCGGGTATCGGGTCGAGAGAGTATTTTCTGTTCACGGAAACGCCCAGACGAGGATCGCTGTCTTGGCCATCCCCCCGCGCGGGGGCCACGCACGTGCTTCAGGGAAGGACGGTGCCGCCTCCTTGGAGGGGTGACTGCGGCGTTTCTCTGGCTCTTCGGCGGCTAACGAGGGACCTACGATGAGAGAGAGTAGTCAGCAGAGCTACCGGGGCTGGGTCGACCAGATCACCGTGCGGCCCGCGCAGCCCTCCCCGTAGTCAGGTCACCACCCGATACCCATTTAGGCATCTGTGCGCTATGCTTGGGTGCAACCATCCTGGCATGCTCGGAGCACAGCCGCAGGGATCGAAGAGCCCGGTCAGCCGAGGGGATACGTGCGGCGGCCTGGACGGGGCATCTCGCGGGGCCCGGCTGCGCATTGTCGTGGTCGGAGGCGGGGTCGCCGGGCTGGCGGCCGCGCACCGGCTCCTAGAGCTCGGCGCGCAGCGGCGCATCCGGGTCGACGCGATCGTGTACGAGGCCCGCTGCTCGCTGGGAGGCCGCATCGGGACAGAGCGAGCGGGCGGATTCCTCATCGAGCGCGGGCCTGATGCGTTTCTCACGAACAAACCCTGGGCACGGGATCTGTGCGCCCGCCTCGGGCTCACCGGCTCGCTCATTGGCCCTCGTCCGGCTCCCCACTCCGTGTACGTCGCCATGGCCGGACGTCTCCATCCCCTTCCCGAAGGGTTCCTCCTGCTGGCTCCGACGCGGATCGTCCCGATGCTGCGCTCGCCGCTCCTGTCGTGGCGAGGGAAGGCCCGGATGGCGATGGACCTTCTGCTTCCGCGCGGGCCGACGCAGGACGATGAGAGCCTCGAGAGTTTCGTGACGAGGCGGCTCGGTCGCGAGGTGCTCGAGCGTCTCGCCCAGCCGCTGGCGGCGGCGACTCGCGCAGGCGACCCGGAGGTGCTCAGCCTGGCAGCGACAATGCCCGAGTTCCTCGAACTGGAGCGCCGGTATCGGAGCGTGATCCGGGGCATGATGCGGACCCGACTGGGGCGCGGCTTCGGGGTCACCGGGCCCGGGAACCCAACGAGCCCCCTCATGGCCCCGTCGGGCGGCATGGCGGAACTGATCGACGCCATCCGCCGGCGTCTCCCGGGGCCCGCGGTGCGTGCCGGGCGTCAGGTCCGCTCGATCCTCCGCGCTGCGGAGTCGGCCCCGTCCACGCCGGGCCGGTACCGGATCGTGCTCGACGACGGCACCTCGCTGGAAGCGGACGGGGTGATCCTTGCGACGGAAGCGCATCGTGCCGCGGCGATCGTCGCCGACCTGGATGCGGACCTGGCGCGGTTGCTTGGCACGATCCCGTACGCGTCGCTCGTCTCGGTGACGCTGGCGTACCGGCGAGAGCAGATTGCGCGTCCCGTCGACGGCTTCGGGTACCTGGTTCCCAGGTCCGAAGGGCGGCCGATCATGGCCTGCACGTTCACCAGCCGTAAGTTTTCCGGGCGCGCCCCGGCGGACCATGCGCTCTTCCGCGTCTTCCTTCGGGGCGATGCCGGTGTGGTCGAGCAGGACGACGAGGCGCTCACCGCGCTGGCTCACGGGGAGCTGGCCGAGGTGCAGGGTGTTTCGGGCGTCCCCTGCCTCGTTCGGGTCCACCGGCACGAGCGGGCGATGCCCCAATACCTCGTCGGGCACCTGTCGCGCGTCGCCGCGATCGAGGCCCACGCGGCGCGCCATCGCGCGTTTGCGCTGGCCGGGGCAGCGTACCACGGGGTGGGCGTGCCCAGCTGCATCCGCTCCGGTGAAGAGGCGGCCGCTCGTGTGCTGGAGGCCTGCCTCGAGAGCGCAGTCCGCGCCTAACCGTGCGGTCACCGCGCGCAAGGGCTCATCGCCAACGCTGCGTGCCGCCAACCGCGCGTTCGCGCGGGTAGCCGGCACAAGCCCGCTCCGAGGCTGGCGCGGTTCCGGTCCACGTGCAGGTCGGCGCGGGGAGCCGATCCCAGGCTGCGCAGCGGGGAGGACCGGGGCCCTGACTCCAGGTCGCGGGGATGCCAAGACAATCATGCGCGGACCGCATTTGCCGGCGGGCCCTACCTCGGTAGACTGAAGGGCAGGTACGCCATGCTCTCCAGCCGGTAGAGCTCGCCCCCCAGGCGGGGAGCGCTCTTACGACCCTTCGGGCCGGGCGTGACATGCTCCGCCCGCAGGAGCAGCTCGGGTGGGTCACGCTCGCGGCAACCGGCTCAGCGCCCGAACGTCGCGGGTCTAATATCGATGCCGTCCGGGATCCGGAGGTATCCCGGCGCGCCTCCCGGGACCCCCGTCACGCCGTACTGCCAGATGATGCGCTTGGTCTTCCGGTCCAAGACGATGACGCGATGATTGTAGTCGTCGTTGAGGATGATGTTGCCGGTTGGGAGTTCGAGAGCCAGCGACGGATGGTCCAGTGCCCCGGGGCCGGACGACCGCGCGTAGGACCACAGCACCTTTCCGCGCCGCGTTACGACGAGGACCTTCCCAGGCCGGCTGTAATCCGCGACAAGATAGTGTCCTGCGGGGGTGAGCTGCGCGTCCGAGGGGTAGGCGACCGGGAACGCAACGCGGTAGAGCAGGCGGCCGGTGGCGAGGTCGAGCTCGGCGGCGCTCCGGGTGCCGATCTCCGTGACCAGGAGGTGACCATTCGCGAGCGGCGTGTCCCCGTTCGGGTAGAGGAAACGGCCCGGCGCCGCCCGGCAGTCCTTTGTCGCGCCAAACTGGCGCCGGATGCGATGGGCGGGTGGAGGATCGAGCAGCAGGATCCGGCAGTTCTTGATGTCCGCGACCACGATGCGCCCGTCCGGCAACTGGTACGCGTCATCGGGCGTGTTGAGATAGCCGGGCGCGCTGCCGGGGTGCCCGGGGTGGCCGTACTCCCACACGATCTTGCGGGTCGCGTAATCGATGATCGCAATCGTGTGGTTGTCTTCTTCGTTCGTGATGATCGTCCGGCCGCCAGGGGTGTAGAACGCATCGTCGGGATCGACGAAGGACTGCCCCGGGGCGAGGTCGCCGGGCCGCGGGAACTCCCAGGCGATCCGCTTCTCGGGGGTCACCTCGAGCAGGCGGTTGTTGCCCGCGTCGGCGATCAAGATGTTGCCCGGAAGCGCGGCGGGACTCTCGCCCGTCGGCGCGCCTCGGTCCTGAGCCGCTGCCGGCAGCGGCGCGGATGGCCGAATCGAGGTAGTCACCGCCGAAGCCGTGGGCGACACGATCAGATAGTCCCACATCCCGGCCGCCGCGTGCCCCGACACCCCGCAGGCGAGCTCGTACGTGCCGGGCCGGCTGGCCAGGAACGAGAACGTGGCCTGAGCCCCGCGGGGCAGCCCCGAGACGAGGTCCGGCGTGGCCGCGCCGCGAAACGCCGGCCTGCGGGCTTCGGCGGGCTGGCGCCGGCTGTAGGGGAGCACCGCCACACTGTGGGGCAGCGGTCCGGCGTTCTCGAACACGATGCGGACCGTCCAGCCGAGAGGGACGGTCAGCGTGAGGTCGCCGGCCGCGTATCCGTTGAAGTTGAACCCGCTCGCGGCCTGGGTCTGTCCGGCGACCAGCGTGACCGCCACCGTATGAGCCTGGAGCGCGCCCGCAGGCCGTCCGGGGAACGCCGCCACCACGGCGAGTGCGATCCCGCACGTGATGACCGTCCGTACCCGCCCTGTGACCGCGTCGAGGCTCCCCGCCCGCCACACGCCGAATGCACCTCCGCTCCTACCACGTGCCATCCTCGGCGCGCCGCCGTTGCGAGCGCGCGCCTACTGCTCCTCCTCGCCGGGGATTGCGGTGCTCCGGCCGAGCCCTGTGGGAAGGCGAAACGTCCCGGGACGTAGACGCAGAGCTATCCCGGACACAGCCGCTCCGATCGGCGCACGCACGCCTGCACGATTCTACGCGCCGCGCGCCCGCGGCGATATCGGGTCGTGAGAGTATTTCTGCGCGCTGGTGCGACCCGTTCCGCACCTGTGGGCGCGGTACCGTCCGGCAGCGCGAACCGGATGGCGACGGGAGTGAGCCGGCACCCGCCGCGCCCGGCGTCTGAGGTCCCACCCTGCTCCTCTGTGGATTTCCCCCCGCTGTGGGAGTCTCCGGCGCGCCGGGATCCCGCGACTCAAGGTCAGCCGACACCGGCCGCCGGTGACTGCGGAAATCCGCTCCGCAATGCCTCTGGCCGTGTCCTTGACTGTGCGCAGCGGGATCAAGTTGAGTGGTGCATCTGCACTGGGAAAATGAGCCGGGCGGCGCATGGACTCCGAACGCTCGCCCCCGCGCTCGCCACGAACATGTGCAACACGTACATCAAATGGGCTGAGATCTGGGAGCGGATCTACGGCTGTCCCGTCTTCGTCCTCGACCTCCCGGCCTGGCGGGGGACGGGCGCCGGCGAGACGTTCCAGCACGACCGGCGCTACGCCGAGGGCCAGCTGCGGGACCTGGTCGCCCTCTGCGAGCGCCTGACCGAACGGGCCTTCGACATCGACAGGCTGCGCGGCGCTGCTGGCCCACGAGCGGCTCCGCAGGCTCGCCGACCGGCAGGCGCCCGTTTGCGTGGGGGCGCCGCGAGGAAAGGAGGCGCTGACATGAACGCGATCCAGACCCGAGACCCAACGGACGCGCCGCTCCGCCCCCGGCGGCCTGAGAGCTTCCGCTTCCAGGACGTCGTGTACGAGAAACGCGACTGGGTCGCCCGCGTGAGCATCAACCGGCCCCATGTCTATAACGCGTACCCTGGCTGAGCCCTCGTCGAGGGGGGTGGGGCCACGGGGTATCAGGTCGCGCTCGGGCTGTTCGGCGGCGACCTGTCCCACCAGGAGGCGCGGCTCGCGATGGTCGAGGCGCTCGCGCACCTGGAACACCCGCGCCACCGAGGCGAGATCGACTCCGGGTTGCCGTAATACTCTCCGGAACCGATTCCCATGACCCTGCCAGGGCACACAAAATAGGTCCAGCATCGTGTGGATACTACCGCGCCGTCCGGGCCGGGAGACGCGGTCACGAGGAGGGCGGGGTGGCAGGTCGGGCCGCACAGGGCAGGGCCGGACGGGAGCCGCGGAACCGGGAAGTCGAGGGGGCACTGGCGAGCGGCGGCCTCGAAGGCCTTCTGGACCTGTTCGCCAACACCGCTGACGGCGTCGCCGGGGTCGATCCGGGCTGCCGGATTGCCTTCTGGAACCGCGCGGCCGAGCAGATCCTTGGCTATGGCGCCACGGAGGTCTTGGGCCGCCCATGCTACGAGGTGTTTCGGGGACTGGACGACCGCGGTAATATCCTGTGCCATCCTCACTGTCACGTGCTGGTGATGGCCCGCCAGGGCCAGCCCGTGCACGCGTTCGAGGCCGTGGTCCGCGCGAAGGACGGCGCGGAGCGGCGGCTCAACATCAGCGTCGTGCTGGTGCCGGCTCCGCAGGGGACCATCGCCGTCCACATGTTCCGGGATGTTACCGACGCCCGCCGGCCGGAGCACGTGATGGAGGCGATCATCCGCGCCCTCCACGGCCTGGAGCCTTGGCTTGAGCCGGCACGGAGCAACGGACTGGTTGCGCTGACGTCCCGTGAGCACGAGATCCTCGGGTTACTGGCGTCCGGCGAGGACACACAGAGGATTGCCCGCCGGCTGGGTATCAGCACGGCAACGGTCCGCAACCACGCGCAGAACATCCTCAGGAAGCTCGGTGTGCACAGTCGCCTCGAGGCGGTGGCGCTGGCCTTTCGCAGCGGGGGGGGCGATCCGAGCAGACGCCGCCTGGGTTGGCGGTAGGCTTTCCAAGGACGCCCGGCGTCTGCCGAGGAAACATGGCAAATTCGCTTCCCCATAAGATCCAGGGGACATGAGACATGCACCACCAGCGTGCCGCTGCGGCGACCGCGCGCGGGCGGAAGAACGCGCAGCGCGCCCTCCGCGGCGATCTGGCCTCACCGACCGAAAGCGGAGCAGGGCGTCCTCCGTCAGCGAGGTCGGGAAGGTCACCAGCAGCTCCCGCCCGGTGAAGCCGGACCGGCTGGCGTTTCACGTCGCGTGGCGGGTCGCTGGCTGCGGGGCTCGGTTCTCCGCCGTTAGACGACGCGTCCAAGGGCCAGATCGTCGGTCCGGAACGTGAGGTCCTCGCCGTTCACGCCGACCACGCCGTCGATCGACCGGAGCCATTTGAGCACGAGGTCCCGGTCCGACCGGCGGTCCACCTGCCCCGAGACTGTGAGCACGCCGTTCGCACAGGTGATCGCAAGCGGCGTCGGATCGATCCACAGGTCGTGGACGAGGGCGTCCTTCGCGGCGGCGACGAGCGCGTCGTCGCTCCGCGTGAACACCTTCAGGATATCCGCCCGCGTCACGATGCCGACGACGCGGCCATCGGTGACGATCGGGATGCGGTTGACGCCGCGCGAGAGCATCAGGTGCGCGAGGTCACGGACGCTCGTCTCGTCTCCCGCCGTCACGACGTTCTCGGTCATCAGGTCTCGGGCGGTGGTCCCGACCGCCTTGCGGTAACGGTTCACGCGGCGCTCCAGCCAGAGCGAGCGCCCATGCCAGGCGAGGGCCGGCGGCGACGGGCGAGGCGCCTCTTCCTTCACGATCACGTCGGCCTCGCTGACGATCCCCAGCAGGCGGCCGTCGGCGTCCACCACGGGAAGGCCGCTGATCCCGAACCGCAGCATCAGCGTGACGATGTCGCGCACCGGCGTGTCTGGCCGGACGGTGATCACCGGCCGGCTCATGATCTCTCGAGCGATAACGTGCCGCATGGGGATTCCTCCCTCACCGCTGCCGAATCCTGATCGGCGCAGGGCGATCGGCACCGCGAGCCGCCTCATCGGCCGGCTCGCGGTGGCACGGCGGGTGTCGGGACCCGGATCGTCAGCACGGGGCACGACGCGCGGCGGCGAACCACCTCCGCACTCCCGGTCAGGGCCCCCGCCCGCCGCCGATCCTCGATGGGCATGACGATCATCGTGATCCCGACCGATCGCGCGACGGCCGGAATCTCGCCTTCCGGGTGGCCCGGCACCGCCAGCGCTTCCACGCGCGCGGTCCGGCGCGAGGCCTGAGGCACGAAGGTCGCGAACCACCAGCGCGCCTCGACACACGCGTCGTCCATCTGTCGATCCACGGGCCTGCCCTCGGCGACGCCCTCCTCGACGTCCACCGGCGACAGGACGCGCAGGAGCACCACCGTCCCGCCGGCTTGCGAGACGAGCCCGGACGCGTACGTCGCCGCGACGAGCGACGCCTCGGACAGGTCCGTGGGGACGAGCACCACCATGCCGGCTTCCGGGATCTCCACGACCGCTCCTCTCCACCTCGCCCCCAGGGTAACCGCCGCCCCGAGGGGACACCATCGGCTGCGGACCGGATTTCGCCTCGGACGCGTGCCCGAGCGCGATCGCCCGTGTGGGCAGCGTCCCGCCCGCCGGCTGACGACAGATCGGACTCGCGCCCGATGGCGTGCCCCCGGCGCGGCCGCTAGCCTCAAGGTGGACGAGGCGCGGCCCGGGAGCGGGCCGGCGGCCGCCGGC
>JAJPJJ010000099.1 GCA_021324295.1 Bacillota bacterium
GCTTCACCTCCCCTGCCACCTCCCCACGTGCGGTACCCGGGGCCCAAAGGCCCGGGCCCCCAGCGGCCGGGGCTCCGCGCTTCACCTCCCCTGCCACCTCCCCACGTCCGGTACGCGCGCACGGCTGCCGCTTCCCGGCGTCGCGGCTGGGTCAGCGCAGCAGGCCCAGGATGTTGATCATCGCCAGGTTGATCATGCCGAC
The DNA here is from genome assembly GCA_021324295.1 of Bacillota bacterium. Taxonomy (GTDB): domain Bacteria; phylum Sysuimicrobiota; class Sysuimicrobiia; order Sysuimicrobiales; family Segetimicrobiaceae; genus JAJPJJ01. Next base: position 203 of record JAJPJJ010000099.1, read on the forward strand.
GAGCGGCCCCGGATACACCCCCACGATGACCATGAGCGCGGCGAGCGGCACGAGCGTCCACCGCTCCCGCACGTCCACGTCGGGGAGCTGCGCCCATCGCGGGTTGAGCGGCCCCCAGAAGATCCGGTAGATGACCCACAGGAAGTACGCGACGGTGATCACGACGCCGACGAGGGTGATCACGGTGAGCTCCGGGTAGATCTGGAAGGCGCCGAGGAAGATCAGGAACTCCGCGACGAAGCCCATGAGCGCCGGGAGGCCGAGCGAGGCCAGCATCGCCAGCATCGTGATGCCCGCGTAGACCGGCAGCCGGAGGCCGAGGCCGCCGAAGTCCAGGACGCCGCGCTCGTGCGCCCGGTAGTCATAGATCACGCCGACGAGGAAGAACAGCGCGCCGGTGATGATCCCGTGGGCCAGCATCTCGACCGTGGCCCCCGATAGAGCGGTCGCCGCCGCGCCCTGCAGCCCGCCGCGCGCCCCGGTGGCCGCGGCCGCGGCCACCGCGAGCATGACGTACGCCATGTGGCTGACGCTCGAGTACGCCACCAGCTTCTTGAGGTCCGTCTGCGCCATGGCGACCAGCGCCCCGTACACGGCGCCGATCACCGCCAGGACCGCGACGAGCCCGGCCATCTCCCGGAACGCGTTGGGGAGGAGCGGCAGCGCGATCCGGACGAACCCGTACGTGCCGAGCTTCAGGAGGACCCCGGCCAGCAGCACGCTCCCCGCGGTCGGCGCCTCGACGTGCGCGTCCGGCAGCCAGGTGTGAAACGGGAACATCGGCACTTTGATGGCGAAGCTCAGGAAAAAGCCCCACCACGCCAGGATCGCCAGCGGCAGGTCGTGCGCCAGAGGTTTCTGCTGGATCAGCGCGATGAGGTCGAACGTCCGCGGCGTCGCGTGGAAGTACAGGATCAAAATCGCCAGCAGCATCGCCAGCGACCCCACGAGCGTGTACAGGAAGAACTTGATCGCCGCGTAGGTCCGGCGGGGCCCTCCCCAGATCCCGATGATGAAGAACATCGGCACCAGGCTGAGCTCCCAGAACGCGTAGAACAGGAAGAAGTCGAGGGCCAGGAACACCCCCACCATCCCGACCTCGAGGAGAAGGAACAGGATCATGTACTCCTTGACGCGCAGCTCGACGCGCCAGGAGTAGACGATGCACAGCACCGTGAGGAGCGTCGTCAGGATCACGAGCGGCAGGCTCAGCCCGTCCACCCCGAGGTGGTACGTGACCCCGATCGAGGGGATCCAGGGCACCCGCTCCACGAGCTGCATCATGCCGGCGTGCGCCCGGTCGAACGCGACGCCGGCCGCGACCGAGGCCGCGAGGTCGAGGATCGCGGTCACGAGCGCAACGCTCCGGATCGTCCGGACCTGCTCGCGCGGCACGGTCAGGAGCACGAGTGCCCCGGCCACCGGCAGCCACAGCGTCAGGCTGAGGATCCCGCTCACCACGCCAGCCTCACGAGCACGATCAGCACGACGCCCAGGAACACGATCAGCAGGTAGGTTTCGGCACGGCCGGTCTGGACGTAGCGCAGGCCGAGCCCGAGCTGCCGGGCGAGCCAGCCCAGCGCGTTCACGAGGCCGTCCACCACGTACTGGTCGAACGCCCGCGCCGCGCGGATGACGAGGGCGCCGAGGCCCAGGAACACGATCGCGTACAGGTCGTCCACGTAGTATTTGCGGACGAGCAGCCGGTACGCCCACGGGCACGCCCGCCGGAGGCCGGAGGCGGAGACGATCTTCCAGGCGTACACGGCGCCGGCGGCCACCCACCCCGCGAGCGCGACCGCCGTCGCAACCGCGAGCATCCCCGGGCTCTCGGGAGCCGGCGCCACGCGCTCGAAGTGCACGAATCGCTCAAACGGGTTCCCGAGCGCCCCCGCGCCGACCCAGCCGAGGAAGACAGCAAAGAGGGCCAGGATCACGAGCGGGACGGTCATCACAGCGGGGCTCTCGTGGAGCGCGCCCCCGGGCGCGCCGTGGGCCGCCGGGACCTCGCCGCGGAACTCCCCCGCGAACGTGTACCAGCACAGCCGGCCCATGTAGAACGCGGTCACGAACGCGCCGGCCATTCCCAGCAGCCAGAGGATCTTGTCGTGCGCATACGCCGCCGCGAGGACCGCGTCCTTGCTGAAGAACCCGGCAAACGGCGGGATCCCGGTGAGCGCGAGCGTGGCCGCGAGGAACGTCCAGAACGTCACGGGCATCGCCCGCGCGAGGCCGCCCATGCGTTTCATGTCGTTGGTCGCCACCACATGGATCACGCTTCCGGCGCCGAGGAAGAGCAGCGCCTTGAAGAATGCGTGGGTGATCAGGTGGAACATCCCGGCGCTGTACCCGAGCATCCCCAGCCCCAGCATCATGTACCCGAGCTGGCTGACCGTCGAGTAGGCGAGGACGCGCTTGATGTCGTCTTCCACCACTCCCATCGTCGCCGCGAACAGCGCGGTGACGCCGCCGACGTATGCGACGACCGTGAGCGCGGCGTGGTTGGGCGAGAGCAGGAACAGCGGATACGTCCGGGCGACCAGGTACACGCCGGCGGCCACCATCGTCGCGGCGTGGATGAGCGCGCTCACCGGGGTCGGGCCCTCCATCGCGTCGGGCAGCCAGACGTGCAGCGGCACCTGGGCCGACTTCCCGACGGCGCCGCCGAAGACCAGCAGCGCCGCCAGCGTCAGGGTCGGTCCCCCGATCCCCCCGAGATCGATGGCACGGAAGATATCGTCGAAGCGCAGCGACCCGATGCGCAGGAACAGGAGCAGGATCCCGATCATCATCGCAAAGTCCCCGATCCGGGTGACCACGAACGCCTTCACCGCCGCCCGGGCCGCCGAGGGCCGCTCGAACCAGAATCCGATGAGGAGGTAGGAGCACAGCCCGACGAGCTCCCACGCCATGTAAATGAAGAGAAAGTTGTCGGCCAGCACCAGGAAGAGCATCGAGAACTGAAAGAGCGAGAGGTACGCGAAGAACCGCGGGAACCGAGGGTCCCCCTGCATGTAGCCCACGGAGTAGATCGTGATCAGCGAGGCGACGACACCGACCATCGCCAGCATCGTCGCGCTCAGGGGATCGACCACGAAACCCACGGTGAGGGGCCGGCTGCCCACGACCACCCACGTGTAGGTCAGGTCGGCGCGGGCGCCGCCGAGCGCCTCGCCGAGCACCCCGAGGCCGGCGAGCGCCGCGAGCACGATCGCGGCGATCGACACGGCGGAGCCGCGCGCCGGCAGCCGCTCTCCCCAAAACACTATCAGCGCAAACGCCGCCAGGGGAAGGAGCGGGATGATCCAGGCGATGTGGGTCAGCACAGCGTCGCTACCACTTCATCACGTTGATCTCGTCGACGTAGACCGTCTCGAGGCTGCGGTAGGCGGCGAGCACCAACGCAAGGCCGACGGCGGCCTCGCACGCCGCGAGCGTGATCACGATCAAGGCGAAGACCTGGCCCTGCATCGCCCCGGGCGCGGCGAACTTGTTGAACGCGACCAGATTGACGTTGGCCGCGTTGAGCATCAGCTCGATCCCCATGAGGATCGCGACGCCGTTCCGGCGCGTCACGACCGCAAAGAGCCCCAGGCAGAACAGCAGCGCGCTGAGCACCAGGTAGTGCGTCAGGGCCGGCACCCTCACTCCTCCTTCCGGGCGATGACGATTGCGCCGACCAGCGACACCAGCAGGACGACCGACGTCCCCTCGAACACGAGGAGGTTGGGGCCCAGGAAGCTCTGCCCGATCGCACCGGGCGTGTACGTCGGCAGGGTTCCGGGCAGGCGCGCCCACGGTGTCCGTACCGCGACCGCGATCAGGAGCCCGGCCATCGCGGCGGCCACGGCCGCCCCGATCGCGCCCTGCTCGTTCCGCTGGCGCGCCCTGATCCCGGTCCCCCCCTCGGTGAGCATGATGACAAACAGGATCAGGACCGTGATCGCCCCCGCGTAGATCAACACCTGGATGACGGCCACGAACTCCGCGCTCAGCAGGACGTAGATCCCGGTGACCCCCAGGAACGTGGGCACGAGGGCCACCGCGCTGTGCACGACGTTGGGGCTGGTGACGACGACGACCCCGGAGCCGAGCGTGACGGCCGCGAGCACGTAGAACGCGATTGCCTCGCCGCTCATCGGTGCATGACCATCACGACGAACGCCGTGGCCACGAGGTTGAGCAGGCTCACCGGGATCAGGACCTTCCACGAGAAGTTGAGGAGCTGGTCGATGCGGAACCGCGGGTAGGTCCACCGCACCCACATGAAGACGAAGATCAGCGCGTAGAGCTTGATCACAAACCAGAGCACCGGCGGCAGCACTGGCCCGCGCCACCCGCCGAGGAACAGCGTCACGGCCATGCCGGCCATCGCAAACATCTCACCGTACTCGCCGAGCTGGAACAGCGCGAACCGCATCCCGCTGTACTCGGAGAAGTACCCGGCGACGAGCTCGCTCTCCGCCTCGACGAGGTCGAACGGCACCCGGTTGACCTCGGCCGTGGCCGCCGTGAGGAAGACCAGGAACGCCACGGGCTGCGCGACGATGTACCACAGGCCGGCCTGGGCGTTGACGATCGTCACCGTGGACAGCGATCCCGCCATCAGCGCCACGGTGATGAGGGAGAGCCCCATCGGGATCTCGTAGCTCACCATCTGGGCCGCCGACCGCAGCCCCCCGAGCAGGGCGTACTTGTTGTTGGAGCCCCACCCGGCCATCAGGATCCCCACCACGACGAGCGACGAGGTCGCAGCGAAGTACACGACGCCGACGTTGAGGTCGCGGAAGATCAGGGGGCCCCAGCGGGTGGTGCCGAACGGGATGACCACGTAGTCGAGCAGGGCGGCGAGCGGGACGACGATCACGGCGGTGGCAAAGATCGCCCGGTCGGCCCGATGCGGGACGATGTTCTCCTTCTGCAGCAGCTTGAGCGTATCCGCCAGGGTCTGGAGGAGCCCCTGCGGCCCCACGTGCTTGGGGCCGAGCCGGCTCTGCATCCACCCGCTGATCTTGCGCTCCAGGAGCACGCCGAACATCGCCGCGACGACCGCGACCCCGGTGAAGAGGATGATCGTCCCGACGATCGCCCGGATCAGCTCGAGCCACCAGGGCATGGCCGGACCGCCCCCTCCGTCAGACCCACTCCAGCGCGCCTTTGCGCCAGGCGTAGACGAGACCGAGGGTGAGGATCACGAGGAAGATCAGGATCTCGACGAACGCCAGCGCGCCGCCGCTGCGCGCGACGACCGCCCACGGATAGAGGTAGATGATCTCCACGTCGAAGACGACGAACACGAGCGAAAAGAGGTAGTAGCGGACGTTGAACTGCGACCACGCCTGGCCGATCGTGGGGACCCCCGATTCGTATGTCTCGAGCTTCTGCGGGTACGCGCTGCGGGGTGCGATCAGCCAGATGACGAGGAGCGGAAGCGCCGCCAGGATGGCGCCCACGATGGCGAACACCGCCACGTATCCCCAGTCGAGCAGCACACTCGTCCCCCCTCAGGCGGCAGGCGGCGCGCGGGAGAGCTGCGCCAGCGGCGAAGCACGGCCTTCATCGTAGTATTCGTCGCGCGAGGGTGTCAAGCCTTCCACGCACGAGGGCGCGGCGCCGGCACGCGGCCCGCGATCACAGCACCGCCACGCTGCGCCGCGCTTCCGGCGCGGCGGTCGCGAGCAGCTGTAGCAACGCCCCGCCGAGCTTGCGCGGATCGTGCCGGACCAGCTCGTCCTCGCTGATGAGGGCTTCCGCCACCGGCCGGACGCCCAGGGCGCGGATCGCGTCGACGTCGGGCTCCACGGGCTCGGCCCCCTCCTCGCTGTACCGGGCGAGCAGCGCCTGGTTGCGAGGCCGGCGGGTGTTCACGAGCGCGTACTCAAACAGCCCGCGGCCACCCTGCTCCAGCAGCACACGGACGTGATCCGATGCGCGGAACCCGCGGGTCTCCCCGTACTGGGTCATGACGTTGCACACGTACACCTTGATGCCCCGCGCACGCCGCAACGCGTCCACGACGCCGTCCACGAGGAGGTTGGGGATCACGCTCGTGTACAGGCTGCCGGGGCCCAGGACGATCAGGTCCGCCTCCTCGATCGCCTCCAGCACGTCCTGCAGGGCGGGCACGCGCGCCGGCTTCAGGAACACGCGGCGGACCGTCTTCCCGGCGCCGGTGATCGCCGACTCGCCCTCGATCACGGTCCCGTCGCTGAACTCGGCGCACAGCGTGACGTCGTGGAGCGTGGTCGGGAGCACGCGGCCCCGGATCGCCAGCACACGGCTGCACTCCTTCACCGCCGTCTCCAGGTCGCCGGCGACCTGCACCATGCTGGCGATGAAGAGGTTGCCAAAGCTGTGCCCGTCCAGATCCCCGCCTCGGAAGCGGTGCTCGAACAGGCGCGTGAGCAGGGGCTCGGCCTCCGCGAGCGCGACGAGGCAGTTGCGGATGTCCCCGGGCGGCAGGATGCCCTGCTCGCGCCGCAGCCGCCCCGACGAGCCCCCGTCGTCAAAGACGGTCACGACCGCGGTGAGATTGGTGGACATCTTCTTGAGCCCGCGCAGGAGCGTGCTGAGCCCCGTGCCGCCTCCGAGGACCGTGATCTTGGGCCCGCGCTGGAGCTGGCGCTGCTGGACGATCAGCTCGACCAGGCGCGGGTCGCCGCGGGGCAGGAAGACGTCGACGATCGATCGGATGGTCTCCCGCAGGCCGTACACGATCACGCCGGCGCCCAGGATCAGAAGCGCGAGGCCGCCGACCGCGGGGGAGACGACGTGACCCGTCACGACATACACCACGTCGACCGCGCGGATGACCGCCAGCTCGAGCACGCCGAGGAGCTTCACGTCGACGATGAGCGCGACGCCGGTGCTGAGAAGGAAGATCCCCACCGCCATGAGGCCGACCCAGCGCTTGATGCCAAGGCCGGGCTCGAGCCAGCGAAGCCACGCCCGGAACTGGTCCCGCGCTGGCCGCCTCGCCCCGGCGGTCATTCCTTCCTCACATCCCGGTGCTTGATCCGGACCCCGTACCCGGATCCCCGGAGGAAGCGGGCCAGATCCTCGCCGATCACGACCGACCGGTGCTTGCCGCCCGTGCACCCGATGCCGATCGTCAAGTGGGTCTTGCCCTCGGCCGTGTACTGCGGCAGCAGGTAGCCCAAAAGATCGTGCAGCCGGCGCTGGAACTCCCGCGTCTGATCCCACCGGAGCACGAACTCCCGGACCTCCGGGCTGTTGCCCGGCAGGGCGCGCAACGTCTCGACGTAGTGGGGGTTGGGCAGGAACCGGACGTCGAAGACCAGGTCGGCGTCGAGGGGGATCCCGTGCTTGTACCCGAACGTGACGACGCTCACCGTGAGGGCCCGCTCGCGCCGGGCCCGCAGGAACGCCTCCGCGAGCTCCTCCTTGAGCTCCCGCGCGCTCAGCGTGCTCGTGTCGATGATCTTGTGTGCGCGCTCCTTGAGCGGCTGCAGGCGCCGGCGTTCGCTCCGGATCCCATCGAGGACGCTGCCGCCCAGCGGGTGCTTGCGGCGCGTCTCCTCGAACCGCCGGACCAGCACCTCGTCGGAGGCATCCAGGAACAGGATCTGGAAGCGGATGCCCATCCCGTCCAGCGCAGTGAACGCCTGGTCGACGGCGTTGAAGAACTCGCCGCCTCGGACGTCGATGACGAGGGCGACACGCCGGATGCGCCCCTGGGACTCACGAACGATCTCCGCGAACTTGGGCACAAGCGCCGGCGGGAGGTTGTCGACGCAGAAGAACCCGAGGTCTTCCAGAAAGTGCGTGGCCAGCGACTTGCCGGCACCGCTGAGCCCGGTGACGATCAGGAACTCGACGTCGCCGGCGGCGATCCCCGCCGGGGAGCCCGCAGCGGGCTGCGCGCGTCCCACCTACTCCGCCACCACGTGCGACAGGATGAAGCTGATGACGCTGAGGACGACGGCGCCGACGAGCGCCGAGAGAAAACTATCGATCCGCACCCGATGGGTCACCGCCGCGACGATGTACAGCATCGTCGCGTTGATGACAAAGGTGAACAGGCCGAGGGTGAGGATGTTGAGGGGCAGCGTGAGGAGCAGCGCGATCGGCCGGAGCACCGCGTTGACGATGCCGAGGACCAGGCCCGCGACGACCGCGGCGCCAAAGTCCGCGACCCGGAGGCCGGGGACGACGACGGCGGTGAGGTAGAGGGCCACGGCATTGACCGCCCAGCGGACCAACAGGCCGACCATCGTGCTTCATTATAGCATCAGAACGTCCGGGCCGCCGGCGCGGCCTCCCGGGAGCGCGTCCGGGCCGGCCCCGCACCGCGCCCGCCCCGCCGAGCCGAGCCGCCGCGCCGGTGGGCCAGGAGATGAGCGCCGCGACGACGCCTCGTTTCCAAGGCGTCGCGCGCGATCGGAGCGCGGCTCCGACCCCGTGGCTCCCGGGCCGTCCTCCACGCGATCCCGGTGTGGCGTACACCGGCGTGGAATGCCGCGGAGCGAGCGGGTCCCGCGGAGTCTTCTATGCCACGCCGGCGCCGCGGGCAAACGCGGACGGCACACGCTCCGGGAGGCGGTGCGACACGGGTACCCCAGGGGTGGCCCCGGGCAAGAGGAGGACACGGTCCGCTCGCGTGTCGAGGGAGCCCCTAGAGCCGCGCGGCGACGAGCGCCGGGACGCCGCTCACGATCGGCGCCACCGCCACCCCGGCCGCTTCCAGCGCCGCCACCTTGTGCTCGGCGGTCCCCTCCGTGCCTGAGATCACCGCACCGGCGTGGCCCATGCGCTTGCCGCGCGGTGCGGTCCGGCCCGCGATGTACGCGGCAACCGGCTTCCGAACGCGCTCGGCGATGTAGCGCGCCGCCTCCTCCTCGGCGCTCCCGCCGATCTCGCCGATCAGGACGATCGCGCGGGTGTCCGGATCGGCGCCGAACAGCTCGAGCGCATCGACAAACGACGTTCCCACGACGGGGTCGCCTCCGAGGCCGATGGCCGTGGACTGTCCCAGCCCGGCGCGGGTCAGCCCGGCGACGATCTCGTACGTCAGCGTCCCGCTGCGCGACACGATGCCGACGGGCCCCGGCCGGAAGAGGTGGGTCGGCATGATCCCCACGCGGCACTGTCCGGGAGTCGTGACGCCGGGGCCGTTCGGACCGACGACCCGCACGCCCTGCCTGCGGGCGTAGGCGACCACCTCGATCGCATCGTGCACCGGCATGCCCTCGGTGATCACCACGACGGGGTCGAGGCGGCTTGCGATCGCCTCCAGGGCGGCGTCGCGGGCGAACCGCGCGGGAACGAACACGACGGAGGCGTTGGCCCCGGTCCCGCGAACCGCCTCCTCCACCGTATCGAACACCGGCACGCCGTGCACCCGCTCGCCGCCCTTCCCCGGCGTCACCCCGGCCACGACGCGGGTGCCGGCGTCCAGCATCAGCTGCGTGTGGAAGGCGCCCTGGTACCCGGTGATCCCCTGCACGAGGAGGCGCGTCTGCCGGCCGACGAGGACGGCCATTACCCGTCGCCCCGCCGCGGCGGGCGGCGGGCCAGTTCCACCGCGGCCCTGGCGGCCTCGTCGGCGTCGAGGCCCGCCACGATGCCGGCCTGCCGGAGGATCCGCTGTCCTTCCTCCTCGTTCGTGCCCGTCAGGCGGATGCTCGCCGGAACGCGGGGAGGGTTCTCGACGATGCCCCGGGCCACATCGTCGCAGCGCGTGATCCCGCCGAAGATGTTGATGAAGATGGCGCGGATGCCGCTCTTGCGCTGGGCGATCTCAAGGGCCGTCTGCATCGCCTCGGCGGACGCCCCGCCGCCGACGTCGAGGAAGTTGGCGGCCCTGCCGCCGAAGTGCGCCAGGAGATCGAGCGTGCTCATCACGAGCCCGGCGCCGTTGCCGATCACGGCGATGTCCCCGTCGAGCTCGACGTAGGCGAGGCCGTGGCTCCGCGCCTCCCGCTCGAGAGGCGTCATCTCCTCGGAGGCGGGCAAGTTCTGGTGACGGTACAGCGCGTTATCGTCGAGGACCAGCTTGGCGTCCACGCAGAGGAGGTGTCCACCCGCGAGCGCGAGAGGGTTGATCTCGGCGAGGTCCGCGTCTTCGTCCCAGTACAGGCGGTACAGCGTCGTGCAGATCCGCTCGAACTCCGCAAGGTGGGGCCCCGCGAAGCCCAGCCGCCGCCCGAGGGAGCGCGCCTGGAACGGCTGAAAGCCCAGGAACGGGTCCACGGCGCCGCGGACGATTTTCTCCGGCGTCGTGTGCGCGACGGTCTCGATCTCCACGCCGCCCGCCGCGGACGCGACCGCGGTGACGCCGCGCGCGCTCCGGTCGGTGACGAACGCCAGATAGTACTCCGCGTCGATCTCCGCGGCCTCCGCCACGAGCACGCGCGAGACACGCTCTCCCTGGATCTCCATCCCGAGGATCGCCCGGACCTTTGCTTCCGCCTCTGTGGGAGTCGAGGCGAGCTTGATGCCGCCGGCTTTGCCCCGGCCGCCCACGAGCACCTGGGCTTTGACGACGACCGGATAGCGGAGGTCGAGCCCGGCGACCTGCTCGGCCGCCTCCACCACGGCGCCCCGCTGCACGGGCAGCCCGTAGCGGGCGAAGATCTCCTTGGCCTGGTACTCGTGGAGCTTCATCGACGTGCTACAGCTTGAGGAGCGCGACGTTCTCGCGGATGTTGGCGACCGCCCTGTCGAATGCCGCGCGCTCTTCTCCCTCGAGCGGGATCTCGAAGATCCGCTCCACCCCGCCGGCGCCGAGCACGGCGGGGACGCCCACGTAGAGGTCGCGCACGCCGTACTGTCCGGTGAGGTAGGCGGACAGCGGCAGCACCCGCTTGCGGTCCAGCAGGATCGCCTCGATCATCTGCGTGATCGCCGCCCCCGGCGCGAAGAATGCGCTCCCGGTCTTGAGGAGGTTGACGATCTCCGCGCCGCCAAGGCGCGTCCGCTCCACGAGGCGCGCGATTCGCTCCGGCGGCAGCAGCTGGCGGAGGGGGATCCCGCCCACGGTCGCGAGGCTCGCGAGCGGCACCATGTGGGTGTCGCTGTGGGCGCCGATGACCATCGCAGAGACGTCCTGCACCGAAACGCCGACGGCCTCCGCGATGAACGCCCGGAACCGCGTGCTGTCGAGCGCCCCGCTCTGCCCCACGACCTGCTCCGGCGGGAAGCCGCTGACCTTGTAGGCGAGGTAGACCATGACGTCGAGCGGGTTGGTCACCACGATGAGGCACGCGTGGGGGGACCGTTTCGTCACCTCCTGGGTCACCCCCTTGACGATGCCCGCGTTGACGGTGAGGAGGTCCTCGCGGCTCATCCCGGGCTTGCGCGCAACCCCCGCAACGATGACCACGACGTCGGAGTCCGCCGTCTCGTCGTAGCCGTTCGTGCCGGTGACCCGCAGGTCAAAGCCCTCGATCGGCGCCGCCTCGCTGAGATCGAGCGCCTTTCCCTGCGGCATCCCCTCGATCACGTCGACCAGCACGACGTCGGCGAGGCGGCGCGACACGATCCACTGCGCCGCGGAGTGGCCGACGTTGCCGGCCCCGACGATCGTCACCTTGGCGCGTCGTCTCCGCACCGTGCGTCTCCTCCTAGGGCTCCGTCTCGCAAGTCCGGCGGGAGGGGCGGGTGTGGGGCGGGGCCTGCCCTCCCGGCGCCCCTACCGGATATCGGCGACGCGCCGGCGCGCCATCGCAGGGCCCTGGCGGCGCACCCGCCGGGCGTGGGGGTCCGCCAGACGCGCTACAGTGCATCTATGATCGCCGTGGCGAACTCGCTGGTCCGGACCTCGCGGGCGCCCTCGACTAACCGGGCCAGATCGTAGGTCAGGATCCCCCTGCGGAAGGTGGCTTCGAGCGCGCGCACGATTGCCTCCGCCGCCTCCTGCCAGCCCAGGTACTCGAGCATCATCACACCGGAGAGGATCAGCGAGCCCGGGTTCACCTTGTCTTGGTTGGCGTACTTGGGCGCGGTTCCGTGCGTCGCCTCGAACACCGCGTGGAAGTCCCCGACGTTGCCCCCCGGCGCCATCCCGATCCCGCCCACCTGCGCGGCGACGGCGTCCGAGAGGTAGTCGCCGTTCAGGTTCCCCGTGGCGATCACGTCGAACGACCGCGGCCGGGTGAGGAGGTGCTGGAAGGTGACGTCGGCGATGTAGTCCTGGATCAGCAGCCTCCCGGGGGGGACCTGGCCTCCGTGCCGCGCCTGCACCTCGTCCCACGTGATCGTGCGGTCGCCAAACTCCTCCCGGGCGACCTCGTACCCCCAGGTCTTGAACGCGCCCTCGGTGTACTTCATGATGTTGCCCTTGTGCACGAGGGTGACGCTCCTCCGCCCGTGGTCGAGGGCGTACCGGATCGCCTTGCGGATGAGCCGCTTGCTCCCGGTCGGGCTCATCGGCTTGAGCCCGACGCCGGAGTCCTCGCGAACCTTCCACGCGAACTCCCGGTTCACGAACTCGATCAGGCGCCTCGCCTCGGGCGTGCCGCTCGCGAACTCGTATCCGAGGTAGATGTCCTCGCTGTTCTCGCGGAAGATCACCACGTCCACCTGCTCCGGGCGCTTGACCGGGCTGGGGACGCCCGCGAAGTACCGAACGGGTCTGACGCACGCGTACAGGTCGAGGAGCTGCCGGAGCGCCACGTTCAGGCTGCGGATGCCGCCGCCGACAGGCGTCGTGAGGGGGCCCTTGATCCCGACGACGTAGTACTCGAACGCCCGCAGCGTGTCTTCCGGCAGCCACGTGCCGAACCGGCTGTGGGCCTTCTCGCCGGCGAACACCTCGAACCAGACGATCCGGCGGCGGGCGCCGTAGGCCTTCCGGATCCCGGCCTCCAGCACCCGCGCGGTCGCCCGCCAGATGTCCGGCCCCGTGCCGTCGCCCTCGATGTACGGGATGATCACGGTGTCCGGGACGTGCAGCCGCGACCCGCGAATCTCGATCCGCTCGCCCTCGCGCGGCGGGGTGAGCGTCTCCAGCGTCAGCATCAGGTCCCCCGCGGTTCCTTGCGGCCCCGCAGGCGGCGCAGCAGGGCGCGCCAGGGATCGTAGAACGCGTCCGCAACGCGCTCCTTCAGCGGGATGATGGCGTTGTCGGTGATGGTGATGTGCTCGGGGCACACCTCTTCGCAGCACTTCGTGATGTTGCAGTAGCCGATGCCGCCCTTCCCGTGGAGCAGCTCCTCCCGCGACGCCGTATCCTTGGGATGCATCTCGAGCGCGGCGATGCGCACCATGAATCGGGGGCCGTAGTACCGGTCCGTGCCGCGGTGCTCGCGCAGGACGTGGCACACGTCCTGGCAGAGGAAGCACTCGATACATCGCCGGAACTCGAACAGCCGCTCCACGTCCTCGGGGTGCATCCGCCACGGCCCCGCGTCCCCGGGAGCGGGCGCAAACGGAGGGATCTCCTTGTTCACCCGGTAGTTCCATGAGACGTCCGTGACGAGATCCTTGATCAGCGGGAACACCTTGATCGGCCGCACCGTGATCGGCTGCCCGCCAAACTCGTCCACGCGCGTCTTGCACATCAGCCGGGGACGGCCGTTCACCTCCGCGCTGCACGAGCCGCACTTGGCCGCCTTGCAGTTCCAGCGGCACGCGAGGGTCGAATCGAGGTGGTGCTGGATGTAGTGGATGGCGTCCAGCACGACCATCCCCTCGGTAACCGGCACCTGGTACGCCCGCAGCTCCCCCCCGGTGCGGTCTCCCCGGAAGACCTGGAACGTGGCGACCGCGCGGGGGCCAGGGGGCGCCGCCTCCCAGCGCGCCTGCTCCGGCCGAGCCTCCACCGCGGTTCCGCGACTACCGCCGTCGCTCATCTCGTCCCCCCTGCGCCGCACGGCAAGGACCGGTCATGCCCTCGCCTCGAGCAGCCGCGCGAGCTCCGCCGGCATCGGCGGGACGGGCCGCGTCCCGACCCGCATCTCCCCGTTTGCGCGCCTGACGACCACGTTCTTGCGCCCCCACTCGGGATCCTGATCGGGGTAGTCCAGCCTCCAGTGCGCGCCCCGGCTCTCCGTGCGCACGATCGCCGACCGGAAGATCGCCTCGCACAGCGTGAGCATGAAGCGGAGATCCCGGCACTCGTGCCACCCGGGATTGTACAGCATCGATCCTGCGGAGCGGAGCCGCTCCGCCCGCTCCTGGAGCGCGAGGACTTTCTGGAGCCCCTCGGCGAGCCCGTCCCCGGTGCGGGCGATCCCCGCGTTCTGGCTCATGACCTCCTGCAGCTCCTCGTGGAGTTGATAGGGGTTCTCGCCCGTGTCCCGCTCGAACGGGCGCGCGAGGAGCGCGCGCTCCTCCGCGGCCTGCCCGTCGTCGGCGCGCGGTGCCGTCGCAAGCCCGAGGGCGTACCGAGCCGCGTGCTCGCCGGCCCGCTTGCCGAAGACCAGGAGGTCGCTGAGCGAGTTTCCCCCGAGCCGGTTCGCGCCGTGCAGCCCCGCGGCGACCTCGCCGGCCGCGTAGAGCCCGGGCACGGTGGTCGCCCCGGTGCCCGGTTCCACCCGGACGCCGCCCATCACGTAGTGCACCGTCGGTGCGACCTCCATCGGTGACCGGGTGATGTCGATGTCCGCCAGCTTGAGGAACTGCTCGTACATGCTCGGCAGCTTCTTCTTGATGAAGTCCGGCCCCCGGTGCGAGATGTCGAGGTGGGCGCCGCCGTGCGGCGTCCCGCGCCCCTCCTGCACCTCCCTGTAGATGGCCCGCGCGACGACGTCCCGGCTCGACAGCTCCATCTTCTTGGGATCGTACCGCTCCATGAACCGCTCGCCGCGGGCGTTGCGCAGGATCCCGCCCTCCCCGCGCACCGCCTCCGTGACGAGGATGCCGCGCACGCCCGGCGGCCAGACCATGCCGGTGGGGTGGAACTGCACCATCTCCATGTCCATGAGCTCCGCGCCGGCCTCGTACGCCATGGCGCAGCCATCCCCGGTGCACTCCCAGGAGTTGCTGGTGACCTTGTAGACCTTGCCCCAGCCGCCGGTCGCGAGCACCACCGCCTTCGCCCGGAACAGGACGTAGCGCCCGTCCTCACGCCGGTACCCGAAGGCGCCGGCGATCCGCTCCGCATCCGTGAGCAGCCGGGTCAACGTGATTTCCATGTGGACGTCGACCCCGCTGTGGACGACCGTGTCCTGAAGGGTGCGGATCAGCTCGAGCCCGGTCCGGTCCCCCACGTGACAGAGCCGGCGGTACGTATGCGCCCCGAACGGCCGCTGCAGGATGCGTCCGTCCGGGGTCCGATCGAAGAGCCCACCCCACCGCTCCAGCTCGTAGACGCGCTCGGGGGCCTCCTTGGCGAAGATCTCCACCATGCGGTAGTCGTTGATGCCCTGGCCCCCGCGCATCGTATCCGCGAAGTGAACCTCCCAGCTGTCCTGGGGGTCCACGTTGCCCAGCGCAGCGGCGATACCGCCCTCCGCCATCACGGTGTGCGCCTTGCCGAGCAGCGACTTGCACACGAGGCCGACCGACGCGCCGGCGGCCCGCGCGGCGATCGCCGCGCGCAGGCCGGCGCCCCCGGCGCCGATCACGAGCACGTCGTAGGCGTACGCGTCGTACCACTCAGCCACGAGGGGCCGGCCTCCTCAGAACAGCCTCGGGTCCGGCATCGCGCCGGCCATCAGGAGCCGGACGTACACGTCGGCGAGGGCGACCGAGAAGAGGCTCGCCCATGCCCACTGGGCATGGCGCTGGTTCAGCGCGGTGACGCGCTGCCAGAGGCCGTACCGGAGCCTCCCCCCGCGCGCGCACGAGAAGCAGTCCAGGTTCCCCCCGGCGACGTGCCGGAACGCGTGACAGCCGAACGTGTACCCTGAGAGGAGGACCACGTTGACCAGGAACAGCAGCGACCCTGCGTGCACCGCGAAGTGGCCCCCGGGGAAGAACGTCTCGACGGTGTCCCGCCATAGGAACGCCAGCACGATGATCGCAACGTAGAGGAAGTACCGGTGCACGTTGTTGACGATGAAGGGCCAGGCGGTCTCCCCGCCGTAGCGCCGGCGCGACTCGGGGATCATGCACGCGACCGGATCGAGGAAGTAGGAGCGGTAGTACGCCTTCCGATAGTAGTAGCAGGTGGCGCGGAACCCGAACGGCCCCCACAGCACCCACCACGCGGGGGAGATCGGGATCCCCGCGATCGTGACCGGCGGCGAGTAGAAGGGCGACAGGTACGGCGCGACGTACCCGTGGCCCTGCAGCGCGGCCCAGATGGCATAGAGGCCGAACGCGGTGAGGATCGTGACCGTCGCCGCGGGCTGAAGCCACCAGGGCAGGTCGGCAGCAGCGGAGTGCGTTGCGGTGTGCTCGGCCATGGGATCTCCGGGTGTGCCCTCACATCACTATCGCATACGGTCGATCATCTGTCACGCATTTCGGTTCGAGCATGGGCGTCTCCTCTCGCGCGGCAGGACGCGAAGGGCCGGTCCCGCACCCGGCGGTCTCCGGCGCGGCGCTTCTGCCATGCTGCGCCGGCGGGAGAGGCGGCCGGCAACCGCGTATCATCTCTACCATGAACCTGTCGGACGTCTTCTGGATCTTCTTCATCATCTCGCTGCTCCAGCCCGCGGTCAGCCGGCAGCTCCAGCAGGCGGCGCGCCTCCGGCTCCTGCAGCAGATCGAGCGGCAGCGGGGCAGCCGGGTGATCGCGCTGATCCACCGGGAAGAGACGATGAGCTTCCTCGGGTTCCCCATCGTCCGCTACATCGACATCCAGGACTCCGAGGACCTGCTGCGGGCGATCCGCCTCACCCCGCCCGAGCTGCCGATCGACGTCGTCCTCCACACGCCGGGCGGCCTGGTGCTCGCGGCCGAACAGATTGCGCGCGCGCTCCACGACCATCCCGGCCGCGTGACGGTGATGGTGCCCCACTACGCGATGTCGGGCGGCACGCTGATCGCGCTCGCGGCCGATGAGATCATCATGGACGAGCACGCGGTGCTGGGGCCCGTGGACCCACAGCTCGGCCACTATCCGGCGGTCTCCATCCTGGACGCGGTCGGGCGCAAGCCGATCGAGCGCGTCGACGACGAGACGCTCATCCTCGCAAACGTGGCGCAGAAGGCGCTCCAGCAGGTCCGCGCGACCGTTGTCGAGCTGGCCTCACGACGCCTCCCCAGCGCGCAGGCGGAGGCGCTGGCCGACAAGCTGACCGGGGGCGCCTGGACGCACGACTACCCGATCACCGTCGCGGAGGCCCGCAGCCTGGGGCTGGCGGTCTCGACACAGGTGCCGCGCCCGATCTACGACCTGATGCAGCTCTATCCGCAGGCAGGACGCCGGCGACCGTCCGTCGAGTACGTCCCGCTGCCGTACCGAGCCCCCGCCGTGCCGCTGCCGCACGACCGCGAACGGCGGCCGTAGGGCGCCGTCAGCGCGTCGGGCGCCAGACGGTGTCGGCGCGGCCGGCGGCGTGGTTGGCGCCCCGCGCGAGCACGAAGAGCAGGTCCGAGAGCCGGTTCACGAACCGGAGCAGCTCAGGGTTGAGCCGCTCACGCGACGCGAGCGTCACGATCTCCCGCTCGGCGCGGCGGGCCACAGTGCGGGCGAGGTGCAGGGCGGCGGCGGCCGGGGTGCCGCCAGGGAGGATGAACTCGTGGAGCGGCGGAAGGCGGTCCTCGAAGCGGTCGATGTCGCGCTCCATCGCGTCCACCCACGCGGCCACGACCCGCGGGGCGTGCGCGGCCGCGCCGGCGGAGGCCGCTCCGGGGGTCGCCAGCTCGGCGCCGAGGTCCAGGAGGTGGTGCTGCAACCGCTCGAGGATCGCGTCGATCTCCGGACCGGGGTCTGCGGCGCGGGCCACGCCGAGCGCGGCGTTCAGCTCGTCCACCGTACCGTAGGCGCTGACGCGCGGGTGGTCTTTCCGGACGCGCGCGCCGCCGAAGAGGCCGGTCTCGCCCCCGTCGCCCGTCCGCGTGTAGATCCGGGTCATCTGCCATCCGCCGCGATCCCCTCGCGGCGCGCGGCCGGCCGGGGCGGGGCCGCCTCTGCGGCGGGGGCGAGGAGATAGGTGCGAAACCACGCCAGGATGTGCTCCAACCGTGCCACCCGGTGCCGCGGCTGCCCGCTGCGCGACAGGTCGTGGCTCTCGTTGGGGAACCGGACGAAGAGCGTCGGGACCCCCTGTTTCTTGAGCGCGACGAAGAGCTGCTCGGCTTGCTCCATCGGGCACCGGTAGTCCTGCTCGCTGTGGAGGATCAGCAGGGGCGTCCGCATCTGCTTGACGTACGTGATCGGTGACCGCTCCAGGTAGAACTGCGGGGACTCCCACGGCTCCCCGGGGTACTCCCAGAACCCCTTCATGTACGCCAGGTCGGACGTGCCCCACTGGCTGTAGGCGTTGCTGATGCTGCGCATCGTGACGGCGGCCCGGAACCGCTGCGTGTGGCCGACGATCCAGTTCGTCATGAACCCGCCGTAGCTGCCGCCGGCCACCCCGAGCCGCTCGGGGTCGATCCAGGGGAACGCGGCCAGGCAGTGGTCGAGGCCCCGCATGAGGTCCTCGTAGTCCCCGCCGCCCCAGTCGTGCCGCGTGGCGGCCGTGAAGGCCTGACCATAACCCTGGCTTCCGCGCGGGTTCATGTAGATCACGCCGTAGCCCTGGGCGCACAGGAGCTGAAACTCGTGGAAGAACGCATGGCCGTAGGCGCCGTGGGGGCCGCCGTGGATCTCCAGCACCGCGGGCACCCGTGCGCCGCTTTCGGCCCCCGACGGCCGCAGCACCCACCCCTCCACGGTCCACCCGCCCAGGCTCTCGAACTGGAAGCGCTCGGGCGGCACG
Source organism: Bacillota bacterium (assembly GCA_021324295.1). Taxonomy (GTDB): domain Bacteria; phylum Sysuimicrobiota; class Sysuimicrobiia; order Sysuimicrobiales; family Segetimicrobiaceae; genus JAJPJJ01. Next base: position 18,982 of record JAJPJJ010000099.1, read on the forward strand.
AGGGCGACACCGCGCAGCGCCGGAGCCGTCATGTCGGTCAGCCGGCGAAGCGGCGCCGGGCGCGAGCCGAGGTCTCCGACGACGACCTCGCCCGGCGTGAGGGGGGTGCTCTCGATGCACGCGCACCGCCGGCCGCTGCGGTCCACCGAGCATCCGATCAGCGCGTGGTCGCCCTCCGTCTCGAGCCGGACCGGCCCGCCGGAGACGGCGACCGACGCGATCTGCGTGCTGCCGCGGTCGGCGACCATGAAGAACACCCGGCGCCCATCCGGGCTCCAGGAGAGGCCGCCGGCGGAGGGGTGAGCGCGCACGTCGGTGATCAGGTGGTGACCCACACTGCGATCGGACTCCCGGGTGAGGCACGTCACGTCTCCGCCGCCCGCGGGCACGAGCCAGACCCCCCAGTTCGTCGCGCCCCAGCAGGCGTTGTCGTGCCCCACGTACGCGATCCGGCTGCCGTCCGGCGACCACGCGGGGGACTGCGCGGGGCCGAGGCTCCGGGTCAGCCGGCGGCCGGCCGCCGCGCCGCCGCTCGCCCAGGCGGGAACGGTCCACACGTCGGCGACGTTCGTGAGATCCGCGTCCGGGTCGGGGTTGGCGGTGTACGCGATGTGCATGCCATCGGGCGACCACGCCGGCCACAGGTGGTCGCAGTCGCCCTGTGTCACCTGCCGCGCCTCGCCGCCGTCGGCGGGCACGATCAGCACCTGCTTCCAGCGGCCGTCCCAGAACCCCTCGCCGTCCTGCTTGTAGCGCAGCCGGGAGATCACCCGCACGTCGCTGTCCGCCCGCGTCTCGGGCGCCGGCTTCCCGACGAACGCGATGTGCCGTCCGTCCGGGGACCACGCCAGGTCGGACGGGCTGAGCTTGCCGGAGGTCAGCACCCGCGCCTCGCCGCCATCCGCCCGGATGACCCAGACCTGCTTGTCGCCGCCCCGGTCGGAGAGGAAGGCGATCCGCGTGCCATCGGGAGACCACCGCGGGCCGGTATCGCGGGACGGCGCGGTCGTGAGCTGCCACGGCGCGCGGCCATCGACCGGGACGATCCAGAGGTGCGTCCTGTACGCGTTGGCCTCACGGTCGACCGTGGTCACGGTACAGACGATCCGCGAGCCATCCGGAGAGAGCTGCGGTTCGTTCAGGATCGGCACCGCCAGCAGGTCGTCGATGGTGATCGCGCGCGCGCTCATGTGGCCTCCATCGCGGGGTCGCGGAGATCGCGAGCATGGGACGCCTCTCGGCTTCGCGCATGCGCGCGCCGCTCCCTGCACCACGCATCTGGGCGGCACCCGCGGCGCGGAAGCGCCTGGGACACCATCGGCCCCGTCGCCCTATAGGCCCGTGGACAGGCGGCGCGCCAGGAGCGACGGCAGGCCGCGGGAGGCGATCTTCGCCTGCGTGGTCGCCACCGGATACGGCAGACGGTGCAGGACGACGGTCCGAACCCGGGCGTCCAGCAGCAGGTAGCAGGCGCGGGGGTCGCCGTCCCGGGGCTGGCCGACGCTCCCGACGTTGACGATGTACCGACACAAGGCGGCAAGCCCGACCACCTCGCCCGGGGGGAGGGCCCGCGCGCCGACGCGGCCGTCCTGCCCAAGCACGAATGCGCCGGGCACGTGCGTGTGCCCGACCAGGCACAGGGAGAACTCGCTCTCGGAGAAGACCGCGAGCGCCGTCGGTAGATCGAAGACGTACTCCTCCACGGGATCGCGCGGGCTGCCGTGGACGGCCAGGAACGCCGGCGTCGCCAGCCGGAGCGGCAGCGCGGCCAGGAAGCGGCGGGCGTCGTCGTCGAGCGTCCGCATCGTCCACTGGATCGCGGCGCGGGCCAGAGGGCTGAACGTCTCGAGGTCGACCTCCCCGATCGCCGCGCGATCGTGGTTGCCCGCGATCACCTGCGCATCCAGGGCGCGCACGCGGGAGACGCACTCGTTGGGATCGGGACCATACCCCACGACGTCTCCCAAGCAGACGTAGACGTCCGGATCCTGCCGCGCGGCGTCAGCCAGGACGGCGTCGAGCGCCTCCAGGTTGCCGTGCACGTCGGAGAAGACCGCGTAGCGCACCGGCGCCCGCCGCCTTACCGCCTGCGCCGGCCGAGCTCCGCGAACACCTCGGCGGGGGCGATGCCCCGGAACACGAGCAGCGCCAGGGTGTGGAACCAGAGGTCCGCCGCCTCCTCGACCAGCCGGGCGGGTGTCTCTTTGCGAGCCGCCCGGGTCACCTCGGCCGCCTCCTCCATGATCTTCTCGTTGAGGCGCGCGAGGCCTTCCGCGAAGAGCCGGGCGGTGTACGACCCCGGGCGGGGGCGGCGCCGGCGGTCCTCCAGCACCGCGGCGAGCTCGCCGAGGACCTCCGGGCCCGCGCCCGACACCGGCGCGGCGCCTGTCCCGCGGGGTCCGGACGGCACCGGCGCGTCCTCGGCGGGGCCCTGCGGCGCTGCCCCGATGAGGCACACCTCGTTCCCCTCCACCGCGGCCACGCGGTAGAAGCAGGATCGGTGGCCGGTGTGGCAGGCCGGCCCCGCCTGCTCCACGGAGAGGACCACGGCGTCCCCATCGCAGTCCACGCGGACGCCGCGGACGCGCTGGGTGTGGCCCGACTCCTCGCCCTTCCGCCACAGCCGCTTCCTGCTGCGGCTCCAGTACCACGCCTGCCCGGTGGCCAGGGTGCGCTCCAGCGCCTCCCGGTTCATATGGGCGACCATCAGGATCTCACCGGTGGCGGCATCCTGGGCCACGGCCGTGATCAGGCCCGCCGCATCGAAGGTGATCGAGCCGGCCTCGTGCATCGTTCAGGCTCCTCACTAATGTAGAGGCCCGGGCCCCCAGCGCACGGAGGCAGGCCGCTTCCACTCCAAAGCCGCTTGGCCTCGTCGCGACACCCGGGCATGAAGGGCCCGGGCCCATCGGCCGGGACGGCACGCTCCACGTCCAGGCCGTCTTCCGGCGTCGCGCCCCTCCCTTCGCGTGCGAGGTGCCGTGGGTCCTCCCTCACCGGCTCCGGCCGTCGGCAGGAGCCGCCCGGGGCTGGGGACCGACCGGGCGGACGGGGATGCCGTGCGCCGCCATACAGCTCTTGACCTCGGCGATGCTCGCCTTCCGGAAGTGGAAGAGCGACGCGACCAGGACCGCGTCCGCGTCGGCCTCGCGGACGGCCTCCACGCAGTGCTGCGGGGCGCCCGCGCCGCCCGAGGCGATCACCGGCACACGCACCGCGCGCGTGACGGCGCGCAGCAACGCGAGGTCGTAGCCGTCCTCACGGCCGTCCCGGTCCATGCTGGTGACCAGCAGCTCGCCGGCGCCGAGCGCGGCGGCGAGCTTCGCCCAGGCGACCGCGTCGAGCCCGGTCGCCGTCCGGCCCCCGTGCGTCCACACCTCCCAGCGGGCCGGCGCCGCGCGCTTGGCATCGATCGCGACCACGATGCACTGGCTGCCGAACCGCGCCGCGGCCTCCCGGATCAGCTCCGGACGCTGGACCGCCGCGGTGTTGATCGCGACCTTATCGGCGCCGGCCCGGAGCATCCGGCGCAGGTCGTCGACGGTCCGCAGCCCGCCCCCCACGGTGAACGGGACCGTCAGCGCCTCGGCCGTCCGGCGGACGACGTCCTCCATGATGCCGCGCCCTTCGTGGCTGGCCGCGATGTCGAGAAACACGAGCTCGTCGGCGCCCTCGCGATCGTACAGCACCGCCAGCTCGACCGGGTCCCCGGCGTCGCGCAGGTTCACGAAGCTCGTGCCCTTGACGACCCGCCCCGAGGCCACGTCCAGGCAGGGAACGACGCGCCGCGCCAGCATCACGAGGCCGCCGCCAGGAGGTCCTCGAGCCGCACGCGTCCCTCGTACAGCGCGCGGCCGACGATCACGCCCTCGAGTCCCGCGGGCTCGAGCGCGCGGAGGCGGTGGACGTCTTCGACCGACGAGACGCCGCCGGAGGCGATCACCGGGACGCCCACGCGGCGCAGCAGCGCCCGGAGCGCGGCGACATCTGGCCCCGCGAGCATCCCGTCCCTGCTCGTATCGGTGTAGACGATGCGCCGCGCCCCCGCGCGCGCGACTCGGATGGCGGCCTCCAGCGCCGGCTCCGCGGTGGAGCTCACCCACCCCTCCGCCACCGCCGTGCCGCCGTGCGCATCGATCGCGACCGCGATCCGGTCGCCGAACCGCGTGCAGGCAGCGTCGAGCAGCGCGGGCGAGCCGAAGGCCGCGGTGCCCAGGATGACCCGCGCCGCGCCCGAGGCAAGCGCCCGCTCGATCGCCTCCAGCGTGCGGATCCCCCCGCCCACCTGGACCGGCACCCGCACCGCGCGGAGGAGCCGCCCGATGGCCGCCTCGTTGACCGGCCGCCCGCCGAACGCCCCGTCCAGATCGACCACGTGGAGCCAGGGCGCGCCGCTAGCCTCCCACCGGAGAGCCTGGGCCGCGGGATCGTCGCCGTACACGCGCTCGCGGTCGGCCCGGCCCTGAATCAGCCGCACGCAGCGGCCGCCGCGGATGTCAACGGCCGGGAGCACCAGCACCGACGGCCCACCGGGCGAAGTTTGCCAGGATCCGGGCCCCGACCGCCCCGGACTTCTCGGGGTGGAACTGCGTCGCCCAGACGTTGTCGCCTCCGACCACCGCGGCGATCGCGCCGCCGTACTCCGCCGTGGCGGCAACCAGCGCGGGGTCGGCCGGGACGGCGTGGTAGGAATGCACGAAGTACACGTAGGCGCCGTCCTCGACCCCCTCCAGCAGGGGGGAGGGCCGGACGATCCGGAGCCGGTTCCAGCCCATGTGCGGGATCTTCACGCTCGCGGGGAGGCGCACGACCCGGCCGCCCAGCACCCCCAGCCCCACGTGGTTCCCGTCCTCCTCGCTCGCGTCGAACAGCAGTTGCATCCCCAGGCAGATCCCGAGGAACGGCCGGCCGGAGCGCACGTGCGCCCGGATGCGCTCCTCGAACCCGAGCGCCCGCAGGCGCGCGGCCGCCGGGCCGAATGCGCCGTCCCCCGGCACGACGACGGCCTCGGCGCCGTCCAGCGGGCGCGGCGAGTCGATGACGCGGACGTCGAGGCCCAGCCGGATGAGCGCGCGCCGGATGCTGTGCAGGTTGCCCGCGCCGTAGTCGGTGATGGCGATCACCCGAGGGTCCCCTTCGTCGACGGCACGTCCCGGACGCGCGGGTCGACCTGCGTCGCTCCGTCGAGCGCGAGCGCCAGCGCCTTGAACGTCGCCTCGATGATGTGGTGCGCGTTGCGCCCGTGCACGAGCATCGCGTGGAAGGTGATCTGCGCGTTCATCGCGAACGCCCGGAAGAACTCCTCGGTGAGGTCCGTGTCGTACGCGCCCAGGCGCTGGCGGGGCACCGGCACCGCGTAGTGCAGGTACGGCCGGCCGCTCACATCCACGACGGCCAGCACCAGCGCCTCATCGAGCGGCGCGTAGGCCGAGGCATACCGGGCGATCCCCTCGCCGCTGCCCACCGCCTCCCGCAGGGCGCGTCCGAGGGCGATCCCGACGTCCTCCACCGTGTGATGCGCGTCCACGTCGAGATCGCCGGTTGCTGACACGGCCAGGTCGAACCGACCGTGGCGGGCGAGCTGCGCGAGCATGTGGTCGAGGAACGGCAGCCCGGTCGAGATCTCACACCGGCCCGTTCCGTCGAGCTCCCACGCGACCTCCACGCGCGTCTCGGCGGTCCCCCGCGCGGCGCGCCCGGCGCGGCTCATCCTGCGCCTCCCCGCGCCGTCACGGCGAGGACGTGCGCCGGGAAGTCCTCGTACCGGCCCAACCGCTCGACCACCGGCCGCACGGTGGCCAGCCCCCGCGCGTCCAGGTGCGCCACCGAGGTGGCCTTCAGATAGCTCAGGACGGTCACCCCCGAGGCGACCCGCGCAAACCCGCCGGTCGGGAGCGCGGCAGGCACGCCGATGGCGTAGTTGCCCGCCGCGAAGGGGGTGTCCTGGCCGAGCAGGACCTCGCCGGCGTTGCGGACCTGACCGAGCAGCGCGAATGGGTCGCGGGTCGCGATTTGCAGGTGCTCCGGCGCGTACAGGTTGGCGAACGCGATCGCCTCCTCGATCGTCCGGACGACGATCGCGCCGCCGTTGTCGAGGGCCGCTTCCGCGAACGCGCGCCGTCCCTCCGGCAGCTGCGCCAAGTAGCGCGGCAACCGCTCCTGCACCTCCCGCGCCAGCGTCTCGGACGGCGTGACCAGGATCGCCGCCGAGTCCGCTCCGTGCTCTGCCTCGTTCAGCAGGTCGAGGGCCAGCCGGTCCGGGTCCGCGCTCTCGTCGGCGAGGATCATCGATTCGGTCGGCCCGAGGACCGAGAGCAGACGCACCCCCAGGGTTTGGACGGCGATCTGCGCCGCCGTCACGTACGGGTTGCCGGGGCCGCCCAGCAGGTGCACGCGCGGCAGCGTGGCGGTGCCGGCCGCGAGTCCCGCGATGCCCGCGACGCCGTTGCAGCGAAACACCTGCGAGATCCCCAGGAGGTCGGCGGCGACGAGCACCGCGGGGTCCACGCTGCCGTCCGCACGCGGCGGCAGGACCACCGCGATCTCGTCCACACCCGCGACGACGGCCGGCGTGGCCAGCGTGATGAACGTCGACGGGAACGCGCCTTTCCCGCTCGGAACGTACAGGCCCACGCTCGCGACCGGCGTCCACCTGACCCCGGTCGTGATGCCCGGCTCGCGCTCGTCCAGCGTGAGGCCGGGGGGACGGAGCCATTCGTTGTGACGCCGACTCCGCTCGATGCTGGCCGCCAACGCCGCACGGAGGCCGTCGTCGATGGCCTCGTACGCCCGCCTCACCTCGTCGTGTCCGACGCGCAGACGGCCGGCCGGCAGGGCGACGTGATCATATCGCTGCGTGTACTCGACGATCGCATCATCGCCGCGCCGCGCGACGTCCTCGATGATGCTCCGGACGTGCGCCTGCCGCTCTGGGTCGAGCACGTCGGCGCTCGACCGCCGCAGGATGCGCTGCAGGCGCTCGGGCGACGCCCCGTCGAGCCGGATGAGTTGCACGCGCGTCCTCCGCGTCAATACGCCCTCTAGTCTAGTCAGCCCCGTGGCGGACCCGACCGGTCGCGCGGGATCGGCCCCTCGCGTCCTGTCGGGGAACAGATGCGAAAGCGCACCCGAAGCAGGTCCCCGCGCCCCGCGTACGCGTCACCGGAGCTCGACGCCGCCCTCGCGCCGCGACGATGCCCCTCCGGCCGCTCCCGCGGCCAGCCTGAGCTGCTCGACGACCGCGGCGACCGGCTCGGCGCGGCTCCGCAGGCTCACCCGGTTGACCACGAGCCGGGCGGTCGAGCGAAACACCTCGTCCACCTCGACGAGGCGGTTCTCCCGCAGGGTGCGGCCCGTCATCACCACGTCGACGATGCCGTCGGCCAGACCGACCTGGGGGGCCAGCTCCACGGTGCCGTTCAGACCGATGATCTCGACCGGTCGCCCCCGGCGCCAGAAGTACCGTTCCGTGATCCGCGGGTACTTCGTCGCGATCCGGAGGTGGCTCTTCCGCTCCCACGTCTCCACCGCGCCGGCGGGGACCGCGAGCACGCCCCGGCAGAAGCCGAAGCCGAGGTCAACGAGCTCGTAGACGTCACGGCCCTGCTCGAGCAGCATGTCCTTGCCGGCGATCCCGAGATCGGCCGCGCCGTGCTCGACGTAGGCGAGGAGGTCCACCGGCTTTGCGATCAGGCACCGCACGGCCCCGTCCGCGCAAGGGAGGATCAGGCGCCGCGTCGACCGCCATGTGCCCGCGGTCAGGTACCCGGCCGCCTCGAGCGTGCGCATCCCGCCTTCCAGGAGGCGGCCGGAAGGCACGGCCACCGTGACGACGCTCATCGCGGCTCCCGCGCCGCCCGTCCGAGCTCGAGGAGGCCGGCGAGCGGGATCTCACGCTCCGATCCGCCGGCCTCGCGCACCACCGCGGCGGCGCGGCGCACCAGCACCGCGCGGCCCGCCCCTCCCTCGAGCGCCCGGCGCGCCACCTCGTCCCAGGGCCGCCCCGAGGCCTCGACGGTCACCACGAGGTCCCGTTGCCGCAGGGCGCGGGCGCACGCCAGCGCGTCATCGCGGGCCCCGTCCGCGAACGCGATCACCACGTCCGGCGCCCACCGGTCGTCCTCCTGGGGGGAGGCGGCCAGCACCCGCTCGACCCGCACCGCGAACCCCGTCGCCGGGTACGCCACCCCGAACCGCTCCAGCAGCCGGTCGTACCGCCCGCCGCCGAGGAGCGGCACGCCCAGCGAGGGCGTGTGCCCCTCGAAGACGATCCCCGTGTAGTAATCGAAGTCCCGGATGATGCTGAGATCGACCGTCACCGCGTCCCCCACCCCGTACGCGTCCAAGATCTCGCCGAGGGTCGCGAGGTCCCGCAGGATGTCCTGGCTGTCCGTGGCCTCCACGAGGCGGCGCGCGTGCGCGAGCGCAGCAGAGCCCCGCAGCGTCGGCAGCGCGAGCAGCGCGTCCACGGTGCGGGCCGGAGCGCCGCGGCGATCGAGCACGTCGCGGATGCCCACGAAGTCCTTCTGGTAGAGCAGCGCGCGGACCCGCGCGGCATCCTCCTCGGGGAGGGCGAGGCCCGCCAGGATCGCGCGCAGGACGCCGACGTGCCCGAGGCTCAGCGAGAACGGGCGGACGCCGGCGGCCCTCAGCGATTCCACCGCCAGCGCGACGATCTCCGCGTCGGCCTCGAGCGTGCGGGCGCCGATCAGCTCGCACCCCACCTGCGGAAACTCGCGCAGGCCGCCCGGGCCGATCTCGCGTCCCCGAAACACCTGTCCCGCGTACGCCAGCCGCAGCGGGAGCGGCGCATCCCGCAGCCGCGTCGCGACCAGACGGGCGACCGGGGTCGTCATCTCCGGCCGCAGGGCCAGCAGCTCGCCCCCGCGGTCGATGAGCTTGAACAGGCGGTCCCCCGCGCCGCCGCCGTCCCCCCGGACGAGGACATCGAGGTACTCCAGCGTCGGCGTCGCGAGCTCCCGATATCCCCAGCGCGCCATCTCGGCGAGCACGGCGTCCACCGTCGCCCGCACGCGCGCGGCCTCCCGGGGAAGGAGATCCTGCGTTCCCGGCGGAATCTGCTGCCATCGCTCGAGGGACATGCTCGCGGGCGACCCGCCTCTTCTTTCGTTCGATAAATGACTACAGCATCAAAGTACGCCGCCTATGCTACCACAGCAGCCGGGACGCCGTCAACGCCGCACGCGCTGCCCGCGCCCGGCGGCTCAGCGCTCGCGGGCCCCGAGGTCGCGGGCGAGGCGGTCCAGCTCTGCTGGATCGGGCAGGGGCTCCTCCGCGGGCGCGGCCTCGTCGCCATCGCCGGTCTCCGCGGGGAGACCGCGCGGCGGGGAGGCCCCGCGCGTCCAGCGGCGGATCGAGGCCGCGGCGATCGCGAGGCCGGTGGCCAGCGCGGCGGCGGGAGCGACGTAGAGGAGCAGCGAGACCCCGCGGCGGGGCGGCTCGGCGAGCACGCCCTCGCCGAACTGCGCCACGAAGTATCGCAGGATCTGGTCCTGCGTCTCGCCCGCGATCAGCTTCTCGCGGATGATCGCGCGCATCTGCTGCGCGACCGTGGAATCGCTCTCGGCGACTGTCTGCGCGGTGCACACCGGACACATGAGCAGCCGGGCGATCGCGTAGACGCGGTCGTCGAGGGACTCGGCGCGAGCCCCGGCCGTCGTCATCGCCCCGGCAAGCACCGCCAGCCACAGCGCCGCGACGAGGAGTGCGGCGGGCCGCTCGCGAGGCGCGCTCACGTCAGCGCACGCGCGCAGCGCGTCGCCGGCGGGGGTGGGCTCCCCGCCCCCGGCTGCCGAGGCGCTCCAGCACGAGGGCGTAGCCGTCCGCGCCGTACGTCAGGAATCGCCTTACGCGGCTGATCGTCGCGGACGACGCGCCGGTCCGCGTGGCGATCTGCTCGTACGTCTTCCCCACGTGCAGCATGCGGGCAACGGTGAACCGCTGCGCGAGGGCCTTGACCTCGCCGACCGTGCAGAGGTCCTCGAAGAACCGGTAACACTCTTCCACGGTGCGGAGCTGCAGGATCGCCCGAAAAAGCTCGTCGGCCAGCGGGTCCCGGAGCTTCGGGTTGACCACGGTGCTCCCCGCCTTCCCCCGGCGTCCGGTCGTACGGTACCGCGATAGCGCGTGAAACCGGGTACGAGATTCGGTCACAGCGGGACGGCTACCTCCCGGTGGCTGCTCATCGGTCACGGTGCGGTTCAGGAGGCCGCGGTCGGGCCCGGCTGCGGGCGCAGGCTGAGCAGGAATGCATACAGCAGGAGCAGCAGGGCGACCGCCACGCTCAGGAGCGTCCAGACCGGGCTCGCGTAGACGCGCAATGCGAACAGCAGCCCGAGCGCGCTAAAGGCGCTCTCGCAGAGGATGGCCCCCAGCAGGTACGTGCCGAAGCGCCGCCGCAGCGTGCCGTAGGCGGCCAGCGCCGTCGTGGCCGCGCTCATGCAGACGAATGCGAACTGCTGGACGAGCGATGCGACGAAACCGCCCGCGGAGCTGATCGGAAGGGCGCGGGCCATGAGCGCGAGCAGGATCACCTGGTAGGCGCCGACGATGCCGAAGCCGGCGCCGGACGCCGCGCCGAACGCCAGCGCGTCGCCCTGCTCCCCGCTGAGGGACCAGATCAGGAGCGAGGACGCTAGCTTGAAGACCTCGTTCACCGATGCCGTCGCCACGACACCGACGAGGCCGATGCGCAGACTGGTGCTGTAGGCGTCCATGTCCCAGCCGAAGAGGGACGCGAACAAGGCCTGAATCGGGTTGGCGAGCAGCAGGGCGACCGGAAACGCGAGGGCTCCGGCCGCGCCCGCGGCCAGCAGCCAGGGCTGCCCGAGCCGGCGGCGCCCCAGCAGACCGAGCGCGGCCAAGCCGTAGCCGACGGCGATCGCGATGGCCGTGGGGCCCATCAGAGAGCACGACCCATCATCAGCACAGCACCGGTATTGTATGCCTCAGGGGAGGGGCGGTGCAAGCAACCCCGGGGCGATGCCCTCTAGGGAAGCCGCGCCAGGACCGCGTCCGCCATCGCGGCGGTCCCGAGCGCCCCGCCCATCTCCGTGGTCCGGCACCCATCCGCGAGCGCGCGCCACACCGCGGTCTCGATCGACGCGGCAGGCGCCTCGCAGCCCAACCCGTAGCGGAGCAGCAGCGCGCCGGTGAGGATCGCGGCCAGCGGGTTGGCGATGCCCTGTCCGGCGATGTCGGGAGCCGTCCCGTGCACGGGTTCGAACAGCCCGGGCGGGCGATCGCCCAGGCTCGCCGACGGCATCAGGCCGAGCGTTCCCATCACGCCCGCAGCCTCGTCGCTCAGGATATCCCCGAATGTGTTCTCGGTCACGACGACGTCGAACTGACGCGGGTTGCGGACGAGCTGGAGCGCGCAGTTGTCGACCAGCATGTGCTCCAGGGCGACGTCGGGAAACTCGCGCCCCACCTCCGTCGCGACCTCCCGCCAGAGCCGGGACGTCTCCAGCACGTTGGCCTTATCGACCGACGTGACCTTCCGCCGGGGGCGCGTCCGTGCGATCTCGCACGCCCGGCGCACGACCCGGCGGATCTCCGCAGCGGAGTACGGCAGCGTGTCGGTCGCAACGGCGCGCGCGCCCTCGCCGGTCCGGGACTGCGCGCCGAAGTACAGGCCGCCGGTCAGCTCGCGGACGATCAGCAGGTCCGTGCCCTCGACGACCTCGCGGCGCAGAGGCGACGCGTCGGCGAGCGGGGCCGACACGACGGCCGGGCGAAGGTTGGCGTAGAGCTCCAGCGTCCGGCGCAGCGTGAACAGCGCCTGCTCCGGACGAAGGTGCACCGGCAGGCGCTCCCAGCGGGGCCCGCCGCAGGCGCCAAGCAGGATCGCGTCGGAGCGCCGGCACAGGTCCAGTGTCTCGGGCGGGATCGGGTGGCCGCGCGCATCGAGCGCGGCGCCGCCGGCAAGGCCCTCCTCGAAGGTCAAGGCCAGCTCGTGCCGGCGGGCAACCTCCGCGAGCACCCGGACGCTCTGCGCGATGACCTCCGGGCCGATCCCGTCGCCGGGGATGACCGCGATCCGCCGTGCGTCCCGCCCGGTCACCGGGGCACCCCGGCGCGCTCGAGGAGGACGTACTCCAGGCTGTCCGCGAGAGCCTGCCAGGACGCCTCCACGACGTTCTCCGAGACGCCCACCGTCCCCCACGTCCGCGTCCCGTCGGTGGACTGGATCAACACCCGGACCCGCGCCGCGGTCGCCGCGTCCGCGTTCAGCACCCGCACCTTGTAGTCGACGAGACGGACGCGTCCGATCTCAGGATAGAACCGCTCCAGCGCCTTCCGCAGCGCGCGGTCCAGCGCGTGCACCGGTCCGTTGCCCTCGGCCGCGGTGTGCTCCTCGCGACCATCGACCGCGACCCGGATCGTCGCCTCGGCGGCGCACTCGCCTGCCTCGCGCTTCTCGACCATGACGCGGAGGCCCTTGAGCGTGAAGGACGGGCGATGCTGGCGGAGGATCCGGCGCATGAGCAGCTCGAACGACGCCTCCGCCCCCTCGAACTGGTACCCCTCGTGCTCGAGCCGCTTGAGCTCCTGGAGGATCTCGCGCACCTCGGGGCGGTCGCGGCCGAGGTCCACGCCCATCTCCTGTGCTTTGTAGAGCACGCTGGCGCGGCCGGACAGGTCGCTGACGACGACGCGCCGCTGGTTCCCCACCGCCTCGGGCGGGATATGCTCGTAGGTCGGCGGGTGCGCCATGACCGCGCTCACGTGCACGCCGCCTTTGTGCGCGAACGCGTTCCGCCCGACGAAGGGCTGGTACTCGTTGGGCGCCATGTTGGCCAGCTCGGAGACGTAGCGCGCGAGCTCGCCCAGCCGGCTGAGCGACCCATCCGGCACGCACCGGTAGCCCATCTTGAGCTGGAGGTTGGGGATGATCGAGATCAGGTTGGCGTTGCCGCACCGCTCGCCGATCCCGTTCACCGTCCCCTGCACGTGGACGGCGCCGCTCTCGACGGCGATCAGGGTGTTGGCCACGCCCACGTCGCCGTCGTTGTGGGCGTGGATCCCGAGGGGCCCGTCCACCACGCGCCGGGCCGAGGCGACCCCGGCGCGGATCTCGAACGGCAGGCGTCCCCCGTTGGTGTCGCAGAGGACGACGACGCCGGCGCCGCCCCGGCGCGCGGCCCGCAGCGTCTCGAGGGCGTACTCGGGGTTGGCCTTCCAGCCATCGAAGAAATGCTCGGCGTCGTAGACGACGTCGATGCCGTGCGCACGGATGAAGCGCACGGACTCCTCGATCATCCGGAGATTCTCGTCCAGGGTCGTGCGAAGGGCCTCGCGCACATGGAGGTCCCAGGATTTCCCGAACACCGCCGCGACAGGCGTCTGCGCGGCCAGGAGCAGCCGGAGGTTCTCGTCCTGCTCGGGCGGGATCCCGGCCCGCCGGGTGCTGCCGAACGCCGTGATCCGGGCGTGCCGCCAGGCCCGGTGGCGGGCGCGCTCGAAGAACTCCATATCCTTCGGGTTGCTGCCGGGCCAGCCCCCTTCGATGTAGTCGATGCCAAACTCGTCGAGCCGCTCGGCGATCCTGAGCTTGTCGTCGGCCGACAGCGCGATCCCCGCCCCTTGGGTGCCGTCCCGGAGCGTCGTATCGTACAGCGCGATGCGCGTGGGCGCCGTCACCCGCCCGCCCTCATCCGGAGACCGTCGTCCCGGCCTGCGGTCGCCTCGCGTCTGCGGACGCGCCCCGGCCCTCCCCGCCGGGGGCGTCCGGCGTTCCGGCGGCCGTCCAGCGCCGGCGTTCGTGGAGGATCTTGTTGACCGCGGCCAGGTAGGCGCGCGCGCTGGCTTCGACCACATCGGTGCTCGTCCCGCGTCCGACGAACAGGCCGTCGCCGTCCCGCACCTTGACCGTCGCCTCGCCGACGGCATCGGTCCCGCCGCTGACCGCCTTGATCGCGTAGTCCGCGAGGGTGGGGCACAGGCCGACGATCTTGTTGATCGCGTTGTACATCGCGTCCACCGGGCCGTCCCCGGACGCCTCCTCGGTGAACAGCACCTCGCCGCGCGCGAGCGTGACCGAGGCCATCGGCGGCAGCGTGCTACCCGTGGAGACGTGGAACGCCCGGAGGTCGAACGTCTGCGGCGCGGCGCGGACCTGGCTCTCCACGAGGGAGAGGATGTCCTCGATCGAGATCTGCTTCTTCTTGTCGCACAGCGCCTTGAACTCCTGGAACGCCCGGTGCACCTCATCCTCGGACAGGCGCAGGCCGTGGTCCTCCAGGACCTTCTTGAACGCGTGGCGTCCGGAGTGCTTGCCCAGCACGAGCTTGTTGCTGGGGATGCCGATCGTCTCCGGCGTCATGATCTCGTACGTCTCCCTGTTCATCAGCACGCCGTGCTGGTGGATGCCCGCCTCGTGGGCGAAGGCGTTGTCCCCGACGATCGCCTTGTTGGGTTGCACCGGCACGCCCGAGATGGCGCTGATCAAGCGGCTCGTCCGGTAGATCTTGGTCGTATCGATGCGGGTCTCGAGGTTGTAGTGGTTCCGGCGGGTATGGAGGGCCATCACGATCTCTTCCAGCGACGCGTTGCCGGCCCGCTCGCCGATGCCGTTGACGGTGCACTCGACCTGCCGCGCGCCGGCCTGCACCGCCGCGAGCGAGTTGGCCACCGCGAGGCCCAGGTCGTTGTGGCAGTGCACGCTCCACACCACCCGATCGCTGCCCGGGATCCGCTCCCTGAGCAGCCGCAGCAGGCGCGCGTACTCCTCGGGGGTCGCGTACCCGACCGTGTCGGGCACGTTGATCGTGGTGGCCCCGGCGGCGATCACCCCATCGAAGACGCGGCACAGGAACTCCGGGTCCGAGCGGCTGGCGTCCTCGGCCGAGAACTCGACATCGTCCACGAAGCGGCGGGCGTAGCGCACGGCTTCCACGGACGCCTCGTACACCTGATCGGGACTCATCCGGAGCTTGTGCTCCATATGGATCGCCGAGGTGGCGATGAACGTGTGGATCCGCGGCCGCTCCGCCCCCCGCACCGCCTCCACGACCGCATCGATGTCCGCCCGGTTGGCGCGCGCCAGCCCGGCGATGATCGGCCCCCTCACGTCCCGCGCGATAAGCTGCACGCCCTCGAGGTCCCCCGGGGAGCTCGCCGGGAACCCCGCCTCGATGACGTCGACGCGCATCTCCGCGAGGGCCCGCGCGGCTTCGAGCTTCTCCTGCGTGTTCATCGTGAAGCCGGGAGACTGCTCCCCGTCCCGCAGCGTCGTATCGAAGATCCGAATCGCCTCAGCCATCGCCGTTCCCTCCGCAGACACGCATCCATGTCCCAGCGCGCTGATCAAGACTCGGGAGGAGGCGCGGACCCTGTCCTCCGCTCCCGGGCGGCGCGGTCTTCGGTTGGGCACCGCGGTCGGGCGGACGGACGCGATGGCCGGGCCTCACACCCCGCTAACGCTTCGCCCTCGCCTCGGGCTTGCGCGGCGCGGCGGCCGGCGCCGCGGGTCCGCCGTCCCGCCGCAGCCACGGCATCATCGCGCGGAGCTGCCGGCCGACCTCCTCGATCGGGTGGTCCCCCTCCTGCCGCGCGCGGGCGTTGAAGACCGGCCGGCCGGCCTGGTTCTCGAGGATCCACTCCTTCGCGAACGCGCCGCTCTGAATCTCGCCGAGGATGCGCCGCATCTCGGCCCGCGTCTTTGGGGTGATGATGCGCCGTCCCCGCGTGAAGTCGCCGAACTTCGCCGTGTTGCTCACCGAGTAGCGCATGAGGCCCAGCCCGCCCTCGTAGATCAGGTCCACGATCAGCTTCATCTCGTGCAGGCACTCGAAGTAGGCGATCTCCGGCGCGTATCCGGCCTCCACCAGCGTCTCGAATCCCGCCTTGATCAGCTCCGAGATCCCGCCGCAGAGGACCGCCTGCTCCCCGAACAGATCGCTCTCGGTCTCCTCCCGAAACGTCGTCTCGATCACGCCGGCCCGAAGGCTGCCGATCCCGTGCGCATACGCCAGCGCGATCGCCTTCGCCCTGCCCGTGAAGTCCTGATGGATCGCCAGCAGCGAGGGGACGCCCTTGCCCTCCGTGTACATCCGCCGGAGCAGGTGGCCCGGGCTCTTCGGGGCGATCATGAACACGTCGACGTCGGCCGGCGGCACGATCTGATGGAAGTGGATGCTGAACCCGTGCGAGACGCCCAGCGCCTTCCCCGCGCGCAGGTGGGGCCGGATCTCCTCGGCGTAGACACGCGCCTGGATCTCGTCGGGGATGAGGAGCTGGATGATGTCGGCGTCCGCGGAGGCCTGGGCCACCGTCGCCACCGGGAGGCCGTCGGCCTCCGCTGCCGCCCAGGACCGGCTCCCCTTGTACAGCCCCACGGTCACCGCGATGCCGCTGTCCTTGAGGTTCTGCGCCTGCGCGTGGCCCTGGCTGCCGTAGCCGATCACGGCCACGCGTTTCCCGCGGAGGACATTGAGATCGGCGTCCTGCTCGTAGTACACTCTGGCGGGCATTCCGGGCCTCCTCTGGCGGGGCGGCCTGATGCCGCCCCTGCGTGCTTAGACGAACCGCGATGGGCGCGGGAACGGGACGCGCGCCGGCGGCCCGCTCATGTGGGCTGGGTCCCGCGGACCAGCGTGACCTGCCCGGTGCGCACCATCTCGCGAATCCCGTACTTCTGCACGAGCGACAGGATCGCGTCGATCTTGTCCGACCGCCCCGTCACCTCCAGCGTCATCGTCTTTTCCGTCAGGTCGACCACGCTGGCGCGGAAGACGTTGCAGATCTCCATGATCTCCATGCGGCTCGCGGGCGTGGCGTTGACCTTGATCAGCGCGAGCTCCCTGTCCACGGTGTTGAAGCCCGTGACATCGTTGACCTTGATCACCTCGATCAGCTTGTTGAGCTGCTTGATGATCTGCTCGAGGACCTCGGGCTCGCCCTCGACGACGATGATCATGCGCGAGACCGAGGGCTGCTCGGTCACGCCGACCGCCAGGCTGTGGATGTTGTAGCCGCGGCGCCGGAAGAGCCCGGCGACCTTCATGAGCACGCCGGGCGAGTTGTCGACCAGCACCGAGATCGTGTGCTTCATCGGCCCCCGCCGTGCCGGCGCGGGCGCCCCGGCCGCCAGTTCAATCGCGGATGCGGTCATCCTCGATGATCATCTCCTTGACCGACTGGCCGGACGGGATCATCGGGTAGCAGTTTTCGTTCGGATCGCAGACGATATCCACGACGCACGGGCGGTCGCGCACCTCGAGGGAGCGCCGCAGCGCCGGGCCGACCTCCTCGGGCCTGCGGGCGGTGATCCCCACCGCGCCAAAGGCCTCCGCGAGCTTGGCGAAGTCGGGGTTGGCGAGCCACACGTGCGAGTACCGCTCGCGATAGAAGAGCTGCTGCCACTGGCGGACCATGCCCAACGAGGCGTTGTTGATGATGTAGATCTTGATCGGCAGCCGCAACTCGACGGCCGTCGCCAGGTCCTGCATCGTCATCTGGAAGCCACCGTCGCCCACGATCGCGCACACGAGCGCATCGGGCCGGCCGACCTGGGCGCCGAGCGCGGCCGGGAACCCGAACCCCATCGTGCCGAGCCCCCCGGACGTCACCCACATCCGCGGCTCGGTCGTGAGGTAGAACTGGGCGGCCCACATCTGGTGCTGCCCTACGTCGGTCGTGACGATCGCCGCCCCCCGGGTGGCCTTGTAGATCTCCTCGATCACAAACTGCGGCTTGATTTGGTCGCCGTTCTGCTGGTAGCGGAGCGGGTACCGCTCCTTCCACTCGGCGACCTGCCGGTGCCAGGCCTCGCACGCCGGCGGCTTCACCTGAAGCGCCAGCACGCGCAGCGCCTCCCGCGCGTCGCCGACGATCGGGACGTGGGCCGGCTTGTTCTTTCCGATCTCGGCCGGGTCGATGTCGATGTGGATGAAGCGCGCGTGCGGAGCGAAGTCGGACAGGCGGCCCGTCACCCGGTCATCGAACCGAACGCCCACGGCCAGGATCACGTCGGCCGCGTTGATCGCGTAGTTGGCATACGCGGTGCCGTGCATCCCCAGCATGCCCAACGACAGCGGATCGGTCTCCGGGAACCCGCCCTTCCCCATGAGCGTCGTGGTCACGGGGATTCGGGCCAGGCGGGCGAGCGCAGCCAGCTCGGACGCCGCGTTGCTGGTGATCACGCCGCCGCCCGCG
Source organism: Bacillota bacterium (assembly GCA_021324295.1). GTDB lineage: Bacteria > Sysuimicrobiota > Sysuimicrobiia > Sysuimicrobiales > Segetimicrobiaceae > JAJPJJ01. The sequence goes on from JAJPJJ010000099.1 coordinate 37,159, forward strand.
TAGATGACCGGCCGCGACGCCTGGCTCAACAGCTGGGCCGCCGCGGCGATCTGGTTGGGGCTGGGCACCGCCGGCGGCATCTTGCCGCTGCGCAGCGTCACCTGCTCCGGAAACGTAAACTCCGCCTCGGCCGCCGCGATATCGCGCGGGATATCCACGAGCACCGGTCCCGGCCTTCCCGTGCCCGCGATGAGGAACGCCTGCAGGACCATGCGGGGCAGGTCGGCCGGCGTCTGGACGAGGCAGTTGTGCTTCGTTACCGGCATCGTGATGCCCGTGACATCGGCCTCCTGAAACGCATCGCGGCCGATCGCGAGCGTGCTCACCTGCCCGGTGATCGCTACGATGGCTGCGGAGTCCATCATCGCGTCGGTGATGCCGGTAATCAGGTTGGTCGCACCGGGCCCGGAGGTCGCCATGCAGACGCCGACCTTTCCGGTGACCCGGTGGTAGCCCGTCGCCGCGTGCGCGGCTACCTGCTCGTGCCGCACGAGCACGTGCCGGATCGCGCGCGCATCATAGAGGGCGTCGTACAGCGGGAGAGCCGCGCCGCCGGGGTGTCCGAAGATGACCTCGACGCCGGCCCGGTGGAGACACTCGATGAGCGCCTGCGCCCCGGACATCCGTCTCGTGGCGAGGGCGGGCGCCGGTCTCGCGACGGGCATCGTGTGCCGTCCCATGGACGTGCTCTCCTTTCGCGCGTAACCCGCAAGATCACGCAAACACGAACCGCGGGGCGTCCTCTAAGGACGGGACGCCCCGCGGTACCACCTTAGTTCCGCCCGGACGTCGCGGCCCGGGCGGCCCTCATCCCTGTCTCGGAGGGCTCCGGCGGGTGCTACTGGGCGCGGCCTCGCGCCTTTGGTCCCCGCGGCTCGGAGACGAGTCCCCGCAGCTCCGGATGCTGGCTCCCACCTGGCCCAGCTCTCTCGGATCCGGGGCGCTGCGGACGGCTCTCCTCATCGCCCCTATCCGTCCCGGGCTCCGCGCGCTGGAGCATGCGATGCTGCGGCGGACGCGAACGAAGCCCTGGACTTGGTAAGTGACGTTACCAGACCTGGCCCGCTTTGTCAAGGTTGCGGCCTCCCTCGCCGGCACGCCCCGCCCGCGCCGCTCATCGGCTCCCCAGCCCCGTCATGTATGCCCGCCCGACGAGCGCGGCGAGAAACAGGCAGAGGAGCAGAAGCCACCGTGATTCGCGGTACTCCCGTTCGTCCGCGACGAACGCCCGCCGCAGGACGCCTCCGGGCCGCAGCCCGGCGAGGGCGAGGACCGTCAGCACGATCAGCCCGCCGTACATGAGGTGCAGCGGCGCGCGCGGCCGCGCGCCGGCGGCCAGGACGGCGATGCCGGTCGCCAGCTGGATGCCCAGGGGAATCTGGGCGAGCCACAGAATCCACCAGAACAGGTGCGGCATGCGGTAACGGCCGGTCGCATCACCGAAGGCCGCGAACGCAAGCGCCAGGACGTCGCCGATCAGCGTGAGCTGAAGCAGCAGCGCCGACCCGTGCCAGTGAGAGAGGCTCACAGCCCGAGGGGTTCGTGGCGGCGCGATCCGGTCCTGCCCGGGCAGGCCCGTGCGCCATCGCGTGCGGTGGGCAGCAGGCGCGAAGGGGTGGGGGGACTGGCCTGAGCGCGCGGTGGTCTCGGGCTTGGTCACACGCATCAGCGGAAGACCTCGACCCCGTCGGGCCTGCGGCCCTCCGGTCGAATCCGTTACTCCGAGGAAGGCGAGCCCCCACACCCCACCGGAGCTGCCACGGAGCTCTTGCGGTGCTGCGCCAGGGGGGCGTCCTCGGGCGGCGACGCGGCCGGCGCGATCGAGTGGACGACACGCACGCGGGGGGACGGATGAGCGAAGACGCCAAGCGCGCGGTGCGATCGCAGTTCGGCCGGCAGGCCTCGTGGTACACGGTGAGCCGGGTGCACCGTCAGTCCAGCGGCCTCGCAGAGCTGCTGCGCCTGGCGTCCCCGGCCCCCACCGACCGCGTGCTCGATGTGGCCACCGGGACCGGCTTCACCGCGCTCGCGCTCGCGCCCCGCTGCCGCGAGGTCGTCGGCGTGGATTTGACGCCGGGCATGGTGAGCGAGGCGCATGCCCTGCGGGAGGCGCGCGGCGTGACGAACCTCCGCTTCTGCCTCGGTGACGCGGAAGCCTTGCCGTTCCGCGACGGCTCCTTTGACATCGTCACGTGCCGGCACGCCTCGCACCATTTCCCGTACCTGCCCCTCGCGCTCGCCGAGATGACCCGGGTTGTCAGGCCCGGCGGCCGCGTCCTGCTGGACGATACCTGCGCGCCCGAGGATCCGGGCCTCGCCGCGCTGATGAACGAGTGGGAGCGCCGGCGGGACCCCTCTCACGTCGCCGACCATCCGCCGAGCCTCCTCATCCACATGCTGGAACGGGCCGGGCTGCGCGTCGCCGACACCGCGCTGACCTCTGTCCCTCTGGAGTTCGGCGACTGGACGAGGCGGAGCGGCGTCCCGGAGGCGGAAGCGGCGGCGCTGCGCGAGAGCTTCGTGCGCGCGTCGCCCGACGCCGCCGCCGCGTTCGGGATCCGCGTCGGGGAAGGCGACATCCATTTTTCGTGGGACGAGATCGTGATCCTCGGGATCAAGCCGTAGCGCAGCATGAGGCCCCCCGCCGTTGACAGGGAGGGTCGGTCTCTGCTAGGGTAGCGGCGACGAGGGGAGTACTCGGGAGCCCGGACGGGCTTCGGCGACGGCCGTCAGGACGGCGGGAGACCGCCCGGCCCCGCCCAGAGAAGACGCTGCGACGAGACCTCCGATACGACATGGCCGTGTCGGAGGTCTCTTCCTTTCCGGCCCGGCCGCAGGAGCGGAGCATGAGCGCGCAGGCGGCTCTGTGGGTCGTGTTCCATCTGGTCGTGGCCGGGCTGATCGCGCTCGACCTCGGCGTCCTCACCCGCACGCCACACGTCCTGTCCACCCGCGAGGCGGGGCTCCGCAGCCTCGCCTGGGTGCTGCTGGCGCTCCTCTTCAACGCCGGCGTGTGGTGGGCGCGCGGCCCTCACGACGGCCTCGCGTTCTTCACCGGGTACCTGCTCGAAGAAGCGCTCAGCGTCGACAACATCTTCGTCTTCCTCCTGATCTTCCGGCACTTCGCCGTCCCGCCGCGACTCCAGCCGAAGGTCCTGAACTGGGGGATCCTCGGGGCGGTCGTGATGCGCGCCGCCTTCATCGCAACGGGCGTGACGCTGCTGCACACCATCCACTGGATCGTGTACGTGTTTGGCGGCCTGATCATGTGGGCGGGCTTCCGCATGCTCCGCGCCCCGGAGAGCGCCCCGGCCGCGGAGCGGCTGGCCGCGATGCGGGCCCTCGGTGCCCGCATCGCCCCGGAGGCGGAGGCCGCGGACGCTCTGGTGCTGCGCCGCGGCGGACGGTTGTACGCGACGCGGTTATTGCTCGTGCTGGTCGTGATCGAGATCACCGATCTCGTGTTTGCGATCGATTCGATCCCGGCCATCCTGGCTGTGACGACCGATCCGTTCCTCGCGTACACGTCCAACGTCTTCGCGATCCTGGGGCTGCGCTCGCTGTACTTCCTGCTGGCCGGGGTGATGCACCTGTTCCGCTACCTGAAGACGGGGCTGGCCATCGTGCTGATGCTCGTGGGTCTCAAGATGCTGCTGAGCGGCATCGTGGCGATCCCGGTGGGGGCCATGCTCGGCCTCGTCGGCTCGATCCTGGGACTCAGCGTCGCCGCGTCCCTGTTCCACCGGCCGCGCGGGGCCGGCGTCCTTCAGTAAGGCGTGTCGCGACGTGGGCAGCCGGCAAGGGACGTGAAGCGCGGCGCCCGGCCGATGGGGGCCCGGGCGGGCCTGCTCTTTCGAATCCGTCCTCGACCGGAAGCGAAGGCAGGGCCCCCGCGGCCGACTCGTCTCGCTGCAACGCTCGCCAGGCTCCGGCGATCATGCGCTCGGCGGCCCGGCCCTCCGGCGCGAGGACTCGCCGACGGGCGCCCACGCGTCCGGGGGTGTCGCCCACCTGGCGGCCTCCGGGTGCAGGATCGCCGCGAGGATCTCCAGCCCATCGACGACGCGGGGACCCGATCGGCTGAAGTAGCTGCTGGCGTCGGTCGCGTAGACGCGGCCGGCCCGGACCGCCGCGAGGTCCCGCCACTCCGGACGGGCCTCGAGCAGCGGCAGCTCCTGCTGGGTCCTCGCGACATCGAACCCACACACGGTCAGCACGATGACCTCGGGCGACGCCCGGACGATCGCATCCCACCCGACGCGGCTGGAGGGCCGGCCCGCCTGCCCGAGGAGCTCCCGACCGCCCGCCAGGGCCACGAGCTCGGGCATCCAGTGGCCACCGCAAAACGGCGGGTCCAGCCACTCCATGCAGAAGACGCCGGGCCGCGGCCGGCCCCGAACGGCGGCCTCGACACGGGCGATCCGCTCGCGCAGACGGCCCACGAGGCGGTGCGCCTGGGCCGCCCGGCCCGTCGCAGCGCCGACGGCCACGATATCGTCCAGGATCTCGTCGAGCCGGTGTGGGTGCAGGCGGAGCACCCGGGGAGCGCCCGGGAGCGCGGCCACCGCGGCATCGACGTCCATGCTCGGCAGCGCGCAGACACGGCAGAGGTCCTGGGTGATCAGGAGATCCGGCCCCGCGGCCGCCAGCGCCTCTACGTCGATCTGGTAGAGGCTCTCACCGCGGCGCGCGGCCCCCTCCACCCGGGCGTCGATCTCCCCGCTGGCCAGGCCGGCCGCGTCGATGAGCGAGCGCACCACGACCGGGCGGCCGCGGATCTCCGGAGGGTAGTCGCACTCGTGCGTCACCGCGACGATCTCGTCCGCGAGCCCCAGGGCACAGACGATCTCCGTCGCGCTCGGCAGTAACGTCGCGATCCGCACGGCCCCTTACCTCGTGGGCGGCCTCCGCGCGCCGCGCAGGCCGCCGACCGTCGCGAGCATCTCGGCCGTCACCTCGGTGAGGCTGCGCACGACGAGGTCCGCGGCCGAGAAGTCGAGCCCCCGCGTGAGCGCCGAGGGGACGGCGATGCACCGCATGCCGGCGGCCTTCGCCGCCCGGACGCCGTTCTCGCTGTCCTCGAGCGCCACGCACGATGCGGGCGTAGCGCCTAGGCGCGAGGCGGCCAGCAGGTAGACATCGGGAGACGGCTTGCCGCGCGCGACCTCATCGCCGCCGGCTACGGCGACGAACCGGGACGCCAGGCCGAGCGTCGCGAGGAGGCCACGGACCCGCGCGATCCGCGACGAGGAGGCGACGCCGGCGCGCACGCCGCCGCGGCCCAGCCCCTCCAGCAGATCCACGACCCCGGGCAGCGGCCTGAGGTACGCCTGCTCGAGCACGGCATGGTGGCGCCGCCAGAGGGCGACCACGGCGTCGGGAGGGCCCGGGCCCCCCTCGAGCCGGAACGGCCCGAGCGGATCGAAGGGGCCATCGTTGCGGCCGATGTTCGCGCGCCAGGACGCGAGCGGGAACCGCAGGCCGAACGTCGCGTACGTGGCCCGCCACGCGAGATACTCCGGCGTCTCGCTGTCCACGATCAGCCCGTCCATGTCGAAGATCACGGCCTCGATCACGCCAGCCCCCCGATAGCCAGAGCATAGCGAACGGCCCGCGAGGAGAAAAGACCGACGGAACGCTCCGCGCGGCGTGGGCGTTACCCGTCTGTGAAGTGTCGCCTGGTATAATGAGGCTCCGATGAAGGCGCCCGGACAGCCGGCAGCAGGGGAGCGGATGGACGATCCGGCGTGCCCGGAGCGCGAGCTGCGGCAGGCCCTGCGCGACCTGGGCTGGATCAACCGGTGGTTTGGCGGTCGCGCGTTCGTGCGGGCGTATCTGGACCGGGTGCTCCCGGCCTGGCGGCGGCGGCGCCGGGGACAGGCGCCGTTCGCGCTCCTCGATGTGGCCACCGGGGGCGCGGATATCCCGCTGGTGGCTGTCGCCTGGGGACGCGACCGCGGCGTCCCGGTTCGTGTCGTCGCGGTCGACCGCCACGCGACGACGGCGCGCCTCGCCCGCGAGGCCGTCGGCGCGTCCGCGGCGATCACGGTGATCCAGGCGGACGCGCGCGCGCTGCCGTTTGCCGATGGCAGCTTCGACGTCTGCCTGTGCACGCTCGCGCTGCACCACCTCGCCCCCGCGGAGGGCCCGGAGCTGCTCCGCGGCCTGCACCGCCTCGCGCGCGCTGGCTTCCTCGTCGTGGACCTCGTCCGCGGCCCGCTCGCCTACGCCGGCGTGTGGTTGCTCACGCGATGCGCGTCGAGCCCTCTGATCCGCCACGATGGTCCGCTGTCCGTGCGTCGCTCACGATCGTGGGACGAGTACCGGCGACTGGCCGCGGCCGCGGCGATACCCAACATGCGCGTGCTGCCGCTGGCGCCGTTTCGCGCGGGGCTGGAGTGGATCGGCTGAGCGCCGTCCCGGCGCCGGCGCGGCCGCCGCGACCGCGGGCGGGCGAGCGATGATGGACGTGATCGTCGTCGGCGCCGGCCCGGCCGGCAGCGCGGCCGCGGCGATCCTCGCGCGCAGCGGATGCCGCGTCGCGGTCCTCGACCGCGCGCGGTTTCCGCGGGCGAAACCGTGCGGGGACTATCTCAACCCCGGCTGCGACGCCGTGCTCGACCGGCTGGGCGTCCGCGAGGCGTTGGCCCGGCAGGCGCGCCCGGTCCGCGGGATGCGCATCGTGCCGGCGCGCGGCGACGCGGTCGCCCTGCCGTTCCCGCGAGACGTGGGGTGGGCGATCCCGCGCCGGCTGCTGGACCACGTGCTCCTCGCGCACGCGGCCGCCTCCGGCGCGCACGTCGTCGAAGAGGCCAGGGTCGTGGGCCTCGAGCAGGAGGCCCGTGCCGTCCGCGTCCGCGTCGAGCGGCCCGGCCCGCGGCACGAACAGCACGCAGCTCGCCTCCTGATCGGGGCGGACGGCCTTCGCTCGACGATCGCCGGGATGACGGGCGCGGGCGGGCCGCCGCGCCGGGGCCGGTACACGGTCGGCGCGTACCTCGAGGGCCTCCGGCCCGAGCCTGGTGATCCCCGCGGGGAATACGGCGAGCTCCACCTCGGCGTGGATCGGTACTGCGGCGTCGCGTACCTTGCCGGGGGATTGGCGAACGTGACGATCGCGCTGCCCCGCGGGGGTCTCCGGGCGTGGCGGGGCGCGCTGGAGGCGCGGTACTGGGACGCCCTGCGGGCGTTTCCCGGTCTGGCGGGCCGCCTCGCGCACGCCCGGCGGGCGAGCGAGTTTCGAGCCAGCGGGCCGCTCGCCTACTGGCGGCGGCGCGCCGCTTGCGGACGGGTGCTGCTGGCCGGGGACGCCGCCGCGTACATCGACCCGCTCACCGGACAGGGGATCTACCTCGCCCTGCGCGGCGCCGAGTTGGCCGCATCGTACGCCCACCGGGCGCTCGCCGGCGGGGCCGCCGTGCCGGCCCCGCGCGCGCCGCTGCCGGCCCTCCGGGAGTACGAACGCGCGCGCCGCCGCGAGTTCGGCCCGGTGTTCCTCCTCTCCCGCGTCCTCCAGCGCCTGGCGTTCTCCCCCGCGCTCCAGCACCGCGCCACGCAGCGGATCGCGGCGCAGCCCGACCTCGGCGTCCGCCTGATCGGCGCGCTGGGGAACCTCGAGCGCGCGGGGACCGTGCTGTGTCCCGGGTTCGTGGCCCGGGTGCTGGGGATCGGGTGATGCGCGCCGGGCGGCCGGCCGAGGCGGGGCTCCCGGGCGCGATGCACACGGAGACCGCGATCCGCATCCGGGGCTCGCTCGACGCGGTCTTTGCGTACGCGGCGCGGGTGGAGGACTGGCCCCGCTGGTTGCCCCACTACCGGAGCGTCCGCGTGATCGCCTCCGACGGTCCGGACAGGATCGTCGAGATGAGAGCGAGGCGAAGCGGGATCCCGGTCCGGTGGCGGGCCAGGCAACGGATCCTCACGGAGCAGCGGCGCATCCGGTACACGCACCTCCGCGGCGTGACGCAGGGCATGGAGGTGGAGTGGCGGCTCGTCCAGGAAGCCGGCGGGCTGGTCCTCGTGACGATCGTGCACGATCTGGACCTCCGGTGGCCGCTGATCGGGCGGCCGGTCGCCCGCTGGATCATCGGGCCGCTGTTCGTCGAGGCGATCGCCGGACAGACGCTCAGCCGGATCAAGGCGCTTGCGGAGCGGGCGCCTGGCGCCGGGGGTGGAGGTGAGCCATGAAGCGGCAGGTCGTGGTGACAGGCATCGGCGCGGTGACGCCCATCGGGTGCGGAGCCGCCGGCCTGTACGAGGGGCTCCGGCTGGAGCGCTCGGCGATCGACCGGATCACCCGGTTCGATCCCACGCCGTTCTCCTGCACGATCGCGGGGGAGGTGCGGGACTTCGACCCGGGAGCCTACATGGACGCCCGGCGGCTGCGCCGCCTGGACCGGTATTCGCAGCTCGCCCTGGCCTGCGGCCGCATGGCGCTCGAGGACGCCCGCCTCCGCCTGACCGAGGAGAACCGGGACGCGATCGGCTGCTTCATCGGCTCCGCCATCGGCGGGGCGGCGTTCGCCGAGGAGCAGCACGCCATCTTCATGGCCCAGGGGATTCACAAAGTCAAGCCCCACCTGGCCCTCTCGGTGTTCTGCGGCGCCGCCTCTTGCAACATCGCGATCGAGTTCGACCTGCGCGGTCCGTCGAGCGCCAACTCCGATAGCTGCGCGAGCGGGGCGATCGCGATCGGCGAGGCGTTCCGCGCGGTGCGCGACGGCTATGCGGACGTCATGCTGGCGGGCGGCGTCGAGGCGCCCCTGACCCCGCTGATCTTCGGCGCGTTTGCGATCATCCGGGCGATGTCCACCCGCAACCATGACCCGGCCCGCGCGTGCCGGCCGTTCGACCGCGGCCGGGACGGGTTCGTGATGGCCGAGGGCGCCGCCCTGCTCGTCCTCGAAGAGCGCGAGCACGCGCTCCGGCGCGGCGCGCCGATCTACGGCACGGTGCTCGGATACGGCACGAGTAACGATGCGCACCACATGACGGCCCCGCTCCCGTCCGGGGCGCAGGCGGCCCGCGCGATCCGGGATGCGCTCGCGGAGGCGGAGGTGCTGCCCCACCAGATCGACTACATCAATGCCCACGCGAGCAGCACGCCGCTGAACGACCCCGCGGAGACGCTCGCGATCAAGCAGGTCTTCGGAGAGCACGCCTACCGGATCCCCGTCAGCGGCACGAAGGCGATGCATGGCCACGCGCTCGGCGCGACCGGCGCGATCGAGGCGGCGATCTGCATGCTCGCGCTCCGGCACGCCTACGTGCCCCCCACGCTCAACCTCGAGGAGCCGGACCCCGCCTGCGACCTCGATTACGTGCCCGGGACGGGGCGCGAGCGCGAGGTCCGCTACGCCCTGAGCAACTCCTTCGGCTTCGGAGGGATCAACGCGGCGCTGGTGTTCGGGCCGGCTCCCGCCGGGAGCACGTGAGCCGGTGCCCAGCGCCGACCGTGAGGACCGTCATGCCAGCGTCCGCCGGTCGAGGACCCGCCGGAGCTTGCCCCCCTCGCTGCGCGGCAGCGTGCCGGGGGCCACGAGCGAGACCTGGACGTGGATCCCGGTGACCCCGCGCAGCCGCTCCGCGACCCGGGCCCGAAGCGCGGCGACTGCGGCGCCGCCGGCGCCCGACGCCCCCAGCGCGTCGGCGAGCGCGGGCGCAACCTCGATCCTGACCTCCAGCGCGTCGAGGGTGCGCTCCCGCGTCACGACGAGCTGGTAGTGCGGAGACAGCTCGGCGAACTGGACGACCACGGATTCGACCTGGGACGGGAAGACGTTGACACCGCGGATCACAAGCATGTCATCGGTGCGGCCGACGACGAGGGACATGCGGGCGTGCGTCCGGCCGCAGGGGCAGGGCGACGGGTCGAGGGACGCGATGTCGCCGCTGCGGTAGCGGACGACCGGCAGGGCCTCCTTGGTGAGGGTGGTGAAGACGAGCTCGCCGGGCTCGCCGGGACGGACCGGCTCCAGGCTGACGGGGTCGAGGGCCTCCACCAGGAAGTGGTCCTCGAAGACGTGCGAGCCCCGTTGGACCTCCACGCACTCGTTGCTGACGCCCGGGCCGATCACCTCGCTCAGGCCGTAGATGTTCACGGCCCTCAGCGGCAGCCGCCGCTCGATCTCCCGACGCATCTCCTCGGTCCAGGGCTCCGCACCGAGCACGGCGGAGCGCAGCGGCAGCTCCTCCGGCGCCAGGCCTCGCGCCGCGGCCGCCTCCGCGAGCGTCAGCAGGTAGGAGGGCGTGCAGGCGATGATGCGCGGGGCGAAGTCCTGGATCAGCAGGAGCTGCCGCTCCGTGTTGCCCCCCGAGGCGGGCACCACCGTGAGCCCCATCAGCTCGGCGCCGTAGTGCATCCCGAGCCCGCCGGTGAACAGACCGTACCCGTACGCGTTGTGGAAGACGTCCCCCGGCCGCGCCCCGCTCGCCGCGAGGCACCGCGCGCAGACCTCCGCCCACACCCCGAGGTCGCCGCGCGTATAGCCCACGACGGTCGGCTTGCCGGTCGTGCCCGAGGAGGCATGGATCCGGATAACCTGCTCCCGCGGCACCGCGAACATCCCGAACGGGTAGTGGTCGCGGAGATCGGCCTTGCGCGTAAACGGCAGGCGCCGGAGGTCGTCGAGCGAGCGGAGGTGCTCGGGCCGCACGCCGGCCCGGTCGAACGCCTCGCGATAGAACGGCACCCGCGCGGCAAGACGCTGCACGAGATCCCGGAGGCGCGCGAGCTGAAGCGCCTGCAGGTCCTCGCGGGGCATCGTCTCGACCGGAACGTTCCAGATCATGCGGATCCCCAGCGCCCGGGGCCGGCCGCGCCGCCGTGTCGCGGCCGGCGACCGTCATCCCCGCAGACTACCAGGGGTCTGAGTAGCGCTCCTCCTTCCAGGGATCGCCACGCATGTGGTAGCCGTTCTGCTCCCAGAAACCGGGCCTGTCCTCGCGCAGGAGCTCGAGCCCGCGCACCCACTTGGCGCTCTTCCAGAAGTACAGCCGGGGCACGACAAGGCGGCACGGCCACCCGTGCTCCGGCGCGAGCGGCGCGCCATCGTGCGAGAAGGCGAAGAGGACGTCGGGCTCGAGGAGGGCGGCGAGTGGCAGGTTGGTCGTGTAGCCGCCATACGCGTGCACCATCACAAACGCGGCGTCCGGGCGGGGGCGGACGTGCCGCATCACCTCGCCGGACGCGACGCCCTCGAACACGTTATCGAACCGGGACCAGGCCGTGACGCAGTGGACATCGCACCGGACGGTGGTGCGCGGCAGGCGCGTGAACTCCTCCCAGGTCCAGCGAACGGGCGCCTCCACCTCCCCGGTGACGGTGAACTCCCACGTCGCCAGGTCGATCCGCGGGATCCCGCCGTAGTGGAGCACCGGCCACTTCGCGGTCCGGTACTGGCCGGGCGGGAGCTTCGCGCGCGTGGCGTCCGGCATCAGCCCTCCCTAACGCGCTTCCCGGTTGCGCTAGTGCCGTCGGATCTCGGCCGCCGGGGGGAGGGGATGGCTCCGGTCCGCCCAGGGCGCCGGGGGTCGGCCGATCGAGGAGACCGTCTCCGGCAGCAGGTACGCGCCCTGCGTGTAGAGCATGCCCTGCAGCGCCCGCACCAGCGCGGGGCGCTCGGCGAGCTGCCGGATCGAGACCCGCGCCTCGATCGACAGGACCGCCGCCACGCCGGCGGCCTGGCCTTCTTCCATCGTCGTGGGCACGACCCGCGCCGACGCCGCCGCCTCCCACGTCGCGGAGATCGACCGACTGGCACAGATCACGTTCCCCACTCCCACCGGCACGAGCGAACGCAGCGGGATGGTGTAGATATACCGGTGGGCGGCGTAGGCGTTGTGCTCGCCGGGCCGGTACGGGTGGATATCGATCGGATAGCTCGCCACGCCGACCGCGTCCCAGAACACGCGTCCGTCGATGATGTCCTGCGCGGTGAGCGTGTACAAGCCGTGGATGTGGCGGGTCTCGCGGATATACAGGTAGTCCGCCGGGCGGATCAGATACGCGTGCGAGAACCCGGGCGCCATCTCTCGCAGGAACTGGACGAGGGACGGCAGCTCCGCGCGCCCGCGGCGCATGCCGTCCGCGACCGACGCCGGGTCGGTGCCATCCACGCCGAAGATCAGCAGGCCGTTGACGAGGACCGAGCCGTCGTGCTGCAGGCCGAGGTTGAGGTCGTAGATGCCGACGCCCGGCTGCGTCGGGTGGTACACCCGCATGATCGGGCCGTATCCCCAGATGTTGCCGTGGTAGACGCCGCCCCGGAGGATGTGCTTGGTCGTCACGCCGTACATCGCCGCGGCCACCTGGCGCCAGTCCACGCCGCCCAGCTCGAAGACCAGGGTGGCCGACATCATCTCGCGCCCGAAGCCGGGCCCTTCCCGCCCCAGCGTGTACGGCACGCCGGCCATCGCCGCGATGTCCGCGTCGTCGGTGGCATCCACGATCCGGCGGGCGCAGATCGTCTGCGTTTCGTGGCTGCGGGCGTCCTCGAACACCACCCCCGTGACCCAGGAGCCGTTCATCACCACGGCGACCGGACGGGTGTGCAGCCGCAGGGTGATGAGCGGCTCGTGCCGCACCTCCTCCCGGAAGACCTTCTTGGCGTACTCCACGTCGAAGGTCGTCCCGAGCCGATCGTAGATCTCCAGGAACACGCCGCGCGCCAGGTGGCGCCCGTCGAGATCGAAATCCATGTCGAGCATGTTGAGCATCGCCCCCGTGAGGTCGCCGCCGAGGTAGGGCCGGGCCTCGGTCTCGATCACGGGGGTGCCCAGCCGGGCCGCCGAAACGGCGGCGGCGACCCCGGCCGGGGTGCCGCCGACGACGAGGACGGGCACGTGCACCGAGCACTCCGAGGACTGGGGCGAGACCGCACCCGCCCCGGCCGCGCCCGGCGCGGCGGGCGCGAGCAGGAGAAGGCCGACCAGCACGGCAACCACGGCCACGGGCCTGGTGGGCCGGTGGGGCTCCCCGGCATGGTCCGGGTGACGCAGCATACTGGCCGCCATTATACCAGAAGACCGTCGTGAAGTGGGGCCGCGACCATAGAAGGTCCCCGCATGGTTCGGCCCGCTGGAAGGCGTCTCCTCTTTGGTATATCCCCCCGTCTCACGCCGGACACCTCCCGGGCCCGCCGCCAGGGGGTCCTGGCTCAGGGGCGCTCCCGGTGTGGGCCTGCCCTCCGCTCCCAACCGGCGCGGTCCCATCAGCGTGCAGCGACGGGTCTGCGGCACGGAGACCAAGGGGCGCGCAATCTTCGCGGAGCGAGCGGTGGTCTCGGCATCGACCGAGCAGAGTCGGCGGAAGGTCTCCGCCCCGTCGGGGGCGCCAGGGCGCCGTCCGGCCGACGCCGGGGCGGGCCGGTCTCTTTGCCGCATGCCGTGCGGGGATGGGACCGGCGGCGACGACGCCGGCGTCGTCGCCGAGCGCCGGGAGGACCTCGCGCCCCGCTCCGGGCAGGTCCCCGCCGCCTCCCTGTACCACCACCGGATGCCGGTAACGGGGGGCCTAGCTCGCCTGGGTGCTGGGGCGCGCCGGCTGGGGGGCGGGCGGCCGGATGAAGATCCGGCAGAGGACGATGCTGAACTCGTACAGCAGCCCCATAGGGATCGCGACGAGAGCCATCGTCACCGGGCTCCAGTCCGGGGTCGCGAACACGGCGATGGCCGCGATCACCATGTAGGCGATGCGCCACTCCCGGCGCAGCGTCTGCGGCGTCACGAGACCCAGCGCGGCGAGCGACAGGATCACCAGCGGTGTCTCGAACGTCCCGCCCACGATCAGCAGGAAGAACAGCACGTAGTTGATATAGGCGTTGGCGGTGAGGAGCACGTGGAACTGGTTCCCCGCCTGCGAGAGCAGCCACCGGGTGCTCACCGGCAGGACGATCCAGTACCCGAACACGATCCCGACCGCAAAGAGCGCGCCCGAGAGCACGGCCAGCGGCACGACTCGCCGCCGCTCGTTCTCCGTCAGCGCCGGATCGACGAACGCGAACAGCTGGTAGAGGATCCACGGCATGCTCACCGCGATCCCGAAGAGCATGGCGACCTTCACCTTGACGAGGAACGGCTCGAGCACCGTGAGCGTCGTCAGCTTCATCTCGCCCGTCGGGCGCAGCAGCAGGTGCAGCAGCGGATCCACGAACACGAGCCCGAGGCCGGTCGCGATGAGCAGACCGAGGACCGCGTACTGGAGGCGCTGGCGCAGCTCCTCGAGGTGCTCGATCAGGGTCATCTCTCTATCGCGCGTGGTCATATCACGTCACTCGGCATCCCGTGCCAGCTGCGACAGGGTCACGAGCGTGTAGCCCCGGTGGCGCAGTTGCACGATGATCGCAGGCAACGCCTGCGCGGTGTTCAGGGTCGTGCTGTGGAGCAGGATGATGGACCCGGGCTCAGCCCGGAGCGGCACCTGCGCCACAAGTGTCTTCGCCGGCGGCTGGGCCCAGTCCCCCGAGTTCTCGGTCCACATCGCGAGCCCCATCCCGGCGCGCCGGGCGGCGTCCGCGACAGCCACGGTGTAGTCGCCCCCCGGCGGCCGGAACCACCGCGGAGCGCGCCCCGTGATCCCGCGGATCACCGCGGCCGTGGCGTCGATCTCCTCGGAGGCCTTGGCTGGGGCCAGGCCCGTCAGGTTCGGGTGGTCGAACGTGTGGTCGCCCACCTCGTGGCCGTCCGCGGCCATCTCGGCCACGAGATACGGATAGGCGCGGGCGTGCTCCCCGATCACGAAGAACGTGGCGACGGCGTGGTACCGCCGGAGGATCGCAAGCAGCAGCGGCGTGACAAGTGGGCTCGGGCCGTCGTCGAAGGTCAGCGCCACCTCGGCCCGCCGCGGATCTCCGCGCCACAGCCGGCCCCGGCTCTCCAGCCCGAAGACGAGGCCCGCCAGCCGATCCTTGATCTCCGCGAGCCGCTCGAGCGCGTCGCCATGGAACCGCTCGGTCGACTCGACGCCCCGGTCGCCGGCCGCCCTCGCGGCGGCGCCCTGCGCCGCGGTCCGCTCGGTGACCGTCCCGGCCAGGAGAGCCGGGCTGTACCAGACGTCGCCGGCCCGCGCGAGCGCTTCGCCTGCCGCGAGAGCCGGCGGTGTCCCGAGGAGCGGGTCCCGGAAGAGGCGCGCGGTGAGCGTGGCGTCGGTCCGCCGGCCGTCGAACCGGCCGGTCCGGTGGTAGTAGCCGGTCAGCGTCACCTGGAGCACTCGCGGGTCGGCCTCGAGCGCGGCCACCGCGAGCGCGCGGGCCCGCTCCTGCGCCTCCCGGAGGACCGCGCCCCGATCCCCGGTCCCATCCATCCCGTAGACAAACTCGATCCATGCGAGCCTCGCGATCCACCCGTCGGGCAGGCGGGTGACGCCATCGCTCGCGACCGCGAGCTTCGCGACGGCAGGCGCGAGGCCCCGGGCCTGGAGCACCCGCCAGATCCTCTGCTCCTCCACCCGGATGCCGGGACCGAGGGGGTGGGCGGCGGGGGTGATGGACCGCACGCGGGGCGGCGGCGAGAGCCCGGCCGCCTCAGCCGCGGCCGGCCGCAGGACGGGGACGAACCGCGCCTCCCATGCCCCGACGCGCGCGGTACCGGCGCGGGTTGGTGCCCGCGCCGTCGGCCGTCCGCCGGGCGCACGGGATATCCCCCCGGATGGCACGGAGGCGGCAACGCGCACCAGCTCGTCCTGCGGCAGCTCACCGACCAGCGTGAAGGAGACCACGCCCGCGTTCCAGTGGAGCAGCGTGGCGACCCCACGGGCGATCATGGTGCCAGGGGCGGAGCCGATGCGGACCGGACGCCCGGTCGGCGGGGAACCCTGCGGCCCGCGGCTCTCGAACAGCGTCAGCGTCGAGACCCCGTCCGAGAACGCAAACGTCGCCGTGGGGATGCCGCGCACCATCGAGATCCGCGATCCGACCAGCCTGTAGCCGGGCGGCAGGTACGCCGGGAGCTGCGGGGTGAACCCGACGCGCTGCGCGATCTGCTCGATCGTGAGCCGCCCGCTGGGCGTCCGCGTGTGGATCCGCGTCCCGGGTGGCGGCACCACGCTGAAGAGGTCGGCCGACAGCGCCGGGTTCACCTCGATCGAGAGGAACGCCGAGATCTCCCGCAGGGCACCGGTAGGACTGTACCGCTCCAAGCGCAGGAGGAGGCGGGTCTCGGTATCGATCCAGAGGCGCAGCCGCGGCCGTCCGGGAAACTTGGGCTGGATGTCGATGATGCGGGCCGGGCGGCCGGCGACGGTGTCGGTGCCGCCGAACCGCGCGTCGTAGTTCTCGAGGATCCGCGGCAGGATCTCGCGGGCCAGGCCCTCCTCGTCGTGCTCGGGCGCTGGGCGGCGGACTACCTCGTTGCGGGCGGGCGTAAACTCGACCTCCGTCCGGCCGGTGATGATGACGATCCGCGCGGGCTGGGCGCCCGCCGCTGGATACTCCAGGCGGGTCCGGTCCGGCGCCTGGTGGTAGACGCGCACCTCCGACGCCTGCACGCCCGCCGCCCATACGGTCACGGTCTTGGTCCCCACGTAGCTAGTGCGGCGCGGCGCCGTGGCCGCGGACTGCAGCCACAGGAGCGGGCTGTCGCCCGGGCCCTGCTGCGCCCGCGCCGGCGGCGCCGGCGCGGAGGCCGCGAGGGCCCAGCCCAACGCGCAGATCGCCGCGGCGGCGACCTGGCGGCGGATGGAGGGTGGCATGCTACCGGGTCTGCGGCTCCGGGGCGGGAAGGGTGTACGTGACCAGCGTGGTCGCCACCTCATCGGTGAGCGGCCGGCCCGTCGAGAGCACCAGGTAGTCGCGGAGGTAGGCATCGGGATCCAGCGGCGTCTCGTGCACGCCCCATCGCGACAGCCAACCCAGCGGGAGGCCGAGCGCCAGGGCCAGGGCTGCGCACGCCAGCGCCAGCCGGAGCGGCGTCGGCCGCAGCGACAGGCTGCGGAGCAGTTCGCGCAGCCTCGGGCGGGCGTCCGCGCGTGCTTCCCGCATCAGCCGCCAGTGCAGCCTCTCCGCCAGCCCCTCCGGCACCGCCGGATCGGGCAGGCCGCGGAGCAGGCGCCGCAACGCCGCGAGCTCCGCGTACGCCCGCCCGCACCCGGCGCACCCCGCGAGGTGCCCCTGCACGCGCTCCAGCTCCTGCGCGCTTAGGGCGCCGTCGAGATACGCGGAGAGACGGTCAGTGACGTGGTCACTCACCGGTCTCCCCTCCTCCCGGCAAGCTGCGGCCCGAGCGCCTTCCGGAGCATCTCGCGCGCCCGGTGCAGCCGCGATCGCACCGTGCCAACGGGGCAGCCCACGGCGGCCGCAACTTCATCATAGGATAGTCCCTCGATGTCCACAAGGACGACCGCGGTCCGAAACTCCGCGGGCAGGCGGTCCAGGGCCGCCTGGACCGCACCGTCCAGGTCCGTGGCCTCCACGAGGCGCTGCGGATCGTCCCGGTCGTCGCCCACGAGCGCCACGAGCGGGTCGCCGCCCGGGCTCACCGGCGCATCGAGGGAGACCTCGGGGCGGCGGAGGCGGCGCCGCACCCGATCGATGTGCGTGCGTGTCATGATCCGGTACAGCCAGCGGTCGAAGTAGGTCCCGGGCTGGTACCGGTCGAACGCGCGGAAGGCCTCGACGATCGCCTCCTGCGCCAGATCCTCGGCGTCGTCGGGGTTTCCGGCCAGCCTGTACGCGACGCGGTAGATCCCGCGCAGGTGTCGCGCCAGCAGCTCTTCGAACGCCGCCAGCCGCGCGCCCGCCGGCGCCGACGCGCCCGCCGACGCGTCCATCACCCTGTCTATCGCCCCAACGAGCTGCTGCATCGACCCGCGCGCCGCATCGACGTGCACTGGCCCTCCCCGACCTTGGCTCTCCATCTCGTAGCGCGCCGCGGCCGCGGGAAGTTCCCGCGCCGCGGCGCCATCACGCCGTCGGGGCGCCGCGGCCGAGCAGCGCGGCCCGGAACTGCTGCACGCTGGCCGACGGGGTAATCGCGACGACGATGTCTCCCCGGCGGAGCACCGTGTCGCCGTGGACGCTCTCGGCCGTCTCCCCCCGAACGACGATCGCGAGCATACAGTTGTGGGGGAGCGCGAGGTCGCGGACGCGCCGGTTCACGGCGGGCGAGTCCTCCGGCAGGGCGACCTCCACGAGCTCCAGGTGACCCCGCCGCAGGGCGGTCAGCGGGATCACGTCGGCGACCTCCACCTCCTGCTCGATCAGGCTGTAGATCAGCTTGGTCGAGCTGACCGTCTCGTCGATGCCCAGGAGCTGGAACGTCACCTCGTTCTTGGGGTTGTTGATCCGCGCGATCACCCGCTTCACGTTGAATTTGCGCTTGGCCATCTGGCAGATCACGAGGTTGTCCTCGTCGTCGCCGGTAACCGCCGCGACGAGGTCCGCACGGGCCGCCCCGGCCTGGTCGAGGGTCGTCACCTCGCACGCGTCGCCCAGCAGGGCGGCGTCGCCGAACTCCTCCTGCAGCAGGTCGAACCGGCGGCGCGCCTTCTCGATGATGGTCACTTCCTGGCCTGCGCCGTGCAGCGCCTTCGTGAGATAGTACCCGACCTTTCCGCCGCCAGCGACGATCACGTACATGGCTACCGGCTCCTTTCGGACCCCGGAGACCGCGGCAGCGTCTCCCGGACCGCCTGGTACTCCTCGATGCTCCGCCACGGCCGTCCCGTGAGGAAGTCCCGGCACAGCCCCGCGCCCAGGAGCGTGGGGGAGATCGTGTCGATGCCCAGCTCCTTGTAGGCTTCAGCGCGCAGCGGGTCGTAGATCCGCGCGATGACGCGGGGCACCTTGTATTTGACCTTGACGATCTGCGCGGACATGATGTTGGTGTTGTCCCCGTTGGTGGTCGCGGCAAAGCCGTCGGCACGCTCGATCCCGGCCTTGCGCAGGACGTCCTCGTCGATGCCGATCCCGAGGATCGTCTTGCCCCGGAACCCCCGGCCGAGGCGCCGGAAGGACTCCCGATCGCGGTCGATGATCGCGACCGAATGCCCCTCGGCGGCCAGCATCATCGCCAGCGTCGCGCCCACCCGTCCACACCCCAGGATCACGACGTGCATCGTCGACCGCTCCCCCCTTCCCTACCGCCGCCGCTGCCCCGCGTCGTCCGCCGCCGCGGCGACGTGGCCCGGGGACCCGGCCTCCGCCGGCGGGACGGGCCCCGCCGCCGGCGCGGGCGGCGCCGCCGCGCCGATGCTCGTCTCGGCCAGCCGGTCGATGATCACCTCGCACGGCGCGTGCCGGAACAGCGACTCGGCGACGCGGGCCGTCGATCCTTCGACGAACCCGGTATCCGGCGAGATCCCGAGCACGATGAGGTCCACATCGTGGTCGCGGGCGACGCGCGAGATGCCCTCGCCGGCCTCCCGGGTGCGGATGATCTCGGTCTGCGCCTCGAGGTTGTGCATGTCGACGATCTGCCGCGCCTGCTCGAGCGCGCGGCGCCCGGCTTCCTCCACCTTGGGCAGCGGCACGCCGAGGCCCAGCGTGCGCGGGACCTCGACGATGTAGCCGAGCAGGATCTTGGCCTTCTGGACCTGCCCCAGGCGGCTCGCCAGCTCGACCGCCCGCTCCGAGTAGTACTCCTCCAGGATCGGGACGAAGATCGTCCGGACGGCGCCGACGGAGTGCACCGCGCGCGCCACCTCGATGGACACCGGCCGCGGCACGCGGAGCATCCACAGCAGCAGCGCGGCCATCGCCCCGGCGAACCCGGTCGCCAGGATCGCCCCGATCACGCTCACCTGAAGCGGCTCGGTCACCGGAGCCTCCGCCAAAGGTAGGCCGCCACGAACCAGAGCCGGTACGCGCCGAGCGCGACGAAGCCGAGCCCGACGAGCAGCGCCTGGAGGTGCACGCCCAACGGCAGCGTCCGGGCGAGGATCACGAGGCCGAGGATCACCATGAGGACGCTCGTGACGGTCAGGTAGGCGTCACGCACGCGCCTGCCCCCGCGCCAGCTGCCGGTCGCGCTGCGCCAGCGCGAATTCGTACTGCTCGAGGAGATCGAACTCCTCGGCGTCCCGGAGGATCGCGCGCTGCTGGTCCTCCCAGTGGTGGGCGACGCTGCGCCACACCGGGAAGCCGTGCCGGCGCCGGTACGCGACATAGTAGACGAGGCAGAGGATGACCCAGCTGGGGCCCGCGACCCGTCCGACCGCGTGGGTGAGCACGACCTCGATCAGCGTGATGAGCACGCCGACGAGGCCGAGGAACCCGATGATCGGGACGTGCACGGCCTGGCCGGCGCGCCGCCAGCGCACGTTGAGGGGCACGCGATACGGCCGGGGGGAGTACGGGTCCCTGAACCGCAGGGCGATGAGCGCGATGAACACCAGGGTGTAGCCGAGGGTCGCCCCGAACGCGTACATGTTGGCGAGCGCGTCGACCGCGCTGGGCGTGAGAAACGCCAGCATCGCCTCGAGCAGGCCGATGCCCGAAAAGACGAGGATCGCGCGCGCCGGCGTCCGGTACCGCGGGTGCACGTCCCGGAACCACGGCGTCAGCAGCTTGAGCTGGCTCATCGAGTACACGAGGCGGCTGGCCCCCATCACGCCGGTGTTGGAGGAGATCAGGAGGACCACGGCTCCCAGGATGGCCGCGAGCGGCCCCGCGACCGGGCCGACGAACGGCAGCCGGCTGCCGAAGAGCGCAACGGAGTCGCCCACGTGCTGGGCGTAGACCTGCCACGGCAGCACCCCGAGGCCCGTGACCGAAAAGAACACGGCGAACAGGAACACGCTGCCGATGAGGCCGATCGACGTCCGCGGGATGATGGTGGCGGGCCGGCGCGTCTCCTGCGCCGCCTGGGAGATCGACTCCAGCCCCACGTACGAGATGATCGCAAGGGACGACCCGTACATGAACTGGGTGAGCGTGGGGAACTGGTGCACCCACTGGTCGACCAGCAGCTCGGGCCTCCAGGCGAAGATCAGTCCGATGACGATGAGGCCGGCCTCGACCACCAGGCTGAACACGCCGATCACCTCGTTCAGCAGCGACGACTCCCGCACGCCCCGGACGTTGAGCCAGGTGAGGAGCCCGATCAGCAGGAACGTCTCGCCGGCCCACAACGGGTTGATGCCGTGGAGGGGACCGAGGTCCATCTTGAAGTCGCGCACCGCCGGGAAGAAGAAGTTCATGTACCCGGCCGAGAACGTGGCAAAGAGGGCGATGTCGATCGTGTAGTCGAGCAGCAGGGCCGATCCCGCGATGAACCCGGCCATGTCCCCGAGGCCCCGGCCGACGAAGTACTGGCCGCCCCCCGCCAGCGGGTACGCGGACGCCAGCTCGGTGTAGGCGAGGCCGATCATGATGTAGACGAGCCCCGCGGCGGCGAACGCGAGGGGCGCCGCGCCCATCGTGGCGGCGATGACGATGCCGAGGGCCGCGTAGATGTCCGCCCCCACGTCGGCGAACCCCCACATGAACGAGCCCCACACCGAGACGTCCCGGCGCAGGTGCGGCTCGCCGGCGGCGAGCGGCGGGGCGGAGGCGATCTCAGCCACAGGGGGGCTCGCGGCGCAGCACGGTGATGAGATAGCGCGGGTAGCGGCGCTCGCGCAGCACGACGAGGCCGGGGATCCGTCTGAAGCGATCGTGGAGGGCCCGCGCGCCGGTGCCGCCGCCTCGTGCCTCCGACAACCCGGCCGCGTCGTGCACCGAGGTCCCGTGCACCAAGCAGAGGTCCCCGCCCGGCGCCACCCACCGCGCGACCCGCGGAGCCAGGCTTTCGAACTGCGCGCGGTTCATGTAGTAGAACAGCTCCGCGCACACCACGAGATCGAAGGCGCCGTCCGGATCCTCGTGGAGCACGTCGAGCCGGCGCACCCGGACGCGGGGGTCCCCGGCGTGCCGCCGTCGCGCCCGGCGCAGCGCCAGCCCGGAGAAATCCACGGCCACGATGCGATCACACAGGGCGAGCAGGCGAGACGTGAAGAGCCCCTCCCCGCAGCCGACCTCCAGCGCCGTTCCGTAGCGCCGCCGCCCGAGGGCCGCGAGCGTGCGCTCCGCCCGCGCGCGCTCGTACTCGGACGTGGCCAGGCGCCAGGGGTCGGGGACGAGGTAGCGTGCTTCGAAGTAGGCGCGGATCATCCAGCTCCGCGCTGTGAGCAGGCGCTTGAGCGCCGTGTCGTCACCGACCCACCGGAGCAGGCGTCCGCCCGCCCCCGGCACGACGGCGCGCGGCAGGCTCGCGGCGCTCATCGCATCCCCATCGTCGGCCCGGCAGGGCCCGGTGCCGCGGCCACCGGCGGCTGCGGCCCGGCCCCGGGCGCGCGATCCCGGACGTTGTACCGGTTCATCGCCGCTGCCAGCCCGTCCCGGGCCACGGTCACGGCTGCGTCCGCGGCCCGGTCCACCGCCGCATCGATGGCGGGCCGCTCGTCGGGCGTGAACCGGGCCAGCACGAACTCCACCGGATCGATGCCCTCCGGCGGGCGGCCGATGCCGATGCGCAGGCGCGCGAAGCGCCCGGTGCCCAGCTCATCGATGATCGAGCGGATCCCGTTGTGCCCGCCGGCGCCGTTCCCCGGCCGGAGGCGCAGGCGCCCCAGGGGAAGGTCCAGGTCGTCGTGCACGACGAGCAGGTCGCCGGGGCGGCGGCGGTTCCTCCGAAGGAGGTCGCGCACCGCGTGGCCGCTCACGTTCATGTAGGTGTCGGGGATGGCGAGGAGCACGGCCGACGTCCCGATGCGAGCCCGCCCGGTCCGGGCCCACGCGCTTGGCTCCAGCGATACGCCGAGGCGCTCCGCCAGGCGCTGGACGACCTCGTGCCCGACGCTGTGGCGGGTTCCCCGATACCGGCGTCCGGGGTTGCCGAGCCCGACGATCAGCAGCATGTCCTCCACCCCGCGCGGGCCCGGCCGGTCCGACCGCTCCCGGTCGGGCCATGCGGCAGGCCTCCCATGCCCGAGCAGGCGACAGGGAGAGGCGGATCGGACGATCGGGTGGCGATGTCCTCGTTCACGACGCTCCACCACTATGCGACAGCGTCACAGAGCATGGCAAGCACGGCCCTCTAAGCGTGAAGGGCGCGGACAGCGCCACGCCCCTCCTCGGTCTCGGCTCCGCCGGCCCGGTTAGCGTGCCACGACAGCGGCTACTCCTTCCTCTCCGGCCTGCCCGGCTTGGCCTCGGGCTTCGCCGCCTTCGGCTCGGGCCGCGGCGGCGCTGGCTGGGCCTCCGCACCGGCCGGCAGGGCCCGACCCGCCGCCTCCGGTGCGGCCGCGCCCTCAGCCACCTCCGGCGCCGCCGCCTCTTCCTCCTCGGGCGCCACGACGGCCGCGATCACTTCCCCAGGAGGCGTGACAACCACGATCCCCTCGCCCACCGAGACGTCGCGAACGTGCAGGGAATCGCCGATGCGGAGGCCCTCCACGCGAACGGTCAGGTGGTCTGGGATCTGCGTGGGCAGGCAGCGGACGGTGATCTCGCGGAGGTGCTGCTCCAGGATGCCGCCGGCCGTCACCCCTTCCGGGGTCCCGACGAGCGCGAGCGGCACGCGCGCTTCCAGCGTCTCGGTCAGGCTGATCTCGTGGAGGTCGACGTGGAGGATCTCCCGCCGGATCGGATCCCGCTGGATCTCCGCCAGCATCACAGTGCTGGTTTCCTCGTTGCCGTCCCGGGAGATCCGGAGGTCGATCAACGCATTCCGCCCTCCGGCCGTCAGGGCGCCGAGCAGGGTCTTGCGATCGATGGCAAGCGGCAGCGGCTCGCGGGCCTGGCCGTAGAGGATCGCGGGCACGAGGCCGTCCCTCCGGATCCTCTTGATCGCATTCTTGCCGATGAGCGCCCGCGTCGCCGCGGCCAGGCTCACCCGTTCCATGGCGCACACCCTCCCCCACCCTCCGCGGGGGCCCGAACAGGCGCTCGCGCACGGGGGGTCTCACGATGGCCCATTATAGCACCGGACCGGGGGGCACACAACCGGCGGTCCTACGGGACGCGGGGGCCCGCGACGGGCGCCCCGGCGTGATGGACGAGGTCGACGGACGCCTCCTGCAGCAGGCGCTCCGCCACGACATCGGGGTAGGGGACCTCGTAGACGACGCGGGTGATCCCGGCATTCACGACCATCTTGGCGCACGTGAGGCACGGCTGGTGGGTGCAGTAGATCGTGGCGCCCGCGATGCCGACGCCGTGGTAGGCCGCCTGCACGATCGCGTTCTGCT
The DNA here is from genome assembly GCA_021324295.1 of Bacillota bacterium. Taxonomy (GTDB): domain Bacteria; phylum Sysuimicrobiota; class Sysuimicrobiia; order Sysuimicrobiales; family Segetimicrobiaceae; genus JAJPJJ01. The sequence continues at coordinate 61,322 of JAJPJJ010000099.1, forward strand.
CGGCGTGGAGACACAGGCAGGTATCGAGGGCGGTGCCGGAGGCGGCGTCGGACGCGCACCGGCCGCACCCGCCGTCCCCGCAGTTTCTCATCCCGCGCGGCGTGTCGTTGTACCCGGTGCTGAGCACCATCCGGTCCTTGACGATGACGGCGCCGACGTGACGGCGCAGGCAGGTCGAGCGGGTGGCGGCGAGGTGCGCCAGGCTCATGAAGTACTCATCCCACGACGGACGCGGCACCTCGGCCTCCTGTGTCTTTGCTCATCCCGTTGCAGCGCCTCGTCGGCCCGGCAACGGATCCCCGCCCCCTTCCTTCGGCGCCACCGCACATCGGCGACGAGACCGCGAGTGCTCCATCGGGCCGGTTCCGTGGCCCCACACCCCGCCGCACCTGGCACGGAACCCCTGCCCCGCTCGGCTAGCGCGTGCCGTAGAGCCGGTCTCCGGCATCGCCGAGGCCCGGGATGATATACCCGTGATCGTTGAGGCGCTCGTCCACCGCGGCGGCGTAGATCTCCACATCGGGATGGTGCTCCTGCACGCGCCGGATCCCTTCGGGCGCCGCGATCAGCACCATCAGGCGGATCGCCCGCGCGCCGCGCTGCTTGAGCAGCCCGATCGACTCCACCGCGGACCCGCCGGTCGCAAGCATCGGATCCACGATCAGCACCCGGCGCGCCCCGACATCCGGAGGGAGCTTGCAGTAGTAGGTGTGCGGCTGCAGCGTCTCCGGATCGCGGTAGATCCCGACGTGTCCGACGGCGGCCGTCGGCATCAGCCGCAGGATGCCCGCCTCCATCGCGAGGCCCGCCCGCAGGATCGGGACGATCGCCAGCTCTTCCCCGGCCAGCATCGCGCCGCGGGCGATCCCGACGGGCGTCGCCACCTCGATCGTGCGGAGCGGCAGGTCGCTCGTCGCCTCGAACGCCATCAGCATCGCGATCTCCTCGACGAGCTCGCGGAACTCCTTGTGCCCGGTGCGGGCGTCCCGCAGGATCGTCAACTTGTGCTGGATCAGCGGGTGGTCGAACACCCGCACGCCGCTCACGGCCCTATCCGGCCACCTCCACGCGCTCCGGGTAGATCGGGAACGACGCGCACAGGTCGCGGACCTGGCCCCGGATGCGCGCGGCGACGGCCGCGTCATCGGGCGCGCTCAGCACCTCGTCGATCCACCCCCCGATCACCCGCATCTCCGCGGGTCCCATGCCGCGCGTCGTCATCGCAGGGGTGCCGATGCGGATCCCGCTCGTCGTCATAGGCTTCTCCGGGTCGAAGGGGATCATGTTCTTGTTCACGATGATGTGGGCGTCCCCCAGCGCCCGTTCAGCCCGGCGGCCCGTCAACCCCTTGCTGCGCACGTCCACGAGCATCAGGTGGTTGTCGGTGCCGCCGGAGACGACGTGGTACCCGCGCCGGAGAAACTCCGCGGCCAGCGCGCGGGCGTTCTCTACGATCCGCGCCGCGTACGCGCGGAACTGCGGGCTCATCGCCTCTTTGAAGCACACCGCCTTGGCGGCGATCACGTGCATCAACGGGCCTCCCTGAACCCCGGGGAACACCGCCTTGTCGATCTGCTGGGCGTACTCCGCACGGCAGAGGATCAGGCCCCCCCGGGGACCGCGGAGGGTCTTGTGCGTCGTCGACGTCACGATATCGGCGTAGGGCACGGGGTCCGGGTGGACTTTGCCGGCCACGAGGCCGGCGAAGTGCGCCATGTCGACGATCATGACCGCCCCGACCTCGTCGCAGATCTCCCGGAGGCGGGGGAAATCGAACGTGCGCGGGTACGCGGTGGCGCCCGACACGATGACCCGCGGCCGGTGCGCGCGCGCGAGCCGGGCGATCTCGTCGTAGTCGATCTGCTCCGTGTCCTGACGCACGCCGTAGGGGACGACGCGGTAGAGCTGGCCGGAGAAGTTCACCGGGCTGCCGTGGGTGAGGTGGCCGCCGTGCGCGAGGCTCATCGCGAGGATCGACTCCCCCGGCTTGATCACCGCGAAATACGCCGCCATGTTGGCCTGCGCGCCGGCGTGGGGCTGCACGTTGGCGTGCGCCGCGCCGAACAGCGCGCAAACGCGCTCGATCGCCAGCCGTTCGGCGACGTCGACGAACTCGCACCCGCCGTAGTACCGCCGGCCCGGGTAGCCCTCGGCGTACTTGTTGGTCATCACGCTGCCGAGCGCCTCCAGCACCGCGCGGCTCGCGTAGTTCTCCGACGCGATGAGATTGACGTAGTAGCGCTGTCGCTCGACGTCGTTGGCGATCGCCTCGGCGACCTCCGGATCCGTGCGCCGGAGCTCCTCCACTCTCCTCGCCCCCTCTCGCGTGTGCCCGCGCCTCCGCCGGTCCCTGTCCACTTCCCCGCAGCCGGGGGGAACCCTCCCTGTGCTCAGGGGCCGCGCCCGGCGGGCGCGGCCACCTCGCCGAGCAGCTCGCGAAGCGCGCCGGCGGGAATCGCGCCTTCGCGCACGATGCTCGCCGGCGTCCGGGTCACGTCGACCACCGTCGACGGCCGCGCGATCGGACAGCGGCCACCGTCGAGGATCACGTCGACCGCGGACCCCAGATCCAGCGCGACCTGCACCGCCGAGACGGGGCTGGGCATGCCGTGGGTGTTAGCGCTCGTACCGGTGATCGGCGCGCCGAGCGCGCGGCAGAGGCCGATGGCGATCGGAGCGTCGGGCTGGCGCGCGCCGATCGTGGCGCCGCCGCCTGTGAGCGCGGGCGGGAGGTGGGGGGCCCGGGGGCAGACGATCGTGAGCGCGCCCGGCCAGAAGCGCTCCGCGAGGCGCAGGGCCGCGGGCGGGATCTCGGCCGTGAGCATCCGCCACTGGTCGCGATCCGCCACGAGGACCGGCAGGGCCTCCCCGGGCGGACGCCGCTTCGCCGCGAAGACACGCGCGACCGCCGCCGCGTTGGCCGCCGCGGCGCCGAGCGCGTAGTAAGTGTCGGTGGGAAAGGCGACGAGCCCGCCGTCGAGGAGCGCTTGCACCGCCCGCCGCGGCACGTCCGGGCGCCGCGGATCAACGCCGATGATCTCCATCATCCTCCCCCCGTGTCGCGACGACCACCCGCTCGATCCCCGCGTAGTCGCGGACGATCCACGGACCGCGCACGCCTTCCCGCCGCGGCGCGACAGCCGGGGCCCTCCTCTGAGAGGGCGGCCACCCCGCGTACGTGCCCGCCGCGGCGACGAGAGCGGCGACGACACGCGCCTGCCCGCCCGCCGCGACCTCGAGCGCCAGGAGCCCCCCGGGCCGCAGGTAGCGGGGCCCCTCCGCGATGACGCGGCGTAGGACGGCGAGGCCATCCGGGCCGCCATCCAGCGCGGCGCGGGGCTCGTGCTCCCGGATCTCCTCCGGCAGGCTCGCCAGCGCCGCTGTGGGGATGTAGGGAGGGTTGGAGACGATCGCGTCCACGCGTCCTTCGAGCCCCAGTGCGGCCAGCGGGTCGAGGGCGTCTCCCTCTCCCCACGCGATGCGGTCCGCGACGCCGTGGCGGACCGCGTTGAGACGGGCGACGGCCAGGGCCTCTGGCGACACATCCGTCGCCACCACCCGCGCCCGGGGCAGCGCAAGGGCCAGGGCGATGGCGACCGCGCCGCTCCCGGTCCCGATGTCGGCGATCAGCGGGGCAGGGAGGCCGGACAGGCGCTCCCGCGCCACCTCCACGAGCCGCTCGGTCTCGGGGCGCGGGATCAGCACGCGCTCGTCCACGATGAAGTCCAGACCGAAGAACTCACGGTGTCCCACGAGGTACGCGGTCGGGGAGCCCGCCAGGCGCCGCTCGATCAGCGTCGCATACGCCGCGGCCGCATCCGGGGGAAGCGGGGCCCCGGGCCGGACCAGCAGCTCCTCACGGCTCACGCCCGCAGCGTGGCGCAGCAGGACCTCGGCCTCGAGCCGCGCCTCCGCGGCCGCAAGCCCCCGTTGGCACAGCCGCCCCGCGCCCCAATCCCACGCGGCCTGCCGGGTACGCAGCGCCGCCCCGGCCGACGGGCCGGGGCGGCTGGTCCGGCTCGCAGCGCTGCCCCGCACGGTCACCCCCTCGCGGTCTGCCGCCCCCCGCCGGCTCAGGATGAGGCCGAGGCGAGCGTCTCCAGCCGCTCGGACGCCGCGAGCGCGTCGATGAGCTCCTCGAGGTCGCCGTCCAGCACGCTCGGGAGGTCGTGCACGGTCTTGCCGATCCGGTGGTCGGTGACCCGATCCTGGGGGAAGTTGTACGTGCGGATCTTCTCGCTGCGCTCCCCGGTCCCGACCTGCCGGCGCCGAGCCTCCGCGATCTCCGCCCGTTGTTGCTCCACGGCCCGCTCGAGCAAGTGCGCGCGGAGGATCCGCATGGCCTTCTCCCGGTTCTGATGCTGCGATCGCTCGTCCTGGCACGCGATCACGATCCCCGTCGGCAGGTGAGTGACCCGCACCGCGGTCTCGACCTTGTTGACGTTCTGGCCGCCGGCGCTCCCCGCCCGGTACGTATCGATCCGGAGCTCGTCGGGCCGGATCACGACATCGACCTCCTCGGCCTCGGGGAGGACGGCGACGGTGGCCGTCGAGGTGTGGATCCGCCCGCTGGACTCGGTCGCCGGCACGCGCTGGACCCGGTGCACACCGCTCTCGTACTTCAGCCGGCTGTACGCCCCGCGGCCCTGGATGCTCGTGATGATTTCCTTGAAGCCGCCGAGGCCGGTGGGGCTGCTGGAGAGCACCTCGGACCTCCACCCGTGACGCTCCGCATAGCGCGCGTACATCCGGAACAGATCCCCGGCGAACAGCGCCGCCTCGTCCCCCCCGGCGCCGGCCCGGATCTCGATGATGACGTTCCGGTCGTCGCGCGGATCGCGGGGCAGCAGCAGCGTCTCGATCGTTCGCTCAAGCGAGGCCTGCCGCGCGGCGAGATGAGCCCTCTCGGCCTCCGCGAGCGCCCGCATCTCCGCGTCCGCCTCGGTCCGCGCGAGCTGGGCCGCCTCCTCCGCCTCCCGGGATACGCGGCGGTACTCGTCGTACGCGGTCATGATCTCCCGCAGCGCCGCGTGCTCCCGGGCGACCGCCTGGTAGTGGGCGGGATCGCCGAAGATGCCGGGATCGGCCAGCGCCCGGGTCAGGTCCGCGTAGCGGGCCTCGATCGCCTCCAGCCTGTTCGACACCTCTGCGCGCACGCGCGTCTCCTCCTCGTTGCCGCTCCCATTATAGCATCGCCCGGCGGAACGCGAGACCGGCGGCGAGGACGCATGCGGCGGAAAGCGATCCGGCGGCACCGGTGACCCGGTGCCGCCGGGGATGCAGGCGGAAGCCGACGCGGCGGTTACAGCTGCAGGCCGTACTTCCGAGCAAACTTTTGCACCCGTCCCTCGGAGTCGACGAACTTCCGCTGGCCCGTGTAGAACGGGTGGCACTTCGAGCAGATCTCCACCCGGATGTTCTCTCGCGTGGAGCCCGTGACGAACGTCTCCCCGCAGGCGCACGTCACCGTCGTCTGCCGGTACTGCGGATGAATGTCCTTCTTCATCGCAACGGCTCCTGTGCGTGCCGCCGTGGGGTCAGGACGCGCCCGCATCGGCGGGCGGCAGGCACGGGGCGTATTATAGCACGCCCCGGCGCGGCGCGCAACGACGGTCAACTCTCCTCCTCGCTGCTCTTGATGATCGACCGCAGGAACGCGGCGTTGTTGGGGGTCTTGCGCAGCCGATCCAGGATCAGCTCGGTCATCGCCACGGTATCGAGGGACTCGAGGCTCTTGCGGAGGACCCACACCTTGCGAAGCTCCTCCTCCGTGAGCAGCAGCTCTTCCCGTCTCGTGCCGGAGGCCTTGATATCGATCGCCGGGAACGTCCGGCGCTCCTGGAGCTTCCGGTTGAGGTGCAGCTCCATGTTGCCGGTCCCCTTGAATTCCTCGTAGATCACATCGTCCATCCGGCTCCCGGTATCGATGAGGGTGGTCGCGACGATGGTGATGCTGCCGCCCTCCTCGATCTTCCGGGCGGCGCCGAAGAACCGCTTGGGCCGGTGCAGCGCCGCCGGGTCGAGCCCGCCGGACAGCGTGCGCCCGCTCGGCGGGATCACGAGGTTGTTGGCGCGGGAGAACCGGGTCAGGCTGTCCAGCAGGACGACGACGTCGCGGCCGCCCTCGACGAGCCGCTTGGCCCGCTCGAGCACGAGGTCGGCAACCTGTACATGCTCCTCCGGCGGCCGGTCGAACGTGGAGGCCACCACCTCTGCCTCGACCGACCGGCGCATGTCGGTGACCTCCTCCGGCCGTTCGTCGAGGAGGAGCACCATCAGGTACACCTCCTGGTGATTCTGGACGACGCTCTGGCCGATCTTCTTCAGCAGGGTCGTCTTGCCGGCCTTGGGCGGGGACACGATCATCGCGCGCTGCCCCTTGCCGATCGGGGCGAACAAGTCCACCACCCGCACGGTGAGGTCGCTCTGGGGCAGCTCCAGCTTGAGCCGCTCGTGCGGGAACACGGGGGTGAGCTTCTCGAAGTCGGGTCGGCTGCGGGCCTGCTCCGGGTCGAGGCCGTTCACCGCCTCGACCCGGAGCAGCGCATAGTACTTCTCGTTGTCCTTGGGCGCCCGGACCTGCCCGAGGACCTCGTCGCCGACGCGCAATCCAAACCGCTTGATCTGCGAGGGCGACACGTAGATGTCCTCGCCGCCGGGCAGGTACCCGCTCGTGCGGAGGAAGCCGTACCCTTCCTGCATGATCTCGAGAATGCCCGAGCGGAACATCAACCCGCTCTGCTCTGTCTGCGCCTGTAAGATCTTCATGATCAGCTCCTGTTTGCGATACCGCCGGAAATTGGGGATGTTCAGGTCTTTGGCCAGGTCTTGCAGCTCGTTCAGGCTCTTGGTCTCAAGCTCAGCGATCGCCACGCCGTGCCACCTCCACTGCGCCTCCTGGCCGGCCGGTCCGCCGGCCGCGGCGCAGGGCGCAGGGCCTCACGGGCCCTTCGCCTCGATGTACCCGGCCCGGCCGCGCGGCCCGGTCAGCAGCAGCAGCACCTGATCGTTGGGCCGGAGGTCTTTCACCGACGCTGCCTTGTCGTTCTTGTACACCGCCACGCCGGGCGTGAGCGCGTAGCTCGTGACCGCCTTGGACGCGCTGCTCACCGTGATGTTGCCGTCTCCGACGTTGACGAGCGTCCCCTTCACGTAGTTGAACTTGCCGAGCGCATCCATCACCACGGCCAGGGCGCCGGCGGCCTCGGCCCGCGTCGTCGGGGCGTTCGGCCGGAAGGTCCCGTCCGGGAAGGGCAGCATGACCTTCTGATCTACCGCGACCGCGACGTACCCGTGTAGCGGGGGCGGCACCTCCGCAGCGTCCTTGATCGAGAGGGGCGCGGATGCCTTCTGCGTCGCCTCCCCCTGGCGACCCATCGCCCGCACCAGCAGCGCCGCGAACTCCGCGCGGCTGACCGTGGCGTTCGGCCGGAAGGTGTTGTCCGGAAACGTCGTCAGCAGGCCCTTCTGGAAGTCGAGGCTCACCGTCACCACGTTGTCCTTGGCCGTGGAGACGGCGGTGATCTGGTACGTCCCCGGGGGCACGAGCCGGTTGTCCTGATCCTTCTGCAGCCAGCGCGTCGTATAGACGAACGACCGGCCGGGCGCCAGCAGCAGGTCGAGGTTGCCCTGGACGAACGTCTGGCCGAGCGACCACCGGGCGACCTCGGTCTCCCCCCGCTTGATGATGAAATCGAACTGCTCCGTCGTCGGGAAGGTAAACTTGGCGTCTTGCTTGCCCGTATTGGTGATCGTGAACGTCAGGTCCACCGGATCGTCGATGCCGTATACCGCCTTGTCGGTCGTGAGCGTGTAGGTGAGGTCGCCCTTCTTGACCTCCGCCCGCTGCTGCGTCGCCGCGCCCGTGTTGAGCAGCGCGGCGATCGCGGGCCGGACGTCCTCCGGAATCTCGGCGAGGTCCTTGTAGTTGGGGATCGAGCCGGAGCCCTTGACGTCCAACCCGCGCGCCAGGGCCGCGACGGCCGCGAGGCGCGTCACCGGCTGGTCGGGCTTGAACGTCCCGTCCGGGAAGCCGGAGACGATGCCCGTGACCGCGAGCTTCTCGATCGCCTTCTGATACGCGCTGCCCTGAATGTCGGAGAACAGCGCTGCGGCGGCCGGCGCGACCGCGACGGCCACCGCGGCGCCCAGCGCCGCAACGAGGGCGAGGATCGCCCGGAGCTGTCGTCTCATGCAGATGACCTCCTCGGTTGTCCCGCCCGCCGGCGGAGCCTCGCCACGGAGGCATGCCCGCGACGGGCCGCCGCCCCCGCGTCCCACCGCGTCGCGCCGCGCTGTCGCCGCTACGCTCCGGCCCGGTACGCTGGATGGAGAACGCGGGAAGACATCACCGGTTGGAGATGTCAGCACAGGTGGGCCGGACGTACGCTCGGGGCCCCCGCCTCTTCAGCAGCCGCCCCCCGTGGAGCTGTCCGGGCCGGGCTGGACCGTCGTGCCCAATGCGGGATGGGTCATGAACCTTGCGCGCCGTATTCGCCAGAGCGCCCTCTTCTCCTCCTCCGACCGTGCTATTTATTTTCCCCCGCTGGCCGAGCCTACGCCTGCCGGGAACCCGGGTGGCGCGCCTACATCCGCTCCACCGCCGCGACACCGAGGAGGTCGAGCGTGTTCCGCAGCACCCGGCGCGCGGCGTCCACGAGCACGAGCCGGGCCGCGGTCAGGTCGCGGTCCTCCGTCAGGACCCGGCACTGCCCGTAGAAGACGTGGAAGGTCTCGGCGAGCTCCCTGGCATAGGCGCAGAGGCGCTGCGGCTCTCGGCGCACGCCCGCGGCATGGACGACCTCGGGGAGGGCAACCACACGACGGGCGAGCGCCCACTCCTCGGGCGTTCGCAGCAGCGTGAGGTCCGCCCTCTCCGCGTCCGGCTGGGGGACGCCAAGCCGCTGCGCCTCGCGCAGGATGCTGCAGATCCGCGCGTGGGCGTACTGCACGTAGTACACCGGGTTCTCCGCAGACTGCCGGCGGGCCAGCGCCAAATCGAAGTCCATCGGCACCGCCGGGTTCGTCGCGACGAAGAAGAACCGGGCCGCGTCGCGCCCCACCGCGTCGACGAGCTCGCGCAGCGTGACGAACTCCCCGCTGCGCTTGCTCATGCGGACCGCCTCGCCCTCGTTGCGCAGCCGCACGTGCTGGTAGAGCACGACCTCGAACGTCGACGGGTCGTGGCCGAGCGCTTCCAGTGCTCCGCGCAGCCGGGCGACGTCCCCGACGTGGTCCATCCCCCACACGTCGATGAGGTGGTCGAACCCCCGCGCGTACTTGTTCAGATGGTACGGGATGTCGGCGGCGAAGTACGTCGGCCGCCCGTCGCTGCGCACGATCACGCGGTCCTTGTCGTCCCCGAAGCGCGTCGCGCGAAACCACAGCGCTCCGTCCTGCTCGTAGAGCAAGTCGCGGCGGCGCAGCTCCTCGATGCAGCGCTGCACCGCCCCGCTCTCGTGCAGCGTACGCTCGCTGAACCACACGTCGAAGACGATCCCGAACGCCTCCAGCGTCGACCGGATCTCGTCCTGCATCATTCGCAGCGACAGCTCCTCGATGCGCGCGAGGCGCTGCGCGGGCTCCAGCTCGAGCAGCCCGGCGCCGTCCGTCTCCTGGATGCGGCGGGCGATCTCGCGGACGTAGTCGCCCTGGTACCCGTCCGCGGGAAACTCCGCGGGACGTCCGAGCAGCTCCAGGTACCGCGCGTCCACCGAGCGCGCGAGCGTCTCGACCTGGGCGCCGCAGTCGTTCACGTAGTACTCGCGGGACACGCGATACCCGAGCGCCTCGAGGAGGCGGGCCACCGTCTCGCCGACGGCGCCGTTCCGCCCGGCCCCCACGTGCAGCGGCCCGGTGGGGTTGGCGCTGACGTACTCCACCAGCACGCGCCGGCCGCCGCCGAGATCGGTGTGCCCGAACCGGCGATCCTCCGCATGCACGGACCGCAGCCAGCGGTGCACGAACGCGGGCGCAAGCCGGAGGTTGAGGAAGCCGGGCCCGGCGATCGTGGCACCCTGGAGAACGTCGGCCGGCGCCCGGAGATTCCGCACGATGGCGTCGCCGACCGTCCGCGGCGGCCGTCCCAGGATGGGGGCGAGCACGAGCGCGATGTTTGCGGCGTAGTCGCCGTGCCGGGGATCGCGTGGAGGCTCGACCTCGAACGCGGGCAAGGGGTCCGGCAGGGTCGGCAGCGCGCCCGCCTGAGCCGCCCGACGGGCCGCGTCCTCGAGCACGCGTCGCAGTTCTCGGGTAATCACCGAAGGCGTGGCACGCCGGCGTCACTGGAGCCGGACGACGCCGACCTGCGCAAGGTCGTGCACGTGGATCGTGTCGACGAAGCGAATGTGCCCCTGGGCGGCCGTCATCACAAGGGAGTGTGTGCGGATCCCGCCGCCGAAGAACCGGACGCCCCGAAAGAGGTCCCCATCGGTGATCCCGGTGGCGGCGAACACGAGGCGGGTCCCGCGCACCAGCTCCGCGGTTCGGAAGATCCGGTCTGGATCGCTGATCCCCATCTCCCGCGCGCGCTGCCGCTCCGCGTCGTTGCGGTACCAGAATCGCGCCTGGATCTCCCCCCCGAGGCACCGCAGGGCCGCCGCCGCGAGCACACCCTCCGGGGCGCCGCCGATGCCCATCACCGCGTGCACGCCGGGGCCGGAGACCGCGGCGGAGATCGCCGGCGCGACGTCGCCGTCCGAGATGAGCTTGATCCGTGCGCCGGCCCGCCGGACCGCGGCGATCAGGTCGGCGTGCCGCGGCCGGTCCAGGATCACGACCGTGATCTCGGAGATCTTCCGGCGAAGGCTGTGGGCCAGCACCTGGAGGTTTCGCTCCGGAGTCCACCGCAGGTCGACCTTGCCGGCCGCCTGCGGCGGCACGATGAGCTTCTCCATGTAGATGTCGGGCGCGTGCAGGATGCCACCACGCTCGCTCACCGCCAACAGCGCGATCGCGTTGGGCAGGCCCTTGGCGACCAGGTTGGTCCCCTCGACCGGGTCCACCGCGATGTCGACGGCGAATCCGTCCCCGTTCCCGACCTCCTCCCCGATGTAGAGCATCGGGGCCTCGTCCCGCTCGCCCTCTCCGATCACGACCCGACCGCGGATCGCGAGGCCGGACAGCGCCTCGCGCATCGCGGTCACGGCCGCCTGGTCCGCCCGCTCGCCGTCGCCCTCGCCCATGTGGCGCGCGGCCGCGATCGCGGCGGCCTCGGTGACTTTGACGATATCGAGCGCTAGGTTGTGTTCCATCGGCGCGCTACTGCCTCTCCGCGGGTCGCTCCGCCAGCGTCACGGGCACTTGATGCGTCGCCCGATCGCGCACGATCGACAACGTCACGCGTTCCCCGATCTTCTTGGTCACGACGTCGCGGACGAAATCGTTCCAGTTGTCGATCCGGTCCCCGTTCACGCCGGTGATGATGTCCCCGGGCTGGATGCCCGCGCGGGCCGCCGGCGACCCCGACTCGACCTGCCGCACGACCACGCCGTGGTCGGTCCCCAGGTTATACATCTGGGCGGTCTGCGGATCGACCTCGCCGCCGTAGACGACCCCCACCCAGGGCCGGATCACGCGGCCCTGGGAGATCAACTGCGCCATCTCCACCCGCGCCACGTCGCTCGGGATCGCGAACCCGATCCCCTGCGCGTTGGGAATGATCGCCGTGTTGATCCCGATCACGCGCCCGGAGCTATCCACGAGCGCGCCGCCGCTGTTGCCCGGGTTGATCGCCGCGGACGTCTGGATCAGGTTCTCGACGATGAGGTTGGGCAACTGCACATTCCGGTTGAGCGCGCTCACGACCCCGGTGGTCACGGTGCTGCCGAGCCCGAACGGGTTGCCGATCGCGATCGCGAGCTGGCCCACCTGCAGATCGCCGCTGCGGCCCAGTTGCGCGGCCGGGAGCTGCTCGGAGGTCTGGACCTTGATCACCGCGAGGTCGGCCAGGGGATCGGTCCCGACGATCTTGCCGGTCAGCGTCTTGCCGCCGAGCAGCGTCACCTTGATCGTCTGCGCGCCCTGGACCACGTGGTTGTTCGTGAGGATGTACCCGTCGGGCCGCACGATCACGCCCGAGCCGGCGCCCTGTTGGGGGAAGACGCCGAAGAACGTCTGCACCTGCGATTCCGTGTTGATGTTGACGACGGACGGCCGCACCTTCTTGACCACGTTGATGATCACCTGCTCCTCCGGGGTCGAGCCGACCGGACCGGAGGGAGCAGCGGGGGCCAGGGCGGATGGCGGCGTCGGCGGCGTCGCGGCGGGCGCGGGCGGCGCCGGCTGGGCCGAGAACACCGGGTGCAGGTACTGCGGCAACACGACGCCTCCCAGCAGCGCCCCGGCCACGACCACGGCCAGGACGAGCGCCACGGAGGCAGGATACCCCAGGCCGCCGCGCCGCGGCGGGCCTGCTGGCGTCTGCGTCGACATCTCCGACCCTCCTTGAGACGCTGAGCGTTTCCTATTATACAGGAACAACCCCGGCCCGGCGCCCGCGCCCCCTGCGGCGGCGGCGGGCGCAGCCCGCCCCCTGGTAGCGCGGCGGTCGCGACACCGGTTCCCGCATGCGCGGGACCGCCGGACGCGGGGATCCCGCCGCCGCGCGCCGCGACGGCGCGCCCCGTGCGTTTGCCGCTCCGGGGCGCGTGCGGTATAATCGAGGCGCTTTGGGCCTCACCATCCCCTTCCGGCGGCAGCAGGGCCTCCCTCAGTGCTAAACTGGCTGGGCCGGCCGAAGTACGCATCCTCGAGCCGCCGCGAGCTCCCCGCCGGCCTCTGGATTAAGTGTCCCCGCTGTGCCAACCTCGTCTATCGTAAGGAGCTGGAGCGGAGCCTGCGGGTCTGCCCGCGCTGCGGATACCATCACCGGCTGTCCGCCCGGGACCGTCTCGCGATGGCGCTGGACGGGGAGTCGTTCGAGGAGCGCGACGCCGGGCTCGTGCCGGAGGATCCGCTCGGGTGGGTCGACGAGAAGCCGTATCCGGCCCGCATCGAGGAGGCCCAGCGCCGCACCGGCCTCCCGGAGGCGATCGTGACCGGGACGGGCACGATCGAAGGGCGTGGAGCCGTCGTGGGCGCGATGGAGTTCGGGTTTCTCGGAGGCAGCATGGGGTCCGTCGTGGGCGAGAAGGTGGCGCGCTGTGCCGAGCTCGCCCGCGAGACGCGCCGACCGCTCGTCCTCTTCTCGGCATCCGGCGGCGCCCGCATGCAGGAAGGCACGCTCTCGCTCCTCCAGATGGCCAAGACGAGCGCCGCCCTGAGCCGGCTGGCGGACGCGGGCGTTGCGTTCATCTCCGTTCTGTGCGACCCGACGACGGGAGGCGTCGCGGCCAGCTTCGCGTTTCAGGGCGACGTGATCGTGGCGGAGCCCGGGGCGCTCGTCGGCTTCGCGGGGCGCCGGGTGATCGAGCAGACGATCCGCCAGAAGCTGCCCGACGGGTTCCAGACGGCCGAGTTCTTGCTCGAGCACGGCCTCATCGACGCGATCGTGCCACGGCAGGACCTGCGCCCCTACCTGGGACGCCTCCTCCGGCTGTGCGGCGCGCCGGTGGAGGCCGGCCGTCCGGCCGCGCCGGTGCAGGGGTGGCCCTCCGCGGAGGCGTCCCCCGACGGTCCCCCCGCCGATGAGCACCCCCCGTCTGAGGATCGCATCCCGCGGGAAGGCGGCGGGAGCCCGACGAGCGCCCTCGAACGGGGCCTCGCCATCACGGAGCGCGAGCTCGCCCCCACCCCCTCGCCGTGGCAGCGGGTCCAGCTCGCCCGCCACCCGGAGCGGCCCAAGATCGACGACTACATCGCCGGGCTGACGGCGGAGTTCGTCGAGCTGCACGGCGATCGCGCGGCGCGGGACGATCCCGCGATCGTGGCGGGGCTCGGCCTGATCGACGGCCGCCCGGCGGCGATCGTCGGCCATGCGAAGGGGCGCGACACCCGCGAGAACATCGCGCGCAACTTCGGGATGCCGAGCCCCGAGGGCTACCGCAAGGCGGTCCGGGTCATGAAGCTTGCGGAGAAGCTCCGAGCCCCCGTGGTCACGCTGATCGACACACAGGGGGCGTACCCCGGCAAGGAGGCGGAGGAGCGCGGCCAGAGCGAAGCGATCGCCCGCGCGCTGCTCGAGATGGCGCGCCTCCGCGCGCCGATCGTCACCGTGATCGCCGGCGAGGGCGGGAGCGGCGGGGCGCTGGCCATCGGCATGGGCGATGTCATCCTGATGTTGGAACACGCGGTCTACTCCGTCATCTCGCCGGAGGGCTGCGCGGCGATCCTCTGGCGGGACGGGTCCCGCGCCCGCGACGCCGCAGCGGCGCTCCGGATCACCGCGCAGGATCTGGTGGGGTTTGGCATCGTCGACGAGATCATCCCGGAGCCGCCGGGCGGCGCGCACCGCGACCGCGAGGCCGCGGTCGGTGCCGTGGCCGCTGCCGTGCGCGCGCACCTCGCCCGCCTCCGCGACCGCCCGATCGAGACGATCGTGGCGGCCCGCTTCGAGAAGTTCCGCAGGATCGGCCGTGTGCGCGATACGAGCGGGGCCGAGGCACGCGCAGGGGGGCGCGGCACATGAGCCAGGAGGGACGGCTGGACCTCGAGGAGATCCGTGCGCTGATCCGCCTCGCGACGGAGGCGGAGATCACCGAGCTCTTCGTCGACGCGCCCCACGTCAAGGTGCGGATCACCAAGGCCAACTCCGGCTCCGCCGTCTCCGGCGTCGCTCGCCGTGACGCGGCGGCGCCGGAGACGCACGCGCGCGAGGAGCCGGCCGCCTCCGCGGAGGCGCGCTACGTCCCGATCGTGGCGCCGATGGTGGGCACGTTCTACCGCGCACCCAAGCCAGATGCTCCTCCGTTCGTCACCGAGGGCGACACGGTGCAGCCCGGGCAGGTCGTCTGCATCCTGGAAGCGATGAAGCTGTTCAACGAGATCACCAGCGAGGTGGCGGGACGGATCGTACGGATCCTCGTCGAGAACGGCACGCCGGTCGAGTACGGACAGCCGCTCTTCCTCGTGGACCCCTCGCCCGCCGGCGCATGAGGCCGCCTCGATGTTCAACAAGATCCTCATCGCCAACCGCGGCGAGATCGCCGTCCGCATCATCCGGACGTGCCGGGAGCTGGGGATCCGCACGGCCGCCGTGTACTCGGAGGCCGATCGCGGCGCGCTGCACGTAAGGCTGGCCGACGAAGCCTTCTGCATCGGCCCGGCCCCGGCCCGGGACAGCTATCTCAACATCCCCAATATCATGAGCACGGCCGAGCTGCTGGACGTGGACGCGATCCACCCGGGCTACGGTTTTCTCGCCGAGAATCCGCACTTCGCGGAGATCTGCCAGGACTGCCGCATCACCTTCATCGGGCCGCCGCCGGAGGCGATCGAGAAGATGGGCAACAAGTCGGCGGCGCGGCAGATGATGCGCCGGGCGGGGATCCCGGTGATCCCGGGGAGCGACGGGCCGATCCGCGACGAGGCGCAGGCGCTCGCGGTCGCCCGCGAGACGGGGTTCCCCCTGATCATCAAGGCCGCGGCGGGCGGCGGCGGGCGCGGCATGCGCGTGGTGCACACACGTGAGGACCTGCGGCGGCACCTCAGCGCCGCCCAGCAGGAAGCGGAGGCCGCCTTTGGCAACGGGGCCGTCTACATCGAGAAGTACCTCGAGCAGCCGCGGCACGTGGAGGTGCAGATCCTCGCCGACGGCCGCGGGACGACTGTCGCCTTGGGCGAGCGCGACTGCTCCGTGCAGCGCCGACACCAAAAGCTCCTCGAAGAGTCGCCCTCCCCCGCGGTGTCCGCGCGGCTGCGGCGGGCCCTCGTCCGTGCCGCCGTCCGGGCGGCGGAGGTCGCCGGGTACGTCAACGCCGGGACGGTCGAGTTTCTCGTCGACAGTGACGAGCACTTCTACTTCATGGAGATGAACACGCGGATCCAGGTCGAACACCCGGTCACGGAGATGGTGACGGGGATCGACCTGGTGAAGGAACAGATCCGGATCGCGGCCGGGGAGCGGCTGACCCTGCCGCGCGAGCCCGAGACCCGCGGCCACGCGATCGAGTGTCGGGTGAACGCCGAGGATCCCGCCCGGGACTTCGCGCCCTCGGCCGGGCCGATCACCGCGTTCGTCCCGCCGGGCGGGCCGGGGATCCGGGTAGACACGCACGCGTTCGCCGGGTACACGATCCCGCCGCACTACGACTCGCTCGTCGCCAAGGTCATCGCATGGGGTCGGGACCGCGACGAGGCGATCGCGCGGATGCAGCGGGCGCTCGGCGAGTTCGAGGTGCGCGGCATCCGGACGACGATCCCGTTCCACCTGGCAGTGCTGGACAACGCGTTCTTCCGCCGCGGGGAGGTGTACGTGAACTTCGTCCAGCGGCGGATCGACCTGAGCGCCCTGCGGTCCTAAAATTGCGCGGATCCGCCCGGAGCCCGCGCGGGCTAGCGAGCCGGAAAGTCGAACGCCGCCGGCCGGGCCCCGTGGACCCGCACCGACACTGCCGTGTCGGCGACGACCACCTCGGCATGCGTCCCCGCCGGCCGACCGTCCGTGAGCGCGCAGTCCACCAGCGAGCCGAGCGTCACGTACGGGATACCTGAGATCGTTGTGCGCCGGGTCCAATGCATGTGGCCATTGAGCACCGCGCGGACGCGCCCGCACTCCTCGAGGACCGACCGCACCCCGGCGCGGTTCACGGCGTGCGCGAGATGAGGCCGCGCACCGAAGAACCAGTGGGATGCAACCTCCTGTTCGTCCAAGGGATGATGGCAGAAGACCATACAGGGGCCGGGGCTGTCCGTGACGGCGCGCCTGAGCCACGCGATCTGCTCCATGCCGACCGTCCCACCCACCCCATCGAACATCGGGTCCTGGCTGTCGAGCAGGATGAGCCGCAGCCCGCCCCAATCGAGGTATTCCGAAGGCCCTCGCTTGTCGAGCAACGCCACCAGTTCAGCCTTCGGCAGATTGACCACATCGTGATTCCCGAGCAGGTGCAACACCGGCACGCCGACGCGGCGCAGCATCGAGCGGGTCCAGACCGTCCGTTCGCGGTCCCGGCCCGGATCAGTATCGTTGATGCGATCGCCGAGGTCGACGATGATGTCCGGCCGGAACACGCGCATCGCCTCGCAGAAGAGGTCCAACTGCACGGACGCCTGTGTGCCGAGCCTCGTATCCATGTCGGGGCCGCAGTGGATATCGGTCACGACGCCGATGCGCACGTGGCCCCGCGGTTTCGCGGCGGGCATCACGGGGCGAGCGCCTGGTCGACCTGGGCTTGCGCCCACGACAGCGCCGCGTCCGGCAACTGCGCCCCGGTCATCACGTGCTGGACCGCCTCGTTGATGATGTTGTAGACCTTCTGGTTGGCGTACGTCATCAACTCTTCCTGACAATACGCGAGCTGATCACGTGCCACGAGATACTGGGGCCACTCCGTGACGAAGGTCCGCATCTCCGGCACGCCATAGGCGGACTTGCGGGTCGCGATATATCCGGAGTCCATACTCCACTTCGCGGCTCTCTCGGGGGATGTCAGCCATTCGATAAACGTCCAGGCCGCCTCCTGATGGGACGCGGGCACGCCCCTGAAGATATACAGGTTTCCGCCTCCGGTCGGGCATCCATACCGCGCCCGCTTCGGCATGAACGCCGTGCCGAACCGGAAGTGCGCCTCCCTCCGGACGAACGACAGGTTACCGGTCGAGTGGAAGAACATCGCCGTACGCTGGGCCACGAAATCCGACGGAACGGCGACGAGGTTCAGCACCCCGGGCGGCATCACGTGGTAGGTATACACCAACGAGTACCAGAAGCGCAGCGCCGCCTTCGCCCCGGGCGAGGTGAGATAGACTTTGCGTCCCGACGGCTCAAAGAACGGGCTCCCGGCCTGGAGGACAAATCCTTGCAGGAGCCAGTAGGTGGCGCCCTGGCTGCTCGTTGGGATCTCCACACCCCACTGCACGACCTCGCCGCTGGGGCTCCTGACCGTGAGACGCCGCGCGTCGGTAACCAGTTCATCCCACGTGCGCGGCGGACGGTTCGGGTCGAGGCCTGCCTTGGCAAACAGGTCTTTGTTATAGAAGAGGATGGGTGAGCTGCGCTGGAAGGGAATGCTCCAGGTCTTTCCATCGGCGCGCGAGTTCAGCCAGAACGCCGGCTGAAAATCGTCCGCCCACCCCTTGGGTTCCTTGGCGATGAAGCCGTCCAGGGGGATGATGGCGCTCATCTGGACCATCGTCAAGAGATCCGCAGAGAGGAGCACGGCGACATCCGGGGGTCGTCCGCCGACGAGGGCGGTCACGATCTTCGCCCGCGTCTGGTCGTAGTCGCCAGTGAACACCGGCGTGATGACGATATCGGGATGCGTCTTGTTGAACTCGTCCACGTACGTGTTGACGATCTTTGCCAGCGGCCCGGCCACGGCCACCGGATAGTAGAAGGTCAAGGGGACCGGAGCGGCCGCATTCACCGAGGGCACGCCCGCGAGAGCGAGTAGGATCACCGCAACCAGGCAACCTCCCTGCCACGGCCGATGTGCCTTCATCCGAGGCTCCTTTCTCCTCGCGGCTTGGCGCGGCTGGACGAACGGCCGCGACGCGCTGCCCGCGGGATGCGCGGCCCTGGTGTCCTCCCGGGCCGCGCCTCGCGGCGCTCGCGCGCGATCAGGCATCTGCGTCCACCAGGATCATTGTCTTCAGGACGCCGTCGCGATAGCTGTTCTGCCGCACGAACGCCTCCGGGGTCCGATCGAGGGGAAACCGGTGGGTGACGAGGGCGTCAAGCGTCACCCGCCCGCCCTGCGCCATCTGCACCGCCCGGGGATAGACGCGGCCCATTCTCCTGGCGAACTTGAGAACCAACCCTTTCCGGCGCGCGGCGGCGGCGTCGAGCGCGAACGTGTCGCCGTCGGGAATCCCGACCAGGATGATCCGTCCGCCGATCCGCGCGATCGCGACCGCCTGGGCCGGCGCCATCGGCGAGTTCGTCGCCTCCAGGACCACGTCGACGCCGCGGCCTCCGGTCCAGTCCATGATGGCATCTGCCCGTGTGGCCACCTCGTCGGCGCCGAGGCGGCGCCCTACCTCGACGCGGTACTCGAGGGGGTCGACCACGAAGACGCGCCCCGCGCCGGACGCCCGAGCAACCTGCATGAGGAGCAGGCCGATCGGCCCTGCGCCTAGCACGGCCACGGTCTCCATCGGGCGCAAGCGGGCGAGATCGAGCGCGTGAATGGCTACACCCAGCGGCTCCAGCAGGGCCGCCGGGACGGCTCCCATCCCGGCGGCTACGGGCACGGCGGCTTCCGCCGGGGCCACATGATACTCGGCGAGCCCCCCGTGGCACCCAGGGGAGCCGGCGAACCGCGTGGCGGGGCAGAGGTTGGGATGCCCTCCGAGGCACCACTCACACGAGCCGCAGGAGCGGGCGGGATCGACCGCCACGAGGCAGCCCGGCGCCAGATCGCACGTCCGGCTGCGGTTTTCGACCACGATCGCGGAGAACTCGTGGCCGGGGATCAGCGGGGACGTGATCCCCACTGGGCCGATCCGCCCTTCCCGGTAGTAATGCAGGTCGCTGCCGCACAACCCGACGGCCTGCACGCGGAGCAGCACCTCCCCCGCCCCGGGCGCCGGCCGCGGGACGTGTGCCAGTCGGACATCGTGCGGCCCGTACAGCAAAGCGGCGCGCATCGCGATAGGGTCGGCCCCCGCCGCTCCCTCGGGCGTCATCCTTCCTCGATGCCGCCCTTCCGCAGCACCCCGCGGACGGTGGCCTCATCGCTCACCAGCACGTTGACGTGTCCACCCCGCAGCGCCCCCAGGATGGCCGGCACCTTGCTTGGGCCCGCCGCGACCGCGATCCTGAGCGGAATCCGGTGCAGCTCGGGGAAGGTGAGGCCGATCACGCGATCGTCGAGCCCGCCGCCGACAGGCCGGCCGTGGAGATCGTAGAATCTGCCCAAGATATCCCCGACCGCGCCGAGCGCCCGGAGGTGCGCCATCCCACTCCGCGTGAGGGCCCCGGCCCGGATCAACGCCGCGTCGTCGGTGACGTCGCCGATGCCAAGGATCGCCTTCGTCGCCCGCCGGGCCAGCGCCAGAGCCTCGGCGACCGCGCGATCCGATGTGATCGCGCGTCGGATCCCGGCGGAATCGACGATCGCCGGGACGAGCAAGCACGTGAGCTTGGCCTGGAAGCGGTCGGCGATCGCGCTGGCCAGATCGAACGCCCCGTGCCCGGTCGGCCCCCGAACGAGCGCGCCGTTCAGGAGCACCACCGAGAGGTTGCGGACGGGCCGCCGGGGGAGGCAAACGGCGACCTCGTGCAGTGTGCGGCCCCACGACGTGCCGAGGATCTCCCCGGGCCGGACGATCCGCGCGAGGTACTGCGCGGCGGCCCGCCCCACCTCGTGCACGCCGGCCGGGGCGGGAACGATCACGGCCTCACGGAGGCCGAACCGCTCCGTGAGGCGCTTCTCCAGGGCCAAGCGGGCGAGCGAAGGGTGCTCCAGCCTGATATCGACGATCCCGAGCTCGCGGGCCCGGCGCAACGCCCGCATGATGCGTTGCCGGCTCATCCCCAGCCGGGCCCCGATCGCCTGCTGGGTCATGTCGTCGCGATAGTAGTGCCATGCGATCCGCGCCAGCAGGTCGGTGTCCTCGGGTGGGGCGCCGCCGGCGCTCCGGACTTTTGTCACCTCGCGTAACATTTGTTACGATGGTTCGACAGGCGGGCGCCGGCTTCCTGCCTCGGGGACGGGCGCCGGGCGACCGGCCCGCCGCCCGTACGCGGCGAGCGCGCTACTGTTTGATGCCCAGCCGCTTGGCGACGTCTGGGTTGAGCGTGTAGATCCCGACGACTTCTCCCTTCGCCAGCACGTGACCCTGCACCGCCTTCATCACATGGGGCCCGGTGAAGGCGCCGGAGAGCCGGAGATGGGCGGTGTCGAGCGCGTACACGATGAAGTGGTAGTGGTGGACGATCGTATCGTTCCACGGCGGGCACGGGCCATCGTAGCCGCCATGGACGGCCCCGCCCCCGCCGTAGTCGTTCGCCCCGCGGACGCCGTACCGGGTCCGGCCGACCGGCTTGCCCTGTGGGGTCACGCCGGTGGAATCCGCGCCCTCCGGCAGCGCGGTCACGGTCGGCGCGATATCCACGAGGAGCCAGTGGTAGAAGTCCCGGCGGGGCAGGCTGGCCGGGATGGTCTGGCCCTCCTTGTTGGCGCTGGTGAACACCGTCGGGACATCGGTGTCGACGACGACGATCGCGTACGAGGCGGTGCCCGCCGGCCCCTTGGACCAGCGGATCGCGGGGCTCCGGTTGGGTCCGCCGGTCACATGGCCCTGCGCCGCCGGCACGCAGTACGCGTACGTGCCCGGAATGACGCCGCCCGGCTTCAGGCGATCGACGGTCACGGCCAGCGCGGACCCGGCCGCATCGCTCACCGCCGATCCGGCGGCCAGCGTGAGCACGCCGGCCGCCAGGAGCGCTACGGCACCCCACACCCTGCTCGCGCTCTGTGCCATCCCAGTGCCTCCTCTCGCGTCGGGAACTCCGGATTCGATCCGGCTGGGGGCGGGGAGCTGCCCTCCGCTCCCCGCACGCGATCCCGCGTCGGTTTGCCGCGGCGGCCGGGCGGAAGAGATCGACACGGCATTGGCGTCTGCTACTCGAGCGCGCCGATCGCCCGGAGCCGCGCCCGCAGTCGCTCGCGAGGCACGACCACCTGGACGTTGTGCCCCTCGCCGATGCGCCCCTGCTCGTTGAACGCCTCGAGCCGGCAGTAGATCCGGCGGCCCTCGACCCGTTCCACGACCGCCCGCGCCACGACCCGCTGGCCGACGGGCGTGGGCGCCAGGTGCACGACGTCGATCGCGTGGCCCACGGCGTCCTCATCCTCGTCCAGGAACGGGAGGATCACCTTGCGGCTGGCTTCCTCCAGGTGCTTGACCATCATCCATGTCGCGTACACCGGATGCGCCATCCCCAGCTCGTCGAAGCGGGCCACCATCGCCTCGGTGACCGTGATCTGCACCTCACCGACAGCACCCGGCGCCAGCCCGTCACGCATCCCGGTCCCCCTCGGGTCGCTCCATCCCCGCGGCAGTGGTTCGTCCGCGGCCCGGCGGGGTCCCCCCGGCCGGGCCGGCGGGGGAGCAGGGGGTCTGTGGGGCGCGGCGAACGGTCCGGCGAGAAAGGGGGAACGCACCATGGCAGCGGTAGGGATCGGCATCCTGATCATCGTCGCTCTCCTGCTGTGGAACGGTATCAAAGTCGTCCGGGAGTACCAGCGTCTCGTCGTGTTTCGCCTCGGCCGCAGCATCGGCCCCAAGGGCCCCGGGGTCGTGTTTCTGATCCCGATGATCGATCGGGCGGTCTGGGTAGACCTGCGCGAGGTGTTCCTGGAGATTCCTGCCCAGACGTGCATCACGAAGGACAACGCGCCGATCTCGATCGACTTCCTGATCTATTGGAAGGTCGTCGATCCGTCGCTCAGCGTCATCCAGGTCGGGAACTTTGCCGGCGCGGCCCAGGGGATCGCCACGACCGGCCTGCGCGCGGTGATCGGCGACATCATCCTCGACGATGTGCTCGCCAAGCGGGACCAGATCAACCAGATCCTGCGTACCAAGCTCGACGAGGTGACGGAGCGGTGGGGCGTCAAGGTGACGACCGTCGAGATCCGGGAGATCACCCCGCCCAAGGATGTCCAGGAGGCGATGACCCGGCAAATGTCCGCGGAGCGCAGCCGGCGGGCCCTCGTGACCGAGGCGGACGGCAAGAAGCAGGCCGCGATCACGATCGCCGAGGGGGAGAAGCAGGCCGCGATCCTCAAGGCGGAAGGCGACCGCCAGGCCGCCATCCTGAGGGCCGAGGGGTTTGCGCTCGCCCTCGACAAGATCTTCGCCGTCGCGAAGACCGTCGATACGAATACCATGAGCCTCCAGTACCTGGAGGCGCTCAAGGCGCTGGGGGCCAGCCCGTCGACGAAGTTCGTGTTCCCGATGGAGTTCACCCGGCTGCTCCACCCGTTCCTGGACCACGGAGGAAGGGCCTCTCCGCCGCCCCAGGCGCCGTAACGCCGGCGGCCGGGCCACCGCCCGGCCGCCGGATCGCGGAACGAGACGCTCCCGCGGGGCCGCGGGGCGACCGCTACAGGATCGCTGCGTGGGTATCCGGGTTGAACACGTGCATCTTCTTCATGTCGAGCACAACCTCGGCCGTCTGGCCCATCCGCGCCTGGCTGCGGGCGTCCACCCGGGCGACGATGCTGTGCTCGCCCGCGGTCAGGTACAGGATCACATCGGACCCCAGCGGCTCGTGCACGTCCACGGTCGCCCGCACGACGGCCGCGCCGTCCGTGGACTGGACGAGCGCGCGGTCGTGGATGTCCTCCGGCCGGATGCCGAAGATGACCGACCGTCCCTCCCACTCCGCGAGCTTCGGGATGTACTCGCGCGGCACTTCGGCCCGGAACACGCCGCCGTCAACAAACATCCGGCCGTCCTGCTTGGCGAGCTTCGCCTCGAGGAAGTTCATCGCCGGCGACCCGATGAACCCGGCCACGAAGAGGTTGGCCGGTTTCTCGTAGAGGTTGAGCGGGCTGTCCACCTGCTGGACGACGCCGTCCTTCATGACGACAATCCGGTCGCCCATCGTCATCGCCTCGACCTGATCGTGGGTCACGTAGATCGTCGTCGTCTGCAGCCGCGCGTGCAGCTTCTTGATCTCCGCCCGCGTCTGCACCCGGAGCTTGGCGTCGAGGTTGCTGAGGGGCTCGTCCATGAGGAACACCTGCGGCTCCCGGACGATCGCCCGCCCGAGGGCCACCCGCTGCCGCTGCCCGCCCGAGAGCTGCTTGGGCTTCCGGCCGAGCAGCTCCTGGATGCCGAGCATCTCCGCGGCCTCCTTGACCCGCCGGTCGATCTCCGCCCGCGGGTACTTGCGGAGGCGGAGGCCGAACGCCATGTTATCGTAGACGCTCATGTGCGGATAGAGCGCATAGTTCTGGAAGACCATCGCGATGTCACGGTCCTTGGGCGCGACGTCGTTGACGATGCGATCGCCGATGTAGATGTTGCCCGACGTCGCCTCCTCCAGCCCGGCGATCAGCCGCAGCGCCGTCGTCTTTCCGCACCCCGACGGACCGACCAGCACCGTGAACTGCTTGTCGGGGATGTCCAGCGTGACGTTGTTCACGGCGACGACGTTGCCAAACTGTTTGGTCACCTGCTCGAGCATCACCTTGGCCATCGTATCCTCCCCGGACGGCGGACCAGTCTCCGGCGCCCCGGGCTCAGGGCCCGGGCCCCGGGGCGCGCGCTATGAGTTTCCACCGTCCCTTCCCAAGCATACTACATACGATGCGGGCGGCCGCCGATCCCCCCGGGGGCGCCGGTCACGCCTCCCCCCGCATCCGGCGCTTGAGGACCGTGATCGCCTCGGTGGGGGTGGGGTCGATGCCGCGCAGGCACGCCAGGTAGATGCTCACCAGGTCGCCCACGAGCACGAGCGACAGGATCCGGGCGAGGCGGCCCTTCCCCCGGCCACGCACCTCCTGGACGCCAGCGGCGGGCCGGAACGCCAGCTCGCAGGCGAGCCGGACCCGACGGAGCGCCTCGGGGTGCTCCCCGCCGCCCAGCAGCACGATCACCGACACGAGCCCGGAGACCTCCGGCGGGGCGCCCCAGCCGACGGTTTCGTTGTGGGCGAGCTCAGGGAACGCAGCCCAGGTGGCCAGCATCTTGCTGTTCTCGTTGAGCTGGCACTTCCACCGCCGCGCCGCGGCCTCGAGATCCTGGGAGCCGGCGTAGATCGCGGGGATCCGGCCGAGGAGCTGCTCGGCGAGGCGCTTGGCCGGGTTGTCCGGGGCCGGGATGTCCGGCCCGGCCTCGGAGGCGACCTCCTCGAGCACCGCCGCCGCCTCCTCGACATCGGGGCCGCAAGGACCGCAGAGCTCCCACCGCTCGAGCGCGGCGAGGGCGGGGATCATCAAGTAGCCGAGCGCGGCGCGGGGCGCAAGGCCGCCCGGCACCCGCACCACGGCGCCCCCTGTCCCGGTGGCGAGCGCGGCGAGCCGTCCGCCCGAGGTGATCGCCAGGAGCGCGGCGCCGGCGCGGCAGGCTTCCGCCGCGGCCGCCAGCGTCTCCTCGGTCTCGCCGGAGTAGCTGGTGGCGACGACGAGCGAGCGCTGCCCGACGTACGCGGGGAGGCGGGAGTCCCGCACGACCACGAGCGGGAGCGCGAGCCGCTCGCCCAGCGCCGCCGCGAGCAAGTCGCCGCCGATCGCCGACCCGCCCATGCCCACGGCGACGACGTGCGCCGGCGGGCCTGGCAGCCGGCCCAGCGCCGCCGTGCGGCCGATCTGCCAGGCATCCCGAATCTGCCGCGGCAGATCGAGCGCGGTCTGCAGCATCCGCGACGGATCACAGTCCCGGTACGTCGAGGGGTCATCGAGGCGGGGCATACTGCACTATTCGGCGGCGAGGGGACCCTCCCCCTCGCCCGCCGGCCGCGCGGCGCCCCGCAGGGAGAGGCGGCCGCGAGCCCGAAAGGAGCGCCTGTCGGCGCCACACGGATACACCATCGGGGGTGTCGATGCTCCCGTCCGAGTCCCGCCACAGCGGATCGAGGGCCGGCGCGCGCGCCATCGATATCCGCGCGCTGCGCGAGCAGCGCCACTTCATTAAGACGACCGCGTTCCTCCTGCCGCACGCGGCCAAGATGCAGGTCCTGGAGATGATGGAGAGGCTCCGCCGGGGGCGCATGGAGCCACCCCTGCGCCCGCCCGTCGGCCAGGCGCCGCCTCTTCCACAGATGACCGACGGGGAGGCGGTCCGGGAGATCAACTGGCGCGTCGAGACGCTGCCCCCGGGCGACGCGGAGGCGGTCGCTCGGTTGGTCCGCTCCCTGACCCGGTGGCATGCGGAGCGGCGCAAGAAGGCCGCCCGCGCGCGGGATCGCGGGCCCGTGCAGCCCCCCCGGCCGGCGCCACCGGCCGGGGGATGAGACGCCTCAGGCGGTCTTCCTGATGCCGCGCTCGCAACGCTCCCTGCCGAGGGTGGCCCTCGTCCATTACACCGGCCCGCCGGTGATCGGGGGCGTCGAGAGCGTCGTCGGCCGGCATGCGCGGCTGCTCGCCGCGCGCGGGTTCGAGGTGCACGTTCTCGTCGGGCGCGGCGGCCCCGCCGGCGGCTGCGTGCGCGTGCACCGTCTCCCCCTCCTCGACTCCCGCCACCCCCGGGTGCTCGCGGTCGGCGCGGAGCTGGAGCAGGGACGGGTCACGCCGGCGTACGCCGCCCTGGTGGCCCGGGTGGAAGAGGCGCTTGCGCGCGCGCTGCGGCGCGTCGATGTCTGCATCGTGCACAACGCGCTCACCCTGCACAAGCACCTCGCGCTCACCGCGGCCCTGCACGAGGCGGCGCGGCGGCTGTCCTTCCGGATCGTGGCCTGGTGTCACGACCTCGCCTGGACCAACCCCCAGTACCGGCCCCACCTGCATCCCGGCCCGCCGTGGAGCCTGCTGACCACGCCGGTCCCGGGCGCGGTGTACGTCGCTGTCTCGCGGGAGCGCCAGCGCCAGCTCAGCGCCGCCCTGGGGATTCCACCCTCGCAGATCGAGGTGATCCCGAACGGCGTGGACCCCGCGGCGTTCCTGCGCCTGACGCCGGCCGCCCGGCGGCTCGCCGATGCGCTGCGGCTGTGGGACCAGCAGATCGTGCTGCTGCTCCCCGTCCGGATCACGCGGCGGAAGCGGATCGAGTACGCCCTCCGGGTCGTCGCCGAGCTGGTCAGGCGCGAGATGGGTGTCCGGCTGCTCGTCACCGGCCCCCTGGGCGCGCACAACCCGAGGAACCAGGAGTACCTGGAGGAGCTGCGGGCGCTGCGCCGCGACCTGGGGCTGGAGGAGCAGGTCGTGTTCTGCGCGGAGCTGGCCGGGCCGCGGGGAGACGGGATCGCGCTGTCCGACCGGGTGATGACAGACCTGTACCTGCTCGCCGACGGCCTCCTGCTCCCGAGCCGCGAGGAAGGGTTCGGCCTGCCGCTGCTGGAGGCGGGCCTCGCGCGCTTGCCCGTGTTCACGACCGGGATCGATCCCCTCCGGGAGATCGGCGGGGACGCGATCGAGACCTTCGCGGCGGACGACTCGCCGGCCGCCTGCGGCCGGCGGATCGTCCACGGCCTCATGGACGACCCGCGGTACCGGCTCCGGCGGAGGGTCCTCGGGACGTACACGTGGGAGGGCATCATGCGCCACAAGATCGTCCCGCTGCTGACCCGCCGGGCCGCGCCGGCCCCGGGCCTCCGGGCGCCGCGGCGATGACGGATCCTCTCCCCCCACGCTCCCCGGCGGGAGCGCCGCGGACGCCCGCGGCCGTCGACCGGTGGCTTCGCGCGAATACGTTTCAGGCCGGCGACTACGGCGACGTGCGTGCGCTCGTCGCGCTGAAGCGCGCGCAGGGCCTCACGATCAGCCTGGGCCTGCCCACGCTCGATGAGGAGCGCACGATCGGTCCCGAGATCGCCGTGCTCCGCCGTACGTTGATGGAGGAGGCCCCGCTCCTCGACGAGATCGTCGTGGTCGACAGCGGCTCTTCGGACCACACGGTCGAGGTCGCGCGGGAACTCGGCGTGCCGGCCTACCAGCACGCGGAGGTGCTCCCCGAGGAGGGTTCCTACCCGGGCAAGGGCGAGGCGTTGTGGAAGAGCCTGCACCTCCTCCGGGGAGACCTGATCGTCTGGGTGGACACCGATATCCGCAACATCCACCCGCGGTTCGTCTACGGACTGCTCGGCCCGCTGCTGCGCGACCCACGCATCGCCTACGTGAAGGGGTACTATCGGAGGCCGCTGCGGGTCGGCGCGCGGCGATACGAGACGGGAGGTGGCCGCCTCACCGAGCTGTGCGCGCGGCCGCTCATCAACCTGTTCTTCCCCGAGCTGTCTGGCGTGATCCAGCCGCTCGCGGGGGAGTACGCAGGGCGGCGGGAGATCCTCGAGCGGCTCCCCTTCTTCACGGGCTACGGTGTGGAGATCGGTCTGCTGGTCGACATCTGGAGCCGGTACGGGTTGGATCGGATCGGCCAGGTCGACCTGGGGTCCCGGGTGCACCGCAACCGGGAGCTCTCCTCGCTGTCGCTCGCGGCGTTCGCGATCATCCAGGCGGTGATGGCGCGCGTGGGCGAGCGGCCCGGGGCGTCGCTTGCGGCGCAGATGAATACGGCGATGGCGCTGATCCCCCTGGACGGCGGCCTCGCGCTCGACGTGCGGGAGATCCGCGAGCGGGAGCGGCCGCCGATCATCACGGTGCCGGCGTACCGCGCCCGGCGGGGCGCGCTGACCGCCACCCGCCACGCCTCCGGCGCGTAGCCACAGAAGGAATCCCGGGCGCGGGATACGGATGTATTGGCAGCGCCGGGCCACGTCGAGGCGCAGGCGGTCGCCGGATGGCCCGGGCCGGGAAGGCGGTGACGATGCCGTTCCCCGAAGCCTTCCGTCAGGTCGCGCGCGACATCCTTGCGCCGCGGCAGCTCGCCGGGGCGATCGAGCGGGCGGCCCTGCTGCTCCTGATCCTGGGCGCCGCGTGGGTGGCGCTGCGGCTCAGCCTCGCCCTCGTCCGCCGGACCGGGAGCCTGGGCGGCCGGACGCTCACGCCGCTCCTGGAGAGCGTCGTCCGCTACGTGATCGCCTTTGCCGCCCTCGTCCTCATGCTGCAGGCGGTCAACGTGAACGTGACGGCCGTCCTCGCGAGCGCGGGGGTCGTCGGCCTCGCGGTGGGCTTCGGCGCCCAGTACCTGATCCGGGACATCCTCGCCGGTTTCTTTCTCCTCTCCGAGGGCGTCATGCAGATCGGCGACACCGTGCGGATCGACGGGGACACCGGCACGGTCGAGCGCATCACGCTCCGGACAACCCAGATCCGCAAGCTGAGCGGCGAGCTGCTCACGATCCCCAACGGCGCGATCACCCGCATCGGGAACCTCAGCCGGGACTACGGCCGTGCGATCGTGCGGATCACCGTCCCGTACCGCGCCGACCTGACGGAGGCGCTCGATGCGATCGAGCAGGTGGCGCGCGAGTGGGCCGCCGCGCACGTGCAGGAGACCCAGGGCGAGCCGGTCCTCGACGGGGTCGTCGACCTCACGGACGCCGGCGCGGTGATGCAGATCTCGGTACGGGTTCGGCCGGGACACCAGGCGGCCGCGGAGGCGGAGCTGCGGCGGCGAGCGCTCGAGGCGCTGGCCCGCCGCGGCATCCGCATTGACATGCGGATCTCTGCTACAATATGAAAGGTTGGGAGCCGCACCACCCGCGGCGCAGGCACACCATGGCGGAGCCCGTCGGCCACCTGATCCTGGTCCTCCACACGCACCTTCCGTTTGTCCTGAACCACGGACGATGGCCCCACGGCAGCGACTGGCTGTCGGAGGTGACCATCGAGTGCTACCTTCCCCTCCTGCGGGTCCTCACGCGGCTCGCGGAGGAAGACATCGGGCCCACGGTGACGGTCGACCTCTCGCCGGTGCTGTGCGAGCAGATGGCGAGCCCCCTCTTCCGCGAGGAGGTCGGGGCCATGCTCGCCCAGCGGCTCGAGAGCTGCGAGGAGGCCCGGCGCTACTTCACGGATGCGCACGAGGACCGGCTCGCCGCCCTCTGCACGTTCTGGCGGGGATTCTACGAGGACGCGCGGCGGCAATTCGACGCCCTCGAGGGGAACCTCCTCGGCGCGTTCCGGGATCTCGCGGACCGCGAGGCGATCGAGCTGATCTCCACCGGGGCGACGCACGGGTACTTCCCCCTGCTGAGCAGGGACGAGAGCCTCGACCTGCAGATCCGGACGGCGGTGGCCACGCACGTACGGCACTTCGGCCGCGCGCCGCGCGGCCTGTGGCTGCCGGAATGCGGGTACCGGCCGCGGTACGAGTGGACGCCGCCGGTGGGGCCGCGGAGCGGCAAGGTCCGGTACCGGCGCCGGGGCGTCGAGGAGCTGCTGGCGGCGCACGAGGTCGAGTACTTCTTCACCGACGTGCACCTGGTCCGCGGGGGGCGCGCCCTTTCGGCCTACCGGGACTACTTCCCGCGGCTGCGCACGGTGGCCGAGCCGGAGACGGCGATCTACCGGCGGAGAGACCGCAGCCCGTATGCCCCGCACCGCGTCGCGTCGCGGGGCGGGACCGGGGAGGCGACGGCGTTCGTGCGGGATCCCGAGACCACGCTACAGGTCTGGAGCCGGGACGCCGGCTATCCCGGCGACGAGTGGTACCTGGAGTTCCACAAGAAGCACTGGCCGGGGGGGCTCCGACTCTGGCGCGTCACCGATCCCAGGATCGACCTGGGACAGAAGCAGGTCTACGTGCCCGAGCGCGCGAGGGAGCGCACGGAAGCGCACGCGGACCACTTCACCGGGGTGGTGCGGGACGTGCTCGCGCGGTACAGCCGGGAGGAGGGCCGGCGAGGCGTCCTCTGCAGCCCGTTCGACACCGAGCTGTTCGGCCACTGGTGGGGGGAAGGCCCCCGGTGGCTCGAGCAGGTCTTCCGCCGCCTCGCGGAGCGGGGCGTGGGCTCGATCACGGCCGGCGACTGCGCGCGGCGCTTCCCAGCTGAGGGGACGATCACGCTGCTGGAGGGATCGTGGGGCGAGGGAGGAGACCACCGGGTCTGGCTGAACAAGGACACCGAGTGGACCTGGGAGATGGTGTACCAGGCCGAGGAGGACCTGTGGGCATTCCTGAGCACGGCCCCCTGGCAGCACGTGCCGCTGCTGCGCCGGCTCGTGGCGCAGCTCGGTCGGGAGTTGCTGCTGCTCACGGCCTCCGACTGGCAGTTCCTCATCACCACGTGGGCGGCCCGCAACTACGCCGAGACGCGGTTCGCCGAACACTACGCCGACTTCACGCGCCTGCTGGAGCTCGCGCGGCGCGTGCGGGGCGGCGGCTCGCTGTCGTGGGAGGAGGAGGAGTTCCTGGCCGGCAAGGAGGCGCAGGACTTCTGCTTCCCCGATATCGCCGACCACCTCGACGCATCCGCCCGGCTCCCCGGGCTCTAGCCCGCCGCTACCGCGACGTGGGGAAGCGGCAGCGGGCGATCGCGCGACGTCGGACGATGACAGCGGGAAGCGAAGCGCGGTGCCCCGGCCGAGGGGGGCCCGGGCCCGGACGCCCCGCGGAGCGCGACGTCGGCCAACGGCGGTGGAAGTGAAGCATCGCCCCCGGCCGAGGGGGGCCCGGGCCTTTGAATCCAAGGGGCCGGCGTGAACCGCCCCCGCATCCTCGGGATCGTGCTGGCCGGCGGCAAGGGCGAGCGTCTCTACCCGCTGACGAAGGAGCGCAGCAAGCCCGCCGTGCCGTTCGGGAGCAAGTACCGGATCGTCGACTTCGTCCTGAGCAACTTCATCAACTCGCGGATCTACTCGCTGTACATCCTCGTGCAGTACAAGTCCCAGTCGCTGATCGACCACATCCGGCGGGGATGGCGGCTCGGGGGGCTCGTGGACGAGCACTTCATCATCACCGTCCCGCCGCAGATGCGGTGGGGGGAAACGTGGTACCGGGGGACGGCCGACGCCGTGTTCCAAAACCTGAACTTGATCCGCGATCTCAACCCCGACCTCGTGATGATCTTCGGGGCCGACCACATCTACCGCATGGACCTCCAGCAGATGGTCGACGCGCACCTGGACCGGCGGGCGGATGTGACGGTCGCCAGCCTGCCGGTGCCCCTCGAGCTGGCATCGGGGTTCGGCATCCTCGAGACCGACGCGGACGGCCGGATCATCGGCTGGGAGGAGAAACCGCGGCAGCCCCGGCCGATGCCCCACGACCCCACCCGGGCGCTCTCGTCGATGGGCAACTACATCTTTCGAAGCGATCTGCTCGAGGAAATCCTGACCGAAGACGCCCGCCGGAGCACCGACCACGACTTCGGCCGGACGATCATCCCGGAGTTGTATCCCTACGCGCGGGTGTACGCGTACGACTTCCTGTCCAACGAGATCCCCGGGCTCCGGCCCACCGAGGAGCGCGGATACTGGCGCGATGTCGGCACGATCGAGGCGTACTGGCAGGCCAACATGGACCTGCTCGGCCCCACGCCGGCGCTCGATCTCGACAACCCGCGCTGGCCCATCTTGGCCGCGCCGTTCGACGGCCCGTCCGCGCGCGTCATCGACGGCCGCGTCGAGGATGCGGCGATCGGGGAAGGGACGCTCATCCGGGGCGGCACGGTGCGCCACTCGATCCTCGGCCAGGGCGTCGTGATCGAGCCCGACGCGGTCGTCGAGGACAGCATCATCCTGGACAACACCATCGTGGGCCGGGGTGCCCGGATCCGGCGGGCGATCATCGACCGGTTCAACGTGATCGAGGCCGAGACGGCGATCGGCTGGGACCGGGAACGGGACCTGGCCGCCGGGATCCTCGACGCCTCCGGCATCGCCGTGCTGCCCCGCGGGACCACCCGCGTCCGCGGCGCCGTCTCGGCGCTCCGCTGACCGCGCCGACCGGCCCCGCGCCGCGCACCCGGGAGACGAGGAACGAGGCGCCACACGCGCCCAGGGAGGCTCTGTGACGACACCCGTGCGCTGGATCTGCGTCCACGGCCACTTCTACCAGCCGCCCCGCGAGAACCCCTGGCTCGAGGAAGTCGAGGTCCAGGACTCGGCGCGTCCGTACCACGACTGGAACGCGCGGGTTACCACCGAGTGCTACGCTCCGAACGGGGCATCGCGGGTGCTCGACGCGGACCGGCGGATCGTGGAGATCACCAACAACTACAGCCAGATCAGCTTCAACGTCGGCCCCACGCTCCTGGCGTGGATGGAGCAAGCCGCCCCGGAGGTGTACGCGCGGATCCTCAGCGCCGACCGGGAGAGCCGGGCGTCCCGCGGCGGCCACGGCAACGCGATCGCGCAGGTGTACAATCACATGATCCTCCCACTGGCGACGCGCCGGGACAAAGAGACCCAGGTGGCGTGGGGCATCGCGGACTTCCGGCACCGGTTCGGCCGCGCACCCGAAGGGATGTGGCTGCCGGAGACCGCGGTGGACACGGAGACGCTCAGCGTGCTGGCCGGGCGGGGGATCGCGTTCACGATCCTGGCACCACATCAGGCGCGACGCATCCGGCCCCTCGGCGGCGGCGAGTGGACCGACGTGACGGGCGGCCGCGTGGACCCGCGCCGGCCGTACCTGTGCCGGCTGCCGGGTGGCGCTACCATCACGCTGTTCTTCTACGACGGCCCGATCGCGCGCGCCGTGGCCTTCGAGGGCCTCCTCAACAGCGGCGAGGCGTTCGCGGAGCGCCTGCAGGGGGGCTTTGCGGCCGACCGGCCCGAGCCCCAGCTCGTGCACATCGCCACCGACGGGGAGTCGTACGGCCATCACCACCCGTTCGGCGAGATGGCGCTCACGTACGCGCTGCGCCTCATCGAGGCGCGCGGGCTGGCCCGCCTGACAAACTACGGCGAGTACCTGGCCCACCATCCGCCGGAGCAGGAGGTGGAGATCGCCGAGCCGACGAGCTGGTCCTGCGTCCACGGGGTGGAGCGCTGGCGGGCCAACTGCGGGTGCCGGGCCGGCCACCCGGGCTGGAACCAGGAGTGGCGTGGCCCGCTCCGCGCGGCGCTCGACTGGCTGCGCGACCAGCTCGCCCGGGTCTTCGAGCGTGAGGGCGGGAGGGTCCTCCGGGACCCGTGGGCGGCGCGCGAGGCGTACATCGACATCATCCTCGACCGCACGCCGGAGGCGATCGACGCGTTCTTTGCCGCCCACGGGAGGGCGAGCCTCGACGCCGAGGGGCGGGTGGAGGCGCTGCGTCTTCTCGAGATGCAGCGGCACGCCATGCTCATGTATACGTCCTGCGGGTGGTTCTTCGATGAGCTGTCCGGCATCGAGGCGGTCCAGGTCATCAAGTACGCCGCGCGCGCGCTCCAGCTTGCGGAGCACTTCGGCGAGGCCCTCGAGGAGGAGTTCATCCACCGGCTCGCGGCGGCCAAGAGCAACCTGCGCCAGTGGGGCGACGGGGCGGGCGTCTATCGCCGGGCGGTGCGCCGGTCCGTCGTCACGCTCCCGCGCGTGATGGCCCACTACGCGATCAGCTCGTTGTTCGAGGCGTACGGCGAGCAGGAGCGGGTGTTCAGCTACACGGTCCGGCGCGCCGACGTCCGGCGGGAGTCGAGCGGCGGCCACACGCTGGCCGCGGGGCTCGCCACGGTGGCCTCCCGCATCACCGGCGAGACCGCGGACGCGGCCTACGCGGTGCTGCACCTGGGAGGGCACGACTTCCTGTGCGGGGTTCGCATGGACGCGTCGCTCGCATGGGCCGAGCAGATGAAGACGGATCTCGCCGACGCCTTCCTGAGCCAGGGCACGAGCGCGGCCGTGCGGATGATCGATGACCGATTCGAAGGCTCGCTGTACGCGCTGCCAGACCTCTTCGTCGAGGAGCGGCGGAAGATCCTCGGTCTCCTCATCGAGGAGCGCCTGGGCCGGTTCGAAGGAGTCTACAATGCCCTGTACGAGGAGTCCCGGCCCCTGCTCGCCTTCATGCGCGACTCCGACGTACCCGTCCCGCCTGCGTTCCTCATGGCCGCGGAGTACACGCTGACGCGCACGATGGCGCAGGAGATCCGGCGGGCGGCGGCCGGGGAGCCGCTCGCGGACCGCGCGTTCGAGGTCGCCGGCGAGCTGGTCTCCTTCGACCTGGCGTCCCGGTGGGCCGACGTCGAGCCGCTCCTCCGACAGGCGCTGCAGACGCACGCGGAGCGGTTGCGGACCGACCCGCTCGGCCCGTCGCTTGCGCAGGCCCACCGGCTCCTCGACCTCGCGGAGACCCTCGGCGTGACGCTGAACCTGTGGCAGGCGCAGAACGCCTACCACGCCGCGGCCCAGGCGCTCCGCGGGGCGCGCGCCGCCGGAGGCGCGGAGGGCGCCGGGACCGACGAGTTCTGGCGCCTCGGCGAGCGCCTCTACTTTGCCGTGGAGCCGTTGCGCAGCCCCGCCGCGGCGCCAGCGGCGCGCTCGGGATAGGACGCCGGGAGTCGCAACGCAGCGGTCGGGCCCGGACGGGTCCGGGCCTCGCGGGGATACGGGGGATATACGGAACGGGATCCTCTCCCCGGCGGACGCGGAATTGCCTGGGCCGGCGGGGGCGGCACGAGGAGCCGGCGGCCCACCTCGGCCGCGATGCGCCTTCGGAGGGACGGGACGCGATGAGCACCGGACGTACAGCGCTGGCGGCCGTCACCGCGTCGATACTGCTGCTCGCGGCTGGCGCGCCCGCCGGGCCGCGCGCGGCCGGCGGGACGGTGAGCGTGCTCGCCGTGTGGGGAGGGTCGGAGCTCGACAGTTTCCGGGCGATGGTGAAGCCGTTCGAGCAGCGCACCGGCATCACCGTCCAGTACGAGGGCACCCGCGACCTGGGCGCGGTGCTCACGAGCCGGATCCAGGGCGGTCATCCGCCCGACATCGCCGCTCTGCCGGGCCCGGGACAGATCGCGGAGCTGGCGCGCGCGCGGGCGCTCGTACCGCTGGCCGGCGTCGTCGACGCGAAGAGCATGGCGCAGGAGTACGCTCGTACGTGGATCGACCTGGGCTCGGTGGGCGGGACCCTGTACAGCGTCTTCATCAAGACTGCGCTGAAGGGGCTCGTGTGGTACGATCCCGCGGCCCTGAGAGCGGCCGGCTATCGCGTGCCCGCGACCTGGGACGCGCTCCTCGCGCTCACCCGCAGGATCGCCGCCGGCGGCACGAGGCCCTG
Source organism: Bacillota bacterium (assembly GCA_021324295.1). Lineage (GTDB taxonomy): Bacteria > Sysuimicrobiota > Sysuimicrobiia > Sysuimicrobiales > Segetimicrobiaceae > JAJPJJ01. The sequence continues at coordinate 97,077 of JAJPJJ010000099.1, forward strand.
GTGCATCGGGCTGGAGAGCGGCGCGGCCAGCGGCTGGCCGGCCACGGACTGGATCGAGGTCCTCCTGCTCCGCGCGGCAGGCCCGGCCGTCTACGAGCGCTGGTACCTGCACAAGATCCCGTGGACCGATCCGGCGATCCGGACCGCGTGGGAGCGATTCGGGACGATCGCCACGAACCCCGCGTACGTCTACGGCGGCACGCAGGCGGTGCTCGCGACCAACTTCGCCGAGGCGCCGTTTCCGATGCTGGCCGTCCCTCCCCGATGCTACTTGCACCTCCAGGCGACGTTCATCGAGGACTTCCTCCGCAAGCAGTACCCCGCGGCCCGGCCAGGCGCGGACCTGGACTTCTTCCCCGTCCCCGCGATCGACCCGCACTTCGCGGGGGCCGTCGAGGTCGCCGGGGACCTCGTCGGGATGTTCCGGGATACGCCCGCGTCGCGGGCGTTGATGCGGTACCTGGTGACCGCGGAGGCGCAGGCGATCTGGGTGCGGCGCGGCGGAGCGCTGTCACCGAACCGGAAGGTCCGCCTCGCTGACTACCCCGACCCCCTCAGCCGCCGTGCGGCCGGGATCCTGGTCGCCGCGCCGGTCGCCCGGTTCGACGCGAGCGACATGATGCCCCAGGCGATGCAGAGCGCGTTCTACAAAGCCGCGCTCGAGTACGTCCGGAACCCGGGGCGGGTGGGGGATCTCCTGGCCGGCCTCGAGCAGACCGCCCGGGATACCTACAGGTAGGCGCGGCCGCACGCGGCCACGCGCGCCGCCGCGTGGGAGGCGCGTCGCCGCTGCGCGGGACGCGTGATTGGGATGGAGCGGATCGTCCCTGCCCTGCTCGTGGTCGTCGGCGCGCCGGCCGCCGCGGCGGCCTACATCGCCGCCGCCGAGGCCATGCTGGCCCGCGCCCCGTCGTCGCGGCAGCGGGCGATCCGGCCGTGGCTGTGGGCGGCACCGGCGCTCGCGTTCATCGCGGTGTTCCTGGTCTACCCCGCGCTCAGCACGATCGCGCTGAGCTTCAGGGACGCGGCGGGCCACCGCTGGGTCGGGCTGGCCAACTACGTCTTCGCGTTCCGCAGCCCCGAGCTGCTGGGCGCCCTCTGGAACAACGTCCTCTGGCTGGCGATCTTCACGGCGGCCACCGTGGGCCTCGGGCTGCTCATCGCCATCCTCGCCGACCGCGTCCGGTACGGCGCCGCCTGCCTGGCCGTGGTCTTCCTCCCGATGGCCCTCTCGTTCACGGCGGCCGGGGTCACGTGGAAGTTCGTGTACGAGTTCCGGCCGGCCGGCGCCCCGCAGATCGGCCTCCTCAACGCGGCCGCCCGGGCGGCCATCCCGGGCTTCCTGCCCCGCGCGTGGCTGATCGCTCCGCCTCTCAATACGCTGCTCCTGATCGCGGTCGGCGTGTGGATCTGGACGGGGTTCTGCGCGGCGGTCCTGTTCGCCGCCCTCCGAAGCGTCCCGGCCGAGCTCACGGACGCCGCGCGGGTGGACGGCGCCGGGGAGGCACGCCTCCTCGGGCAGGTCGTCCTGCCCACGATCGCCCCGACGATCGCGGTCGTCGCCACGACGATGGCGATTACATCGCTCAAGGTGTTCGACGTCGTCTACGTCACGACCAACGGCAACTTCGGCACCGACGTGGTCGCCAACCGCATGTACAAGGAAATGTTCACGTTCCAGCACTTCGGGCGCGCCGGCGCGCTCGCGGTCCTGCTGCTGCTCGCGGCCGGCCCGGTGATGGCCGCGACCGTGCGGCGGCTGCGCGCGGAGGAGGCCCTGCGATGACGCCGCCGGCGCGCCCGCGGGGGATCGCCGGCCGCCGGCGGCTTGCCCGGGCGCTCCGCGCGGCGCCGGTGCACGCGCTGCTGTGGGCGCTGTGCACGGTCTGGCTCCTGCCCGTGGTCGGGCTGCTCACCAGCTCGCTGCGGCCGGCCCGTGACGTCAGCGCCTCCGGGTGGTGGACGGTCCTGGCGCACCCCGCCTTCACGCTCGCCAACTACCGGGAGGTGCTGGCCGCGGACAATATGGGGCAGAGCTTCTGGAACAGCGTGGCGATCGCGCTGCCGTCGGTCGCGATCCCCCTGCTGATCGCTGGCTACGCGGGGTACGCGTTCGCCTGGATGGAGTTCCCGGGGCGGCACACGGTGTTCGCGGCCACGGTCGCGCTGCTCGTCGTCCCGCTGCAGACGACGTTTATCCCGGTCCTCCGGCTGCTCGCGGCGCTCGGCCTCACCGGCACGTTTGCCGGGGTCTGGATGGCCCACACCGGGTACGGGCTGCCGCTCGCCACCTACCTCCTGCGGAACGCGGCCGCCGCCCTGCCCCGCGACCTCATCGACGCCGCGGCGATCGACGGGGCGTCGCCGCTCGCGACGTTCTTCCGGCTCGTCCTCCCCCTGTCGGGACCGGCGCTTGCGTCGCTCGCGATCTTCCAGTTTCTCTGGGTCTGGAACGACCTCCTCGTCGCCCTGATCTATCTCGGCGGGCAGCCTGCGGTCGCCCCGATGACGGTGACCATCAGCAACCTCGTCAACTCCCTGGGCGGCGGCTGGCACCTCCTCACGGCGGCCGCGTTCGTCTCGATGGCGTTGCCGCTCGCCGTGTTCTTCGGCCTGCAGCGGTACGTCGTGCGCGGCATCCTCGCGGGGGCCCTCAAGGGATGAACCGTCCAGGGGCCGGGCCGGCCGCGCGCCGCCGCCGGCCGGCAGGGGTCAGCGCGCCGGCTGCTGCCGCGAGACCGCCGTCGCGCCGGGGCGCGGCGCCACCCCCACCACCGGCGCAGTGTGCTCGAAGCCCCAGGGCAGGTGCGGCTGGCCGCCGTTTCCCCCCGCCATCGCGGCGGCGGCCGGCTGTCCGGGCGCGACGCCGGCCACGTGGGGGGTGTGGAAGATCCAGTCCTTCCGGAAGACCGTGAAGCACGCCCACACCAGCGCGGGGGTCCACGCGAGGAGCGAGAACACCGCGGCGTAGACGGTGTACAGCGCCCCGCGTCCCCACAGGCCGGTATGCAGCCCGAGCCCCAGCACCTGGTACCCGAAGAGGTACAGGAGCGTGAGCTCGTTGACGGCCGCCCGCAGGGCCGGCACCGCCAGCGGGCCTCGGAGCGCGAGGATACCGAGGTGGAGGCCCAGCAGGAGCAGGAGCTGCACGTTGCTGACGTTCATCACGAACGGCAGGACGTAGTAGAGGGCCAGCTCGATGAGGCGCGCGTCCCGCCGCCGGATTCCCTCGCGCAGGCATGGCCACGCGAGGAGCGCGGCCACGCGCATGTGCCCGGTCATCCAGCGGTGCCGCTGGCGGATCGCCACCCACAGGTTGAGGGGCTTCTCGTCGTACACGCGCGTCTCGGCCACCCAGGGGATGCCGATCCCCTCGTGGAGCAGCAGCAGGCCGGTGAGCTCGATGTCCTCCGTCTGCGTGCGGATGAGCGGCCAGTACGTGCGTAGCAGGCGGCCCTCGCAGCACCACCCCGTGCCGCAGATCAGCGACACCCCGGTGATGTGGGACCGGCCCCGGTTGTACAGGCGGGACGAGGCCACGGTGGTGAGCCACAGGCCCTTCGTGATCCAGTTGTCCGAGCCGTTGAGGCAGTCGTGAAAGCTCTGGAGGCAGCGCGCGCCGGTGGCGCAGATCGCGTTGTTCATCGCCTGCAGGAAGTTGGGGGCCACGACGTTGTCCGCGTCGATCACGCACACGTACCGGTCGTCGTCCGGCCGGAGCAGCCGCTCGATCGCGTGGCCGAGCGCGCGGTGCTTCCCGAACCCCTTCACGCCCGTGCGCAACACCCGGGCCCCGAGCCGGCGTGCGATCTCCTCGGTGCGGTCGCCGCTGCCGTCGGAGACGACGTACACGTCGAAGAGGTCCTCCGGGTAGTCCTGGCACATCAGGCTGCCGACGGAGTTCTGGATGACGCGCTCCTCGTTGTACGCGGGCACGAGGCACACGAAGCGGACCACCGGCGGGTGCCAGGGATACGGCCGGTACGACCGGAGCGAGCACAGGCCAAAGAACAGCACCGGCCCGACCTGGATGCCGTAGACGAGCAGGAAGTTGATCGAGTACAACCACGTGACATCGAGCGGTTGAACCGCCGCGCCCTGAGCGTAGAGCACGGCGGCCGTCAGCGCCACGCCGACGGCGCCCATGAGCGCGGCCGCCCGGGCCGGCATGCTGACGGACGCGAGGAACTCCCTGGTTGTGCGCATGGATGCGAGAAACCTCGGGCGAATTATCCCCCCTTTCTTTATCAACCACGCGCACCCGGCTTTGAACCAGACTATCGAAGGAGCGGGGTAGATCGTTCAAACGTAGGAGACGCCGCGCGGACGGTACCGCCACGGCGCTGGGGCGCGCACGCGGCCCAAGGGCGTGTGCGCGGCCCTACGAGGGAGCCGCCCTTCGGCCCGTCGCTGCGCAGCCGAGGAGCCGGTCGAGGATGACCACGGCCGCGTGCTTGTCGAGGGGCTCGTTGAGGTTACCGCACTTGGGCGACTGGATGCACGACGGACATCCGGCCTCACACGGGCAGGAGACGATCGCATCACGCGTCCGCGCGAGCAGCTCGTCCAGCACCTCGAAGCCCTTTTCGGTAACGCCCACGCCCCCCGGGTAGCCGTCGTAGATGAAGACCGTCGCGCGCCCCGTCTCCGGGTAATGCGGGTAGCTCACGCCGCCGATGTCCCAGCGGTCGCACATCGAAAGCAGCGGGAGCAGCCCGATCGCGGCGTGCTCCATCGCGTGCGCGCCGCCGGCCACATCGAGCCCTGCCGCCTCAACCGCGTCGGCGAGGCCCTCCGGAAGCACCAGCCACAGCGCCGTGGTCGCCAGTTCCTGCGCCGGCATGTCGAGCGGCTCGACGCCGAGGACCGTATCGGTGAACATCTGCTTGCGCCGGTACTCGGTGACGTGCTGGACGACCCGTACCTCGCCGAACTCCGCCGTGGCCGGGCCCAGCGGCCGCGCCTCGCGGCTGCGGGCCACCGAGACGTCGGTCAGCACCCGGGCCTCGGTGTAGTAGCCGCTGCCGTCGGGCTCCACCACGGCGGTCCGGGCCGGGATGTCCAGGCGGACGACCCGGTAGGCCTCGCCCTGGTGGAGATAGACCGCGCCGTCGTGGAGCTGTTGGAACGCCCGGGCGGCGTCGACGGTACCGATGAGCCGGCCCGTCCGGCCGTGCACGATCCGGTACCGATCCCCTGAGGCGGCGCGGATGTCGACGTCGCCGGCCGGGTAGGCGCGGCCGGGAGGGTGCCACCGCCCGCGGCGCCACCGGAGCGCCCCCAGCGCCTCGAGCGCTCGGGCGACATCGCCCGTCCGCGCGCCCAACAACGCTGCGTCGCCCGGCTCCAGCGGGGCCTCGCTCGCCGCGCACCGCAGGTGCGCCGCGAGGATGTAGGGGTTGTCCGGATCGACGGTTGCGTGCTCGACCGGGCGCCCGAAGAAGTACGCGGGCTGGCGCATCAGGTACTGGTCCAGCGCGTCCTCGAGCGCGATCAGGACGGCGAGCGACTCCTCGGTGCCACGCCCCGCGCGGCCGGCGCGTTGCCACACGCTGGCCATCGTACCCGGATAGCCGACGAGGACGGCCGCATCCAGCCCGCCGACGTCGATCCCGAGCTCGAGCGCGCTCGTGCTCACGACCCCAATGAGATCACCCCGGAACAGCCGCTGCTCGATCGCCCGGCGCTCCTCGGGCAGGTAGCCCGCGCGGTACGGGCGGATCCGGGCGACGAGGTCCGGCGCGTCCTCGAGCGCCTGCACCGCGTACCGGTACACGAGTTCCGTAACCCTCCGGGCCTTCGTGAAGACGATCGTCCGGATCCCGCGGCGCACCAGCGCGGCGGCGAGCCGGCCTGCCTCGACGTACGGGCTGCGCCGGCGCATCCGCGCCCGCTCGACCACCGGAGGATTCCACAGGGCGAACCGCCGGGCACCGCGGGGCGCGCCGTCCCCGCCGACGACGCGCAGCGGCACCCCGGTCAGACGCCGGCCGAACTCCTCCGGGTTCGCGATCGTGGCGGAGGTGCAGACGAATTGGGGCGCGGCGCCCCGCAGGCGGCAGAGCCGGCGGAGGCGCCGCAGCACGAGGGCGACGTGGCTCCCAAACACCCCCCGGTACACGTGCATATCGTCCAGCACGATGTAGCGCAGCGACCGCAGGAACGGTGTCCAGCGGAAGTGCTGCGGGAGGATCCCGACGTGCAGCATGTCGGGGTTGGTCAGGAGGATCCGCGCCTCCCGCCGCAACCGGCGGCGCTGCTCCGTCGGCGTATCCCCATCGTAGGTGCCCGCCGGGATCCCGAGCCCGAGCTCGTCCACCGCGTCGATCTGATCCTGGGCCAGGGCCTTCGTAGGGTAGAGGAGCAGCGCCCGGGCGTCCGGATCGGCGAGCAGCGCCTCGGCCACGGGCAGCAGGTAGCACAGCGTCTTGCCGCTCGCGGTCCCCGTCGTCACGATCACCGACTCCCCGGCGCGCGCGGCCTCCAGGGCTTCGGCCTGGTGCGCGAACAGCCGCGTGATCCCGCGCCGCCGGAGCGCCTCCTCGAGCAGGCGAGGGAGCGGGCGCGTGAGTGTGCCGTACCGCGCGGGCCGCGCGGGGAACAACCGCGTGTGGACGATCTGGTCTCGGTACTGCGGCTCGCGCATGATCTCGTCGAGCAGGTGCGTGGCGTTCACGCCTGTCGTGTTCGCGGCGGGGCTGCCGGGCGCCTGTATCCTGCAGCCCTCCTGCGCCCCCTATCCTTCGGTTGCCCGCGCCCGCCCCCGCGGCGCGTCGCGGACGAGGTCCGGGACCGGCGGAGGGACCCGGACGCGGCGACCGGCCACAGGCCGCCGGACTGCCTCCGCGGCCCGTGACCCTGCCCCGGACCGCTATACTCGGGGTGGTGCCGGTTCGAACGGGCGGGGTCACGGGAGGCGGCGCAAGGGCCGTGTCGGACGGCACGATCGGCGCCACGGGTAGCTAGGCGTGGGCGCCGTTCGCCCTCGAGGCATCCTGCGGTGTCTCCTCCGCATCCCGGCGTACCTGTATCGCTGGAGGTGCGGGCGGGTGCTTGGAACCCGCTTCCTGCTCCTGACCCACGTGGGACGTCGGAGCGGCCGCCGCTACCAGACCGTTTTGGAAATCCTGGAGTATCGCGACGAGGGCCCCGAGGCGGTGGTGATGAGCGGGTGGGGCCCGAACGCCGACTGGCTTCGCAATATCCAGGCGGGATCCAGTCCGGAGGTCACCATCGGCTCACGCCGTTTCGTTGCGGCCCACCGTATCCTCGGCGAGGAGGAGGCGATGAAGGTGGTCGAACGGTACGAGCGGCGCAATCGGTTCACGGCACCGATCGCCCGCGCGGTGCTGAGCCGCCTGCTCGGATGGCACTATCAGGGATCCGCGCGCGATCGCCGCCGGCTCGTCGGGCAGTTGCCCCTCATAGCGTTCCGCCCGCGATCGTGACGACGCGCGAGCGGGCGGCCCGATCGTCGAGCGCGTCCGTCGCATCATCCGAGGGCCCCGGCCCCCTGGCGCGGTGGGCCGAATTGCGGCGTTGCGCCCGATACCGCTCAGCGCGTGCCCGAGCGGCCTTCCACCCAGGCCCGCGCCTCTGGCGACTTCGCCCATTCCCCCGCCACCTGTCTGGTGCTGACGTTGAGGCGGTTCCAGGCGTTGATCAGGGCGATCGAGATGATCAGGGCCGCAAGCGCGGGCTCGTCGTAGTGACGAGCGGCCTCCTCCCAGATCTCGTCCGGTACCGGATCCGCCCGGTCGCTGAGCCGCGTGACGGCCTCCGCGAGCGCCAGCGCGGCGCGTTCGGCACCCGTGAAGTAAGGCGCATCCCGCCAGGCCGCCACCGCGAAGAGGCGCTCGTCTGTCTCGCCTGCCCTCCTGAGGTCGCGAGCATGCATGTCAACGCACACGCTGCAGCCGTTGATCTGGCTCGCGCGCAGCAGGACAAGGTCGCGCGTCCGCGGCGGCAGGCCGCCCCGTTCCGTGGCCTTCCCCAACGCTTGCAGGGCCTGCATGGCCCCAGGAACGATCATCGCCGGGTTGCACATCCGTGCTTGCATGGCGTACCTCCTCCAGGAGTCGTCGGGTGTCTTGCTGAACCGGCCCGTCACACGGGCCGGGTTTCGTTCGTCACTACTACGACGAAACGCGACGAGGGAATGTGACGGATGGACGCACACGAGCGGCTGGCGGAGCGATTCGAGGCCCATCGGAGCCACCTGCGGGCGGTGGCCTACCGGATGCTCGGCCGGCTCGACGAGGCAGACGATGCCGTGCAGGAGGTCTGGCTCCGGCTGAGCCGCTCCGGCGCCGGCGGCGTCGATAATCTCCGCGGATGGCTGACAACGGTCGTGGCGCGGGTGTGCCTGGATATGCTGCGCTCACGCCGGTCACGGCGCGAGGAGCCTCTGGGCGTGCACCTGCCGGACCCGGTCATCAGCCGCGAGGACGCCATCGACCCCGAGCACGAAGCGCTGCTGGCCGACTCCGTTGGTCTGGCTATGCTCGTGGTGCTCGAGACGCTGGATCCCGCCGAGCGGGTCGCGTTCGTGCTGCACGACGTGTTCGGCGTCCCCTTCGACGAGATCGCTCCCATCGTGGGGCGCTCTCCGGCGGCGGCGAGGCAGCTCGCCAGCCGTGCTCGCCGCCGGGTGCAAGGAGCGACCACGCGTCCCGACGCCGATCTCGCCCGCCAGCGGCAAGTGGTGGACGCCTTCCTTGCTGCCGCGCGGGGCGGCGACTTCGGCGCGCTGCTCGCGGTGCTCGATCCGGACGTCGTGCTCCGGGCCGACCGCGGCGCCGCACCTCCGGGCGCGCCGAGAATAGTCCGGGGCGCGCAGGCAGTGGCCAAGCAGGCGGTCGTCTTCTCGGGGCGCGCCGTGCCCGGCCTCGTCGTGCGGCCGGCGCTCGTGAACGGCGCGGCCGGAGTTGTCGCATGGCTTCCGGACGGGCGGCCGCTCTCCGTGTTGGGCTTCACGGTCGCAGGCGGGAAGATTGTCGAAATCGACGTGCTTGCCGATCCCGAGCGTCTGCGCCGGCTCGACCTAAGGCCGGCGCCATGAGTCGCGAGCATCAACAGCTCTCGCGAGCCAACCGCTGAAAGGGCACGCTTGTGCGATGCGGATCCGAGTGTGGTACAATTCCGGCGGAGTCGTGGAGCGTTGGCTGGACCTGGGCGGCCCGGCACGCCGCCCGCGCGTCGGGCCGGGCCGAGCGCCGTCGTCTGCGGCGGGCACGCCCGGCGCGAGTGACGTGCTGCGGGCCGCCCGCCCCGATTCGCGAGGTCGGCCGCCGGCCGACGGTGTCCCTCCCCGAACGATCGCCGTCGTTGACCCTCACCCGAGGAGACGCAGGAGGACGCCGTGCCCAAACCGATGCCGATCCAACCGACCGATCTGCTCGAACTCGCCACGGCGTCGGACGTCCAGCTGTCACCCGACGGGCGGCTGGTCGCCTATGTCCGCACGGAGATCGACGCCGACGCGGACGCGTACCGCTCCGCGATCTGGGTCGTCCCGGCATCCGGCGGCACGCCGGTGCCGTTCACGCGCGGCCCCCGCGACTGGTCGCCGAGATGGTCGCCGGACGGTCGGTGGCTCGCGTTCCTCTCGGATCGCGACGGCGGGCACGCCCAGCTCTACGTCCTGCCGATGGCCGGCGGTGAGGCGCGGCGACTCACCTCCCAGCCCCTCGGTGTGGGCGAGCCGGCGTGGTCGCCCGACTCGACCCGCGTCGCCTTCCGGGCGAGGGTCTGGAGGGAGCCGCCACCCGCGGATCCGGCAGAGCGTGAGCGGTGGACGCGTCGACCCCGCGTCGTGACCCGCGCTCAATACAAGGCAGACGGACCGGGGTACACCTTCGACGCCGTCGGGCATCTGTTCGTGGTCGACGTGGCCTCCGGGGCCGTCTCGGTGCTCACGCAGGGGGACGCGGAGCACGCGGGCCCCGCCTGGTCCCCGGACGGCCGGCAACTGGCGTTCGTGCGGGCCCGCACGGGTTCGGCCGACTACAATCTCTTCGACCTCTGGATCATGGACGCAGACGGCGGCCACGCGCGCCGGCTCACCGAGCAGGTCGGCCGGGCCACCTCCCCGTCGTGGTCCCCGGACGGCACGCTGGTCGCGTGCTTCGGCCGCGAGCAACAGGAACCGGGGTTCGGCGACCCGGTCGTGCGCGTGTGGGTGGCGCCCGTGCAGGGCGGGACGCCCCGCTGCCTCACCGCGGGGGACCGACGCAGCGTGGCGCTCAACCAGCCGCCGATGCCCACGCCGCCGCCGATCTGGTCGGCGGACGGGCGGACGCTTGTGTGCCTTATGGCCGACGCCGGCAGCGCGCACGTCGCGCGCGTCTTTACCGGCGACGGGCACGTGCGCGCCGTCGTGCGCGGCGCGCGGCAGGTGCAGAGCGTGGCGGCGCTGGAGGACCGCCTCGCGTTCTGCGCCACCGACTGGCACGCGCCCGCAGACGTCTATGCCTGCGCCCCGGACGGCTCCGACGAGCGCCGGTTGACGGACCTCAACGGGGCGTGGCGAGCGCGGGTGGCGCTCCCCCGCGTGGAGCGCCGCACGTTCCGCAGCCCGCACGGCGGTGAGATCGACGGCTGGGTGGTCCACCCCGCGGACGGCCGGCGCCCGGCGCCGCTGCTCGTCGACATCCACGGGGGTCCGCACAGCTACGCGGGCAACGCGTTCCCGCTCGGCACCCTGCACCTGTTCGTGCTGGCGGGCCGCGGGTGGGCGGCGCTCGCGCTGAACCCCACGGGCTCCGGGTCGTACGACCGCGCCTTCGCGCACGCGATCCGCGGCCGGTGGGGCGAGCACGACCTGCCGGAGCAGCTCGCGGCCGTGGACGCGCTCGTCGCAGACGGCACCGCGGACGCGTCCCGCCTCGCCGTGGCCGGGTACTCCTACGGGGGATTCATGGCCGCCTGGACGATCACGCACACCACCCGGTTCCGGGCGGCCATCGTCGGTGCGCCCGTCGTCAACCTCGAGTCGTTTCACGGCACGTCAGACATCGGGGCGTGGTTCGCCTCGTGGGAGATGTGCGGCGATCTCGCGGCGCACCGCGAGCGGTACCGGCGGCTGTCGCCGGTGCACCACCTCGAGCACGTGGTCACGCCGACGCTGATCGTGCACGGGGAGGCGGACGAGCGCTGCCCGATCGGGCAGGGGGAAGAGCTGTTCGCGGGACTTGTCATCCTCGGCCGTGCGCCCGTAGAGTTCGTGCGCTACCCTGGACAGAGTCACGCCTTCCGCGGCACCGGACGCCCGAGCTACCGCGTCGACGTCGTGCGCCGGATCGTGGAGTGGGTCGAGCGGCACGCCGGCGCGCCGCCGTAGCGCGCGGCGTGCGCCGCGCGCCCGGCGCGTTCAGCTCGGCGTGCGCTTCATCTCCGCTCGAACTCCTCGTCCGTGATCTCGCCTGCGGCGTGGCGCCGTGTGGGGACGTCCACCGCGGAGCCGTCGTCGCCCCCCTGGCCGCACGCCTCGACCAGGCGGCGCCGCAGCGGCTCGTGCAGCGCCTCGATCGCCCGCCGCTCGAGCACGAACGAGGGGCGGACGCGGCGCACCCACCGCAGCGCCGCCCATCTGCGGAGGGTCGCCGGCGCCGCCTTCGGATGCCCCAGCAGCGGAAGGGCGACCGACGGGTCCACGCGGATCTCGATGATCCGACCCCTCCGCCGAACGCAGCGGACGGGCACCGCAGGGGTCCGCCCTGCAAGCGACGACAAGCGCTCGGCGAACGCGGCCAGCAGGCGGAGGTCGTCCTGCTCGGGAACGGCGGCCCCGGCGGCTGCCTCGCCCTCGGAGGGCTCGGGGCGAGCCCCGGCATCGGGGGAGCCCTGGTCCGCAGGAGGAGGCGCAGGCCCAGCACCGTCGCTGCGGGCCCCGCGCTGAGGCCCTGGCCCGGGGCCGCAGCGCGCGCCCGGACCCGGCAGCGCCGCACCATCGCCGCGATCCGCGGCGGCCGGAGCGGTGGAGCCGGGTGGGGACTCCGCGCGCTTGACCCACAGGTGGTGATACACGGCGAGCTCCGCCGTCCGTGGAGTGACATCCGGAACGCGTCCCCGGTACTCCGGCCGGGCATGGAACGGCGGGCACCACAGCTCCATCGGCGGCCGACCCGCGCATCGCACCAGGATCGCGTCCCGGGCCGAGCCGATCCCCTGGAGCTCCTCGGGCCGCCGCAGCGGCACCGCAACGTCGCGCTGGTGCTCCCCGTCGCGCCGGCCTCCTGCCCCCCACATGCGGGTTTGCGCGACCTCCGATCTGGACGCCGTGCCGAGCGCGCGGCTCAGCCGCTCGGCATCGAGGTCGGCCAGCGAGGGGAAGTAGATCTTCGTGACCAGGTTGGCGGCGACCGCGGCCCATCCCTCGCGCCCGTACACCAACTCGCCCTGAGCTTCGCTCTGGATCGTCGCGAGGACCGATACCTGCCGGCTGCGGAACGTGGCCAGGTGCTCGGCGAGCCTGGGGAGCCTTCCCCACGCGGGCAGCTCCTCGAGGATCTGGACGACCCGCACGCACTCGTCTGCGCCGCGGGGCCGAAGCAGGCACGCGGCCAGCTCGCTCAGGAACAGATGGCACAGCCAGCGAAGCCGCCCGAGCGCCGGCTGAGGCACACCGACGATCAGCAGCACCGGCTCCCGCCGCAGGCGCCCGAGGTCGATCTCGTCGCACGCCGAGCCGATCCCCGTGGCGCGACAGACCGCATCGTCGCTCCACGCCTCAAGACGCGAGGCGATGCCCTGGAGGATGCCCGCCTGGTCCTTCGGAAGCATCGCGTGGTATGCTCCCAGGCGCGCTGCGATCGCATGCGAAGCAGGGTGCGCCTGGACGTAGGCGTGCCCGGCGGACGGGCCGGCCTCGCACAGGGCCCTGAGGCGCGCCAGGGCCGGAGGGCCGCCGTCCGTCGCCACCGCGAGGCTCAATGCCGCGCACACATGACGCTCGGCGCCCATCCAGTACGCCGCATCGGGATCCCCGGAGTCCCCGTCCTCGAAGAGATGGGCGGCGAGCCGATGGGCGTCGCCGATCGTGGCGCACCGGCTGAGCGGGTTCCACCGCAGCGACAGAGGCTCGAGGGGTGCGAACACGAGCACGTCGCGTCCGCATCGCCGCCACTCGGGCGCCGCGCGTGCCAGGCTGTCCTCTTCGCCGTACTTGAGGGCGAGCGCAACCACCGATACCCCCGCACGGGCGGCCTCGAGGAGCACAGGAAACGTGATCGCGGTCGTCTTGTGTGCGCCGGTCAGGCCGGCGACGAGCACGTGGCGGGCGAGGTCGTCCCCGGGCAACCATGCTCGGCGCGCCCGCGCGGGCGGGGACCCCACGAGGCGGGGCGGCGCCGGCCGGCGGGGACGCAACACCATGGAGCGCGGAGACGATCCCCACCGCGGGACGTACCCGAGGGGGAACCAGGCGTCGGCGGACCTGCGCGTCACGGCGCGCAGCTCGGTCCCCGACGCAAAACGCGCGCCGCCGGCTCGCCCGACCAGGCGGGCCAGCCGACCGCGCAGGACCCCGCCCCATACCGCGGCGACGGCGAGCGCGACCGTCCCGCCCCACAGGACGTGCACTTGCGACGCGACGGCCCGGGCAAGCGCAGCGGCGCCCGCCTCGCGACAGCGCTGGACGGCCAGGCACGCCCGTGCCGCCCACATCGGCGCGTCCGCGTCCGGGCGGACCGGGATCGCCGCCGCTACCTCGTGGACGACCCCAGCCGCCCCGACCGTGACCGCGGCGACGCCGAGCGCCGCCAGGGCGGCCGCGAGCGCCGGCTCCAGGAATCCCGGGGGCATCAGCGACCCTGCGTGCCCGCACCTGCCGCCTCGTCCGGGAGGCCCGTGCGCTCCCGGCTATCCGCACGCGACCGGTGCGTCATCGCGCGTCGGTCGGACGCCACGCCCCGGCGCGTCGGCTCCGGCGATGGGCACCTGCAGGGGCCGTGGGCCCTTTCCTGGAGGCGTGCGCGGCATGCTCCTCGGCGGCGAGGGTCCGGTGAGGCTTACGGAGTATTATAGATATTCAGATGCTAAGATGTCTAGTAGTACTTCCGCCACTGACCGCGGAGACGTCCCCGCCAGCAGCCAGGCCACCCGCATGTGCCCTGTTTGGCTCAGCCCGTACCGACGGACGCCCTCCACGACCGCCCATCGACTCGGGGCCGCGCGTCACCGACACGTCCGTGCCAGTGCGTGGTCTCCGGAGCCCGAGGGGGGTTGCAGCGAGACGGATCGGCCGCGGGGGCGCCCCGCGCGTCCGGCCGAGGAAGGGGGTCCCGCCCCAACGAACCGCCGTTCTCCCGCGATTCGTTTGGGGGCCCCGGGAGGGGGTGAAGGGAGGCCCCTGCGGTCCCTCGTCGACGTTGCGCGACGCTGCTGCAGGACGAGATGCCGAAGCCGGCGATCGCGTCGGCGCCTACCGCCGCCGGCGCGCGAGCCAGGCCTGCACCTGTTCCGCGTTCTTGTCGGGCGGGAAGACCGGATAGAAGACCTGCTCGATGCGGCCGTCGCGCACGATCAACGTGAGCCGCTTGATCAGTACCGCCGGCTCGGCGCCGAAGCCCCACGCGAACTCAAACGTCGGCAGCCGGAGCGCCCCGGCGAATCGCAGCTCGGCGTCGCTGAGAAGCTCAAACGGCAGGCGCAGACGATCCACGGCCTCGCGTTGATACCCGGTCGTTTGCGTACTGAGGCCGAACACCTGCGCGCCCAGCCGCCGCAGGTCTGGGTAGTGGTCCCGAAAGGCGCAGGCTTGCGGCGTGCATCCCCGCGCCCCCGGGATCTCGTCCCATCCCGTCGGGATCTGCTGATCCGGTCGGCCCGTGCGGGGGTAGGCATAGACGACGGTCCACCCTTGCAGGCCCGACAGATCCACCGTGCGTCCGGCCGTGGACGGCAGCGGCACCGACGGCAGGCGCATGCCCCCGAGATGCGCGCACGCGCCGTCGTCGACGGGAATCGGGAGGTCAGCCGGTAGCTCGTACGGGCTCGCCCTGGACACGCTCCCACCCCCGGCGATGATACCACAACGGCCGCCGCCCCTGCGTGCCGTGCGCACACCGGCATCTCGCGACGCCATGCAACGGCGACGAGATCGACGAACTGGCAGCATCACCCTCGTCCTGCCGCGAGGCGTTCCGGCGTGGCGCGAAGACGTCGACGCTCGAGGCGCCCGATCCCTTTGAGCATGGGGTCACCCTCTCGGCCAGGGCGATGGCAACCGATCCTACGGATAGGTCGAACGCCTCGATCACCCGGGGGGCGTCGCCCGGAGGCATCCGACCTTGCATCGTCGCGACGACAGGGACGACCGGGCGCCAGCGGGTGATCAGCTTGCCCCGTGTGGACGGTTCGGCGGCACGCTGCCCGAGGATCCGCACCGTCGGTAGCTTCGCGCCTGTGTCGGCTGCGGTGGTCGCGGTGGGGCACGTTTCACGGCGACCGGCGTCGGGAAACCTCACTTGGGGGCGGGTCGGCGCTGGTGACGCAGGCCTCTGCAACGCCGCCGACGGACCAGCGCACGGCCGGCGATTAGGTCACGCGGAGAGTGTGCCTGTGATCCGCAAGTTGAAGTCCGGTGGGTACCGGCTGTATTCGCGAAAGCCCAACCCCAAGACGGGCAGGCGTCGCAACCTGGGAACGTTCAAGACGCGCGCGGCCGCCGAGCGACACGAGCGCCAGGTCCAGTTCTTCAAGCGCCGCGGGTGAGGAGGATGGCGACGTCACCGCGTAAGCGCGGTACCGGCAACAACAGCCGTCGGCGGGCTGGCAGGCGTTGGTCGGGCAAGGTGAAGACGGCGTCCACTGCTCCGCCGCCCAAGACCTTTTCCGGCTCGGCACAGCAGATCGCGCGCACGATGGCGAGCAGACGCGTGTCGCCGAGGGGACTCGGCTCGGGGATCCGCATGATCCAATTCTTCATCAATCGCGCCGGTCGGAATCTGCCGCCGTCCCGCCGGCGCGAGCTCGAGCGCGCCAAACGGATCCTCCAGCAAAGAGCCGCCCGGCAGAGATCGGGGTCGCGGAGGCGGGCGAGGCGGCGCTCGGCGGCGAGCCGGTAAGCGGCCTCGAAGCGGCGCGGCTGCCCGCCGCGCATTTCAGCATCCTCGATCCCCGGGAGGGCCGCTCCCGACGGCACCATCGGGCATCGTGCCGCCGTCCGTCGCGGAGGCCGACCTCACCAGCGGACGAACGGCATGCGGTAGTGCTCCGAGACGATCTGCGGTGTCAGCGCACAAACGGAATCCCGTAGCCCTCGGGCACCGCACGCAGCGTCACGGCGCACCGCACGCCCTGCCAGTGGATGAAGAGAAAGACCGCGTACCCCTCCCGCTCGTAGGTGGCGAGGTCGCTGACCCACGGAGAGGCGGCTTTGAGAGCCTCCGCATCAGGATCGCCGGGCGTGCGCAGCCCGTCGATGATGCGGACCAGCGACTCGCGCGCGGAGCGATCCGACGGAAGGTGGGCCCCAAGGGCGCGTGCGAGCCCCGCCGGCTCGAGCGGCGTGCCAGGAGGCCCGGTCACCAGCACCATGACGGCGCCCGGGCCGGGGCAGCCGTCCCAGAAGTACGGCACGAAGGGATACACGTCAACGTCGACCGCCTCCCACGGCCAGTGCCGCACAACTTCGACCCGGCCGGCCGACGCGTCGATCATCGAGAGGACGGCGGCCGTGGTCCCCGCCGGCGCTGGCGCGCCACGCCCGGGCGGCGGCAGCCCGATCATGAGCACCACCGCGGCCGCCACGAGGGCCGCGCGCGGTCCGTAGGCGCGGAGGCCCGCGCCGCGGCGTGCGCTCATAGCTCGGCCCGTCCTCTGATCACGGTCGCCTCCTGCGCGCCCCCGCCCTGGCCGGACGGCTGCCCCGGTCCGCCGCCGGCTCCGAGGCCGGAGGATCCCCAGGGCGTCTCGCCGCCACCGTCTCCCATCCCCGCGACGTTCGGCTCGAGGTGCCCGCCGCCGGCGCGCGCATACCACCGCCCAACCTGACCCTGAAGCCACCGCGGACCGCCGAGGATGTGCTCGGCGAACGCCACGCCGTCGACGAACTGCCCGGTGAGCCGCTCGGCGCGGAGCATCGCGTAGACGCCGATGCCGGTGCCGACGAGCATCAGAAAGAGGAACCAGCTCAGGCTCACGACGAGCCCGATCAGGCGAGCCGGCCCATCGCCGGGAGAGACGGGCGGCGCGAAGCCGTCGCGCATCCGGGAGACGACCTCCCGGACCGGCACGATCACCCCGAGGTACAGGACCGCGGCGTGGATCACCCGGACGCAGAAGACCAGCAGGGCGGTCCGCACGATGACCGCCACCCAGCGCGCCGTCCACCGCTGGGTGGCCGGCGCGCCGAGCAGTGCGACCGCCAGAGGCGCGAGGAAGATCGCGAGCAGCAGCGTCAGGTGCGCGAAGAACAGGATTGCGAGGTAGACCATGACGCCGAACGCAAACAGCACGACCCCGAGGACCACACCGCCGGCCAGCACGGCCATCGCCCACGGGTAGGCGAACCACGGCCCGAGGGCTCCAAAGATCGTGCTCATCTGCGGGGCGAGCCAGCGCTGCACGAAGTCGCTCCAGCTCTGGCCGATGAGCCCGGCCAGCACCGCCGCGCCGGCGCCCCGGAACGCGTCGAAGGTGCTCGTGATGACCCGGGTCACGGAGCCCATCGCCGACAGCAGGCCGCCGGCGACCAGCAGCCGCCCGAACGCGTCGATCAGGTCGAGCTGGCGGCCCGGGCGAATCGACATCGCAACGTACCCGAGCCAGAGCACGCTCAGGACGGCCCACGCCAGGTGCAGCATCGAGGCCGTCGCGCCCGTCGCGACGAGCCAGTCCTCGAGCGCCGCGAAGACGTCGGCGATCCCACGCTCGATCCCGGCCATCCCGGATCGGCTCGGTCACCTCACGGCGATGGGCGCGGCCGCCGGCGCAGGCACAGGCGGCCCCGGTCGTCAGTAGAGCGGATCGACGCGCATCTCATCGCCGGACGGCTCGCCGGCACCGGCGAGCATCTCCTGGAGGGTCTGGCCGCCGGCCAGGAGCACGTCGGCGAGCCCGAGCGTCGCATCCAGCGCCCGGCGGTCCCGCTCGGCCTCGCGGGCCACGAGCGTCGCCGCCGTCGTGGCGAGCGCGCCGATCTGCCCGCTCACCTCCGCGGTCTGCTGGGCCAGCAGCGTCAGGCGGTCGCCCACGGCCGCGCCGAGCTCGGCCTGCTGCCGCATCTCCGTGCCGACCCCGGCGACCAGCAGCTCGACGCCGGCCCGCGTGCTGGGCAGGGAGCCGGCGCCGCGGAGGAGCGTCGTTCCGGCCTCGCGGCCCGCGGCGACCACGGCGGGCAGCCGAGGATCGCCCGCGGCGCCGGCCGCCGCAAGCGACGTCGTTCGGACCGCCGCGGCCTGCCGGGCCGCGCCCGCCGTGACGAGCGCGTCCGCCGTCGCGATGCCGGCGGCCTCGTGCGCAAGCTCCGGGCTGCTCTGCGTGTACGCCGCGTGCCGCGCCTCGGAGCTTGCGGGGAGCGCAGGAGCGCGGAGCTTGGCCAGGAGTGCATCGAGCGCCCCGCGCACCTCTGCCGGCGCCGCGATCGACCCGAGCAGGTCGGGAAGCCCGGCCCCCTCGGGGAGCTGGCCCGGGGATTCCCAGATCATGCGTGCGAGCGCGTCCGAGGCCGCCTGCTGCACGCGCGCAGCCCAGCGGGCGAGGGCCTCGAGCGCCTGCCCCACGGCGGTCACGACCGCGCCGAGGTCCCCTGGGACTCCCACGGGCCAGGGCGGCGACCACCACCCGGACTCCGCAGGCCCGACGGGGGGCAGGAGCGGAGGCGTCCCCGGGGGTACGGGCGGGCGGGGATCCGGGGACGGCGGAGGCCAGGGAAGAAACGGCCCCGATCCGGCCGCCGCCCCGGCGGCCACGGGCAGGACCGAGCCGCGGGCCTGCGGGGCCCCCGCGGCGATGCCCAGCAGGCCGAGCGCGAGGACGCAGCACACTCCGATCCTCGGGGAGTAGCGTCTGCGCATCGATCCATCACCTCACAGGCCCGGCGCGCTCGCCGCCCGGGTCACGATCGCACCGCGGAATCGCGGGACCGCGCCGCCGCGAGCCGCTGGATCGCCGGCCACGCCCCGATCTCCGAGGCCAGCCGGTCCCGCTCCCGGCGCTCCTCCGCGGCCGTCGTGGCGATCAGGTAGTCCTCCGGGATCTCACGCAGCACCCCCACCCCACCTTCCCGCCCGTCGAGCAGGTCGAGGACGATCAGCACCTCGTTGAACGCGCCCCGGCGCTGCCCCAGACCCTTCCACAGCGCGCGGTACTGGTCGCCCAGGCCCAGCAGCGGGGCCACGCGATCGACGTCGGCCGTCCGGGTCAGGACCTTGAGCGGCGCGTTCTCGAGGATGCCGCGGGCGTGTGGGCTCTCGAAATCCTGGAGGCGCTGGCTGATCGCCATGATCCCCGCGCCGAACTTGCGGAACCGCCGGAACATGCCGACAAGGGAGGAGGCGGCTACGCGGTTGAGCAGGGCCGCCCACGTCTCATCGCTGACGACGTACTTGAGGCGTCCCTCCTCGGAGCGGATCCGCCGGTAGATCAGGTGGTGCGCCAGCAGCGCCGCGATCGGCACGAGCTCCGGGTACTGCTCGTCCAGCCCCTCGGTGTCGAGGCACACGATCGGCGCGCGGAGGTCGACCGTGGACGGCCGATCGAGCAGCCGGGCATAGACTCCCTGCTCCACCCACAGTTCCAGCCGCCGCGCGATCCCGCGGGCCACGGCCCACTCCTCGGGCCCCGCCTCGTGGCCGCCGACCTGCTCGAACGTGCGCAGCGTCCGGACGAGGTCGCGCAGGAACACCGGCGATCCGGCGGCGCGCGCGTAGGTCTGGCGGATCGCCGCCTCGAGGACGGCGAGCTCCTGCCGGCCCGGCGTGCTGTCCGGCTCCGCCACCATCAGCGCGACGAGACTGCGGAGAAGGCCGAGGTGCGCGGGGTCGGGCTCGACTTCACCCGCGAGCAGCTCGAACGGGTTCACCGCGACGTCCGCGCCCGGATCCAGGCGCACGTGCTGGCCGCCGTAGACCTCGCAGAACAACCGGTACGAACCGCCCTTGTCGACGATCACGATGAGCGGGTCGAGCGCGAGCAGGTGGGACAGCCACGTGATCGCGAAGTGCGTCTTCCCGCCGCCCGACTCCCCGACCACGACGGCGTTCCACGACGGGAGGCGCGGATCGAAGGGGTCGAGCGCGGCGAGGCTACCGCTCCGCGTGTACAGGGGGCAGACCGGCCGGGCGGCGCCGCGCCAGGGGCCGTAGCAGGGCACGAAGTCCGCGGCGTTGCTCGTCAGCATGCGCATCAGCCGCTCGTTCGGCAGCCCGCTGAACGGCGCGAGCTGCAGGAACTGCCGGCGCAGCGCCACGGACTCGATGCGGGCGTCCGCGCCGGGAACCTGGCGAAACGCGTCGAGCGCGCGCCGGGCCGCGGCTCGTACCTCCTCCGGCCCCGGCTCCTGCAGGACCACCGCGGCTCCCACGCGCATCACGCGCTCGCTGGTGAGCTGGATGACATCGAGCGCAGTCTGGACCTGGCGCTCGACCGCGCGCGCGTTCGAGTCGCCGCCGTCCTGCGCGAGCACGGCCTGCCGGCTCAACCGGCTCTTCAGCTCCAGCCGCTTGAGCTGGTCGGACCGGGGATCGTTCCACGCTTCCACGATCAGCCAGTAGCTCCCGGGAAGCGCGAGCAGCGGGTTCAACACGTTCGGCATCGTCGGGCGATCCGGCAGGAGGTCCATCGCGACGACGGCGTGCGCGTAGCCGTCCATCCACAGAAAGTCCCAGCGCCGGTACAGGTCCGATCGCAGGACGGCGGTCCGCAGCGACGGACGGCCGCGCGCGAGCCCGTCCCCGAGCAGCCTGCGCGGGACCTCGACCTCCTGGCTCTCGGCCGGCACACGCGGCGGCGCGGCGTACCGCTTGCGCGCGGGGTTGAAGTACCGCCAGATCGTCGCCGCCAGCTCCGGATCGGGGAGCGGGCGCGCCCGGAACCCGCAGCGCTCGCAGTGGCCTTCCATTACCTGACGGAGCACGCTCAGCTCGTCCCGGTGCCGCTGGTAGGTCGCCGCATCGATGGGCGTCCACCAGCGCCGCCGGCGCACCGGGTGGTACGAGAGGTCGAAGAGGACGCGGTAGTTGACGAGGCGCCCCGCGGCGTGGGCGCGGCTGAGCGCGCCGACGCGGCGCCGATGCAGCTCGCGCACCACCGGATGCGCGCTCCGGCACGTCTCCGCGTAGGCGCGCAGCATCTCGGTATAGTCGGTGTGCACCTCGAGTAACACCCGCAGGCACTCGCCCTCGGGCACGGCCGCGTTGAGCAGCGTCCGCAGCCGGTCGTTGCTGCGGGCCAGTTGGGCGGCGTCCCACACCTCGGTGCCGGGCAGCGTCACCTCGAACCCCAACCGATAGCTCCCGTCCCGGAGCACGACCGCCCCGTCCCGGATCGTCCAGTACGGGAGCTCGCGGGTGAGGTTGCCAGGCGGCTCGACGCCCCGCACGGCACCGCCTCACCGCACGTAGGGGTTGGCGTCCTCGTCGGGCCCGAGCACGTAGGCCTGCGGCTCGCCGAGATACTCCAGGAGGTGGCGGAGGAAGTGGCGGGGCGCCCGCTCGCGGACGCGGCGCCAAACCAGGAACACGACCCCGGTCGCGACGAGCGAGGCGCCGGCCTCGGCCCGGGGCCACCCGAGCACGCCGCCGACGATCAGGTCGGCGGCCCGCGACAGCACGACGAACGCGACGCCGAGGCCGAACCAGTCCTCCAGCTCGACGCCGAGCAGCGTCACCGGCGCATCGAGCTTGCGGTAGATCGGATGCCGGGGGAGCATCTCGCTACCCGTGGATCATGCGGATGATCTGGCCGCCGAAGAAGAGGACGACGGAGCCGATGATGACCCACAGGGCGTGCCGCACACCGTTGCGGTGGTCGGCCACGATGACCGCGCCCGCGACGAGGAGGGCCGCGGTCGCGTACGCGAGGCCGAACGCGCCGGAGAGGCTCAGCGCGGCCTGGTTGAAGAGGTTGGTGAGCGGTGCGAACAGGTCACCGGTGGGCGCGGGCATGTTACGGCGCCTCCGTCACGAGGATCTCCACGCGGGTGCCGGCATCGAGCTCCGTCGTCTCGATCGGGCCGGCCGCGCTGCCACGGACGCCCATCCCCTGGGCCAGGCGCGCCGCAAGATACGTCCAGGCCGGCGCCGGGGCGCCGGTGGCCACCTGTGCCCACCCGCCGACAAGCGTCACCTGCCCCTGCTGGGCCAGCGCCTGCACGTAGTCGGCCGCGCCCTGGAGCATGGCGGCGACGAGCGCGCCTGCGGCACGGGGCTGCCGAAGCGTCGTGCGCCCGGGGAGGCCGGGGGACAGACGGGCGGGGTCGAGCGCGATGCCGCGCACGCCGCCGGGGCGATCCGCGGCGGCATCCGGGGTCGCCGGCGAGAGCGTGATCTGCACCAGGCCATCCGGGCCGACCGTCGCGGAGCCGAGCCAGGTCGCCGCCGGATCGTCGCTCTCGGCGGCGACGGGCAGGGGTGGCCCCCCCGCGATAGCCACGACCCCGGTGGCCAGGCGGGCCGCGATGCGCTGCCCGACCGCCCACCGGGGTCGGGCGGGCCGCGTGACCGCATGAGGCTCCGCCGCCGGCGGGTGCGGGCCGCCGAGGGAGACGCCCGCCGGCGTGGACGCTGGCTGCGCCGGAGCCGCCGGCGTCGCCGATGCGCCCACGGGCGCGGGCGAGGGCGAAGAGGAGAGGTCGAGCACCACAGCCGGCGGCTGCGCCGCGCGACCCGCGACGCCGGCGGAGGAGCCGGCCGTCTCTGCGGCGCGGTCGTAGACGATCGGCGGCGCAGGCCGGGCCCCCGCCCCGCCATCGGCGGGGACGGACGGCTGCTCGCGCGTGAACACGATGGCGGCGGGAGGAGAGCCCGCGGAGAGCGCCGGGGGCGCCGGCGGCAGCGCGGCGAGCACCGGTGGAACCGGCGGCAGCGGCGGGAGCGGCGCGGAGCCGGAACGCACGAGATCGGGGCGCTCCCGCGCCGCCTCAGGCGTCTTGCGCCCGCCGCTCCACGCCGCCGGGCGATGCGCCGGGGTGCGGGCTGTCGTCGCGGGGTGCCGGTCCGAGGCGGAGGCGCGCCGGATCGCGGCGGCCGGCTGGGCGGCCTGCCCGGGTCGCGGCGCGGGCCGGTGGCCCACGGCGGCCGAGACGGCCAGCAGCGCGAGCATGGCGCCGGCCGCACCCAAGGGCACGGCCGCCGCCACGCGGCGCTTCGCGATCAACCGGTCGCCCGCCTCGCTCTCGTACTCGCCCCACCCGAAGAGCAGGCGACGAAGCGCCCCGCGGCGGTGCCGGCGCTGCAACTCCCGCTCGCTGTCGAGCCGTACGTCGGATCCCGAGATCTGCGATAGCACCTCGGAGTAGACCGCCGGGGCCTCGACGGCCAGGCGCGCGAGGACCGCGGGCACCGCCCCGGGAGCCAGGTCCACGTCCTCCCCGAGCACCGCCCGGATGCGCTCGGCGGTGGCCGGGCGCAGGGTCACGTCCATGCGGCCGCCTCCCGATGAGGAGTGATGTTCACATGTGTAGATATAAATATATCCAACACCCGGGGCCTGTCAAGAGGCGAACGCCTGCTCCTCCGCGAAGTGAAGGCCCATGGCCTCCCGACCGCCGCGTGATGCGCATCGTCTGCCCCCCGAGTCCCTGCGCTGGACGTGCGACCCCACAAGCCTCGGCTTCGCCACGACAGGGGATCTTCCGGCGGCGGAAGCCGACACGCAGATCGTGGGCCAGACGCGCGCCGTGCGCGCGCTGCAGTTCGGCCTCGGCATGGACCATCCCGGTTACAACGTCTTCGTCAACGGCCCCTCCGGCACGGGCCGGCACACCTACACGCGCGCCGAGGTGGAGCAGGCGGCCCGGGGGCGCCCGGTGCCCGCGGACTGGATCTACGTCCGGAACTTCGCGTCGGCGAGCGAGCCGGTCGCGATCTCGTTGCCCCCGGGCCGCGGGCGGGCGTTCCGGCGCGACGTCGACGAGCTCATCACGGAGGTACGCGAGGGCCTCCGTCGGACGTTCGCAAGCGAGGCCTACGAGCGGCAGCGCGCCGAGGCCGTCCAGCGGTACGAGCAGCAGGTCGCGGAGATCTGGCAGGCGCTGGAGAGGCAGGCCCGGGTCAGGGGGCTCGCGCTGCAGCGCATGCCCACCGGCATCATCACGGTGCCCGTCGATCTCCAAGGGCGTCCCGTCACGGAAGAGGTGTTCCGGGCGCTGCCCGAGGACGAGCGGGCCCGCCTCCAGAACAACATGCGCGAGGTCCAGGAGCTCATCAACGACGCGCTGCGCCGGGTGCGGACAATCGAGCGGGAAGGCCGGGACGCGCTGCGCGACCTCGAGCGCCGGACCGCGCAGTACGTCATCGAGGGCCCGATCGGGCGCCTCCGCGAGGCGTACGGGCAGATCCCCAAGGTCGCGGCGTTCCTCGACGCGGCCGAGCAGGACATGCTGGAGCACCTCTCCGAGATCATCGCGGACCGCGAGGAGGACTCCGCGGCAGCGTCACGGCAGGAGATCCCGATGCTGCCGCGCCGGGACCCGCTCGCGCGATACCGGGTCAACCTGCTCGTCGACCACGCGGAGACCCGAGGCGCCCCGGTCGTCTTCGAGGCCAACCCCACGTACTACAACCTCGTCGGCAAGGTGGAGCACCGGGTCGAGTTCGGCGCGCTCGTGACCGATACCACGATGATCAAGCCCGGCGCCCTCCACCGTGCCAACGGCGGATACCTCGTGCTCCAGGCCCGCGACGTCCTCACCAGCCCGTTCGCGTACGAGGGGCTCAAGCGGTCGCTGCGCGGGCGGGAGATCCGGATGGAGCCGCTCGGCGAGGCCGCCGGCCTGTTGCCGACCGCGACGCTGCGGCCGGAGCCGATTCCGCTCGACGTGAAGGTGGTCCTGATCGGGACGCCGGACGTCCACCACCTCCTCTACACGTTCGATGAGGAGTTCGAGAAGCTGTTCAAGATCCGCGCCGACTTCGACGTCGTGATGCCCCGCACGCCGGAGACGCAGCAGGAGTACGCGCGGGCGATCGCCGCGATCTGCCACAAGCACGAGCTGTGCCACTTCGACGCCTCCGCGGTCGCCGAGGTGCTGGAGTACAGCTCGCGGCTGGCCGCTGACCAGGACAAGCTCAGCACGCGGTTCAACGAGGTGAGGGAGATCGTCTTCGAGGCGGCCGCCTGGGCCCGCCGGGAGGGTCACCCACGCGCAACCCGCGAGGACGTGCGCCGGGCGATCGACGAGAAGGTGCTGCGGTCCAACCTCATCGAGGAGAAGATCCGGGAGATGATCGCCCGGGGGCAGCTCCTCGTCGATACGGAAGGCGCCGTCCGGGGGCAGATCAACGGCCTGTCGGTGCTGCAGGTGGGCGACTATGCGTTCGGGCAGCCGAGCCGTATCACGGCGCGCGCCCACCTGGGCACCCGCGGCGTGGTGAACATCGAGCGCGAGACCCAAATGTCCGGACGGATCCACAGCAAGGGCGTGTTCGTGCTCTCCTCGTTCCTGGCCAGCCGGTTCGCCCAGCGGCACCCGCTCAGCGTCTCCGCGTCCCTCACGTTCGAGCAGCAGTACTCGGAGGTGGACGGCGACAGCGCCAGCTCCACCGAGCTGTACGCGCTCCTGAGCGAGCTCGCGGACGCGCCGATCGACCAGGGCATCGCGACCACGGGCTCCGTGAACCAGAAGGGGGAGATCCAGCCCGTCGGCGGCGTGAACGAGAAGATCGAGGGCTTCTACTACGTGTGCAAGGCCCGGGGCCTCACCGGCAGGCAGGGCGTCATCGTGCCCCACCAGAACGTCCGCAACCTGATGCTCCGGGACGAGGTCGTCACGGCGGTCCGGGAGGGGCGGTTCCACATCTGGGCCGTGCGGACCGTGGACGAGGGCATCGAGATCCTGACCGGCCTGCCCGCGGGCACCCCCGACGCGGAGGGCGCCTATCCCCCCGGCTCCGTGAACGGCCGCGTCGCCGCGCGCCTGGCGGAGCTAGCGCGCCGGTACCACGAGTTCCGGCGCCCCGAGGAGCACCCGCCCGAGGGCGGGTCGCCCCCGCCCTCACCGGCCGCGTGACCGCCTGACCCCCGCGGGACGGCGGTGCGCCGCCAGCGTGGCCACCGCCCCCTCGACCCTGCGGCCGCGCATCCCGAGCAGCGTCCAGATCCGCTCGTAGACCGCCCGCAGGCCCCGCGGCGTCTCGGGGTCGTCCCTCCCCCGGCGCGTGAGGTAGTCGTGAAGGACCGCAAGCGTCATACCCGACGGCATGCGGCTCAGCGTGCGCCTGCCCACGCGCGCGATCGTCTCCAGCTCGACGATCGGCTCCTCCAGTAGATCATCGTCGAGGTCCTCGCCCGCGCGCTGGCGGCGCGCGTGCACCAGCTCGTGGACGATGGTGAACCTCTTCTCCGGCTCGGACAGGCTGGCCTCCACCCAGATCTCGTTGCCATCTTCGCCCATGTGCAGGAGCCCATCGAACGTGGTATCGGGATCCAGCGGGGCGTCCGAAAGCTGGCGGGCCAGCGTGCGAAAGCGCCGCAGGTACTTCTCGCGGATGACGTAGCCCCGGCGCGGGAGGCGCGACAGCACGATCCCGCGCCGGGGGCCCCGTGCGACCGACATGATTCCCTCCGAGTGGGGTGGGACCGTCTGGTACCCTCACTAAACGAATTCCCAAGCTCCGGTGTTCCTAGCAATCGGGACCGCTCGTCTGTGCGACGGGCACGCACGTTCGATACGGGGTGCTCCGATTCGCGGCGGTCGCTCCACCGATACCATCACGGCGGCCGCCTGCGGCGCACCGTCCGTTTGCCGGCCGCGGCCTCGCGTGCTACTGTGAGTGCGGAGTGCCCCCGTCGTCTAGCCAGGCCTAGGACATCGGCCCTTCAAGCCGGTAACGCGGGTTCGAATCCCGCCGGGGGCACCAGACCGAAAGGGTGCGATGAGGCTCCTTGCCAGCGGCGCGGCCCTGCTCGCCGGGATCGGCCTCACGGCCGTCTCCCCCATGGCCACGCAGCGCGAGGTCGAGGCGGTGATCGAGATCGCCGCCTCGCCCCAACTGGTGTGGCGGATCCTCACCGACTTCCCGAGCTACCCCGTCTGGAACCCCTACATCTACCCGATTCGTCTGAGGGGAGCGCTGCGACCCGGCGCCCAGCTCGAGGTGACCCTGCACCCTGGCCACCAGACCATCTCGTTCCTGCCCACCATCCTCGCCGTCGATCCGGGCCGCGAGCTGCGCTGGGGCGGGCAGCTCATCGCGACAAGCGTCTTCGGCCGGGTACAGACCTTCACGATCGAGCCGATCGGCGTGACGCGGACCCGCCTCATCTCGCGCGAGGTGTTCACCGGCCTGCTCATTCCGTTCTACGGAGCGATGGTCGGCCAAACGCAACGCGGCCTCGAGATGATGAACCGGACGCTGCGCACGCGTGCCGAGCTGCTGACCCCGCTGCGCGGCCCCGCTGACGCGCCCGCGCGGACCGGACCGGCCGGACAGGGAGCGTGGCGCGGCTCCCCGAAGCAGCCTTACGGGGACTCTGCGCAGGGGGGCGGCACGTGTTCGTCGAGATCTTCGTCCTCTCCGTCTTCGCGGGGGTGCTGGGCGCGCTCCTGGGCCTGGGCGGAGGCGTCATCATCATCCCGGGCCTCACGCTCCTCATCGGCCTGCCGATCCGCTACGCGATCGGGGCGAGCATCGTCTCGGTGATCGCCACGAGCAGCGGCGCCGCCGCGGTGTACGTGCGCGGCGGGATCTCCAACCTGCGCATCGGCATCGCCCTGGAGGTCGCCACGACGGTCGGCGCGCTGTCCGGCGCATTTCTGGCCGGCCACGTGTCCGCGCGATGGCTGTACGTGGTGTTCGGCGCGCTGCTCGGATACTCGGCCATCGCGCTCCTCGGGCGCCTGCGCCTGGAGCTGCCGGGCGAGGTGCCCCACGACCCGCTCGCGAGCCTGCTCCGGCTATCGGGCGCCTACTACGATCAGGTGCTCCACCGACGCGTCCCCTACGCGGCGACGAGCGTCATCCCGGGCGGCCTCATGATGTACGTGGCCGGGCTGCTCTCCGGGCTCCTGGGAATCGGGAGCGGGCTCTTCAAGGTGCTGGCCATGGACGTGATCATGCGGCTGCCGATGAAGGTCTCGACGGCCACCAGCAACTTCATGATCGGGGTGACGGCGGCCGCAAGCGCGGGCGTGTACTTCGTCCGCGGCGACATCCATCCGTTGATCGCCGCGCCGGTCGCCCTCGGCGTCCTGGCCGGGGCATGGGCGGGCACGACCGTGATGCAGCGGCTGCGGAGCACGACGCTGCGGAAGCTCTTCGTCCCGGTGCTCGCGATCGTGGCGATCCAGATGATCGCGCGGGGGCTCGGGATATGAAGGTCCACCTGCGGGACGCGAGCGCCGGACCGGCCACGGTGGAGAGGCGGGGAGAACACGAGCCGGTCAACATCGACCCGGTCGTCAGCACCGTCCTGCGGTGGGGCGTGCTCGCGGCCGCCGCCCTCATCCTGGCGGGCGTCGCCTTCTACGTCGCCGCCTCCGGCGCCCGCGCGATCCTGTTCGCCCCGCGCGGGGTGCCGCCCGGGGCCGAGGCGAACCCGACGTCGCTCCGCGTCGTCCTCGACGAGCTGAGCCCGCGGCAGCCCGCGGCCGTCACCGACCTCGGCCTGCTGCTGCTGATCGTCACGCCCGTCGTCAACGTGGCGATCGTGCTCATCGCCTTCGTCCTGGAGCGCGACTGGATGTACGTCGGGCTCGCCGGGTTCGTGTTGGCGATGCTGATGGTCGGGTTCGTGGTGGGCCGGGCCTGACGGCGACCGCGCCGACCCGCCCTCCGCTCACCGGCCCGCCCAGCGCGGGGCCCGGCGCTCGCGGAACGCGGCGATCCCCTCGCGGCAGTCCTCGGTCGCGTACAGCATGCGCTGCAGCTCGCCCTCGAGGGCCAGCCCCTCCTCGAGCGTGTGGCCAACCCCGTAGCGCATCGCCTGCTTGGCGAACCGCACCGCGAGCGGCGCGTTGGCGGCGATCGCGCCGGCCACCTCGCGCACGGCCGGCAGCAGCTCCTCCGGCGGCACGACCGCGTCCACGAGCCCGATCCGGTATGCCTCCTGCGCGCCGATCCGGCGGCCGGTCAGGATCAGCATCATGGCCCGGGACAGCCCGACCAGCCGCGGCAGCCGCTGCGTGCCTCCCCCGCCCGGGAGGATGCCGCGGGTCACCTCCGGGCACCCCAGCTCCGCGGTGGCGGCGGCCCAGCGGAGGTCGCACCCGAGCGCGATCTCGCACCCTCCTCCCAGCGCCAAGCCGTTGATCGCCGCGATCGTGGGCACCGGCAGGCGCTCGAGGTCGAGCGGGATCTGGAAGATCGCGCGGTTGTGCGCCCAGATCGCCTCCGGGGTGGCGCCCTCCCGCTCCCGCAGGTCGGCGCCGGCGCAGAATGCGCGGCCCTCCCCGGTGAGGATGAGCGCCCGGGCGGCGGGGTCCTGATCGACGCGGGCGAGCGCCGCGGCGACGTCGCGGCATACCGCGGTGCTCAGCGCGTTCAGCGCCTCGGGGCGGCGCAGCACGAGCGTGTAGATCCCATCCTGCGCCGACAGCTCCACATGCGATCCCGTCATCCCGTCGCCCTCCCCCCTGCCGTCGATCGGCGGCCCGATCGAGGGATGTGCCGGCCGGCGAGCGAGCGCACGGCGCCGCTCACCGCCTCCACCAGGTGATCCGCGTCGCGCTCGTCGATGATCAGCGGGGGCGCGACGATCACCGGGTTGTCCGCGAAGGCGAGCACGCCGCGCCCGCGCAGCTCGCGCTCCAGGCGCAGGGCGCCGCGGACGCCGAGGCGCAGGGGCGCCCGTGTGAGGCGGTCCTCGACGAGCTCCACCGCGCACATGAGCCCCAGCCCGCGCACCTCGCCGACGATCTCGCACGACGCGAGAGCCGCCCGGAGGCCGTCGAGCAGGCGCGCCCCCAGCGCCGTCGCCCGCGCCAGGAGGCCCTCCTCCTCGATGATCCGGAGGCACGCCAGCGCCGCGGCGCAGGCAGCCGGGTGGCCGCTGTACGTGAAGCCGTACGGTACGAGCCGGCCGGCGAGGCGCTGCGCGATCGGCCGGCGGAGCGCGACCGCGGCGAGTGGCTGGTAGCCGCCCGCGATACCCTTTCCCAGGATCACGACGTCCGGCACGGTGCCCCAGTGCTCGCACGCGAGCCAGCGCCCGGTCCGGCCGAACCCCGTGACAACCTCGTCGGCCACGAGCAACACGCCGTGCCGATCGCAGATCGCCCGCAGACGCGGCCAGTACTCCTCGGGCGGCACGAGCACGCCGCCGGGGCCCGGCACCGGCTCGGCGACCACGGCCGCCACGCGCTCCGCGCCGGCCGCAACGATCGCCCCCTCGACGGCGTCGGCGCACGCCAGCGTGCACGCAGGGGCGGACGCGCAGTACGGGCACCGGTACCGGTACGGCGCGGGGACGAAGCGGATGCCGGGCAGGCCCGGCCCGATCCCGCGGAGCAGGCCCCGGTCGGGGTCGCTCAGCGACGCGCCGACGTAGGTGCTGCCGTGCGCCGCGTACTCTCGGCTGATCACGATCCGCCGGCGGCGCGCCCCGCCAGCGTAGTGGTACAGCCGCACGAACTTGAGCGCCGTATCGACGGCCTCGGATCCGGTCGGGACGAGGACGACCGTCGAGAGATCCGCCGGCAGGAGCGCCCGCAGCCGCTCCGCGAGCCGGTGCGCCGGCTCGGATGCCAGATCGGTGAGGGGAGCGAAGGAGAGCGCGCGGAGCTGGCCGCACACCGCGTCTACGACCTCCGCCCGCCCGTACCCGACCAGCGTGGCCCACAGTCCCGACCGCGCATCGAGGTACGATCGTCCCTGCACGTCCCACACACGGCTCCCCGCGCCCCGCGCCAGCACGAGCGGCCCGCCCCGGCGGGCCAGCGCGGTCTGCACCTCTCCCTGCTGCCAGACGGACGGCACGGCGGTGGCGTCGTGGGCGGGCGGAGGCATCACAGGATACACTTCGCGCCCGCGCGCGCCGGCTCCCGTGTGACAGCGGCGCGGCGATCGGCCCGGAGGGAGACCCCGGAGCACCGGCGAACCCAATCCCCGGTCGAAGCGGGAGGAGGATCGGCATGGCGGTGAGAGAGGCTCCGCTCTACATCGACGGACGCTGGGTCGACGGCGGCCCGGACGGAGGGACGGGGCGCGCCCGCTTCGAGGTGGTCAACCCGGCGACCTCCGAGGCGATCGCCACAGTCCCCGATGCTGGCGCCGACGACGCCCGGGCTGCGGTCGACGCGGCGGCGCGCGCGTTCCCCCGGTGGGCCGCGCTCACGGCGCTCGAGCGCGGGGCCATCCTGCTCCGCGCGCGGGCGATCCTGGCGGAGCGCATCGACGAGCTGGCGCGCCTCATCACCGAGGAAAACGGCAAGCCGGTGGCCGAGGCGCGCGGTGAGGTCGCCTTCGCGATCCAGTACCTGCCGTGGTTCGCCGAGGAGGCCCGCCGCCTCTACGGCGAGATCGTCCCCCCTCCGGTGGCCCACAAGCGGCTGTGGGTCGTCCATCAGCCGATCGGGGTCGTCGCGGCGATCACGCCGTGGAACTTCCCCGCCACGATGGTGCTCCGCAAGGTCGCGCCGGCGCTCGCGGCGGGCTGCACCGTCGTGCTCAAGCCCCCCAAGGAGACGCCGCTCACGGCCCTGGAGATCGCCCGGGCGTTCGAGGAGGCCGGCCTGCCGCCCGGGGTGTTCAACGTCGTCGTCGGGCGGCGCGCCTCGGCGATCGCCGAGGTGTTCCTCGAGGATCCCCGCGTGCGCAAGATCGCGTTCACGGGCTCGACCGAGGTCGGCAAGGCGCTGATGCGCGCCGCGGCCGGCCAGTTGAAGCGGGTCGCGTTCGAGCTGGGCGGCAACGCGCCGTTCATCGTCTTCGAGGATGCCGACCTCGCCCAGGCGGTGCGGAACGCGGTTGCGATCAAGTACCTGCGGGTCGGGGGGCAGTCCTGCATCTGCGCGAACCGGATCTATGTCCAGCGCTCGATCGCCGACCGGTTCCTCCGGGCCTTCACCGACGCCGTCCGGGCGATCCGCGTCGGCCCCGGGTGGGAGCCGGGGGCGCAGGTCGGCCCGCTGATCAACGCGGAGACGCTCGAGAAAGTGGAGACGCTCGTCGCCGAGGCGCTGGGCCAGGGCGCCCGCGCCGTCGTCGGGGGCCGGCGCCTGACCGATGGTGCCTGCGCCCGCGGGTTCTTCTACGCGCCGACGGTGCTCACCGACGTGCGGGAGGAAATGCGGGTCGCGCGGGACGAGACGTTCGGCCCGGTGGCGCCGGTGCTGACGTTCGAGGCCGAGGAGGAGGTCATCGCGCGCGCGAACGACACGACGTTCGGCCTGGCCGCGTACATTTCGTCGCGTGACCTCGGCCGCGTGATCCGGGTGAGCGAGGCGCTCGAGTACGGCCTGGTGTGCGTCAACGACGCCACCGGCTACACCCACGAGATCCCGTTCGGCGGCTTCAAGGAGAGCGGGTTGGGCCGCGAGGGCGGCCGCCAGGGCATCCACGAGTACACGGAGGTCAAGTCGATCTCGCTCGCCCTCCAGTGACCTCCGGCGGCGTCGTCGAGGTCGCCTGCGACATCCTGGTCGTGGGCGCCGGCCTGGGGGGCACGGCCGCCGCCCTGCGCGCGGCGCGCCTCGGGTGCGGCGTCTGCCTGGTCGAGGAGACCGGCTGGCCCGGCGGGCAGATCAGCACGCAGGGCGTCTCCGCGCTCGACGAGCACCGCTACATCGAGACGTTCGGCGGCACCGGCGCGTACTACGAGCTGCGCGAGGGGATCCGCGCCTACTACCGGGAGCGCTACACGCTATCGCCCGCCGCGCGCGAGGCGCGCTTCCTCAACCCCGGGAACGCGTGGGTGAGCCGGCTCTCGTTCGAGCCGCAGGCCGGCGCGGCGGTGCTCGAGGCGATGATGGCCGGCCCGCACGACGCCGGAGACCTCCAGGTCTTCTACCATACGCGCGCGGTCGCGGCGGAGGTGTACGGCGGGCGCGTCGCCTCAGTCCTGACCCGCCACCTCGAGAACGGCGGCCTGCTGCGGTTCCGGCCGGCGTACGTGCTCGACGCCACCGATCTCGGGGACCTCTTCGTGTTCACCGCGACGGCCTACGCGATCGGCGCTGAGGCGCGCGGCGAGACCGGCGAGCCCTCCGCCCCGGAGAGGCCCGACCGGACGTGCATCCAGCATTTCACGTTCCCGTTCGCCGTCGAGTTCTGCCCCGGCGAGGACCACACGATCCCCAGGCCCGAGGGGTACGACCAGAACCGCGACGCCCAGCCGTATTCGCTCGTCTACAGGCCGTGGGATCCGGCGGCGCCGGCGTACCGCATGTTCGAGACCGCCCCCGGGGCGGGCGGTCCGTTCTGGACGTACCGCCGGGCGCTCGACGCCCGCAACTTCGCCGACCCGCGCGTGCCGCGCGACGTCTCGATCGTGAACTGGACCGCCAACGACTTCCGCGGCGGCACGGTCGTGGACCGCCTGCCGGAGGAACAGGCGGCGCTGTACCGGCAGGCGCGCCTGCTGAGCCTCGGGTTCCTCTACTGGCTGCAGACCGAGGCGCCCCGCGACGATGGCGGGACCGGCTATCCCGAGCTGCGGCTGCGCCCCGATGTCATGGGCAGCAGCGACGGCCTCTCCCAGGTCCCGTACGTCCGCGAGGGACGGCGGCTGCGCGCGCTGCACACGATCGTGGAGCAGGAGATCGCCGCGGCCTCGCAGCCCGGCGCCCGGGCCGCCCGGTACGACGACGCGGTCGGCATCGGGTTCTACCCGATCGATCTCCACGGCTGCGGCCCCCGGACGATCGATATCCCGACCAAGCCCTTCCAGATCCCGCTCGGCGCGCTCATCCCGGTGCGCACCGTCAACCTGCTGGCCTCCGCCAAGAACATCGGGACGACGCACCTGACCAACGGCGCGTACCGTCTCCACCCTGTGGAGTGGGCCGTGGGCGAAGCCGCGGCCACCCTTGCGGTGTTCTGCCTGCGCCAGGGTGTCGCGCCGCGCGACGTCTGCGCGCGGCCGGAGCTGGTCCGCAGGCTGCAGCTCCTCCTCCTCGACCAGCGGGTACCGCTCTACTGGTACGACGACGTGCCGCTCGGTCACCCGGCGTTCCTGGCGACGCAGCTCCTGGCGATCGACGGCGCGTGGGAGGGAAGCGCGGAGGACCTCCACTTCCGGCCCAATGCGACGCTCCGGCTCGGCGAGGGCAAGCGCCTGGTCGCCGCGGCGGCGCGCCGCATCCGCAGGTGGGCCGGGCCGGCGGCCGCCGATCCGGGGGCGGACATCCTCCGTCCCTCCCCGGAGGACGATGTCCTGCCGCTGCGTGCGGACGCCGCCGCGGCGCTGATCGCCTTCGCGATCCCGGCCCGGCCGGGCGCCGCGCCGCGACAGGGGACGCCGGGCGCGCCCGGGGTGGCGCCGCCCGCCGGCGGGGCGGTATCGGGAGGGCCGGAGGTCTCCCGTGCCGACCTCGCCATCCGGTTGGGGGCACTCCTCCGCGCCGCGATCGAGCGCAGCGGAGGCGCGACTTAGGTGGCATCGCTGGCGTCCGTCGACGATGAGAGAGGACCTACGGTCTCGGACGCCGGCGCCGGTGTGCGTCGACGACGACACAGGGCGCGGGTCTCCCCGGGCGTACTTTCGAATCCGTTCCTCGACGGGGAGCGAGGGGCAGATTCCGCGCCCCTCTAGCAGGCACCGCGGCTCCGGGGGCGGCCGAGTGCCTTCGGGACGGGCGTCCTATGCAAACAATGCGAGGTAATCCTCGCGCAGGGGATAGAACACGTCGAGCACGAGCGCGCGGCCTGCGCCGCTCCGCGCGCCGTGCGACACGCCGCCCGGGATCACGTACGTATCGCCGGGGCGGAGAGTGCGCCGCTCGTCGCCGATCCAGAGATCCAGCTCGCCCTCGATCATCAGCCCGAGCTGCTCGTGCGGATGCGCGTGGCTCGGCACCTCGGAGTGCGGCTCGAACTCGACGTAATTCAGCATCACGTGCTCGCCGGCGAGGGGCTTGATCGTCACCCCCTTGAGGATCTCCTTTCCCCGCAGGGCCTGGATCGAGGTGAAAACGTGCCCCGCAGCCATGCGCATCCCTCCCCGGCCGGCCGATCCGCCCCCGGCGCCGGCCCGCACAACGGATTCGCCCCGGCGCGCCGGCCTTCCCGCTGGCGGGGAGGAGTTCGCCTCCTGCCCGCGAATCGGCCATCCGCATGAAGTCGTCGCGGAGGAGGTGAAGGGCGGTGGCACTCGTCGCATTCCTCGCGCTCGTCGGCCTCACACTGTGGGCAACAGGCCACCTGATCGTTCACTGAGCCGCGCCCCGCGGTCGCTGTCCCGGCCCAGGCAGCCCGGCGAGGGGGAGGGGTCCCCCTCGCCGCGCTTCGACGAGACCGTTTGACAGGCGCGCTGATTTGGGGAAAAAGACGGAGAACCGATGGCACGCATCCGAGGCACCAGGGGGGTGACACGTCGATGATCTTCTTGCTCCTCGCGCTGTTGATCCTCGCGGCGACAGGACACATGATCCTTCGCTAGCCGCAGCACGGGCGCCGGCAGCGTACGGAGGTGAGGGTCGGGTGAGGCAATCGTGTGTACGCGCGCTCCTCTTGGCGGCCGCGCTGGCCTGGGGCGCGACGATGCCGCCGGGGTCGATGGCACAGGCTCCCCAACCCTCGCCTCCGACCAGCGCGCCGGACCAGACCGCGATCGAATCCGTGACGCTGGCCCGCGGGGTCAAGACGCAGAACCTGTTCGGCAGCGGCCTCGTCACGCCGGTGGACCCCACGACCACCTTCATCAGCACGGACCTGCCGTACGCGGTCGTCCGCGTCAAGAACCTCACGCCGGATACCACCGTTTCGCTCCAGCTCAGCGACCCCACCGGCCCCGCGTACAAACTGGCGGCCGTGGTGCCGCACAACATCCGCGGCAAGCCGAAGCAGTTCGATTTCGCGGCGCCCCTGTACATCCTGGGCACCGACTTCGAGTCTCACGTGGGGACGTGGCACCTCCAGGTGACCCTCAACGGCCAGCCTCAGACCACCACGGCGTTCGTGTGGACGCAGGCGAGCCGCCTGGAGCTTCCGAACATCAAGGCGCTGGTGGACGCGAATCCGACCGAGCCGGATCTCCACTGGCGGTACGGCGCGGCGCTGGCGCTGTTCGACCACACGGCAGAGGCAATCCAGGAGCTCCAGAGCGCCATCCGCTTGGATCACCGCTACGCGCTGTACCATATCACGCTCGGCCGCATCTACGAGCGGCAGGGCAGGCCGGCCGACGCGATCCGCGAGTTCAAGACGGCTCTCGAACTCCACGGCAGCACCTGGGACGCGATCTTCTCGAGCTGGGCGCAGGCGCACCTGACGAAGCTCCAGGGACACTGACCCCTCACCGCGCCGCCGTCCCGGGAGCCGGGACGCCCCACGCCGTGCGCGCGCCGCAATCGTCTCGCAGGCCGCGGAGCTGGGCGGCCGGAGGGACGACCCCGGCGGCGCGGCGAAGTCATCACAGGGCACTGCCGAGACGATGCACACCGGGGGACCGGCTGCGGCGACGCACCTGCGGACGCTCTGTTTCATCCGCGACGGCGACCGGCTGCTCCTCCTTCGCCGCAACAAGCCGCCCAACCGGGGGCTCTACAACGCTCCCGGGGGCAAGCTGGAGCCCCACGAGGACCCCTACGAGGCGTGCCTGCGGGAGGTGCACGAGGAAACCGGGCTGCGGCTCCCCGCCGCCCGGCTGCGGGCGCTGCTCACGGTGATCACGCGGACGACGGGCGAGCGGTGGCTCCTCTTCGTCTTTGCCGCGGAGAAGCCTCCCGGAACCCCGGACGCCGCGGCGACGGACGAGGGCGCGCTGCGGTGGGTGCCGCTCGCCGAGGTCCCCGCGCTCCCCGTGGTGTCCGACATCCCGCTGATCCTGCCGCACCTCTTCCGGGACGACGCCGGCGTGCTCGTGGGCAAGATCTACTGCGACACCGACGACGCGGACAGCATGACCGGCTACGATCTCCGCAACGCCTGACCGCGGACAGCGTACAATGGAAGGACCGGGCTGGTGGTTCCCGGCTGCGCCGATGGTGTGGACACATCCGCTGGTCCTGTGGCTGCTCCCGGCACTCGGCGCGGCGGCCGCCCTCTACGGCCGGACGCTCGGGCGCCGGCGCGTCCGCGAGGTGGTCCGGTTTCCCGCCTGGCCGATCGCCGCAGCCGCCGCGCACGGCGGCGCGGCCCGCCGGCACCTTCCGGCGGCGCTCTTCCTGGCCGGCCTGGGGGCCGCGGTGGTCGGGGCCGCGGGGCCGGTCGCCCTCTGGCCGGCCCCGACCGGGTGGCCGGTGGTGCTGCTGATCGATGTCAGCCGCAGCATGGAGGAAAGCGACATCGCTCCGAGCCGCATCGAAGCGGCCAAGGCCGCCGCGCTCGAGTTCCTGCGGGGCCTCCCGCGGTCCACGAAGGTCGCGCTCGTGAGCTTCGGGAACTACGCGGCGGTCGTCGTCCCCCTCACCCCGGACCGGGGCAGGCTGGAGGAGGGCATCCGCGGCCTCTCGCTCCAGCTCCGCACGCAGCTCGGGAACGGGTTGGTGGAGGCGGTCCGCGCGGTCGCCGGCGACGCGGACGCGTCGCCCGGGCCGGACCGGCCCAGGGCGATCGCCGTGCTGCTGACCGACGGGCGTGCGAGCGATGGGGTCCCGCCGCTCGACGCCGCGCGCGACGCGCGGCGCCACGGGGTGCGCGTCTACACCGTCGGCGTGGGCACGGTCACGGACCCTGCGAGGTTGCGCAGCGGCTACTGGGGCGTCCTCGACGAACCGACGCTGCGGGCGATCGCGCAAGAGACGGGCGGCCGGTACTTCCGCGCGGCCGAGGCGGGCGGGCTCAGGAACGTCTACCGGGACCTGGCACGCGCCGTCGGATGGGAGCGGCGTCCCCAGGAGCTCAGCGCGGCCGCGGCGGTCGCCGCGGCCGCGCTGTTGACGGCCTCGACCGTGCTGCGAGTCTGGAGTTCGCCGCTGCACTGACGCGCGGAGGAATCGGCGTGCCCCGGGAGCAACATGGCGGTATGCCGGAAGATGTCCTGGTCGTCCCACGCGCCGCGCTGTTCCCCGCCGGCGGCTTCCACGGGTTCGCACGCGAGGGGCTGCCCGCGTACCTGGAGGCGATCGCGAGGCACGCGTTCTTCGCCCCGCGCGCGCAGGTCGAGGAGGATCCGAGCCTGAAGCAGGTCATCCCGTATACCGTGCTGCGGCACCGCGACCGCATCTATCTCGTCGCGCGGACGCGCGCGGGCGCCGAGGTCCGCCTGCGCGAGAAGCTGTCGATCGGGTTGGGCGGGCACATCACGCCCGACGATACCGTGGACGCGACCGATCCGGTCGCCGCGGGGATGGAGCGTGAGCTGACGGAGGAGGTGGAGCTCCCGGCCGGGTGGCGGGCCCGTCCCGTCGGCGTACTCAACGACGACGTGGAGCCCGTCGGCCGCGTCCACTTCGGCGTCGTGTACATCGCCGACCTCCCCTCCGCGGCCGTGCGGGTCCGCGAGGTCCGGAAGCTCTCCGGCGCCTTCGCCACGCCGCAGGAGATCCGCGCCGCGTATCCGCGGCTGGAGTCCTGGTCGCAGTTCATCGTGGACGGGCTGGACTTGCTGGAGGACTGAGCTCAGGGCACAGGCGCCGCCAGGAGGCCGGGCAGCTTTGGAGGGACCGGGGCATCCTGCCTCGGTCCGACGGGGCGGGGCGGCCCTGCGAGGAGCTCCCGGGACATGTTCCTAGCGGGCACGGCGGGGATTCATCTCAGGCGCACGCTGGAGTCCGGTCAGGCGTTCCGGTGGACGTGGACCGATGAGCCCGGGACGGGCGAGGTCGCGGTCGGCGTCGTCGGCCGCCACGTCCTGCGGCTCGCCCCGGCCCCCGGCGGCATCCGGCTCCTCTCGCCCGCCACACCGGCGGTGCGCGAGGCCTGCCTGCGCTACCTCGGGGTCGCCCCGGCCGGCCAGGACGTCCACCAAGTCGAGCGGGCCCTCGCGACGGACCCCGTCCTCGCCCGCATCCTTCCGCACACGCACGGGCTCGCCATCCTGGCGCAGGATCCGTGGGAGGTCCTGATCTCGTTCATCGTGTCCCAGAACAACAACATCCCGAAGATCAGGCGATCGATCGAGCGGCTGGCGCGGGCCCTCGGCGAGCCGCTGGATCGCGCGACGGCACCCGCCGGCCCGGGGCGAGGAGGCGCGGGGCCCACGCACGCGTTCCCGTCGCCCGAGCGGCTGGCCGCAGCGCGCCTCCGGACGCTCCGGGCGTGTCACCTTGGGTACCGGGCGCCGTATGTGCGGGCGGCCGCGCGCTTGGTCGCGGCCGGGCGGATCGACCTCGACATGCTCCGCCGCGTGCCGGAGGCAGAGGCGCGCGACGTCCTGCGCGGGATCCCCGGGGTCGGCGAGAAGGTCGGAGACTGCATCCTGTTGTTCGGGTTCGGACACGCGGCGGCGTTTCCCGTAGACGTCTGGGTGCGGCGCGCGGTGGAGCGCCTCTACTTCCGCGGCCGGACGCTGCCGCCGCGTGAGATCCGGACGTTCGCCCGGCAGCGGTTCGGTCTGCTGGCGGGCTACGCGCAGCAGCACCTGTTCACCTACGCGCGCGCCCATCTGCGCGCGGACCGATCGGACCCCGCGCTCTAGTGCGTCGCTGCGTTCGTTCGGAGGCAGCTTGAGGGGGTGTGGGGGCTGGCCTGAGCGCCCCCCGGGCCCAACGACTCGCCGTGCTCCCGCGATACGTTGGGGTGGGACGCCGTTCCTCGAGCGGACGCGGGCACCCCGGCCGCCGATCCGCCTCGCCGCACCCCCACGCGAGACGTCGGAGAGCACGCACCAGCCTGGCGCGCGCCCGGCGTCGGCCCGCGCCTGCCCGCCGCCGCGCGGGCCGCTTCACCGCTCACGTGGTGACGGTGATCTCTCCCTGCCCCGCGCCGACGATCTCGCCGATGACCGCGGCCGCCGGCGTGTGCCGCTCGCGCAGCTCCCGCAGGAGCGCGCCTGCGCGCTGCTGCGGGACCGCGATCAGGAGGCCGCCCGAGGTCTGCGCGTCGCACAGCAGCACGCGGGCTTCCTCGTCCACGCCGTGCCAGGACACGACCCCGTCGAGGGACGCCCGGTTCCGCTCGGTGCCGCCGGGGATGGCGCGCAGACGCGCGAGCGTCCACGCCGCCTCGAGGATCGGCACCTCGCTCAGCCGGACGCGCGCCGCCACCGCCGACGCCCGCGTCATCTCGTGGAGGTGACCCAGGAGGCCGAAGCCGGTGATGTCCGTCGCCGCGGAGACGCCCACGGCGATCATCGCCTCGGCGGCGCCCCTGTTGAGCGTCGCCATGATGCGGATCGCCTCCTCGATCGCTTCCGGTGGCGTCTTGCCCTGCTTGACCCCGGTCGTGATCACCCCCATCCCCAGCGGCTTCGTCAGCACGAGCGCGTCGCCCGGCCGGGCCGTCGCGTTCGTGACCACCCTGTCGGGGTGGACGAACCCGGTCACCGCGAGCCCGTACTTGGGCTCGGGATCGTCGATCGTGTGGCCGCCGATCACGGTCACCCCGGCCTCGGCGCATTTGTCCGCGCCGCCGCGGAGGATCTCGCCCAGCACCTCGAGCGCCAGCTTCGCGCGCGGGAACCCGGCGAAGTTGAGGGCGAGGCGCGGGGTGGCGCCCATCGCGTAGACGTCGCTCAGCGCGTTCGCGGCGGCGATCAGGCCGAACGCGTACGGATCGTCTACGATGGGCGTGAAGATGTCGACCGTCTGGACGAGGGCCAGATCGGACGTCAGGCGATACACGCCGGCATCATCGGCCGTGTTGGTGCCCACGAGGACGGCCGGATCCGTGATCGGAGGAAGGTGGCGCAGGACCTGCGCCAGGTCCGTCGGACTCAGTTTGGATGCTCAGCCGGCGCAGGCCACCATGCTGGTGAGCCTGATCCGTTCCCGATCGCTCATGGCGCACTCCCCACGTTCTGGTCTTTTCATTCTACCATCCCGCGCGCCAGGGAAGGCCGCGGCGGCGCCGCGTCCGCGGGCGCGCCGGGCGGGCCCCGTCCCCGCCTGCTATAGTAGGAGCGGGGGCCCGCATGGCGATCAACCTGCACCAGCTCAAGATCTTCCACACGGTCGCGCGCACCGGCAGCTTCTCCCGGGCCGCCGCCGAGCTGTTGATCAGCCAGCCGTCGGTCAGCATCCAGGTCGGGGAGCTCGAGCGGCAGTTCGGCATCGAGCTCTTCGAACAGGCCGGCAAGACCGTCCGCCTGACCGAGGCGGGCCGGATCCTCGACGACTACGCCGGCCGCATCCTCGCGCTGATCGAGGAGACCCGGCGCGCGATCGACGAGGTCAAGGGGCTCCGCCGCGGGCGCATCGTGATCGGCGCGACGCCGACGCCCGGGACCTACCTGGTCCCGCCCCTCCTGGGGCGGCTCAAGGCGCAGTACCCGCACCTCGAGGTCGCGCTGCGCATCGCGGGGCATCGGCAGGTCCAGGAGATGGTGCTCCAGGACGAGCTGCACCTCGGTGTCGTCGCGTGGAAGATCACGTTTCCGGACCTCGAGGCCGTCCCGCTGCTGACCGACGAGATGGTCCTGGTGGTGGCTCCATCCCACCGGTTCGCCGCGCTGCCCGCGGTCGACATCGCCGAGCTGTCCGGCGAACCCTTTATCCTGCGCGAGCACGGCTCCGGCAACCGGGAGGTGATCGACGACGCGCTCCACCGAGCCGGGGTGCATATCCGGCCGGCCCTCACGCTGGAGGGCGCCGAGATGGTGAAGCACGCGGTCGCGGCCGACCTGGGCGTCTCGATCCTCTCGAGGATCGCGGTCGACTTGGAGGTCGCGGCGGGGCGGCTGCGGATCGTGCCGATCCGCGGGCTGCGGATCGAGCGGGCGATCTCGCTCGTCTACCGCAAGGACCGCCGCCTGCCGCGCGTCGCGCTCGCGTTCATCGAGATGGCCGCACCGCGCCCGGCATCCGGCGCCCCCGCGGAGCAGGGTGCGCGCTCCCAGCCGGCGGCGGCAGCGGGCGAAGCGCGGCACGCCGGGCTGCTCCCGGCCGATCCACCGGCCGCGCACGGGGACGGCTGATCCGGGACGTGCGCTCGCGCGGGGCGCCCGCGTGTTGCCTCATAATTCCTGGTCACCGAAGTAGGGGGTGATGCCTCATAATGGTGGTCACCCAGCATCCGTCCTTGATGCCCTTGTCTTTGTCCTGCCCGCGGCC
>JAJPJJ010000105.1 GCA_021324295.1 Bacillota bacterium
CCCCGACGATCTCCCCCGCGCGCGCGCTCAGCGACACGCCCCGCACCGCCGGCACGCCCCGGTCGCCCATCACCCACAGGTCGGCGATCCCCAGCGCTTCCTCGCCGGGCGCCGCGGGCTCCCGCACGACGCGCTCCAGCGTCTCGCGGCCGACCATCATCCGCGCGAGCTCGACGGGAGGGGTCCCGCGCGCGGGCACCGTGCCGACGCGCCGGCCGTGGCGGAGCACGGTCACGCGGTCGGCCACCGCCGCCACCTCGTGGAGCTTGTGCGTGATCAGGATGAGCGCCCGGCCCTCCGCCGCGAGGCGCCGCAGCGTCGCGAAGAGGGCCTGCGCCTCCTGCGGCGTGAGCACGGACGTCGGCTCGTCGAGGATCATCACGTCCGCGCCGCGCGCGAGCAGCTTGAGGATCTCGACGCGCTGCTGCTCCCCCACGCCGAGCTGCCAGACGCGCGCGCGGGGGTCGACCGCGAGCCCGTAGCGCGCCGCCTGCGCGGCGAGCTCCCTGACCGCCTTGGGCTCGTCGATCCTCCAGCCGGCCCCGGGGAGGCTCAGGAGGACGTTCTCGGCGACCGAGAGGGACGGGACGAGCATGAACTGCTGGAACACCATGCCGATGCCGCAGCGCACCGCGTCCCGGGGCGTGCGGAAGCGGCGCGGGGCGCCGCGGATCCGGATCTCGCCCGCGTCCGGCCGGTAGAACCCGTAGAGGATCTTCATCAGCGTGGACTTGCCGGCCCCGTTCTCCCCGAGCAGCGCGTGGATCTCGCCGGGGGCCACCTGCAGGTCCACCCCGTCGTTGGCGAGCACGCCGGGAAACCGCTTGGTGACCCCCCGCATCTCGACGTGGGGCGGAGGCGGGGAGGCGGACATCACGGCGGGGCGTCGCGCCGCAGCTGCTCCGCGAGCGGCCTCGCGAGCACCCGGTTGAGGGCGTCGAGGACGGCCTTGGCGACCGCGTGGGGGAGGTCCTGCGCCCGCGCGGCGCCGACGAGCCGCGCGGGCGCGCCGGCCCCGCCCGACAGCGCGACGACCACCACCTTGCCGGTCTCGTCGGGGAGCTCCGTCAGCCCCTCGATCACATACGCATGCCCCTCCCCGAGGTACCGGGCGATGGACGCGAGCGTGGCCTGCGCCACCAGGAACAGCGCGCCGCGCTCGCGCAGCGGGCCCGACGCCCGTCCGGTGGTCTCGCGAGCGCCGATCCCCAGGGTGACGGTGCTCGTGCACCCGGCCGGTTCGTCGCGCACGGCAACCTCGATGAGGCGCAGCCGGGCTTCGACCGGCAGCGCCCGGGGCTCCGGGGCCGGCACCCCCGGCGCAAACGCGGCCGCGCGCGCCGCCGCGGCGCGCGCCTCCATCCAGCCGCGGCGCTGCGGTGCCCGGTCCGCGGCCTCCTTCGCCGCGGTGCTGGCGCGGCTGGCGAGAGCCAGCAGGTCCTCGACGGTGGCCGCGATGTGGGAGGGCGCGCGGCCCTCGACCCGGCGACCGCCGGCGAAGCCGACGCTGCAGGTCACGTACCGCGGGCCCCCCCCGGTCTCGACGGGGAGGACCACGGTCTCCTGGACGCGCTGGGCGAGCGCACGCGCCTCCTCCTGCCGCCGCGTCGTCGCGATCGCGAACTCGTCGCCCCCGTAGCGGCAGAGCAGGTCGGTGGACACGTCGACGAGGCTGCCCAAAAGATGGCTCGCGGCGCGCAGGACGTCATCGCCGGCCGTGTGGCCGAGGACCTTGTTGACCGCCCCGAAGTTGTCCAGGTCGACGAAGAGGATCGCGATCTCGTGGCCGCGGGCGAGCGCGGCGGACGCCCACGCCCGCAGGGTCGTCGCCCACGGGAGCCCGGTGAGCGGGTCGGTCTGCTGGCCGTACGCGCGGAGGACCGCGGTGAGCGAGACCTGGCCGATGATGCGGCCGCCTTCGACGACCGGCAGGACCTCCAGATCCTGGTGCGCCATCAGCGCATGCACCTGCAGCAGCGAGAGGTCCCGCGTCGCCGGCGTGATCACCGGCTGCATCACTTCCGCCACGCGGCGGTAGGCGGGCTCGCGCAGGAGGTGCATCGGCGTCAGGAGGCCCACGACGCGGTCGCCCTCCGTGACCGGCACGCCGGGCAGACGATGACGGCGCAGCAGCTCGGTGGCGACCGCGATCGTCTCGCGCGCCTCCACGGAGACCGTGGTCACCGCCATGATGTCCGCGACTGTCAAAAGAGAATTGTCCATCGTCCATCCGGCGACGCCCGCGGGTGGGTCTGCGGGTGCCCGGCCGCAGGCGCGTCGTGTGCGTACGGCTCGCGTTGCCTTCATACCGAGCGCTGACATGATGGGGGA
Source organism: Bacillota bacterium (assembly GCA_021324295.1). Classification (GTDB taxonomy): domain Bacteria; phylum Sysuimicrobiota; class Sysuimicrobiia; order Sysuimicrobiales; family Segetimicrobiaceae; genus JAJPJJ01. The sequence goes on from JAJPJJ010000105.1 coordinate 2,332, forward strand.
AACGCCTGGTGCTGCCTGCCGGGAGCGCCTGTCAAGCCCAGAAGAGCCTGCGCCCTAATGGTCTTCGCGCCCGCGCGGTGCGTTCCTCTCTGCTCGCGCCGCCCCCGGGGCGCGGGCGGGACGGCGAGCGGCGGCGGCGCGAGGGAAGGGGCGCGCGGAGAGCCGGTCGAACCCCTCGGTGGAGCTGCCGCCCGTGCGCCGCGCCGGCGCGGGGCAGCCCGCAGGGGGTGATCCGATGGCGGTCTCACGGTACGTCGGCGCGCGCGTGAGGCGGATCGAGGACCCCAAGCTGATCCGGGGCCACGGCCAGTTCCTCGACGATCTCGCGCTGCCGGGGATGCTGCACGCGGCATTCGTCCGCAGCCCGCACGGCCACGCGCGCATCACGCGCGTGGACCTGAGCCGCGCGCGGGCGCACCCGCGCGTGGTGGCGGCGTACGCCTCCGCGGACCTGCCGGAGATCCAGCGGCCGCTCCCCGTGATCCCGGTGGACGGGATGCGGCCGGGCGCGCACCTGCCGCTCGCGGCAGGGACGGCGCGCTACGCGGGCGAGCCGGTCGCGGTCGTGGTCGCGGAGGATGCGTACACCGCGCGCGATGCCGCGGATCTGGTGGAGGTCGCCTACGAGCCGCTGCCGGCGGTCGTCGACCTGGAGCGGGCCGCCGCGGGGGCGCCGTTCGTGCACGAGGACCTCGGCACCAACGTGGGCGTCACCGACACGGTCGAGCGGGGAGACGTGGAGGCGGCGCTGGCCGGGGCCCCGGTCCGCCTGCGGCAGCGCATCGTGAACCACCGCGTGGCCCCCGTGTCGATCGAGACGCGGGGCACGCTCGCGACGTACGACGGCAGCACGGGACAGGGGATCCTCACGGTCTGGACCTCCACCCAGGAGGCCCACGCGATCCGGGACGGGCTGAGCCAGGTCCTCGGCCTGGAGGCGCGCCGGATCCGCGTCATCACCCCGGACGTCGGCGGGGGGTTCGGCAGCAAGCTGAACACGTACCCCGAGGACGTCGTGGTCGCGCACCTCGCCCGCCGGCTGCGCCGTCCGGTGAAGTGGGTCGAGACCCGCCGGGAGAACCTCCTCACCACGACGCACGGCCGCAGCCAGGTCATCGACGTCGAGGTGGGAGCCGACCGCGACGGGCGCGTGCTCGCCATGAAGAGCCGGATCCTCGCCGACCTCGGCGCGGCGCTGCTCTACACGACGGCGGTCGTCCCGCCGCTGACGCCGCTGATGATGCAGGGCCCGTACGACATCCCGGCGCTGAGGTGCGAGCTGCTCGCGGTGTACACCAACACGTGTCCCACCGGCGCCTACCGGGGCGCCGGCCGGCCCGAAGCCACCTACTACCTGGAGCGGGTGATGGACCTCGTGGCCGACGCCACGGGCGTGGACCCGGCGGAGGTGCGCCGGCGCAACTTCATCCCGCCGGACCGGTTCCCCTACACGGCGGCGAGCGGCGCGAGCTATGACAGCGGCGAGTACGCGAAGGCGCTCGAGGAAGCGCTGCGCGTCGCGGACTACCCGCGCCTGCGGCGCGAGCAGGAGGCCGCGCGGCGCGCCGGACGGCTCGTGGGCATCGGGCTCAGCAGCTACGTCGAGATCTGCGGGTTCGGGCCGTGGGAGCTCGGGACCGTCCGCGTGAACAAGGACGGGACGGCCACCGTCGTCACCGGCACGTCGGCGCACGGCCAGGGGGACGACACCGGGTTCGCGCAGATCGTCGCGGACGCCCTGACGATCCCGCCGGAGCGCGTCACCGTGGTGCACGGGGATACGCTGCTCGTCCAGTACGGCGGCGGGACGAGCGGCAGCCGCAGCATGGCGCTCGGCGGCTCGGCGATCTACGTGGCCGCCCAGGAGGTGCGCGCGCAGATCCTCGGGATCGCCGCGAACATGCTCGAGGCGGCCCGCACGGACCTCGTCCTGGAGGACGGCCGGGTCTCGGTGCGCGGCGCGCCGGCGCGCGCGGTGTCGATCGCCGAGGTCGCGGAGGCCGCCTACAACGGGGAGCACCTGCCCGACGGACAGGACCCCGGCCTCGAGGCGACGAGCCGGTTCAAATCGCAGGGAACGACGTTCCCCTTCGGCACGCACGTCTGCGTCGTGGAGATCGACCCGGAGACGTTCGCCCCGCGCATCAGCCGCTACGTCGCGGTGGACGACTGCGGGCGCGTCATCAACCCGCTGCTCGTCGACGGCCAGGTCCACGGCGGGATCGTGCAGGGCGCGAGCCAGGCGCTCCTGGAGTCCGTCGTGTACGACGCGCAGGGGCAACTGCTCACGAGCACGCTCGCGGAGTACGGCATCCCCACCGCGCACCTCATGCCGCCGATGGAGCGCGGGACCTCCGTGACCCCGACGTCCCGGAACCCGCTCGGCGCGAAGGGCATCGGCGAGGCGGCCACGATCGGGTCGACGCCCGCGGTCGCGAACGCGATCGTGGACGCGCTGAGCCACCTCGGGGTGCGCCACCTCGACATGCCGTTTACCCCGGAGCGGATCGCGGCCGCGGTCCGCGAGGCGCGGGCCGGGGGCGCCGCGGGGTGATCACCGGCTCGCGGCACCGACGGCCTGCGCGAGCGTCTCGAAGCCGTCCCGGCGGAGGAGCCGCCCGAGCCCGTCCACGATGCGCCGGGGGGTGGCCGGGCCGCCGTAGACGAACCCGGTGTAGATTTCGACGAGGGTGGCGCCGGCCTTGATCTTCTCGTAGGCGTCCTCGGCGGTGAAGACGCCCCCGACGCCGATGATCGGGAGGCGTCCCCGGGTCAGCCGGAAGAGCGCGCGGATCGTCCGGGTCGCCAGCGCCCCCAGCGGGCGGCCGCTCAGGCCGCCCGGCTCATCGCGATCGCGGCTCCGCAGCCCGTCGCGGCGCACCGTCGTGTTCGTCGCGACGAGGCCGTGCGCCCGGCCCTCGATCGCCGCGGCGATCCCCTCGAGCTCCCGCTCGTCGAGATCCGGGGCCACCTTCACGAACAGCGGTTTCTCCCCGAGCGCGCGGTTGCGCCGGGCGAGCGCGTCCAGGAGCGCAGCGATCGCGGCCGGCTCCTGCAGGCTCCGCACCCCCGGGGTGTTGGGCGACGAGACGTTGACGACGAGGAAGTCGGCGTGCCGGTGCACCCGGTCGAGCGAGAACAGGTAGTCGGCCACGGCGCGCTCGTTCGGGACCGTCCGGCTCCTGCCGATGTTGACCCCGAGGGGGATCGGGTAGCGCGCCTGGCGGCGGCGCGCCGCCGCCAGGCGCGCGGCGACGGCCTCGGCCCCCGGCGAGTTGAACCCCAGCCGGTTGATCAGCGCCTGGTCCTCCGGCAGCCGGAACAGGCGCGGCCGCGGGTTGCCCGGCTGGGGCAGGGCGGTCACGGTGCCCACCTCGACGAAGCCGAAGCCGAGCGCGGGCCAGGCCCACAGCGCCCGCGCCGCCTTGTCGAACCCGCCGGCCAGGCCGACCGGGGTGGGGAAGGGGATCCCGCAGACCGTGGCCGCGCACCGCGGGTCCGCCCACGCCGCGGGCCCGGGCACGCCCCGCCACAGCGGGCCGGCGGCGTCGAGCACGGTGAGCACGAGATCGTGGCTCCGCTCCGGATCCATCCGGAACAGCGCCGGCCGGATGAGCGCCCGGTAGATCATCCGGCCGGCGGCGGGGCGCCGGCCCCCGCCCCGGGCCGGCCGCCCGTCACGATCAGCTCGAGGACCTCCTCCTCCGTGGCGTCGCGCACGCGGCAGGTCGCCACGTGCCGTCCCTGCTTGAGCACCGTGACGCGGTCCCCGATCTCGAACACTTCCTGGAGCCGGTGGCTGATGAAGATCACGCCGACGCCGTGCGCCCGCAGCCCGGCGACGACCCGGAGCACCTCCTGGGTCGCGCCGGGCGAGAGGTTGGCCGTGGGCTCGTCGAGGATCAGCACCGCGGGATCGAACGACAGCGCGCGGGCGATCGCCACGCTCTGGCGGCGTCCGCCCGAGAGCGCGCGCACGCGGAGCGTGACCGCCGGGATGTCGATGCGCAGCCGCCGCAGCATCGCCTCGGCCGCCCGCTGCATCGCCGCGCGGTCGACGATCCCCCAGGCGCGCAGCGGCCACCGGCCGAGGAAGACGTTCCGGGCGACGTCGAGGTTGTCGCACAGGGCGAAGTCCTGGTACACCATCTCGATGCCGCGCCGGCGGGCCTCGGCGGGGGAGGCGAACCGCACCGGCTCGCCCCGGAACAGGATCTGGCCCCCGTCCGGCTGCAGGGCGCCGGAGAGGATCTTCATCAGCGTCGACTTGCCGGCGGCGTTGTCGCCGACGAGCCCCAGGACCTCGCCCGGCTGGAGGGTGAGGTCGACGCCGCGGAGCGCCTGGACGGCGCCGAAGCGCTTGTCGATCTGCCGCATCTCAACGAGTGGCGTCGTCATCGACCGCCGCCCCGGGGCCCGTGGCCCCGGGGCGCATCCTCCGGGCAGCGCATCGCGGGTGCGACGATGTCAGACGGGGCGCCCGGGTCTTCGCTCCGCGCCGGGGGAGCGTGCCGGGCCGGCCCCGTCGCCTACTTCAGGAACCTCCCGACGTTCGCCTGGGTGACGATATCGAGGCCGGTGTCCGTCGGGTCCTTGGGCTTGATCTTCTTCGTCACGTAGTTGTACAGCGCCAGGATGCTGTCCACCCCCATCTGGTACGGCCGCTGGCCGACGAGCGTGCTCACGTACCCGGCCTTGAGCAGCTCGAGCTCCGGCTTGAGCGTATCGAACGAGACCACCGCGAACTTCCCCGCGCGCATCGCCGCCGCCTTCGGCCGCAGCGCCTGCTTGTACGCCTCCGGGGCAAAGAGCGGCCACCCGCCCACGGCCACGATCCCGCTGAGGTCGGGGTGCGCCGTGAGCGCCTGCTCGATCAACTGCACCGCCCGGTTGATGTCGTCGTTGCAGGGGAACGGGGAGCCGGAGACCTCGGTGAACTTCTCCGCCACCCCCGCCTGCTTGAGCCCGTCGTGGACGCCCTTGATCCGCTCGTTGAGGTTCTCCGCGCCGAGCCCGCCGGTGATGATCGCGTACTTCCCGCCGCCGGGCAGGGCCCTGGCGAACGCCTTGCCGAGCGCGAGGCCGCCGCGGTAGTTGTTCGTCCCGATGAAGGCCAGCCGCCCGGACCCCGGCGCCGCGTCCGAGTCGAACATCACGACCGGGATCCCGGCCGCGATCGCCCGCTTGATCACCGGCACGACGGCCTTGCCGTCGACCGCGGAGATCGCGAGCCCGTCCACGTGGCGCTGGATCAGGCTCTCCAGCACCTGGATCTGCGGCTGGATCTCGGTCACGGTCGGGCCGGTGTACTCGCACGTCACGCCGAGCTTGCTCGCCTCCGCCTGGCACCCGTCGCGGACGAAGTTGAAGAACGGGTTGTTGATCGCCTTCGGCACCACCGCGAACGTCATCCGCTTGGCCCCGCTCGCGGGCGCGGTGCCGAGCAGGCCCGCCGAGACGGCCGCAACGACGATCGCAAAGCCCACACCTCGCCAGATGCGCATGCCGCTCCCTCCTTCTGCGCTTCGCTCGGGATGTGCGCGTCGATCCAGCCTCCTAGTACGCAGGGCTCCCCGGGCGGGTTCGGCCCGGCGACACGGCGGCCTGCGGGGCCGCGCCCTCCTGCTCCGCCTCTCCGATCCGAAGGACGGCCGCGCCGGCGGGGAGCGGGCACGCCCCGCCACCCCCGCCGGCGACGGACCTCCGGGATCGCGCACTACCGCACCCCGATGTCGGGCACGCCGTCGATCGCCTCCGGGCCGAAGTACCGCAGCAGCACGAGCGGCTCGGCGCCGGTGCTGCGGATCCGGACTCCCTCGCGCGCGGCCGGCTCCGTGATGAAGAACTCGTCGGCGGTCATCTCGCCGAAGCGGATCACGAGCGGCGCCTCGACCGCGAGCCGCCCGAGCGTGCCGCGTCCCTGCACCGCGACCGCGCACGACGCGGCGCCGTCGCGGAGGACCACCTCCGCCCCCGGCCTGAGCGTCAGCTCGCGCGCCGCGAGCAGCGGCTTGCCCTCCACCCGTCCGTACACCACCCACCGGTCCTCCGCCCCCTCCGCCGGGGGCGTCAGCGGGACCGGCTCGAGATAGTGGTGCGCCTTGAAGCAGGGATCGGTCGTCGCCTCCCAGTCGATCAGCCCGACGAGGTAGTCGAGATCGTGATGGCGCTCGGGGGGCACGTCCTTCACGAGGAGGCGGCGGGGGACCGGCCGGTCGTCCGCCATCGATTGGAACATCGCGGCCACGTCCGAGGCCCACTGCGGCTCGTAGGTCACGAGCGTCCCCGGGGCGTGCAGGATCCCGGCCTGGACGAGCCACCCCGTGCCGGGGCGCAGCCGGTAGGCGCGCGAGAGGTCGAGGATGCCGTTGTCCCCGTCGTCCCACCGCTCAAGACACCGGCGCACGTCCGCGGGGCTCGTCCCCGGCTCCAGCCCGAAGAACGTGAGCGGGAACCCGTGGGGCACGGCGTTGAGCTGGGGAGGGAAATAGTACGCCTCCGGCTTGGGCGCGCGGCCGACCTGCGCGGCGTGGTGCGCGCGCTGATGGAGATGGTGCGGGATCGGCCCGCGGTTGTCGAAGAACTTCGCGAAGACCGTCCACCCGCCGTACGCCGCCGCGAGCCGCTGGCCGAGGAGCCGGGGGCCCGCCGCGGCGACGGCGTCGCGCAGGGTGAACCGCTCGCCGTCCGGCCCCACGACGTAGCTGAGGCCCTCGTCCGGCGGCGCTCCCTCGTTGTCCGCCGGCGTCGTGGAGCCGAGCCAGCGCTCGTCGATGCCGCCGCGGTGGGCGCCGAGCGCGTACAGGTCGGAGGGCGCGAGCCTGAGCCGCCCGCCGGGCACCAGGAACGAGCGCGGCACCCACGTCGGTTGGAGGCGAAGGACGCCGTCGCCCGCGTCCAGGGCGCGTTCGACCAGCCGGCCGGCGTCGGCGTTCACGCGGTCCTCCCGGCGGCCCGCCGCATCTCCGCGCGTCACGCCCGCGCCAGCCGCAGGCGCAGCCGGTCCAGGAGCACGGCCACGATGATCGTGCTCCCGATCACCACCTGCTGCCAGAACGCGGGCACGCCGGTGAGCACCATCGCGTTGAGGAGGACGCCGATGAGCGCCGCGCCGGCGAACAGCCCGAGCACGGATCCCTGGCCGCCGAGCAGGCTCACCCCGCCGATCACGGCCGCGGCGATCACGTTGAGCTCCTCGCCCTGGCCGGTCGTCGCGTCGCCGACGGACAGCCGCGCCGCGAGCAGGATGCCGGACAGCGCGGCGAGGGCGCCGCTCACCATGAACGCCACGAGGCGCACGCGGTCGACGTCGATGCCGCTCAGGCGGCTCGCCTCGGCGTTGCCGCCGACGGCGTAGATGTTGTAACCGAGCGGCGTGTGCGTCAGGACGAACCAGCCCGAGGCGACCACCAGGAACATGTACACGACAGGGTTGGGCACAGGCCCGACGTACCCGGCGCCAAGGGCCACGAACGCCGGCCCGGCCCGGCCGAGGTCGGTGAGGGGGTAGCCCTGGGTGATGACGAGCGAGAGCCCGTGGGCGATCGAGAGCATGCCCAGCGTCGGGATGAGCGGCGTCATGCGCGCCCGGGTCACGAGCAGGCCGTTCGCCGTCCCGCAGATCCATCCGGCCCCGATCCCGGCCGCGATCGCGGGCAGCAGCCCCGCGCCCAGGCCGAGCAGCTTCGTCGCCACGACGCCGCCCAGGCCCATGACGGATCCCACCGAGAGGTCGATCCCGCCGTTGCCGGTGAGGATCACCATCGCTTCTCCGACGCCGACGGCCGTGATGAACGAGAAGTTCCGCGCGACCTCGAACAGGTTGTCCGGAGACAGGAAGCGGGGCGCGATGAGCGAGACGGCGACGACGACGAGGAGGAGCGCGATGTAGATCGCGGCCTCGTACGAACCCAGGGCGCTCGCGCCAACTGCGCGGTGGAACGGGGCGGGCGCCCGCGCGGGCGTGCGGCCTGCCTGCTGGACTCGCATCGCGGAAGCGTCCTTCGGGCGACGTGCGCGACGGCAGCGTGAGCCTGCGGGGGAGTTCGCTACGAGGAATTCCCATCCTGCAGGGCTAACACGGCACGGAGGCTCGCGGCGCCCGGCCGGGTCCGGGACCGGCGCGTCGGGGCAGGGGGAGGAAGGATGCCGCTCCTGCTGGGCATCGAGGTGGCGACGACCGCCGCCCGCAGCGTGGTGGTCGCGGACGACGGGGGCGTGCGCGGGACAGCCGCGGCGGACTACCCGCTCGCGGTCCCGCGACCGGGGTGGGCCGAGCAGGACCCGGAGGCGTGGTGGCGCGCAGCCGGGGAGAGCGTCCGCGGCGCGCTCATGCGGTCCGGCGCGGCGCCGCAGGACATCGCGGCGGTCGGGCTCACCGGACAGATGCACAGCCTGGTGCTCCTCGATGCCGCCGGCCGCGTGCTGCGGCCCGCGATCCTCTGGAACGACCAGCGGACGGCCGAAGAGTGCGCGGAGATCACGCGGCGGGTGGGGCCCGCGCGGCTGCTCGCGATCACGCGCAACCCCGCGCTGCCCGGGTTCACCGCCCCGAAGATCCTGTGGGTCCGCCGCCACGAGCCGGCGGTCTACGCCCGCACGGCGTCGGTGCTGCTCCCCAAGGACTACGTCCGCTTCCGCCTGACCGGCGCGCGGGCGACCGAGGTCTCGGACGCCTCCGGCACCGGGCTGTTGGACGTGCCACACAGGACCTGGTCGGAGGAGGTCCTGCGCGCCCTGGAGGTCCCGATGGCGTGGCTGCCGGGGTGCGCGGAGTCCCCCGAGCTCACCGCGGTGGTGGCTTGCGACGGGGAAGCGGCGACGGGCCTCCGCGCGGGCACGCCGGTGGCGGGGGGCGGCGGGGATCAGGCGGCGCAGGCGGTGGGGACAGGCATCGTCCGCTCCGGCCCGGTGTCGGTGACGATCGGCACCTCCGGGGTCGTCTTCGCGTCGCTCGACGGGCCGGCGATGGACGCCCAGGCACGGACGCATACGTTCTGCCACGCCGTGCCCGGCCGGTGGCACGTGATGGGCGTCATGCTCTCGGCCGGCGGGGCGCTCCGCTGGCTGCGCGACGCGATCGCGCCCGGGGCCGACTACGGCGAGCTGACCGGGGAGGCGGGCGCGGCGCCGCCCGGCGCGGGGCATCTGGTGTTCCTGCCGTACCTGAGCGGGGAGCGGACCCCGTACCCGGATCCGATCGCGCGGGGCGCGTTCGTGGGCCTCAGCCTGGCGCACGGCCGCGGCCACCTGGTCCGGGCCGTGATGGAGGGCGTGGCGTTCGGGCTGCGGGATTCGCTCGCGATCCTGCACGAGATGGGCCTCCGCCCGACAGAAGTCAGGCTCTCCGGCGGCGGCTCACGGAGCGCGGTCTGGAGGCAGATCGTCGCCGATGTGCTCGGGACGGAGGTCGTGACGATGCAGGTGGCGGAGGGGGCGGCGTACGGCGCGGCGCTCCTCGCCGGCGTGGGCGCGGGGGTGTTCCCGTCGGTCGAGGCGGCCTGCGAGGCGACGCTCCGGCCCGCGACCCGGACGGAGCCGGTCGCGCGGAACCGGGCGGTCTACGAGGACCTCTACGGCGTGTACCGGGCCCTGTACCCCGCGCTCCGGCCCGCGTTCGCCCAACTGGCCGGCGCCGCCCGATGCCGCGCCGATTAGGAGGGCCGGAGCGCGCTGCGGAGAGCGTCCTCCAACGCGCCGAACACCGGGAACCGCTCGCAGGCGCCGGTGACCGCGAGGATGCGGGAGAGCGCGCTCTCCGCCGGCGTCACGAGGAGCAGGCGCCGCTGGTCGACGAAGAGCCGCCCGCCGAAGCGGAACAGCACGTGGATCGCCTGGCTGTCGAAGTACGCGGCGCCGCCGAGGGCGACGACGATCGCGCGGTGATCGGTCTGGGCCGCGCGGTCGAGCGTCCGCGCCATCTCGGCCGCGTTCGCCAGGTCGACGTCGCCGCGCACGTCCACGACCGGCACGCCGTCCAGCACCCGGACATCGAACTGCCCCCGGGAGGCAGCCGGCACCGCGGTGAGCGGCGGGACGGAGGGCTCCGGCGATCCTGAGGCCTCGGGGAGGGCCGCGGACAGCCTGACCACCGTGCGGGAGAGCCTATGGGCGACGTCGACCGCGTCGGCCAGCGCGCGCATGATCACGAGGCCGTAGCCGCGGCCCTCCACCCGCTCGGGGCGCCAGCGGCCGTAGTCCTCGACCTCGATGATGAGCGAGCCGCGCTCGCGCCACGCCCGGACCTCGATCGTCCCGGTGCCGGGCCCGTACGCGTGCTCGATCGCGTTGTTCAGGGCCTCGCCGAGCGCCACCTGCAGGGCGAAGGTGCGGTCCGGCGACAGCCCGAGATCGCGGGCGAGGCGCCTGAAGCTGCGCCGCACCAGGGCGAGGCTCAGCGGGTGCGCGGGCACCGTCATCGCCAGCTCGTCGAGGGGCGCCGGTGCCGCCGAGACGACCAGGACCGCCACGTCGTCGCGCAGCTGGCGGTGCCCGAGCATCGCGGCGGCGATCCGGGCGGCGGGGTCCGGCGACGGATCCTGGAGCTCGGCCCGGATCGCCGCCGCGAGCGCGGCCTCGCCTTGCGCGGGGTCCCGCGTGGACAGGATGAGGCCGTCGGTGTAGAGCACGAGCCTGGATCCCCGCGGCAGCGGAATGGTCCAGACCGGCGGCGCGCCGCCGTGCTCGATGCCGAGCGGCACCCCGCCGGCGGGCAGCGTCTCGACGCGCCCGTCCGGCGTTCCGAGCAGCGGCGCCGGATGGCCGGCGCACGCGTACGTGATGGTGAGCGCGACGGGATCGAGCACGCCGAAGACGGCGGTGGCCATCGTCTCGCCCTTGTAGGCCAGCGTGAGCACGCGCCCCGCGCGGTGGAGCACGCTCGCGGGAGTGTGGTCCTCCCAGGCGACCGTGCGGATCGCTTGGCGCGCCTGCCCCATCACCGCCGCGGCCTGGAGTCCGCGGCCGACGACGTCACCGACCGACAGCGCGATCCGCCCGTCCGCAAGCTCGAAGACGTCGTACCAGTCCCCGCCGACGTCCGCCTCGGCCGCCCCGGGGACATAGTGCGCGTCGATGCCGATCCCCGGCACCTCTGGCAGCCCGGCCGGGAGGAACGCGCGCTGGAGCGCTTCGGCCACCCGGTGCTCGTGCTCGTACAGCCGCGCCCGCTCGATCGCCTGGGCGCACTGCTGCGCGAGCGCCCGCAGGAACCCCCAGTCGCCATCCGCGAACGCCCGGGCGGTCGCGAAGAAGAAGGTGAGCGCCCCGATGACCCGGTGCTTCGCCGCGAGCGGGACCGCCACGGCCGCGGCCACGCCGAGGCGGTCCGCGATCTCCACGAGGTGAGGGTACCGCAGGGCGAGCGCGTCCCGCGACTCGACGACGACCGGCGCCGCCGCGCGTATGGCGTCCGCCGCGGGCGTATGGGGCGACGCCACGCACGGCCGCCACGGCGTGGCGTCGTCGTCGGGGACCCCCGTGGCATGCACCACCTCGATCTCCGCGCCGGCGCCGCGCAGACGCACCACGACGCCGGCCCGGGCAGCCAGCGCGATCTGCCCCTGCTCGAGCACCACGCGCGCGACCTGCGCGGGGGTCACCGCCCCCGACAGCGCCGCCGTCACCGCCTGCAGGCGCGCGAGGCGCGCCGCCGCGCTTTCGGCGGCGCGCCTCGCGCTGATCTCGGCCTCGTGCAACCGGGCCCGCTCGAGGGCCTGCGCGCACTCCGCCGCCAGCGCCAGCGCAAACTGCCGCTCCGCCTCGCGGAACCGGCGCGGCGCATCGAAGCAGAACTGCAGGGCGCCCACCGGGCGCTCGCGGACCACGAGCGGCACGACCGCCCATGCGCTGAAACCGTCGTCCCCGCGCGGCGAGAGCAGCCGCGGGTAGCGCGCCTGCGCCTCGTCCCGGGACCCGAGCCAGATGGCGCGCCCCGTGTGGACCGCCTCCGCGAGCGGCATCGGGGTGGACACCGGGAAGCGGCGCCAGTGATGGGCGAGCGCGGGCGGGTAGTTCGCCGTCCCGGCGATCGAGACGGTGGCGCCGCCCGGGTCCAGCAGCACCGCGATGCCGGCGGACGCCTCCACCGCCGCCACGGCCTGCCGCATCGCGACGTCGATGATCTCGCCGGGCGTCAGCACCCCGGCGAGCGCGGTCGCGACGGCGTGGAGGCGGGTCACGCGCTCGGCGGCGCGCTCGGCGGCCTGCCGCGCCGCGCGCTCGGAGGCGATCAGCCGCGCGGTCCGGAGCGCCGCGGCGGCCCGGTCGGCGATCAGCGCGGCCACGTGCGGGCCGCCGCCGCCCTCTCCGCCCGCGCCGGTGTCGTAGAGCGTCACGACCACGGCGACCGGATGATCCTCCGTGCCGCGGATCGGAGCGGAGCCGATCCGCACCGCCCCGAGCACGCCGTCCCCGAGGCGGAGCACGACGTCCTCGCCGGCGACGACCTCTCCGGTCCGGGCCGATCGCGCGGGCGGCCACTCCTCCGGCGGGTACGGCTGGCCGTCCGCGCGGAGCCGGGTCGGTCCCAGACACTCGTCGAGGCCGGTCGACGGGACCAGGGCGCGGCGCAGGATGCGCTCGGCCGACGCGTTGCCGGAGATGAGCCGGCCGGAGGGCGAGCGGGCGATGAGGACCCCGAACGGCAGGTGCGCGATGATCTCCGCAATCACGTCCCGGTCGATGCGGAGCCGCGGCGGTCGGGCGCAGGGCTCGTCGGAGGCGAGATGTGTCATGCGATCACCCCGGGCGCGACGGCGTATGCGGTTTGAGGACAGTCCTTTCGGACCGAAGCGGCCGCCCCCTCCCTCGGGCCGGCGCCGGGCCAGGCGTCCGGCGTTCCCGCCGCGGCGAGGAGGAACCCGCGTCCCGGCCGGCGAACGGCCGTTCGAAGGCCACAGCGCAGGCATCGCAGCAAGGAGCGCAGCATGAACCTCGAACAGATCCTCGGCGCGTTTCGGACCCGGCCCCGGTTCGCCCCGCAGTTCACCGCGTGGCACACGATCCCGGCGCGACCGGCGCAGTGGGCGGCGTTCCCCCCGGAGATGGATCCCCGCCTCGCGCGGGCCCTCGAGCGGCGCGGCATCCGGCGGCTGTACACCCACCAGGCGCAGGCGTACGAGGCCGTCCGGCGGGGCGCGGACATCGCGGTCGTGACCCCGACGGCCTCCGGCAAGACCCTCTGTTACAACCTCCCCGTCCTCGACGCGATCCTTCGTGACGGCGGGTCCCGTGCCCTCTACCTGTTCCCGACGAAGGCGCTCGGCGCGGATCAGGTCCTGGAGCTCCAGGGCCTGATCGATGCGCTCGGCGTCGAGATCGCGGCGTTCACCTACGACGGCGACACGCGCGGGGACGCACGGCGGACGATCCGCGCGGCGGGCCACATCGTGGTCACCAACCCGGACATGCTGCACACCGCGATCCTGCCGCACCACACGAAGTGGCTGCGGCTGTTCGAGAATTTGCGGTACGTCGTCCTCGACGAGCTCCACCACTACCGGGGCGTGTTCGGCTCGCACGTCGCCAACGTGCTGCGGCGGCTGGCGCGCATCTGCCGGTTCTACGGCACCCGCCCGCAGTTCATCTGCTGCTCGGCCACGATCGGCAACCCGCGGGAGCACGCCGAGCGGCTCACCGGCCGCACGATCACCGTGATCGACCGCAGCGGCGCCCCCTCCGGGGAGCGGGTGGTCGCGCTCTACAACCCCCCGGTGGTCAACCCGCAGCTCGGCATCCGCCGCGACGCCGTGCGCGAGGCGGTCGAGCTCAGCGCGGAGCTGCTCGCCGGGCGGATCCAGACGATCTTCTTCGCGCGGACACGGCTCGCCGCAGAGCTGCTCACGACGTACCTCGGGGAGCGCGCGCGACGGTACCACCTCCCCCCCGGTGCGATCTGCGGATACCGGGCCGGGTACCTGCCCTCCGAGCGGCGGCGGATCGAAGCCGGGCTGCGCAGCGGGGCCGTGCGCGCGGTGGCGGCGACGAACGCGCTGGAGCTGGGCATCGATATCGGCGAGATGCAGGCGGCCGTGCTCGTCGGCTACCCGGGCACGATCGCCAGCACGTGGCAGCAGGCCGGCCGGGCCGGGCGCCGCGCCGGCCGCTCCCTGGCCATCCTCGTCGCGACGAGCGCGGCGCTCGACCAGTTCATCGTGACGCATCCGGAGTACCTGTTCGCGCGCCCCGTCGAGGAGGCCCGGATCAACCCGGACAACCTGCTGATCCTCGCGAGCCACCTCCGGTGCGCCGCGTTCGAGCTGCCGCTGCGGGACGGGGAGACGTTTGGGGCCGTCCCGCAGCCGGAGATCCTCGCGTACCTGGAAGAGGCCGGCGTGCTGCACCACGAGGACGACGCGTGGCACTACATCGCCGACGCGTACCCGGCGGAGGAGGTGAGCCTCCGCAGCGCGAGCCAGGAGAACGTCGTCATCATCGACACGAGCTCAGCGCGGCCGCGCGTGGTCGGCGAGATCGACCTCGCGTCCGCGCCCGCGTTCGTCCACGACGACGCGATCTACCTGCACCTCGGCCAGCAGTACCACGTCGAGCGGCTCGACTGGGAGCAACGGAAGGCGTACGTCCGGCCGGTCGACGTGGACTACTACACGGACGCGCAGATCGCCGTCGACGTGCGCGTGCTCGCGGAGTTTGGCCGCAGCCCCGCCGCCGCGCACGGGGAGGTGGCGGTGACGTTCCGGCCGACGATCTTCAAGAAGCTGCGCCTCGCGACGCACGAGAACGTCGGGTGGGGGACGATCCACCTGCCGGAGACGACGCTGCACACGACCGCGGCGTGGTGGATGTTCCCGCGCGACCGGGCGCCCGCGCTCGACAACGACGCCCTCCAGGGGGCGCTCCTCGGGGTGTCGCACGCCCTGCACAACGTCGCGTCGCTGTACCTGATGAGCGACCCGAGGGACCTGGGCTCCACCGTCGAGGTGCGGTCGCCGCACACCGGGCAGCCGACCGTGACCTTGTTCGAGCAGGTGCCGGGCGGGGTCGGGCAGGCGGAGAGGCTGTTCGCGCTGCGAGGGGACCTCCTCGAGGCCGCGGCCCGCCTCGTCGAGGCCTGCGGGTGCGCGGAGGGGTGCCCGTCGTGCGTCGGGCCGGTGCTCGCGCTCGGCCCGGATGCCAAGCGGCGCGCGATCCACCTGCTGCGGGATGTGTGCGTCCCGGCCTGAACCGCCCGCCCCGGAGGCCCCCGATAGCCTCCGGGAGCGGCTGCGGCGCCTCGGCCTCGCCGACCCCGCGCGGTCTCGCGCGGACACCCGGGCGGCCGGGGACGGGCACCTCGCGCGGCCCCACGTCGGCGTCCCCGGCCGCGGCAGCGGGGTCGAGAGGATCCGGGCCGAGTACGCGCTCGATCGCCGTCACGGCCGGTGCGTGCTCGGCGACGCGCTCGAGGCGATCGCCGCGCCTCCGGCCGGCGCCGGGGCCGCCCCGGGCGGACGCGTCCGCGGGCTCGACCTCGCGCGCACGGCGTACGTGGATATCGAGACCACTGGGCTCGCCGGCGGGACCGGCACGTACGCGTTCCTCATCGGGGTGGCGTACGTCGACGGCCAGGCGCTCGTGACCGAGCAGTTCCTCCTGCACCACCTGGGCGCGGAACGCCGGCTCCTGGCGTCCCTGCAGGAGTGCCTCGCGAGGGCCCGCCACCTCGTGACCTTCAACGGCCGCCGGTTCGACTGGCCGATCCTGGAAGCGCGGCTCGTGCTGGCGCGCGAGCGCCCCCTGCCCCTGGAGGATCACACGGACCTGATCCAGCCCGCGCGATGGCTCTGGCACCGCGTGCTCGGGACGCACCGGCTGAGCACGCTGGAGGCGGAGGTCCTGGGCGCGCGCCGCCCGAACGACGTCCCCGGGTGGCTGATCCCCGCGATCTACGTCGAGTACCTCCGGCGGGGAGACCGGGCGAGCCTGGACCCGGTGCTCGCGCACAACCGCGCCGACCTGCTGGCGATGGTGGCGCTGCACGGCGAGGTCGCGCGCATCCTCCGGGATCCGGACGCCGCGCGCGGGCCGCTCGACTGGGAAGGCGCGGGCGTCCTGCTCGCCCGCGAGGGACGCCACCGGGAGGCGCTCGCCTGCCTCGACCGGGCCGCCGCGCTCGCCCCCGACCCCGACGCGCGCTGGCGGATCCTCCGGCGCGTCGCGCGCGCCTACCGTCTCCTCGGCGACGCCGACGGCGCGCGCGCCCGGTGGGAGCGCGAAGCCGCGGTCTGGATCGGGCCGGACCGCCTCCGGGTGCGGCTGCTCGAGGAGGTGGCCAAGGCGCGCGCGCGGCGGGGCGACGCGGACGGCGCGCGGCGCGCGGTCGAGGAAGCGCTCGGCCTCGCGCGGCGCCTCTGCGGTCCGGCCGCAAACGACCCTCCCCCGGATCTCCGGCGGCTCACGGAGCGGCTCAGCGGGCGGTTGGCCCGGCTCGAGGGGAGGTGCCGCCTACCGATCCTGCCGCCCGGTGAGCGAGACCGGAAGGCGGCCCCGGGGCCGCAGTGATCCGGCGAGCACGCGGGCGGCGGCCCCGAGGGAGGGCGCGTCCGCGCCGTAGACCGCGACGCAGGCGGCCTCTTCGGGGAGGCCGGCCAGCCCGTAGGGAGACCCCGCCGCGACGATCGCGGTCGGCCCGCGCGAGAGCGCGGCGCGGATCAGGTGCTCGACGCGGCCGCGGCGCTCCGGGGTCGCATCCGGCCGGTCGCCGTCGAGCACCACGGCAAACGCGACGCCGCCCTCGCCCGCCGCCGCGAGCCGGTCGGCCGGCACGACAGCGGCGTGCCGCCCGGCCGCGTGCAGGGCCCTCGCCAGGCGCCTGGCCGTCTCCAGGCTTCCCTCGGCCGCCACGACGGCCACGGACCCGGGAGGAAACGGCACCGTGTGCCCGGGGTTCCGGAGCAGCGTGGCCGCCGCCCCCGCGACGTGCTCGGCCACGGCCAGGTGAGCCCGGATGCCCACGCGCGAGTCCACCTCCTCCTCGGCGACCGTGGCGCGCTGCGCGAGCCCGAGCCGGTGCTTGGCCGCCCGGATCCGGCCGACCGCCGCGGCGATCCGGTCCGCCGGGATGCGTCCTTCCTCGACGCCGCGACGAACCGCCTCGAGCGCCTCCCGCTGCGCGTCCGCGGTGCCCAGCGCGAGGACGATGTCGGCGCCGGCGAGCACGGCGCGGACCGCCGCCTCCCCGGCGCGGAGGGTGTCGGCGATCGCCCGCATCGCCATCGAGTCCGTCACGATGAGCCCGGCGAACCCGAGCTCGTCGCGGAGCACCCGCTGGAGGATCGCCGGGGAGAGGGTGGCCGGGGCGTCCGGGTCGAGCGCCGGGTACACGACGTGCGCGGTCATCACCGCCGCGACACCCGCGCGGACCGCCGCCCGGAACGGCGCCAGCTCGACCGACTCGAGGCGGCGCCGGTCGCGCGAGACGGTGGGCAGGCACAGGTGCGAGTCCTGATGCGTATCGCCGTGTCCCGGGAAGTGCTTGGCCGTGGCGAGCACGCCCGAGGCCTGCATCGCCCGGATCGCCGCGGTCCCGAGCCGGGCGACGAGCCGGGGGTCCTCGCCGTAGGAGCGGAGCCCGATGACGGGGTTGGCCGGGTTGCTGTTGACGTCGAGGACCGGCGCCATGTTCATCTGGATCCCGACCGCGCGCAGCTCTCGCGCGGTCACCCCGGCCGCCGCGCCGACGAGCGCCTCGCTGCCCGCCGCGCCGAAGGCCATCGCGCTCGGGAACTGCGTCGCGCCCGCGGGCAGGCGCGCCACGCTCCCGCCCTCCTGGTCCGCGCTCACGAGCAGGGGAGGCCGGTGCGCCGCCGCGGCGATCCGCTGCAGGGCGTTCGTGAGGGAGGCGATCTGCCGGGGCGTCGCGATGTTCTTGGCGAAGAGGATCACGCCGCCGACGCCCTCGTCGGCGATCAGGCGCTCGACCTCCGCCGACGGCTCGCAGCCGCTGAAGTCGACCATGAACATCTGGCCGACGAGGTCGCGGATGTGCCCGTCTGCCATCGCGGTGACGTCCGTCCTCCTCGCGTCCTCTCTCGACGACCCGGCACGGGACGCGGTCGCGGGGCGGGGCCCGCCGTCCGCTCCCGGCCCACGTGGTCTCCGGTCTGGCGCGGCGGCCGGGCGCACGCCACCGCGTCGACCGCGGCGCGGCAGGCTCCTGGGGATCGAGGCCTTCCGCCGGTTCGCGTGGCGAAGACCGGGATCGCCGCCCCCTCCGGGCAGGCCCCGTCCCCTCTGCGCCGCCGCAGGACGCCGGCGATGGGGCGCTCAGGATCCCTGGTTACGGCCTCGCCCCGTTCGACACCTGTTCCCGTCCCCGCGGATCGTGCGCCGCTCGGCCGCGGCGTCGCGGGGGAGCGCTGCGGGGCGGGCTCATCGCTCCAGCGACCGCTCGCCGTGCCGGTAGCGCTTCCACGGGACGAACCCGAGCTTGCCGTAGAAGCCGAGCAACGAGGTCCAGTCGATCACCACCTCGTCGGCGCCCAGGGCCGCCAGGCGGACGATGGCGCGGTCGAGGAGCGCCAGTCCCAGGCCCCGCCCGCGCAGCGCCGGGGCGATGCCCATCGGCCCCAGCCCGCCGACGCGCGATCGCTCGCGCTGCGTCCACGCGATGCTCGGCCCGATCCGGCGCGCGCCCGGGGGGAAGAGCCGGGCGAAGCCGAGGACCCGGCCGCGCCGGACGACCCCGACCACGTCCGCGATGTCGCATCCGGCGGCGAGCGCCCGCGCCACGTCGTACCGCCAGCGTCCCGGGAACGTCGCGTCGAGGAAGGCGAGCAGGGCATCCTCTTCCCCCGGTCGGAGGGGACGGATCTCCAGCCCCGGATGCGCCGCCCGGATCGCGGCCGGCGTCCGGTAGCCCGCGATCCGCCGGCGCAGGTCGTAGGCGTCGCCCTCGAGCCGGTAGCCGCGCGCCGCAAAGAACGCGAGCGCGATCCGGTCGAGCGGCACGCCGGGAAAGAAGTGCGCCGGATCGCCGCCGAGCACCGCCCGCGCGCGGCGCCGGCGCCGGAGAAACGCCTCGGCGCGCCGCAGCAGCGCCGTGCCGATGCCCCGGCGCTGCGCGGACGGGTGGACGGCGATCGCGCTGATCCAGCCCCGATCCGGGAGCAGGCCGTCCGCTCCCAGCGGCTCGCGGGCCACCTTCGCGATGCAGAAGCCGAGCACGCGCCCGGTCCCGTGGTCGCACGCGACCCGGCACCCCGCGGGCTCGAAGTGCGGATCCTCGACCGTGTTCTGCCGCAGCAGCGCTTCGCACGCCGGGAACGCGTCGCCGAACGCCGCCCCCCACACGTCCAGGATCGGGGAGAGCAGCCCGGGGCGGAACGCCACGAACGCGACGCGCGCCCCCGCCACGTCACGGTCACGGCCGCTGCGCGCGTGCACGTCGCTCCGAGCTTCGGCCGGGGGCGGAGGGCTGCCCGGCGCGGGCGTGGGTCCCGGTCTCGACCGAGTCGACGAGCGGACGACCCCGACCCGATCGGGCCCTTCGGCCACGTTGGCCGGCGCGGCCACCTCCTCGCGGGCGCCGCTCCGCGCCGATCGGAGCCGGCGCCGCGGGAGCGCAGGGAAGGCCCCGCGCCGGTTCGGCAGGGCTCCCGGCTGCCCGCAACGGGGCTCGAGGCCGCGGCTCCCGCACGGTCAGTCCACCGCGAGCCGGAGATCCACGTTGAACAGGCGCTGCCAGGGGAACCCCACCTCCTCGACCCGGATCCGGCAGCCGAAGCACCGCTCGAGGAGAGGGACGAACTCGCGCTCGAGCCACCCGCGGCAGGCCTCGGCGCACGCCCGGTACGCCGGCCCGAGGTGCTGCGCCGAGGCCCCGGGGTAGCGCGGCAGCACCTCGCTCGCGAGGCGCTGGCGGATCGCGGCTTGGTACGCCCAGTCGTCGAGGAGCCGCAGGATCGTGAACCGGCGGCTCGCCGCGCCGGCCGGCAGCAGCGACTGGGCGAGCGTCATGCCGAGCGCGTTGCTCGTCGTGTTCCAGCCCCCGTAGGCGCGGATGCCATAGGCCCCGGGCGCCTCGAGCAGACGCCCGACGAGCGTGCGGTCCGCCCCGTTGCTGTAGCGCACGTCCGCGAGGCCGCAGGCGTGTCCTTCGGAGGCGGCACCGGCGAGCGCGCCCAGGAACCCCTCGAGCTCGGCGGCGTCGTAGGGCCGCTGGTGCGGCGCCTCCTCCTGCGCGCCGGGGAAGTTGTGCACGAACAGCCAGAGGTCCGCATCCGACTCCACGCGGCGGGCCCCCGCCGTCACGATGTGCGAGGTGACGGTAAGGTCGAGCGCCTGCCCCTCGTACCGGGGGATCGCGTCGGTGTTGTCCGGGTACGAGTAGACGACCCGCACGCGCGGCTGCTCGCCGCGCGCCGCGACGACCGCGCGGGCGAGCAGCCGCGAGGCGAGCTCGTCGGTGCCGTACGTGACCCAGGCCCGGGAGCCCGCGCCGCGGTCGCGGATCGCCGCCTCGACCGTCCGCAGGTCCCGCCGCGTCCACCCGAACTCGGCCGCGTCGTCCTGGCCGATGAGGAGGGCGTCGAGCACCCCGTCCGCCGCGAGGTCGACGAGCGAGAGGAGGACCGCGAGGTTGCGTGCCCGCCGCGCACGGACATCCGCGAGCACCGCGGGCGGGACGGCGGCGCAGGCCTCCGCCGCGAGCCGGGCCGAGGCCGCGTCGCCGGTGCGCGCGTGCCGATCGGCGTGGTAGCTGCAGGCGAAGATCTGCGGGCCGTAGTCCGCCCAGTACTCCGGCTCCTCGGTCGCGTCCGCCGCGGCGGGCAGGCGCATGTTGCTCGCGGACAGCAGGAGGCCGCGGCGGGGCGCCGCCCGGCGGGCCTCCCGGAAGCGGGCGGCCAGGCCGAGGCAGCGGTCCAGCGGCTCGTGCCCGATCCTCGAGGGCACGAGCCCCCCGTAGACGACCAGCTCCGCCGACCCGATGAGGAGGTCCGCGGCCGCGCCCGGCCCCCGGATCCAGCTCCACAGGCCCTCGACGTCGGCCGGCGTCTTGAGGCTCCCGAGCATCTCCCGCGGCGGCGTGAGGACGTCTGCGCCCGCGATCGCGGCGAGCGCGAGGAACGCGTCCCGGGTGATCGGCCGGTCGTCCAGCGGCAAGAACGCGATCCTCATCGGCCCGCCCGCCTCACTTCACCGCGCCGAGCGTGATGCCCCGGAGGAAGTAGCGCTGGAGGGCGACGAAGACGACGATCACCGGCAGCGTCATCAGCACCGCCCCGGCCGCGATGTACCGCGTGTTGTGGGCGAAGAGCCCGGAGAGGTAGAGGAGCCCCACCGCGAGCGGGTAGCGGTCCGGCGACTTGAGCACGATCAGCGGCCAGAGGAACGAGTTCCAGTAGGCGGTGAACTCCACGATCGCGAGGGTCGCGAGCGCCGGGGCGACGAGCGGCAGCATGACCTGCGCCCACAGGCGGAGCTCGCCCGCGCCGTCGATGTGGGCGGCGTCCTCGATCTCCTGCGGGATCACGAGGTACGCCTGGCGGAGCAGGAAGATCCCGAACACGCTCGCGACGCCCGGCAGGTAGACCGCGGCGTACGTGTCGACGAGGTGGAGGCGCATCATCGTGACGAAGTTGAGGATGAGGCCCACGTGCTGGGGCAGCATCAGGCTGCCGACGATCGCGTAGAAGATGACGTCGCGCCCGGGAAAGCGCATCCGGGCGAGCGGGTAGCCCGCGAGCGCGCTCGTCAGCAGCGTGAGCGCGATGCCCATGCCCGTGATGTACACGGTGTTGAGCGCGAACCGGCCGATCGGCATCGTCTGCCACACCCCGGCGAAGTTGGCGAGGGTCGCGGGGCGGGGGATCAGCACGGGCGGGAACCCGAACACGCTGCCGGTCGCCCGCAGCGACGTGGCCAGCAGCCACAGGAACGGGAACGCGGTGACGATCGCGAGCGCCCCGAGCCCGGCGTAGTGCGCGGCGGTGGCGGCGGCGTGCGCGGTGCGCCGCCGCGCCGCGCGAGCCGGCGCGCGCGCCGGGTACCCCGCCACGGAGACCGCGGGCTCAGTAATACGACAGCCCTCCCTGCCGGAGCAGCCGGAAGTTCACCACGGACAGCCCGATCGTGACGGCCGCCAGCACGACGCCGACCGCCGCGGCGTACCCGAGGTGCAGCGCGTTGAACGCCTGGTCGAACATGTAGTAGAAGAGCGTGTACGTCGAGTACACGGGCCCGCCGCCCGTCATCACGTACATCTCTTCGAAGACCCGGAGGGCCGCGATCGCGGACAGCGTGCTCGCGAGCAGGATGCTGGGGCGCAGGAGCGGGATCGTCACCCGGAACAGCCGCGCGGCCGCGCCCGCCCCGTCGAGCGCGGCCGCCTCTTCGTACACCGGGGGGATCGCCTCCAGGCCGGCCAGGTAGATCACCATGTAGTAGCCGAGGCCCTTCCACAGGGTGACGGCCATCACCGCGTACAGCGCGAGCGACGGGTCGCTCAGCCAGTGGACGGGGGCGTGGATCATCCGCAGGCGCAGCAGCACGTAGTTGACGAGGCCGGACTCGTCGTAGAGCCATCGCCAGAGGAGGCCAGCGACGACCATCGAAGTGACGACCGGGAGGTAGTAGGCGGCGCGGAACCACCCGATCCCGCGGAGGGGCCTCCGCACCCACAGCGCCAGCACGATCGCGCCGAGTTGCAGCGCCGGCACGACCGCGAGGTAGACGAGGCTGTTGCGCAACGCGATCCAGAAGTACCGGTCCGTCCACAGCTCCCGGAAGTGCGCTGCCCCCACGAAGCGCGGCGGGCTGATCACGTCGTAGTCGAACAGGCTGAGCGCCGTGCCGAAGACGACGGGGTAGAACGTGAACACGCCGAGCAGCGCGAGCGCCGGCAGCAGGAACAGGTAGGCGGCGAGGGCGCGGCGGGCGGCCATCGCGTCAGGCGAGGGGCGCTACCGGAGCCGCGTGTTCCACTCGCCCGCCGCCCACGCGAGGGCCCGCTGCGGCGTCATGCGGCCGTAGAACGCGCTCTCCACGGCCTCGCGGAAGATCCGGAACAGCTCGTCGCTGTGGGGCACGACGACCGAGAGGTCCCGCGCGATGCCGAGCTCCCGGGCCGCGATCACGCGCGCGCGGTCCTCGGGGTTCGTCCCCGCCCGCGTGAAGTACGGGTCCGCGGCGGCCTTGCGCGTCGACGGGAAGATCACGACCAGGTGGGAGAACGCGAGCTGGTTCTCGTCGTTCGTGACGAACAGCGCAAACTCGACCGCCTCGCGCCGGTGCCGGCTCGCGAGCGGCACCGCCAGGTCCATCGTCGGCAGGTCGAGGACGTGCGCGCGGCCGAGCGGCGCGGGCGCGACGAGCGTGTCCTGGTAGACGCCCGGGCTGTCGGAGCGCACGCGCAGGAGGAACTGCGGGCCGGTCACGAGCATCGCGAGCTGGCCGGCCGCGTACCGCTCCGTGGCGCCGAGGTACCCGCGCCGCAGCGTGTCGTCCGGGAACATCCCTTCTTTGTAGAGGGCGACGTACCGGGCGAGCAGCGCCACGTGGGCCGGGCTGTCGAACACCGCGCGCTTGCGGTCGGCGCTCAGGATCGGGAGGCCGTCCTCCTGGAATCGCTTCAGCATGCGGATGTTGTCCACGTTCGGCATGAAGCCGTACGCGCCGGTCCGTTGCTTGATCGCCACCGCGGCCCGGACGAACGCATCCTCGGTCGCGGGCGGGCGCGCGGGGTCGAGCCCGGCCCGCCGGAACAGCGCCCGGTTGTAGGCCAGGACGTCCGGGACGACGTACCAGGGGATGCCGTAGGCGCGACCGTCGAGCCGCGTCGAGGCCCAGATGTTGGGGAAGTAGCGGCCGCGGGCGGCGGCCGGGACCGCGGCGTCCATGTCGACGAGGGCGTGGACCTCCGCCATCCGGATCGTCCCCTCGGTGTTGAGGTTGACGACGTCGGGGGCGACCCCGCCGGCGATCGCGGCCAGGAGCTTCTGGTCGATCGCCTGCGGCTGGACGTCGATCCAGCGGACGCGCACCCCGGGGTGCGCGCGCTCGTAGGTGTCGATCAGCCGCTGAACGTAGGCGGTGAAGAACGGCTGGAGGGAGATCGTCCAGAACTCGATCGACGTCTGGGGAGCCGCGGCGGCGGCGCCGGCGCCGACGAGCAGGGCGATGGCTGCGGCGATGAGGCTGCGTCTCATCTCATCCTCGGTTCCTCAGGTCATGGAGTCCGGCGAGGCCTCCATGTACCATATAGGATGTAGCGGGGACGGCGCAGGGCGGAGATCGCGCCCGCCGCTACGGCTTTCGTCGCCGCCGCCGGCCGCTCCTTGGCGCGCGGCCGGACAGCGGGGCCGCCATCCCTCGTAACGCGGCGGCTCCCCGGCCGGTTCGGCCGGCGCGATGCGGAGCCGGGTGGGGGATCGCGGTGTCGAGCCGGGGGGGCGCCGCCCGGGGACCGATACGATGGGGGATGCGACGGACGCGTGCTGGGCACGGGGCGGACCGGCGGTGCTGACCGGGCCGCGCCGCTCCCGTGGCACGCCGCGCCGGGGGGAGCCCCGCGGCTGGGCGGCGGGGCCCCGCGCGCGCCGGCTGGGCGGCCTCCTCGGGGAGGGGCTCGACTGGCTCGTCCTCCTCGGGGGCCTGGCCGTGCTCGGGCTTGCGGCCGCGCGCGGGCTCACGTTCATGCCCGCGGCCGGGTTCGTCGCGCACCGCGACCCCCTGGTGCGCTTCGAGCAGGCCGCGCTCGCGCTCGGCGCCGCCGCGGTCGTGCGCCGGCTGCTCGGCGGCCGGGCCCTGCCGGGCGCGCCGCTGTGGGGGCTTGCGGCCCTCGCCGGGGTGTGCTTCCTCTCGCTGCTGCACACGACCGACCTGCATGCGACGCGCGACGAGGTCTTCTTCCTCACGTCGGCGGGCGTGCTCACGCTCTCGGCCCTCGCGAGCCTCCAGGACGCGCTGAAGACGCGCGCGCTTTTGGGGGGGCTCGCCGCGATCGCCTCCGCGGAGGCGATCGCGGGCCTCGGCCAGTACGCGAGCGGCGCGCCGACGCCGGCGTACTGGCTCAGCCAGGCGTTCGCCGGGGTGATCCGGACGCGCGTCTACGGGACGCTCGGCAGCCCCAACGTGCTTGCCGGTTTCCTCCTGCTCGGCATCGCCGCGACGACGATCCTCGCGATCTCCGCGCGCGGGCCGTGGCGGGCGCTCCCGGCGGCCGCCCTGGTCGTGCAGGTCGCCGGGCTCGTCCTCACGTACTCGCGCGGGGGGTACGCCGGGCTGGCCACGTTCGCGCTCGTGGCCGCCGGGCTCTCGTGGCCGGTGCGGCGCCGCGCGTGGCCCGTGCTGCTGCTCATCGCGCTCGTCGCCGGCGCGGCGGCCGCCCGGCTCCCCGCCGTGGGGTTGCGCGCCCAGAGCATCGCCCCCGCGCAGGAGGACACCGCCACCAGCCGCATGTTCATCTGGCGGGCCGGCGCGGCGATGTGGCGCGACCATCGCGCGTGGGGCGCGGGTCTCGGCACGTTCAACGTGGCGTACTCGCCGTACCGCCCGCCCGGCGTGCTCGCGACGTACGCGATGATCCGCGTCCCGGGGTCGGCGCACAACGACTACCTGCAGATCCTCGCGGAGACGGGAGAGGTGGGCGCGGCGCTCCTCGCCGCCGCCCTCCTCTGGGCGCTGTGGCGCCTCGGCTGCCGTTACGCCCGGGGCGGGCCGGAGCAGCGGGCCTGGCTGGCCGTCTGGGGGGCGGCGCTCGCCGGCATCGGCACGACCAGCGTCGTCGACGAGAACCTGTACGTCGTCACGAACATCGTGATGCTGCTCCTCCTCGGGGCGGCCGTCTCCGCCCACGTCTCGCTGGCCGACCGCCCGCCGGTGCGGCTCGGGCAGCGGCTGCTGCTCGCGCCGCTCGCCGCGCTCGCGGTGGGGCTCGCGCCGCTGCTCGCGATGCCCGCGCAGGCCGTCGCGCTGCACCGCGAGGCGACGCGCCAGGTGCAGGCGGGCGCGCTCGCGCAGGCGGCGGGCACGTTTCAGGCGGCGATGGCCGCCGACCCGCTGAGCAGCGTCGTGCCCGCGTACTTCGGTGATCTGCTCGGCGATCTGTACATCCGCCGCATCCCCAGCGCCGCGGGGCCGTGGCAGGCGATGCGGGACCGCGCCGCGGCGCTGTACCGGCTGTCCGCGCAGCGGAACCCGTGGTACGCGTACCCCCACGCGGAGCTCGGCCGCCTGCTCTACCTCGAGCGGCGCTACGCGGAGAGCGCCGCCGAGCTGCGGGAGGCGGCGCGCCTGGATCCGTACGCGCCGCAGTACCGGCTCTGGCTCGGGGAGAGCCTCGCGGCGGCCGGCGACCGCGCCGGGGCGCTGGCGCAGTTCCAGGAGGCGATCCGGCTGTACCCGCTCGAGCTGCTCGTGATCGAGAGGCACGAGGGGCGCGACGCCCGGTACGCGGCGGTGCTCGCCGAGCTCGGGACCGCGGAGCGGGAGCGCGCGGCGGTGGACCGGTGAGCGGGCGCTGCGGCGAGACGGTCTCGCCCACGCGGCACGCACGACGGCCGGCGCGCGGCCGCGGTCCGGTGCCGGGCCGGGAGGACGGGCCTCCCGCCGGACAGAAGATAGCACTGGTTCACGTCACCATCGCGTCGGAGGTGAGCGAGATGCCGAGCATGATTGCGGTGCGCGACGCGGCGGCGACCTGTCAGCGTGAGCTCGCACGGATCGCTGCCGACCTCAAGGGGCTGGGCGAGTACCCGAGCACGAAGGACGTGGTCAAGCACATCCAGGCGCTCGTCGACGCCCTGCAGCGGTTCATGCGCGAGTCCTCCGCCTGATCCCCTGGAGCGGTGCCGGGAGGGCCGGGGCCCGCCGCGGGCCCCGGCCTACCAGAAGGTGCGCGTCAGCGCGTAGAGCTCGGGATCGACCGTCCGGGGGCCGCGCTGGACCTCGTCGAGCGGCACGGCGACGATCGCAGCGCCCCTGAGCGCCACCATCACGCCCGCGCGTCCCGCGGCCAGCTCGTCCACGGCGGCCGCGCCCAACCGCGTCGCGAGCACGCGGTCGAACGCCGTCGGCGCGCCGCCGCGCTGGACGTGCCCGAGGGCGACCGCGCGCGTCTCCCACTCGGTCCGCCGCTGGATCTCCCGCGCGAGGGCCGCGCCGATGCCGCCGAGGCGCGCGTGGCCGTACTCGTCGACCTCGGCCTCCTGGACGACCTGGCCCGCCGCCCCGCGCGGGGCCGCGCCTTCGGCCACCACGACGATCGCGAACGCCCGGCCCGCGGCGCGGCGCCGCTCCAGCCGGGCGCACACCTCCTCGACCTCGTACGGGACCTCCGGGACGAGCACGACGTCCGCTCCTCCGGCGAGGCCGCCCACCGTCGCCACCCAGCCGGCGTCGCGTCCCATCACCTCGACGACGATGACCCGGTGGTGCGCCTCCGCGGTGGGGTGGAGCCGGTCCAGCGCCTCCATCACCGTGTTGACCGCGGTGTCGAACCCGATGCACGCGTCGGTCCCGTGGACGTCGTTGTCCATCGTCTTGGGCACGCCCACGACCGCGAGCCCCTCCCGGCTCAGGCGCGCGGCCGCGCCCAGCGTATCGTCGCCGCCGATCGCGACGAGGCCGTCGATCCCGCGGGCGGCCATCGTCGCCCGGGCGCGGCGCGGGCCGTCCTCGGCCGCGAGCGGGTTGGTGCGCGAGGTCCCGAGGATCGTCCCGCCCCGCGGCAGGATCCCCGAGATCTCCGCGCGCGCGAGCGGGACCGTGTCGTCCACCAGCAGGCCGCGCCACCCGTCCCGCACGCCGAGCACGTCGAGGCCTCGCTCGGTGGCGCGTCTCACGACCGCCCGGATGGCGGCGTTGAGGCCGGGGACGTCCCCGCCGCCGGTGAGCACTGCGATCCGCTTCATCGAAGTCGCGTCCCCTCCGTCTCGATGCCCGCCGTCACCGGGATGCCCCCGCCGGGGGGATGCCGGACGGCGGCTGCTGCCACCACGATCCCATCATAGCGTCTCCGCCAGGGGCCTGTCGTGTGCGCCCCTCCCTCGGCCGCACGACACTGCGTCCCAGCTCCTGCACACGCCGCAGGACGGGCCGCTTCTCGTGATCTAGGTCTAGCGTTGCTCAACCCTGGGCAAGAGTGCTACTGGCTCGAGGGGAGGCGAAAACGAGGGATCAGGCCGCGCCGTTCGACATCCGTTGAATCGAGTCCACGCGAACGTCATCTCGTGGGCTGCGTGTGGCTTTCCACGGACCGCGTGCTCGATCATCTCGTGACGCGGAGACGCCAAATGAACCGCCTGGATGCATGGTTCGAGTCGGCGTTCCAAGCCCTGACCGGACATCGACCCCTGCGCTGGCAGCACAGGCTCTTCCGATTGCTGAGCTCCGGCCAAGTGCCGCCGTTCTGCGGTTTGCCGACAGGGCTCGGCAAGACGGCGGTGATCCCGATCTGGCTCGCTGCCGTGGCAGCCCGCGCCCGAGAGAAGCCGGTGGGTCTGCCACGGCGCCTCGCCTACGTGGTCAACAGGCGCACGGTTGTCGATCAGGCGACGGCAGTCGTGGAGCAGATGCGAGCGCGTCTGCGCACACCCGAGGACCCCAAGTGGGCGCGGCACAGCGCCCCGCTTCGAGAGTTGGTCGATCGACTCAGGGACCTTGCTGCATTCCCGGGCGAGCCACTGGCGGTCAGCACGCTCCGTGGTGAACTGGCCGACAACGAGGAGTGGAAGATCGATCCTGCACGAGCGGCGGTGATCATCGGCACGATCGATATGATCGGCAGCAAGCTACTCTTCAGCGGCTACGGCGACGGGCGATACCGTCGCGCGCACCATGCCGGACTCATCGGCCAGGACGTGTTGGTCGTCCACGACGAGGCGCACCTCACGCCGGCGTTCAGCAGCCTCCTGAGCGCCGTGGGCGACGCGCAAAGGCGGGACCGGGAACCGCGCCCGGTCCACGTGATGGAACTATCGGCCACGCTGCCCCACGGTGCCACCGCCGCCGTGCAGCTCGGGGCCGAGGACGAGCGCGACGAATTCGTGGCCACACGTCTGGACGCGAAGAAGCGCCTGCGCCTGCACCGTTGCGATGGCAACAGGAAGGATCTCGCAGCGAAGCTGGCGGATCTGGCGTTCGAGCACGAGCCGTCCCGGGCCAGGATACTGATCTATGTTCGGTCTCCCGAGGACGCCCAGCGCGTGGAGAGCCAGCTCACCAGGAAACTCGGGGCACGGGCAGACGAGCGGATAGCGCTGCTCACCGGTACTATCCGCAGCCATGAGCGTGATGCGCTCGTCCGTTCGAACGTCGTGTATCGCGCGTTCCTCGACCCCGGCACTGACATCGAGAACACGAAATACCTTGTTAGCACCTCGGCGGGCGAGGTGGGGATCGATCTTGACGCGGACCACCTCGTCTGCGACCTCACCACGCTGGACGCAATGGTTCAGCGGCTCGGCCGGGTGAACCGCCGCGGGGGGAGCGGCCGGGTCGCCCGGGTTGACGTGGTGCTACCGGACGATGCCGCTCCGGTGCGCGGCCCTATGGACCTGGACCACGCGATGCGGGCCACCCGTCAAATCTTGGAGCACTGGGGCGCCGGGTCGAACGCCGGAGCCGACGTCTGTCTCCGTGCGCTGCAGGCGCGACTGGCGCTGTTGAAGGCGGAAGAGACGCAACGCGCCTTCGCGCCTAGACCCGAGGTACCGCCGCACACGGATATCCTCCTCGACACCTGGTCGCTGACCAGCATCGCGGCGGCCATGCCAGGTCGGCCGGAGGTCGACGCCTACCTGCACGGGCTGACCGCCGATCCGCCCGAAACCTACGTCGTGTGGCGCAAGGAAGTTGCTGCGCTGAGCCGGGACGAGCTGGACGATGACACGGTGCGCGCCTGGTTCCGCGCTTGCCGCATCGAGACACGCGAGCGCCTGCGCGACCAGACCGCTCGGGTGAAAGACACGCTCGACACCCTTCTCGGAGCTCACCGCAAGGGCGACGCGACGAAGGACTTCCCGGTCATCTTGCTCGACGAACGGGGCAATGCGGAGCGACGGCGATTGTCGGACGTTGTGCGCCGAGAGTTCTCGCTCGGCTACCGGACGGTCGTGCTGCCGGTCGAAGCCGGGGGCTTGAACAACCGGGGCATGCTCGACGGTAGATGGACCGAGCCCGCCCGTGATGTCGCCGACCATGATCTCCCAGGCGCTGCCGCCAGCGACCAGCGGCGCGAGCGTTGGCTGTACTCCGTTGGAGCTGAGGGCGAGGGATACCGGCGTCTGCTTACCGGGCAGCCGGGGGACCCGCAGGCGGACGGGCTGCACGAGGTCACGCGGGTGGCTCTACAGAGCCGCCCCGAAGGCACTGACGACGAAGGCGAGGCCCTGTACCTGCTGCTGATGGTATCATCCAAGCGAGCGGCGGAGACCGACCCGGAATCGACCCCAGTCAGGCAGGCGTTGAGCGATCATACGCGAGCGGTGGTGCACTGCGTGGGTTGCATCGCGGACGCGCTTGGGCTCGACGATCGGTTGAAGGAGACCTTGGTCCTGGCCGCGGAACGCCACGACAGCGGCAAGGCTCAACCGCTGTGGCAGTGGTACGCGTGTAACGCGAACCCGGCAGTGCCTTTGGCGAAGTCGCCGAAGTACCGTCACTGGCGAGCGCTCGGCGGCTACCGCCACGAGTTCGGCTCGCTGCTCGATGTTCTGACGGACCGCACGCTCATCGGTCGGGACGATGCCGACCTGATCCTGCACCTCATCGCCGCGCATCATGGGTGGGCCCGCCCGCACTTCGAGCCGCGGGCCTTCGCACCGCCGCCGGCCAGTACAGCGCAGAACTATGCGGCGGCCGCCGGAGTGCTGCGCCGGTTCGGCCGGCTCCAGCGCCGGTTTGGCCGGTGGGGACTGGCCTGGCTGGAGTCGCTGCTTCGCTGCGCCGACATCATGGCGTCGGAGCACGTTGCTGAGGCGGCCACCGGGTCCCGACCAACGGTGGACGCCGGCATGTTGGCATGACGTGTCCCAGGCCGAGCTTCTCGGTGGCAGTCGACGTCGCGAACCCTGGCCAATTCTTCGCATGTTGCGGCCTGCTGGAGCTGGCGCACCGCCTGTGGCCGGGAGCAGAAGGGTGGTTCAGTCGGGACGGCTCCACCTTTTTCGTGGCAACTGGTGACGCGCACGGGACGCTGGCGCGGTTGGTCGACGAGTTGAGCAAGTGCAAGATCACGGGTCTCAATCAGGAGCAGCGAAGGGAGCGAGACATCCTCGAGGAACGAAGGAGGCAGCTTAAGAAGGCCGGTCAGAGGCTGTCCCGAGACGACGAGGCGCGGCGTAACGAACTGGGTGATCTGGCGCGCACGGGCCCCGTCCAAGTCGAGGCTCCCTTCGGAATTCTGCTGGACTGGTGGCAGACAAGCGAGGACGACCAGAGTGCGCCGAAGACCTGGGCCGGCAGACAGGAGATTCACAAGATAGCGACAGCGGCTCAAGAGGCTCTCGTCGATCGCGCCTCGAGCGGTCTCTTCGATTACGCCTGTGTGCTTCGGTTGCCTCACGACTACAGGAAGGGGAGGGCGGACCACAAAAAGGCGGTCGAGCCATTCTACTTTGACGCGCGTCGATTCGCCCATCCCCTGGATGCCGGATTCTCGCTGGACGTCCAGGATGCGGAGACCGTGGCGCACCCGGCGGTGGAGCTGCTGTGTCTCATTGCATTGCAGCGTTTTCGTCCGTCTGCTGTCAAGGGTCAGAAATGGCTCTTTGAGTACACAATGTGGTCCGGTCCCCTGCCGGCTGCCGTGGCGCCGGCGGTAGTGTGCGGTGTTGTTGCAGGGGATCGCCGGTACCGTTTCCCGCTGGTCTTCCGGGACGATCAGAAACGGTATAAGGCTTTCGGTCTGGCAACCCCAATAGGAGGTGGTCAATGACCGGCATCGATGTGAGCCTCGGTCGTTTCGACGAGTGGTTGAGCGACGATAGCCCATATGCGGCGCTCGTCCTACGCCAGTGGCTCGTGCCCGTCGAGGGAAGGGACGCTGTAGTCTTCCCACCCACATACGCGAGGCCCGACGGAGTTCACGACGAAGACTGGACCGGTTATAACATCGATCGGTTGGACGACGGGACACGCGTATGCCTCATCGACAGCGTGGGTTCACAAGCCAACCGGATGGAGCCGATCTTCAAGCGCGAGAGGTACAAGCACCTTGTGCCGCAAGTTACGGTCAATGCCAGAGTGGTAACCAACGGCCAAGCCCGAGACGTCTCGATTCACCTGCTGGATGCGGGCCACCGTGCGGCGGACGCGATTGTGCGCTTTTCGACACTTGGCCCTCGGTTTCACGAGGCTTTCCGCGCGTTTCAGCAGGACGGGAGTGCAGAGAGGCTGGCCCGCATCGCGCCGACGTCCATCGTATTCGGTTGCTGGGATTCTCGGGCAACGCAGGCCAAGCTTCCCCGGGTCGTCCGCTCCGTCATTCGGGCCTTCGACATTGAATTGCTCCATCGGTCGGCCCAATATAGCACCATCGCTGGGGAAATCCTCGAAGCCGGCGAGGCGGAAGTCACCACAAAGGGACCCAAGGCCGAGCTGGGTCTCGCCCACGTACCCGCCGTCATGACGCACGGCGGCATCAAGGTGAAGGGTGAGATCCGTCGCGACGCCTTGCTAAACCTCGTTGCCCTGCGTGCCCTCGGCAGCGACTCCCATGAGCCGCAGGATGACACTTCGCTTCGGCGGTATATCCTGGGCCTTGCTCTCGTCGCGTTTACTGCCCCTCAGGAGACGTTCTTGCGCGAGGGATGCCAGCTCGTGCCGCTCGCGGACAGAGACAGCGAGTGGACGCTCGTGAGTCACGATGGTGGTCGCTACGACATGAAAGTAACCCACGAGGATGCTCTCGCCTTCGCGACGGCGGCTGCAAAGGCGTTCCGCGTAGACCCGGGCGAAGCAGCCGACTTCGATGCAGACCTCGCACGCAAGGTCCTGGCGCTGAACGAGGCCAAGCGAAAGGCCTTGCTGAGGCAGGGCCCGGTCACGCGGGAAGCGGTAGTGCGCATGTCGACCGCAAGACCGCGGGGGGGCAGGGGCAACAGCGCGTCGACTGGATGAGGACGCGGAGACATGGCCCGCCATCTGTGCATATCCGTCAGCCTATTGGATCGGCGCTTCCACGGCAGGCGTGATGCGAATCAGCCCGAGTGGCCGCCATCGCCGATGCGCCTGTTCCAGGCGCTGCTGGCCGGCGCGCGAACAGGATGCCGCAACCGCCACTGGTCCCAGGCGAAGGCAGAGGCGTTCCGCTGGCTCGAACGTCAAGCCCCTCCGATCATAGTCGCTCCGCCGGCTCGCGTGGCTGCCACCGGCCACACTTTCTATGTACCGAACAACGACGCCGACAGGCGCTTCGACCGCCAGGAGCGGTTGACGAGCAAACCCGCGCGCCCGCACCATCTCCACGACGGCAACACAGTACACTACCTCTGGGCGATCCGAGAGGACCAATCGCCGGACGCCGAGCAACACGCAGAGATGCTCTGCTGCGAGGCCCGCCACATCCTTGCACTCGGGTGGGGCATCGACCAGGTGGTCGGCAACGGCCGGATCCTCACAGACGAGGAGGCGGCGGCGCTCACCGGATACCGCTGGCGCGTCTGGGCCGGTAACGGAGACCTTGAGAGGCGGTGGCGGGTCCCCATCGATGGTTCCCTCGACGATCTTGAGCGTGTCCACCGTTCGTTCGTGGAGCGGGCCGCACGTGAGCCATACCGCCCGCAGAGCCGAATCCGCAGGTACGGCACGGTAACCTACTCAAGGGACACGACACTGCCTCCTCGATCGTTCGCCGTGTTCGAGGTACCCGACGGTGTGGCGTTCCGGCACGTGGACGCGGCCAGAGTCGCCGTCATGCTCCGTTCTCTCGCGTGCCGACCGGGACACCGCGACGATTTCCGAGAACAGTTTGGCGAGGACCCGGAGGTGTACCTGGCGGGGCACGTCACGGTGGGGAATCCCACGCCCCCGCGCTTCTCTTATTTGCCGCTTCCCACAATCGGACACCAACACGCCGACGGCATGATTCGCCGGCTGCTGATCGCCGAACCGTACGGTGGCGATGGAACCCACGCGCGTTGGGCCGAACGCCGGTTGCGAGGACAGACACTGCACGACGACGAAGGGAACGAGCGCGGTATTCTGCTCGAACCGTGGCGGCCCAGTTCGCGTGCAATGATCGCCCGGTACGTTGGTGAGCACGCCGTCTGGACCACCGTGACACCCGTCGTCCTCCCCGGGTATGATGATTTCCGCAGGGTCAGGACCCGACGCGATGCGCGCCCCACCAAGGCCGAGCGGCTGCTGTTTAAGGCCTTGCAGCAGGCGGGTATTCCTCTCACTGCGGTTTCTGACGCGACACTGCGCAAGGCCCCGTTCTGGCCCGGCGCCCAGCATCCGCGCCAGTATCACCGGCCGAATTACTTGCAGGATTATGCCGTTTGGCATGTCCGCCTCGTGTTTCGCGAGGCCATCCACGGCCCGCTGGCGGTCGGCGCGGGTCGCCACTGTGGGCTCGGCTTGTTCGCGGGAGCGGAGTGAGCTACGTGCTGCACCAGCTCATCGAGGTCACGGCAGGCGAGCACGCGCGAGGCGGAAACGCCTCACGGCATCGGCCAGGCACGGGGCGACCGCGACTTACAATTCTCGTCGCAACACACAGCGGAGCGAATGGCGCGCTCTCAGTACCGCAGCGAGGGTGGACCTTGGGGGTCCATCTTGCCGCCCGTACGTCTTCTGTGCTCGATCGTGCGGATCGTAGCACGACGCGTGCCGCACGGTCCTTGCAAGCCTCGTTGCGGCACGCATCGTCCCGACACAGGATAATCGCCCATGGGGACTGACTGCGAACGGAATCTAGAAAGTGAGCTCCTGCGCCGCGAGCCTGCGTTGGCCGAAGTCGTCCGTCGGCTGATTGATGCGTACCAGCCGGAACGGATCTACCTGTTCGGGTCAAGGGCACGCGGCGATGCGGGACCCGACAGCGATTACGACCTGCTACTCATCGTTCCGGACGGCGCGCCGCCCGAGCGCAAGCACAGCAAGCTAGCCTACCAGGTGCTCTGGGGAACCAGGGCGGCCGCCGACGTGATCATTTGGGAGAAGTCAGCCTTCGAGCGAAGGGCCCGCGTGGTCTCCTCGCTCCCCGCCACCGTCCTGCGCGAGGGTAAAGTTCTCTATGCGGCATGACCCCGAGCTGGTAGCGGAGACGCGTGCATGGTTGGTCAAGGCGCACCGAGATCTCGCCAGCGGGAACGTGGTGCTCGCCGCAGAAGCGTCCCTCACGGGAGACGCCACCTTTCACGCGCAGCAGGCAGCAGAGAAAGCGATGAAGGGGTTCTTGACGTGGCACGGTCAGGTGTTCCGGAAGACGCACAATCTGATCGAGCTGGGTGAGGCCTGCGCCCGGCTGGACCCGAGCCTTGAGCTGCTCCTGCGCCAGGCCGCGGGTCTGACGGACTATTCCTGGAAATTCCGCTATCCGGGCGAGCCTGAGGAGCCGAGTGACAGAGAGGCTCGTGACGCGTTGGAAACGGCGCGAGCGGTCTACGAAGCGGTCCTCGCGCGCCTGCCCGCTGAAGTCCGCCCATGATGTCACCGACCGACGCCTCCGACCTCATCCCTGCTCGAATGGTGAACGAGTTCGTCTACTGTCCCCGCCTGTTCTATCTTGAGTGGGTCCAAGGTGACTTTGCGCACAGCGCTGACACCCTCGAGGGGGCTGCCGTCCACCGACGGGTGGATCGGGAGCAGGGCCCTCTCCCGGACGCAGGCGAGCTGGAGGCGGAGGATCGGGTCGCGGCCCGTGGTGTCCTGCTGTCGGCTCCCAAACTCGGATTGATCGCGCGTATCGATCTCTTGGAAGGCGGGGAAGGGCGGGTACGCCCCGTGGACTACAAGAAGGGCGCGCCAGGACGCGAGGGGCCGTGGGAGCCGGACCGCGTGCAACTCTGCGTCCAGGGGTTGATTCTGCGCGAAAACGGCTACCGGTGCGATGAAGGAGTCGTATACTACGCGACCAGCCGGCAGCGGTTTACGGTACCGTTCGATCCGGGGCTCATCCGCCGCACGCTCGACACGGTTCAGGAAATCCGGCACGCGATCGCTTCCCCTCTCCCGCCGCCTCCGCTTGTAGATAGCCCCAAGTGTCCCCGGTGCAGTCTCGTCGGGATCTGCCTCCCCGACGAGGTGAACCTGCTCCGGGGAGCAGGCACGGACGAGGTGCGGCGACTTGTCCCAGCCCGCGACGACGCGGCCCCCTTGTACGTAATGAGCCAGGGCGCGACAGTCGGCAAGACCGGGGAACGCCTTGTCGTCCGGCGCCCCGGCGAGGACCCGTCATTTGCCCGGCTCATCGACATCTCTGGCCTGTCGGTGTTCGGTAACGTGCAGATCAGTGCCCAGGCGCTACGGGCTCTGAGCACCAGGGGAATCCCGATCCTCCACTTCACGTACGGCGGATGGCTCGCAGCGGTGACGACGGGGCCAGCGCAGCGCAATGTTGTGCTCAGAATGGCCCAGTACAAGATGGCCAGCCGCGCGAGAACCGCACTTCTCGTCTCGCGAGCCATTGTATTTGGCAAGATCCGGAATCAGCGGACGATCCTACGGCGCAACCACCGCGACCGGCCCGAGGGTGCCATCGGCGAACTCGGCCGCTTGGCCAAGGCCGCGTATGCGGCACAGTCGCAGGAGCGCCTTTTGGGAATCGAGGGGACGGCCGCCCGCATCTACTTCACGCTGTTCGGAGGGATGCTCAGGCCCTCCATGTCGTTCGACTTCACGGAACGGAACAGGCGGCCCCCCACAGATCCGGTGAACGCGCTCCTGTCGTTCGCCTACGCGCTGCTCACCAAGGATTGCACAGCCGCGTGTGTCGCGGCTGGCCTCGACCCGTACATAGGATGTTTCCACCAGCTTCGGTACGGACGACCGTCGCTGGCGCTGGACCTAGCGGAGGAGTTCCGCCCATTGATCGCCGACTCGGTTGTGCTGACGGTGGTGAACACTGGCATGGTCACCGACAGCGATTTCATACACCGCGGGCCAGCATGCGCACTAAGAGAGGAAGCGCGTCGACGTCTGATCGAGGCGTACGAGGCCCGCATGGAGACGTTGATCCGTCACCCGCTCTTTGGCTACTCGATCAGCTACCGGCGGGTGCTGGAAGTCCAAGCCAGGCTCCTGGCCCGTGTCATCGCCGGTGAGTTGCGTGAATATCGCCCGTTGGCAACACGATGAAGACGACGCTGCGCCGCCGCTTCGTTGTGTGTTATGATATTCGGGAGCCGCGACGTCTTCGGAAGACACATGAGACGATGCTCGGGTACGGAGACCCGATGCAGTACTCGGTCTTCATTTGCGACCTCTCACGAAGCGAGCTTTTGGTGATGGAAGACGCCCTACGCAATGTCGTCGACTCGGCGGTGGACGCGGTGCACATTGTAGACCTCGGCCCAGCCGCAGGCATCGCACGGGGCCGGATCCGAGTTTTATGTGGTTCCACGATGCCCGCACCTACACGGCATCAGGTTCTGTAGAGTAGATCCGCACCTTGACAACCACATACTTGGCAATGGTCACCTGCGAGCGGTAGGGGTGGTGCTCCACCCCCAGGCGGTCGCTCGCGCGGCTGCGAGCCAAGAGAGGCATGGCCTAGCGCATGGGAAAGGCAGCCCCGATGGCATCGCAGGCTGGATGCGGAGGGGAGGTGCTCGCAGTGAGCCCGTGGAATGCTTGATATACAAGGCCCAGAGGGGCGCGCGGTTTCCACGACCGCAAGGTCGTGGCTCCATTGAAGCGATGAAGAAGACGAGGGTGTCCCGCAACGCCGCGAGTTTCCACGACCGCAAGGTCGTGGCTCCATTGAAGCGTCAGCCAGTCCGCCGTCTGGTCCGTCGGTTGCGAGTTTCCACGACCGCAAGGTCGTGGCTCCATTGAAGCATCTGCACCCGTCCCCCGGACGTCAAGTTGATCCCGAGTTTCCACGACCGCAAGGTCGTGGCTCCATTGAAGCTCCTTGCCGGGATGCGCTCGCCCTGGGCGATGAGCGCGTTTCCACGACCGCAAGGTCGTGGCTCCATTGAAGCAGACTGAGCAGCCGCCATCGGATGAAGAAGACGAGGTTTCCACGACCGCAAGGTCGTGGCTCCATTGAAGCTAGTTAATTTGATCGACCAGTTCGGGCCGAGTTTCCAGGTTTCCACGACCGCAAGGTCGTGGCTCCATTGAAGCCGGACCATCCCCGGCGTCCGCCCCGACAAGCGTCGGTTTCCACGACCGCAAGGTCGTGGCTCCATTGAAGCCCTCCCCAGCCGTGGGGATGGCCGTTGCGGTTGAAACGTTTCCACGACCGCAAGGTCGTGGCTCCATTGAAGCTTCGGGGGCCTGTTCGGCGCCCTGGGCGGCGCCGGGTTTCCACGACCGCAAGGTCGTGGCTCCATTGAAGCACGAGACGAGAGGCCGCGGCAGCAGGGGGGGATTGGTTGTTTCCACGACCGCAAGGTCGTGGCTCCATTGAAGCCGTATCAAGGCTTTCCGGCGGAGTCTGTCATACATAGTTTCCACGACCGCAAGGTCGTGGCTCCATTGAAGCGCAGTGATCATGAATCCCCTGCACGCGGATATCAAGTTTCCACGACCGCAAGGTCGTGGCTCCATTGAAGCCGTGTGCATTGAGTCCCACCATCGGAGAGTGGTGAGGCGGTTTCCACGACCGCAAGGTCGTGGCTCCATTGAAGCAGGAGAATTGCCAGCCGCGGGTCAGAATAGGCATGAAGTTTCCACGACCGCAAGGTCGTGGCTCCATTGAAGCCCACGTTCATCAAGCCGAGGCGCGACGGTTCTTCGCGTTTCCACGACCGCAAGGTCGTGGCTCCATTGAAGCTTCGACGGCTCGGGCCAGCCGCGCCCCGGGGTCGTGTTTCCACGACCGCAAGGTCGTGGCTCCATTGAAGCTGGATGGTCTCCGGGGTCGTCTTCTTGTTTGTGAACAGTTTCCACGACCGCAAGGTCGTGGCTCCATTGAAGCGGTAGCCCTGCGCTTCGAGATTCTCGATCATTTCGCGGTTTCCACGACCGCAAGGTCGTGGCTCCATTGAAGCACCTTGGAGCAACGCGTGCGCTTCGGCATCGTCTGGTTTCCACGACCGCAAGGTCGTGGCTCCATTGAAGCCCGGCCGCCGCGCCTGCCGCTGAGCTCGCCGAGGACGTTTCCACGACCGCAAGGTCGTGGCTCCATTGAAGCTTCGTCTTCAAGGACGAGATGGACCGGGGCCGACTGGTTTCCACGACCGCAAGGTCGTGGCTCCATTGAAGCTGCTGGCCTTGGGCCTGCACGCCCGGACCGTTCACGGCGTTTCCACGACCGCAAGGTCGTGGCTCCATTGAAGCGCGCACAAGCGCGGCCGCGCGACCGTGCGTGGACTTGCCCCGCTTTCGTGGACACCCTATCGTTAGGGGCATCAAGCCCCGGGGAGGTCCGCAGTGGGGAAGAGTCGGCCACCATATCCGCAGCAGTTTCGGGA
>JAJPJJ010000115.1 GCA_021324295.1 Bacillota bacterium
ATTCCACCTCACGATGGACACCCTACCTTCGGCTATGACCCGTACCCAGATGGGTCAACAGGACTTTCACCTGCGAGAGAGCAGCACTGCCGGGCACACTAATACTAACGCAACGACGCACAGCGCAGCGTCGCGCACGGTCGACCAGCGGACTGGAGGCGTGCCGGGTGGCGCCACGCGGCGCCCGATTTCCTCGTTGCCTCCCCCGGTCACAGCGGCGTCACGCTCCACGTGGCGGGCGCCCTCCGGATCGGCGCACACCGGCAGGCAGCTCACGCTGACGCCTTCCCTCTCGGCCGGTTGCGTTAGGCCCACCGGCCCGCAGGGTAAATCGGCTGTGAACGATGTGACCGAAAGGAGGTGACTGCGATGGACCTCGCGGTGTTTCTCGCGCTCGCCGGCCTCATCTTGTTCGCGACCGGGCACATCGTGCTGCGCTAGCCCACCCCGCGAATCGGCTCCGGTGGGGCAACGTCGGTCACAGGGACGCGACCAGGGCCGCCGCCGGCGCCGGGTCCCGGGCATGGCGCGATCCGCGTGCGCTCCCGATCACCTCGGCCGCGGTGCCGCTGGTGAGGAGGACCCGGAGGCAAGAATCCCCGTGGGCCCAGCGAAACGCTAGGGCGTGAACCGATCCTCCGATGGCGCCACCGGGCGAAGCTGCCGTGCCGCCGGATCCGCGAAGCCACGGGAGGCTGCGCCGGCTGGGCTCCGGCGGCCTGTCTTCTATGTCGCGGCCGGCCTGACCCTGGCGGGTATCGCCGCCTTCGTCTTCCGCCACGACATCCCCGGCTTCGCGGGCGTCGCCGCGCAGTGGCTCAAGCCGGGGTACATGCGCGACCAGCTGCGCGCGCTGATCAGCCGCGGCGGGCCGTGGGCCCCCTTCGTGTCCGTGCTGCTCATGGTGATCCACACGTTTGTCCCGATCCCCACCGAGTTGCTGGCCGCGGCCAACGGCGCCGCGTTCGGCATGTGGGCGGGTTCGCTCATCACGTGGATCGGGACCATGCTCAGCGCCGCGCTCGGATTCGGTCTCGCGCGGAGGCTCGGGCGGCCGGCGATCGAGCGGTTCGTGCCCAGGCGGAGGCTGGCCCGGGTCGACGCTCTGATCCGGCAGGAGGGGTGGGGGGTGGCGCTGTCGATCCGGTTCATCCCGATCCCCGGCGACATCATCAGCATTGCGCTCGGCCTGACCCGGCTGCCCTGGGTGACCTACCTCTGGACGACCGCGGTCGCCATCGTGCCGTGGACGCTGGCCTCCGTCGCGGCCGGGGTCGGCGCGGTGGAGACGCGGGACATCCTGCCGTGGGCGATCGGCGGGCTCGCGCTCCTCAACGTCGCGGGCCTCC
The DNA here is from genome assembly GCA_021324295.1 of Bacillota bacterium. Lineage (GTDB taxonomy): Bacteria > Sysuimicrobiota > Sysuimicrobiia > Sysuimicrobiales > Segetimicrobiaceae > JAJPJJ01. The sequence goes on from JAJPJJ010000115.1 coordinate 1,350, forward strand.
TCGTCGAGCCGCTGATCCGCCGGCGCCTCCCGCGACCCCCGTAGGGCGCGGCGTCCCGCGGCCGCTACGGGGCCCCGCTGATTCGGCGGTACAGGACGTGCCTGCGGTTGCGCGTGTACGGCCTCACCCGGTGCGGCCACTCGCCGGCGTCCGCCGCCTTCTGGAACGCCTCGCCTCCGGGCACGTCGGGGCTGTCCAGTTCGTAGATCGCAGCGTACCGCGGCATCCCGGGCGTGGAGGTGGCATAGCGCGTGGCGCGTCTCACCCCCGGCACCTGGAGGAGGAGAGGGATGTGCTCCCTGTCGTAGATCTCGTTGAACTCCGCCTCCTTGTCGGGGTCGACATCCATCATGACGACGTAGAGGTACGGCGCGTCGTCGGGGGCCATGTTCCCATCCTCCTTTCTGACGCGAGCGCGGCCGGGGGCCGGGGATCGCTTGCGCCTCGCGGCCCCGGGGCGCGGTCGGGAGGTCCCGTGATGCACGCACGATCGTGGTCCGTCCTGCAATCCGGCGAGGGGGACGTCCGCGACCTGCGTCCGCCCGCTCGGAGCGGGCGCGTCGTGATCAAAGTCGACCCGGCGCGCAGCAAATCGGCGCGGATGGCGATGGGAACGCAACTGATCGAGGCGGGCGGGCTCATCCCGGTGCACCTTCACGAGCAGCAGGACGAGATCCTGTTCGTGCTATCGGGCCGAGGCACGGCGGTCATCGAGGGCGAGCGCATCCCCGTGGACGCCGGCGCGACGCTGTTCGTCCCCGAGGGCGTCTGGCACGGCGTCGAGAACACCGGCCACGAGGTCCTTCACCTCCTCTGGGTGATCACCCCGCCCGGCCTCGAGGCGATGTTCCGCGACATCAGCGTCCCGCCGGGCGCGCCTGGGACGCCGATGTCGCAGGAGGAGTTCGTGGCGCTGGCGCGCCGCCACGGGATGCGCCTGCGGCAGGCGGAGGGATAGGGCGGTCCATGCGCGTCGTCGTGATCGGTGCGGGCGGCACGGGCGGGTACTTCGGCGGGCTGCTGGCGCGGGCCGGCGACGAGGTGGTGTTCGTGGCCCGCGGCACGCACCTGGACGCGATCAGGAGAGAGGGGCTTACCGTGAGGTCGCGTCGCGCCGGCACGTTCACCGTCCGCGCGCCCGCGGTCGCGACGCCGGACGGGCTCGGGCCCGCGGAGGTGGTCCTGTTCTGCGTCAAGGCCTACGATACGCCGCAGGCGGCGGAGCTGCTCCGCCCGCTCGTGGGCCCGGGGACGGTGGTCCTCTCGGTCCAGAACGGCATCGACAACGAGCAGCAGATCGCGCGCATCGTGGGCCCGTCCCACGTGCTCGCTGCGGTCGCTCAGGTTTCCGCGGTGATCGAGGCGCCCGGGGTGATCGCGCACACCGCGGGGCCGGGGAAGCTCATCTTTGGCGAAATGGAGGGCGGGCCCACGCCGCGCGTCGAGCGGCTCCGGGAACACCTGGAGGGGGCCGGGATCGTGGCGGAGGTGCGGGCCGACATGCGGACCGCGCTGTGGGAGAAGTTCATCTTCATCTGCGGCCTCAGCGGCCTGACCGCGTTGACCCGGCTGCCGGTGGGGCCGATCCTCGCCGACCCGGAGGCCCGCGCGTTCCTCCGGGAGACGATGGCGGAGGTCGAGGCGGTGGCCCGCGCCGAGGGCGTCCCGGTCGCGCCGGGGTACGCGGACCGCGCGCTCGGGCTGATGGCGAGCCTGGAGCCGTGGACGCGCGGATCGCTCTACTACGACCTGGCTGCCGGCCGGCGTCTCGAGCTCGAGACGCTCAACGGCACCGTGGTGCGCCTGGGCCGCGCCAGGGGAGTGCCCACGCCGATGAACGTCGCGATCTACGCCGCCCTCAGGCCGTACGCGCAGGGACCCCCGGCTGCCGCATGAGCATGAGCAGCGTAGCGGCCCACGCCGCCGCGTTCTGGGCGGCGCTCCTGTTTGGGGCCTCCGTCGTAGCCACGCGGATCGTGGCCCAGGATGTCCCGCCGTTCACCCTGGCGGTCCTGCGGTTCGCGCAGGGGGGCCTCATCCTGGCGCTGGGCGCGCTGGTCGTCGACCCCGCCTCCCTGTACGTGCGACGGCGCGATGTGCCCGTGCTCCTGCTGCTCGGCGCGGTGCTGTTCGCGGTGTTCCCGGTCGCGTTCAACGTCGGGCTGCGGCTGACGACGGCGTCCCGCGGGGCGCTGATGCTGGCGACGATGCCGCTGTGGACGGCGGTGCTCGCGTGGGTGCTCCGGAGGGAGCGGCTCGATGCGCGCCAGCTCGTCGGCGTCCTCCTGACGATCATCGGCGTCGGGATCGTCCTGACGGAGCGCGGCCTCACGTGGGGCGAGACCGCGGAAACGATGGCCGGCGAGGGCCTGATGCTCCTCACCGCGCTCTGCGGGGCGCTGTACAGCGTCCTGGCGAAGCCGGTGCTGGCGCGCTCCTCGGCGCTGACGGTGACCGTGTACGCGATGCTCTTCGGCACGCTGCTCCTGCTGCCCGGCGCGCTCGCCGAGGGGCTCGCCGCCGCGGTGGCGGGGCTCGATACGATCGACATCCTGCTCCTGCTCTTCCTCGGGATCCTCGGCGGCGCGATCGGCTACCTCGGCGTGACGTTTTCCCTGACGCGTCTTGCGCCCACGCAGGCGACCGTCTACATCAACCTGAACCCCGTGGTCGCCACGGCGCTCGCCGGCCTCCTGCTGCACGAGCAGTTGACGCTGGCGTTCGCCGTCGGCCTGATCGCGGTGCTCTGCGGGGTCCTGCTCGTCAACGGGCCGCAGCGGAGCGCTGGCTCGCGCGTGCTCCAGCCCCGGGGGGTGACAAGGTAGCGCTTCTGTGTCATACTGGGGGGGCATCAGCGGACTGCACAGTCGGTTGATAGCACACAGCAGGGAAGGTGGACAGGGCATGGCGGTTGGCACGGTCAAGTGGTTCAGCGCGGAGAAGGGGTACGGTTTCATCACCCCGGATAACGGCGGCAAGGATCTGTTCGTGCACTTCAGCGCGATCCAGGCTGACGGCTACAAGTCCTTGAACGAGGGCGACAAGGTCGAGTACGAGGAGACCCAGGGGCGGAAGGGCCCGCAGGCATCGAACGTCCGCGTCCTCCGCTAACTCGGACGTTGCGGTTCTCGCCGGGTCGCGAAAGGACGGCCCCCGGGGCCGTCCTTTCGCGTGCCCGTCCCCGGCTCGCCTCGACGCCGCCCCCAACCTAGCTCGGAGGGGCGCATGCGCGTCACGGTGGTCGGCGCGGGCGCGATCGGCGGCACGCTCGGCGCACACCTTGCGCGGGCCGGGCACGATGTGCTCCTCGTGGACCGCGTGCGCGAGCACGTCGCGGCGATCGCGCAGGGCGGGCTCACCATCGAGGGCCACGAGGAGTTCCGGGTGCGCGTCCCGGCGACCACGCCGGACGATCTGCCGCGGGCCCTCGGCGGGCGCGCCCCGGAGACGGTGCTGCTCGCCGTGAAGGCGCAGGATACGGAGGCCGCGCTGGACCCGATCGTCCCGCTGCTCGCCCGGGACAGCATCGTCGTCTCGATGCAGAACGGGCTCAACGAGCGGGTCATCGCGGCCCGGGCTGGGGAGGCGCGCACGATCGGCGCGTTTGTCAACTTCGGCGCGGACTACCTGGGCCCCGGCCGCATCCTGTACGGGGGGACGGGCGCCCTCTACCTCGGCGAGTTGGACGGCCGGATCACCCCCCGGCTGGAGCGCCTGGGCGACGCCCTCCGAGAGTCGTTCCTGAGCACCACGCAGCTCACCGGGAACATCTGGGGCTATCTGTGGGGTAAGCTCGGATACGCGTCGATGCTGTTCGCGACCGCGGTGGTCGACGAGACGATGGCCGAGGTCCTCGCCGACCCGGCCAACGAGGCGCTGCTCGCCGACCTCGCCGGCGAGGTGGTGAGCGTCGCCGATGCCCAGGGCGTGCGCTGCGAGCCGTTCGATGGCTACGACCCCGACGCGATGCGCTTCGCCGCCCCGCGCGCCTGGGGGGCGGTGCGGGCCAGCCTGGACCGTCTGGCCGCGTTCAACCGCGGCTCGCTGAAGCAGCGGAGCGGGATCTGGCGCGACCTGGCCGTCCGGCACCGCCGGACCGAGGTGGACGCCCAGCTCGGCGTCGTCCTCGATGACGCGCGCCGGCTCGGGCTGCGGCTGCCGCTGAACGCGCGCCTGGTGGAGATGATCCACGAGCTCGAAGCCGGCCGGCGGCCGCGGGGGCCCGCCAACCTCGATGAGCTGCGGCGTCTCGATGCGAGCAGCTATCCGGGCCGCGCGGTACCGTGACCCGATTCCGCGCGTTCGTCGATCGGCACCTCGATGAGGTCCTGGCGGACCTCGCGGCGTTCGTCGAGCTCGAGTCCCCGACCACGGACAAGGCCGCGGTGGACCGGGCCGGGCGCTACCTGGCCACACGCCTGCGCGAAGCCGCGGGCGCGGAGATCGTCTGGCATCCGCAGGCCGCGTGGGGAGATCACCTGGAGGCCCGGGTCGGGTCGGGGCCCCGGCGCATCCTGCTGCTCGGCCACGTTGACACCGTCTGGCCCGTCGGGACCCTCGAGCGGATCCCGTGCCGGATCGACGGCGATCGGATGACGGGGCCCGGTTGCTTCGACATGAAGTACGGCGACATCCAGGCGGTGTGGGCGCTGCGCGCTGTCGTCGAGAGCGGCCTCGCCGCGGACAAGACGTTCGTCTACTTCGGGAACACCGAGGAAGAGGTCGGCAGCCCCACCTCGCGCCCGATCATCGAGCGGCTGGCCCGGGAGTCGGAGTGCGTCCTCGTGCTGGAGCCCTCGGTCGGCGAGGAGGGCGCGATCAAGCTGTGGCGCAAGGGCGTGGGGATGTACCGGCTGACGGTGCGGGGCGTCGCCAGCCACGCCGGCGCGGACCCGGAGAAGGGCCGCAGCGCGATCCTCGAGCTGGCCCACCAGATCGTGGACCTGCATGCGATCGCGGACCCGGAGCGGGGCACGACCGTCAACGTCGGGATCGTCCGGGGCGGGACGCGGCCCAACGTGGTGGCGGCCGAGGCGGTGGCCGAGATCGACCTGCGGGTGCGCACGGCCGACGAAGCCCGCCGGGCGGACACGCGGATCCGCACGCGGCCGACGTTCGTCGCCGGGACGACCGTCCACGTGGACGGGGGCCTGAATCGCCCGCCGATGGAGGAGACCCCGGCCTCCCGGCGGCTGTACGAGCTGGCGAAGCGCCTCGCGGCGAACGAGGGCGTCGACCTGCCGGCGGGCGGCACCGGCGGTGGCAGCGACGGTAACTTCACCGCGGCGCTCGGGGTCCCGACCCTCGACGGCCTGGGCGCCGTTGGCGACGGCGGGCACGCCGAGCACGAGCACATCCGGCTCTCGGCCGTGGCCCCCCGGCTGGCGTGGTTCACCCGCCTGCTGGTGGAGCTGTAGCCGCGGCGCTACGACGGGATGTGCGCGATCATCTCGATCTCGATCCTCAGTTCCGGCCGCGCGAGCGCGGCCACCGCGACGGTCGTGCGGGCCGGGAGGTCGCCGGCGAAGTAGGAGCGGTACACCTCGTTCATCGCGTCGAAGTCGCCGATGTCGGTCAGGTAGACGGTCACCTTCAGCACGTGATCGAGCCCGGATCCGGCGGCAGCGAGCACCGCCTTGAGGTTCTCGAAGGTGTTGCGGGTTTGCGCGCGGATGTCCTCGGGCACGCGTCCGTCGGTATCGGCGCCGACCGCGCCGGCCGTGAAGAGGAGGTTGCCGAGCCGGATCCCGGGCGAGTACGGGGGCGTGGGACGGGGACGCCCGGGCGGAAAGATCGCCTGCCGCTCCATCGACTCACCTCCAGCGCCTCGCGATGCGGGCTTGCTTTCGTGCGGGCACGTTGCCTTCCTGCCACCCCGCCTGCTCGCCGCCGCACCTCATCGTCACGTCCGGCCGCGTACGTCGCCGGGGCCGTCTCTTGCTGCCGCCCCGGCCGGGGCCAGGCGCCGCCCGGGCGCGGGGACGTGATGCTATATCTATAGGGAAGGCCGACGCGGCCGCCTCCCGTCGCCCGCGCCGGCCACGCGGAGACGCCCGGGCAAAGGGGGTCGATCGGACATGCGACAACTCCTGGCTGCCGTCGCCCTCGGGATCGTCGCGGGGGCCGCGGCGTCCGGCGGGCTGGCGCGCGGCGGCTTCGTGTCGCAGCTCAATAGCTTCCGCCCGGTGCCGCGCGCACCCGCACCGGCCCCGGCAGCGCCCCCCGGTCCATCCGCGGGCCCGGCCGTCGAGCGCGCCGGCGGGATCCTCGATTCCGGCCCCGCGCCGCCGGTCACCGATGAAGCGGTGCCTGCTCCGGGACCGGCGCGGTCCCCGGCCGAGATCCCCGGCCTCGAGTCCATGCCGTCCGAGGCTGGCCCCGCCTCCAGCTCCGCGCCCGAGCCGGCTCTGCCCGGTTGGGCGCCCGGCGCGTCCGAGGCGCAGCCGGTACCGATGCTGTCGGACGAGGCTCCGCGCCTCAGCCCCGGGCCGGCGCGGACGCTGCTCGGCCGGCCGGAGGGCCGGAGCGCCGGCTCGGGATCGAGCGCCACGCCGCTCCAGCTGATTCCCGGGCCCGCCACGAGGTTCCTGACGCCGCCGCCGGATCAGCCTCCCGCGCACGGGCTCGCGGGCGCCTCGCCCGCTCCCGACTCCGCGCAGCCCCAGCCGCCCGGATCGGCGCCGTAGCGGGCGGGTCTGCCCCGCCTCTCCGCGCTCGGCGTCGCCGAGACTCCGCGGAGCGGCGTGGCCGCCGCCCGCTACGGAGGGGTTCGGCCCGCTCCCTGTGGAGGGAAGCCGCGGCGTCGGGCCGAAAGCGGGTACCACTCCACGCCGGCAGGGGAGGTGGCGTGCGCATCGGGCGGGCCATCCTCGTGCTCAGCCTCTGTGCTCTCATCGTGGCCGGGCCGGCGGGGTCCGCCGGCGCGCTCCGGCCGGTGGACCGCCTCGGCCACCTCATCGTGATCTACGAGGAGAACTGGAGCTTCGATGGCCTGTTCGGCCGGTTCCCGGGCGCGGACGGGATCGCGAACGCCGGCGCGGCGGCGCGGCAGGTCGACAGGGAGGGGCGGCCCTACGCGACGCTGCCGCAGCCGGTCAACACCTACCTCAACCCGCCGGCGCCCGATCCGCGGTTCCCGGCCACCCTCCCGGTCGCGCCGTTCCCGCTCGCGCAGTACGTGACGCCCGACGAGAGGACCGGGGACATCGTCCACGAGTTCTACCGCGAGCAGCTCCAGATCGACGGGGGCAGGATGGACAAGTTCGTCGCCTGGAGCAACGCGGGCGGCCTCGTGATGAGCTACTACGACGCGACCCCCATGCCGATCGGCCGTCTCGCCCAGCAGTACGTCCTCGCCGACCACTTCTTTCACGCGGCGTTCGGGGGCTCGTTCCTCAACCACATCTGGCTGATCTGCGCGTGCACGCCCGTGTGGCGCGAGGCGCCCGCCGCGGTCCGCGCGCAGCTCGACGAGCGCGGGATCCTCGTGAAGGACGGCCAGGTGACGCCGGACGGGTACGTCGTGAACACCTCGTACACGATCAACACCCCGCACCCGGCGCGTATCACCGATCCAAGCCTGCTCGTGCCCAACCAGACGCTCCCGACGATCGGGGACCGGCTGAGCGAACGCCACGTCGCATGGGCGTGGTACTCCGGGGGATGGCGCGACGCGCTGGCCGGCCACCCGGACCCGCTGTTCCAGTATCACCATCAGCCGTTCGCGTACTTTGCGACCTACGCCGACGGCACGGCGGCCAAGGCGCGGCACCTGCGGGACGAGCAGGATTTCTTCCGGGACCTGCGGACCTCCCGGCTGCCCGAGGTCTCCTTCGTGAAGCCGCTCGGCCCGGACAACGAGCACCCCGGGTACGCGAGCTTCCTCCAGGGCCAGCGACACCTCCTCACCCTCGTGCAGGCGGTGATGGACAGCCCGTACTGGCAGGACGCCGCGATCATCATTACGTTTGACGAGAACGGGGGCCGCTGGGACCACGTGGCGCCGCCGAAGCGAGACCGGTGGGGGCCGGGCACGCGTGTGCCGACGGTCATCGTCTCCCCGCTGGCGAAGCGCGGGTACGTCGACCACACGCCGTACGACACGACGTCGATCCTCAAGCTGATCGAGGTGAGGTGGCACCTGCGGCCGCTCGGGACACGTGATGCGGCCGCAGATCCGCTGAGCAACGCGTTCGCGCTGCGCTAGCGCAGGGTCGCGCAACGCGGACGAGGGTCCGCCTGCGCGCCCTCCGGGCCTCCCAGCGAATCGCCGTGCTCCCGCGATGCATCGGGGTGGGACTTCCGCGACCGGACGCGGGGCACCCCCGCGGCCGATCCGTCTCGCTGGCCCCCCGTCAGGGTTCGGAGGGCATGCACGAAGACCCGCGGTCACGGGCTCCCGAGGAGCCGACGTCCCGGCCTACCGCCCGGGAGGGGCGTCCGGGGCGGCCTCCGCGATCGTCGGCAGCAGCCACCGGCGTCCGTCGCGCTGGAGCAGCGCGTCGGCCGCCGCCGGCCCCCACGTCCCCGCGGCGTAGGGGGGACAGGCGGCCCGCGCGGCCCCCCACGCCTGCAGCACCGGCATCAGCAGCGCCCATGCCAGCTCGACCTGGTCGCTCCGCATGAAGAGGGTCGCGTCGCCCCACATCACATCGAGGAGCAGCGTCTCGTACGCCTCCGGCGGTTGCGTTCGGAACGCCCCCCGGTAGGTGAAGAGCATGTCGACCGGATCGAGCCGCATCCGAGGGCCCGGCCGCTTCGCCTGGAAGCGGAGCAGGATGCCCTCCTCGGGCTGGATCCGCAGGATCAGCCGGTTGGGCTCCCAGCGCTCCACCGCGGCCGGGGGGAACGGCAGGTGGGGAGCGGGGTGGAACTGGATCACGGCCTCGGAAGCCTTGAGGGGCAGCCGCTTGCCGGTCCGGAGGTAGAACGGGACATCCTGCCACCGCCAGTTGTCCACCTGGAGCTTGAGCGCGGCGTACGTCTCGGCGGCGGAGCCCGGCTCGACGCCGGGCTCGTCCCGGTAGGCGGGGACCCGTTCCCCGGCGATCTCCCCGGCGCCATACTGGCCACGGACCGCAAGCCGGGACACGTCGTCGTGGGAGATCGGGAGGTATCGTCAATAGGTGTGGAAACGGGCCTCACGCGATGGCCCCCTGCTTGGTGGTGACCTCGACTCCATCTTGGTACTCGATCCCGAGATAGACGCGCTTCG
>JAJPJJ010000062.1 GCA_021324295.1 Bacillota bacterium
CCCGGCGCTCGAGCGGGTGCTGCCGCTCCGCGCCTCCTCCGCCCAAGAGCCCCCTGCCGCGCTCGCGGAGGATCGCGCCGCATCGACAGGGGGCTGGCCCGCGGGCCGCGAGGCGAACCTCGCGGGCATCGGCGTGATCGGAGCCGGGCTCTTCGCCCAGACGGTCCTGCTCCCGGCCCTGCGCCGCATCCCGGGCGTGCGGCTGCGCGCGATCGCGACCGCCTCCGGCGTCTCCGCCCGGCACGCCGGGGATCGCCTCGGGTTCGAGCGGTGCACGACGGACTACCGCGAGGTGCTGGCCGACGCGGAGGTGCAGGCGGTCCTCGTCGCGACGCGCCACGATCTGCATGCCTCGCTCGTGTGCGAGGCGCTTGCGGCCGGCAAGCACGTCTTCGTCGAGAAGCCGCTCGCGCTCGCGCCCGAGGAGGTGCGCGCGGTGCTGGCCGCCCACGGGGCCTCGGGCCGGGTCCTCATGGTCGGGTTCAACCGCCGGTACTCGCCGCTCGCCGGTGCGGTGAAGGCGTTCCTCGCCGGCGAGCGGCCGCTCACGCTGGTCTACCGGGTCAACGCGGGGGTGGTGCCCGCCGACCACTGGGTGTACGACCCCGTGGAGGGAGGGGGCCGGTGGCTGGGGGAGGGCGGCCACTTCGTCGACCTGCTGCAGTACCTGACGGACGCCGAGCCCGTGCAGGCCTTTGCGCGGGCGTCGGCCCCCGGGGGCGCCGCGGGCGGATCGCTCGTGGCCTCGCTGGCCTTCGCCGACGGCTCGACCGGCACGATCGTGTACGCGGACGGCTCCGACCGCGCGGAGTCGCGCGAGCGGCTCGAGGTCTTCGGCCGCGGGTGCGCCGCCACGCTCGAGGACTTCCGGCGGGTGACGCTGGCGCGCGGCGGGCGCGTGCGGCGGATCCGGCGCTGGGAGGCCGAGCGCGGGCACCGGGAGGAACTGCGCGCCTGGGTGGCGGCCGTGCGCGGCGAGGCGCCCCCGCCCGTGCCGCTCGCCACGTATGTCGCGAACGCGGCGTGCTGCTTCGCGGTCCTGGAGTCGGCGCGCTCGGGCACCGTGGTGCGCGTCGACGCGGGAGCGCTCGCGCGGCCCTCCGCCGGGTAGCCATGCGGACGGAGGCCGCGCTGCGCGACGCACGAGCGCGTCCCACCGGCAGCGCGCCCGCGGCTGTTTGCGCGCCGGCCGGGCTGCCCGTATACTCGCTCTAGCAGCCCAGCGCAGCGGCAGCCGCCGACAGGGGGAGGGGGGGAGGACTGAGCGTGCCAACCGATCGCGCACAGCCCAGCGCAGGCCGCGGCGGCCCGCCGCCGGAGGCGGGCCCGGGGGCCGCCTACGCGGGCCGCACGGTCCTGGTGACCGGGGGGGCCGGGTGCATCGGCAGCAACCTCGTGCGCGCGCTGGCCGACGGCGGCGCGGCCCGGATCCTCGTGCTGGACGACCTCTCCTCCGCCAGCCGGTGGAACCTCCCCGACCACCCGGCGGTGCGCTTCGTTCGCGGCAGCGTCCTCGACGACGAGGCGCTCCGCGCCGTGTTCGCCGAGCGCCCGGAGTACGTCTACCACCTGGCCGCGCTGTTTGCGAACCAGAACTCCGTCGATCACCCGGAGCAGGACCTCAGGGTCAACGGGTTGGGGACGCTGAAGGTCCTGCAGTTCGCGCACCTCGCGGGCGTGCGGCGGGTGGTGTACGCGTCGTCGGGGTGCTCGGTCTACGGCAGCCGGGCGCCGCTGCCGCTCGTGGAAGACTTCGTCTCGCTCGACCTCGACACGCCGTACCAGATCACGAAGCTGCTTGGCGAGCTGTACTGCAACTTCTTCTTCCGCTACTACCGGCTGCCGGTCGTGCGCGCCCGGTTCTTCAACGTGTACGGTCCCGGCGAGATCCCGGGCCGCTACCGGAACGTGATCCCGAACTTCCTGTACTGGGCGATCCGCAAGGAGCCGCTCCCGATCACGGGGACCGGCGAGGAGACGCGGGACTTCACGTACGTCGGCGACGTGGTGCAGGGGCTGCTGGCGGCCGGCGTGGCGGAGGCGGCCGCCGGCGAGGCGCTGAACCTGGCGTCCGGCCGCGAGGTCACGGTCGCGCACCTCGCCGGGCTCATCAACGAGCTGACGGGCAACCCGGCCGGGGTTCGCTACGTCGAGCGCCGGCCCTGGGACACCATCACCCGCCGGTGCGCCTCGGTGGAGAAGGCCCGCCGGCTCCTGGGCTACCGTCCCGCGACGGACTTCGAGACCGGGGTCCGGCGCACCTGGGAGTGGTTCACGGCGAACTGGGACCGCATCGCGCAGGACGCGCGGTTCTGAGCCTCCCTCCCGTCCCCCTCCCCCGTTCGGACGAGGGGAGCCCGGCCCGCCGCCTCGAATAGAGCCCCGCACGCAGCCGGGGGTGCCACAGGATGTACGCGATCGTGCTGGCCGGAGGCAAAGGGGAGCGGCTGCGGCCCTTCACGGAGGACCGCCCCAAGCCCATGGTCGAGATCGTGGGGATCCCGATCCTGAGCTACCAGCTGCAGTGGCTGCAGGGCCAGGGCGTCACGGACGTCGTCGTCTCCTGCGGCTACCGGCACGAGGTGATCGAGGCCTACTTCGGGGACGGCGAGCGGCTGGGGGTGCGCATCGCCTACTCGGTGGAGGAGCAGCCGCTCGGCCGCGGCGGAGCGCTCCGCCAGGCGCTGGGGTGCGTCCCCGCAAGCGAGGACGTCGTGGTCGCCACGAACGGCGACATCATCACGAACCTCCGGCTCGCGCCGGTCCTGGAGGCCCACCGCGCGCGGGGGATGCTGGCGACGGTGGTGCTGACGCCGTTCGTGAGCCCCTACGGCATCGTCGAGATCGACGGGGACGGCCACGTGAGGCGCTTCCGGGAGAAGCCCGAGCTGCCGTACTGGGTCAACGCCGGCGTCTACGTCCTCTCGCCGGCGCTCCGTGAGCGGCTGCCCGAGAGGGGCGACCACGAGACGACGACGTTTCCGGAGCTGGCGCGCGCCGGCCGCCTGGGAGCGTTCCAGTCCCGCGCGTACTGGCGCGGCGTGGACACGATCAAGGACGTGAACGAGGTCGCCGCCGAGCTGCAGCGGCGGCTGCTCAGCTTCTTCCGGGAAGGGTAAGACGGAGTCGATGAACGCGATCATTCCGGTCGCCGGCCAGGGCAAGCGGCTCCGCCCGCACACCCACACGCACCCCAAGGTGCTGATGAACGTCGCCGGGAAGCCGATCCTGGCGCACATCCTCGACGACCTGCGGGACCTGGGCATCGACGAGATCACCTTCGTCGTGGGGTATCTCGCCGAGAAGGTCGAGGAGTTCGTCCGGGAGCGCTATCCGTTTCGCGCCCACTTCGTGTACCAGGAGGAGCCGCTCGGCAACGGCCACGCGATCTACGTGGCCCGGGAGCACCTGACGGGGCCGACGCTCATCCTCTTTGGGGACACGATCGTGCAGGGCGACCTGCGCACCGCGGTCCGCCTGCCGCACTCGGGGATCGGCGTGCACCCGGTCAGCGATCCCCGCGCGTTCGGCGTCGTGGAGCTGGACGGGGACGGGTTTGTGCGCCGCCTCTGGGAGAAGCCCTCCGTTCCGCCGAGCGACCTCGCGGTGGTGGGCGTCTACGTCATCCAGCGGCCGGCGCCGTTCCGGGCCGCCTTGGAGCGCCTGATCGACGAGCAGCGGATGGTGAACGGGGAGTACTGGCTCGCCGACGCGCTCCAGCTCATGGTCGAGCAGGGGGAGCCGCTCGGGACGTTCCCGGTCGACCACTGGTACGACTGCGGCACGCCGGAGTCGCTCCTGCGGGCCAACCACGCGCTGCTGGAGCACGCCCTGCCCCCGGCGCATCTCGCCGGCTCGATCGTCATCCCTCCCGCGTTCGTGGCGGACAGCGCGGTCGTGGAGGGGTCGGTGATCGGCCCGTACGTGACGATCGCGGAGGGCGCGCGCGTGACGAACGCGGTGATCCGGGAGAGCATCGTCAACGCCGGCGCCCGGGTCGAGAGCGTGCTGCTCGAGCACTCGATCATCGGCGAGAACGCGGCCGTGACCGGGCGCCGGGCGCGCATCAACCTCGGCGACAGCTCGGAGGTCGAGCTGGCGTAGGCCCGGCCCGCGGCGGGCTCAGCGGCCGCGGGCTGCGGGGCGGAGGCACCTCAGGTACCGCAGGATCTCCACGCACACCCACCCGAGGCACAGCCCGCCGAGCACGTCCGTCGCCCAGTGATCCCCCAGGTAGGTGAGCGCGGCCATCATGCAGAGGAGGACCGCGCCGGCCAGCGCGGGATGGCGGCGGAGCAGCGTGCCGGCGATCAGCGTCGTCCGCGTCGTGTGGCCCGAGGGAAAGCTGAACGGGGTCGGCAGGTTCGCGCCGAGGCGGAACGGCACGGGCCGCTGGAGGGCGGGCGGCGGGCCGGGGGACGGGATCAGACGCTTGAGGACGACCGCGAGGGCGCTCGCGGCGACGAGGGCGGCCGCCAGCCAGAGGATCCCGCCGCCCCGGGCCCGATCCCGGCGATACAGCGCCGCCCCCACGAGCACCGCGAGCGGGATCACCACCTCGGCGTCGCCGAGGAACACGAACACCGCGGCGGCGAGATCCGGACCCGGCGCCGTGCGTTGCACCCAGACCGTCGCGGCGCGGTCCATCGAGGCGGTCGCGCCGGAGGAGGCGAGGGCGGCGAGCACCAGGAAGAGGACCGCGGCGACCGCGAGGCGCACGGGTGACACAGCACCAGGGGTTCGCGGGCGGCGGCGCGGGTCCTTGCGGGACCGCCGCGCACCGCGTGCGTCGCGCGGTGCGCGGTTGCGAGATGCCCGGGGCCGTGCTAAGATACGCAGTGCTGTCCAGCGGGAGGAGGCAGATGCATACCGCAATGGCCAAGCCGGGCGCGCCGGCCCGGTGGTACGTCGTGGACGCCACAGGCCAGGTGCTCGGGCGGCTCGCGAGCCGGATCGCGGCGGTGCTCCGCGGGAAGACGCGGCCGACGTACACGCCCTCCGTGGGGGGCGACTACGTGATCGTCGTGAACGCCGACAAGATCCGGCTGACCGGCCGGAAGGCGCAGCAGAAGCTCTACTACCGGCACTCAGGCTACCCGGGCGGCCTCCGCGCGACGCCGGCGGGCAAGGTGCTGCAGCGGCACCCCGAGGTGGTCCTCAAGGAAGCCGTCCGCGGGATGCTCCCCAAGACGCCGCTCGGGCGCGCGTGCCTGCGGAAGCTGCGCGTCTACCGCGGCGAGGCCCACCGGCACGCGGCGCAGCAGCCGGTGCCGCTCGCGCTGCCGGACCGCACGGCGAAAGGACGTGACGCGTGATGGACGCGACGACAGCGAAGGTGGCGGCGGGGGGCCGCAAAGCGGCGGAGGCGCGGGTGCGGCTTCTGGCCGGGACCGGCGCGATCACGGTGAACGGCCGTCCGGCCGACCGGTACTTCCCGCGCGGACCGCTGCTCACGGCGATCCGCCAGCCGCTGGCCGCGGCCGGCGCGGAGGGCCGGTTCGACGTGGTGGCCGACGTGCGCGGCGGCGGCGTTACGGGGCAGGCCGGCGCGGTCCGGCTGGGGATCGCGCGCGCGCTGCTCGCGCTCGACGCGGGGCTGCGGTCTCCGCTGCGGAAGGCGGGGCTGCTGACGCGCGACCCTCGCGAGAAGGAGCGCAAGAAGTACGGCCACAAGCGCGCGCGCAAGGGCTTCCAGTACTCCAAGCGGTAGGACCGGGGCTGCCCGTCTAACCCGTCTGCTCGCCGGGCATAACCCCGGTAGTTGGCCAGGGCGGGCGAGGGGGGGAAGCGGGGCTTGCACGTTGCAGCAGCGATCGCCGCAGCGCTCGTCCTCACACGTGCAGCGACGGCCACCGCGGGAGCGGCGGAGCAGCGTACGGTTGCCCGCTCTACTACCTCGATAGCATCGCCCATCGCTTCAGCGTGTCCGTGTCCCTCCTCGCCCCGCTCACTGGCCTCCCCGCCCCCTCCGGGCGCCGCGCCGGGAAGGCGCCGCTGATCCCCGCCGTGCACGGTCCGGGGGCCCGCCGCGTGCTCTGATCGCGCCTCCCGCGTCCCGCGGCCGCGCGTCGACGCCGCGGAGAGGGACGGGCCCGGACACCCGCGAACACCCCCCGGGGCGTGGCGCGCCCTTTTTCGCTGGCCCGCGCGAGGCGCCCCGGGTGCGAGGGCGGGGGAGCCCACCGCCAGCGCCCGGGCGACCCGCCGGGCTGCGGGCGAGTGCGGGAGGCGGGCGATGGCAGCGCTGCGGGGCCGCGACTTCACGGGGATCCGGGACCTGGACGTCGGGGAACTCCTCGAGCTGCTGCGATTGGCCGCCGAGCTCAAGGCCCGGTCCCGCGCCGGGGACCGTCCGCCGCTGCTGAGCGGCAAGACCCTCGCGCTCGTCTTCGAGAAGCCGTCGCTGCGGACGCGGGTCACGTTCGAGGCGGCGATGCTGCAGCTCGGCGGGCACGCGGTCTACCTCGGGGCGCAGGACATCCAGATGGGATCCCGGGAGTCGCCGCCCGACGTCGCCCGCACGCTCGAGCGGGCGGTGGACGGGATCGCGGTGCGGACGTTCGCGCAGGAGACGGTGCAGGCGCTCGCCGAGCACGCCCGCATTCCCGTCCTCAACGCGCTGTCGGACTGGGAGCATCCCTGCCAGGCGCTCGCGGCGCTGCTGACGATCCAGGAGCGGCTGGGCCGGCTCACCGGTGTGCGGCTGGCCTGGGTCGGGGACGGCAACAACGTCCTCCGGTCGTTCCTCCTCGGCATGACGCGGCTCGGGATCTCGATCGCGATCGCGACGCCTCCGCGGTACGGGATCGATCCGGAGACGCTGCGCGCGGCGCGCGAGGACGCCGCCTCCGCCGGCGCCGCGGTGGAGGTGACCGATGACCCGGCGCAGGCCGTGGCGGGCGCGGACCTCATCTACACCGACGCCTGGGCGAGCATGGGGCAGGAGGCGGAGGCGGCCGCGCGCCGGCAGGCGTTTGCCCGCTTCCAGGTGAACGCGGCGCTGCTCGCCCGCGCGCCACGCACGGCGCTCGTCTCGCACTGCCTGCCGGCGCACCGCGGGGAGGAGATCACCGGCGAGGTGCTCGACGGCCCGCGGTCGGTCGCGTTCGATGAGGCGGAGAACCGCCTGCACGTGCAGAAGGCGCTCCTCGCGCAGATCCTGTAGCGCGGCCGGGGCCCCGATTTGCCGGGGGCGCCGGATCCTGCTACTCTGTGTATGGCGATGCGAGGCGGCCGGCGCCCGCCGGGCGCGTGGTGCGCCGGGCCCGCGCGCCGCTCCGGCGCGGGTGGCCCGCCGGGCTCGCCTGAGGTGACCGCAATGCCGTGGCTCCCGCTCCGCATCTGGGACCTCGTCGACATCCTCATCGTCGCGCTGATCGTCTACCAGATCTTGATGCTGATCCGCGGCACGCGTGCGGTGCAGCTCGTGATCGGCCTGGCGGTCCTCTTCGGCGCGTACGTCGTCAGCCGGTGGCTGGGGCTCTACACGCTGCAGTGGCTGCTGAGCTACGTCGGCCTCGTCGTGCCGATCGCGCTGCTCGTGCTGTTCCAGCCGGAGCTCCGGCGGATGCTCGAACAGCTCGGCCGCGGCGGCGTCTCCCTCGTCACCCTGACCCCCCACGCGCTCGACCGCGAGGCCGCGATCCGGCTCGTCAACGACGTCGCGCGGGCGGCCCGGGTCCTCAGCGCCCGCAAGATCGGCGCCCTCATGGTGCTCGAGCGGCAGGTGGGCCTCCAGGACCTCGTGGAGACCGGCATCCGCGTGGACGCGATCGTCACCGTGCAGCTCCTCATCAACATCTTCTTCCCCAACACGCCGCTGCACGACGGCGCCGTGATCATCCGCGGGAACCGCGTCGTGGCGGCCGGGTGCCTGCTGCCGCTCAGCGAGCGGCCGGGGCTGGGCCGCGCGCTCGGCACCCGCCACCGGGCGGCGGTGGGCGTGACGGAAGAGACCGACGCGCTCGCGGTGGTCGTCTCCGAGGAGACCGGCACGATCTCGCTGGCCCAGCGGGGCCGGTTGAGCCGCGGCCTCAGCGAGGAGGAGCTGAAGGTCACCCTGCTCTCGCTCTCCGAGCCGCAGCCGGTCCGGGCCGGCGTGCTCCGCGTGCCGTCGCTGCGGATGCCGGGCGGCCTCTGGCCGTGGAGGCGCGGGGCATGAAGCGCTTCACCAACGAGCAGATCCTGTACATGCTCCTGTCGCTCGCGATCGCCACGGTGATGTGGCTGTACGTCGCGACCGCGCAGAACCCGCTCGTCGAGCGCGCGATGACGATCGACCTGCACGTCCGCGGCCTCAGCGCCAACGAGGTCGTCGTGCAGGCGCCCAACCGGCTGCAGGTTCGGCTGCAGGGCCCGCGGTCCGCGCTGGCGCTGCTCACGCCGCCGATGCTCGATGCCTCGGTGGACCTCTCCGGGCTGCGGCCGGGCGAGCACCGCGTGCCGGTGTACGTCGCCGCCCCCCCGGAGGTGCGGGTGATCGAGCGCACCCCGGCGGAGGCCCTCGTCGTGCTCGATGCCATGACCCAGAAGCGTCTTTCGGTCGAGGTCGGCCTGATCGGCCGGCCGCCCGAGGGCATCACGCTCGGCACGCCCCAGGTCACGCCCGTGCACGTGATCGTGAAAGGCGCGGCGACCCAGGTGGACGAGGTGCGCCACGCGCTCGTCACGATCGACACCACCAATCTCCGCCAGCAGCTCGTGACCTCCGTGCCGGTGCGCCTCGTCGACGCCAACGGTCAGGAGGTGCACGGCGTCGCGGCGACCCCGTCGGTCGTGGAGGCCCGGCTCCCGGTGCAGGAGGGCGTGATCACGAAGGTCGTGCCCGTCGTGCCGACGATCGTGGGCACCCCGCCCCCCGGCCTCGCCGTCACCGCGGTGACATCGGATCCTGCCACGGTGACGCTGCGCGGGCCCGGCCGGTTGCTCCAGAGCATCCAGGCCGCGTCCACCGCCCCGATCGACCTGAGCGGTGCCCGCGGCGACCTCTCGCGGCAGGTGGCGCTCGCGCTGCCGAGCGGCGTCTCCTCGTCCACGCAGCGCGTCACGGTGGTCGTCCGCATCGGGCGCGCGGTGCTCTCCACGATCGTCCGCGCCGTCCCGGTGCGCGTGGTCGGCGTGCCGGCCGGGACCGCGTTCCGCGTCGTCCCGGACCGCGTCGATGTGCAGGTCGAGGGCCCGGAGGACGTGGTCCGGCGCCTGACGGTGACGATGCTGGCCATCGAGGTCGACGCCGCGGGCACGCGGCCGGGGCCGCACCAGGTGGGCCTCCGCGCGGTCCTCCCCCCCGGCGTCCGCCTCCTCGCGATCCGGCCGTCGCGGGTGACCGTGATCGTGGCGTCCTCCTGAGCGGCCGTGGGACGCCTCTTCGGCACCGACGGCATCCGGGGCGTCGCGAACGCCGACCTCTCGACCGAGCTGGTCGACCGGGTGGGCCGGGCGGCCGTCCGCGTCCTCGCGCCGGGCCGCGGCCGGTTCGCCGTGGGCCGCGATCCGCGGATCTCCGGAGACCTGCTCGAGGCGGCGCTCGTGGCCGGGATCTGCTCGGCCGGCGGCGACGTCCTGCGGCTCGGGGTGCTGCCCACCCCCGCCGTCGCGCTCCTCGCGCGGGAGCTGGAGGTCGCCGCGGGGATCGTCATCTCCGCCTCCCACAACCCGGTGGAGGACAACGGCGTCAAATTCTTCGCGCCGAGCGGCTTCAAGCTCCCGGACGAGGTGGAGGCGCGCATCGAGGCGACGATCGAGGAGGCGCCCTCGCTGCCGCGTCCGACCGGGCCCGCCGTCGGGCGGGTCAGGGACGTGCCGGAGGCGGCCGAGCGCTACCTCGCGTTCCTCGCCGGGCTCGCGCGCGCGCCGCTTGCGGGCTGGCGCATCGTGGTGGACTGCGCCAACGGGGCCACCAGCTCCATCGCGCCCCGTCTGTGGGAGCGGCTCGGGGCGACGGTGATCCCGGTGTGCGCCTCCCCGGACGGGACGAACATCAACGCGGGCTGCGGCTCGACCCATCCCGCGACGCTGCAGGCGGCGGTGGTCGCGCACCGCGCCGATCTCGGATTCGCCCACGACGGGGACGGCGACCGGGTGATCGCCGCGGACAGCCGCGGGCGGCTCGTGGACGGCGACACGATCATGGGGATCGTGGCGCTGCACCGCGCGGCGCGAGGCCAGCTCCCGGGCCGGGTGCTCGTCGCGACGGTGATGACAAATTTGGGCCTGGAGGTGGCGCTGCGGGCGGCGGGGATCCGGCTCGACCGCGCGCGCGTGGGGGACCGGTACGTGCTCGAGCGGATGCGCGAGGTCGGGGCGCGCGTGGGCGGCGAGCAGAGCGGCCACGTGATCTTCCTGGACCGCGCCACCACCGGCGACGGGCTCGTGACGGCGATCGAGCTCGCCAACGTGCTGCTCGAATCCGGCCGGCGGCTGGACGAGCTGGCCGGCGGGTTCCCGCGCTACCCGCAGGTGCTGCTCAACGTCCGGGCGACGGAGCCCGCGCGCTGGCAGCAGGATCCGGAGATCCTCGCGGAGGTCGCGCGGGCAAAGCGCCGCCTCGACGGCCGGGGCCGCGTGCTGGTCCGCGCATCGGGCACCGAGCCGCTGGTGCGCGTCATGACCGAGTGCGAGGACGCGGAGGAGGCGGGCGCGGTCGCCTCCGCGCTGGCGGACGTCGTAAGCCGGCGCCTGCGGGGACAGGTCCTGGGCGCGGCATCCGGCCAGCCGGGGCCGCCGGGCCCCCGATAGCCGAATCCGTGTTCGACCGGCGGGATTTCCAGGCCACCGCCGGACGTTTGCGTGGAAGTATAGGGAGGGGCCTCCGTCGGGCTCGCTCGCGCGCGACCCCGCCCCGACGCGATGGTGGACCACCGAGGGGTAAAGGAGGTGCCGGGGACGCGAACGCGGTGCGAAGCGCCGGAACTCGCCGCGGCGGCGGTGCCGCGGTGAGTTGACGAGGGAGGGGATCTCGAGTGGAGCCGCGCCGCGGCGGCCGGCTCCTATTCGGCGGGTGACCCTAGGCCCGGTCCGGGCCTCGAGGACGCTGCCAAAGCCCGGGGGCGACCCCGGGACAAAAGGCGTCCAGGACACGCTCCCGGCAGCGGGCGGCGCGGCGGACGCCCCGCCCCGTGCCGCCGTGCGCAGGCGCTCCTGCCGCTGCCGATCTTCGCCCCCGAGCACGCCACGCTGGCGCGTGCCTGCGCGGGCAGGTGGAGGACGCGTATGTGCGGGATCATGGGGTACATCGGCGAGCGGCAGGCGGTCCCCGTGCTGCTGGACGGCCTGCGCCGGCTGGAGTACCGGGGCTACGACTCCGCCGGGGTCGCGGTCATGAACGGCGGGGCGATCGCAGTGCGCAAGGCGGCCGGCAAGCTCGCGCGGCTGGCCGAGATCGTGGAGGGCGCGCCCCTCGTTGGGGTGGTCGGCATCGGGCACACGCGGTGGGCCACGCACGGGCATCCGTCCGACGAGAACGCGCACCCGCACGCCGACTGCCGAGGCCGCATCGTCGTGATCCACAACGGGATCATCGAGAACTTCCTCGCCCTCAAGGAGGACCTGGTGGCGCGGGGGCACCGCTTCCGGTCGGACACCGACACCGAGGTGCTCGCGCACCTGATCGAGGACACGTACGAGGGCGACCTGCCGGCGGCCGTCGCGCGGGCGTGCGCGGCGGCCCGCGGCGCGTACGCGCTCGTGGTGCTCTGCGCGGATGAGCACGACAAGATCGTGGCGGTGCGGATGATCAGCCCGCTGATCGTGGGCCTCGGCCGCGGCGAGACCTGGCTCGCCTCCGATATCCCGGCGCTGCTCCCCTACACGCGGGACGTGATCGTGATCGAGGACGGCGAGATGGCCGTGATCACGCGGTCGGGGGCCTCGATCTCCCGGCTCGGGGGCGCCGCGGTATCGCGGGCGCCGATGCGCGTCACGTGGGACGCGGATGCGGCGGAGAAGGGCGGGTACGCGCACTTCATGCTGAAGGAGATCCACGAGCAGCCGCGGGCCCTCCAGGAGACGCTGATGGGGCGGCTGCCCGGCGAGCGGGACGTGGCGCTCGACGGCGTCGCGCTCGCGCCCGAGGCCGCCCGCGCGCTCGAGAAGGTCTGGCTGCTCGCGTGCGGGACCGCCTACCACGCCGGGCTCGTCGGCCGCCGGTTGCTCGAACGCCTGGCGCGCATCCCGGCGGAGCCGGACCTCGCGAGCGAGTTCCGATACCGCGACCCGCTGGCCGGCGCGCGGCACCTCGCCGTCGCGATCAGCCAGTCCGGGGAGACGGCGGACACGATCGCCGCCGCGCGCGAGGCGCGGGCGCGCGGCGCCCGGACGCTGGCCATCGCCAACGTCGTCGGGAGCACGCTCGCGCGGGAGGCGGACGACGTCCTCTACACCCGCGCGGGGCCGGAGATCGCGGTGTGCTCCACCAAGGCCTACCTGGCGCAGCTCGTGGCCCTGGCGCTGCTCGCCCTGCACCTCGGCCGGCAGCGGGGGGTGCTCGGCGGTGCGCAGGCCGCCGAGCTGATCCGCGGGCTGCGCGCGCTCCCGGCCCACGCCCGCGCCGCGCTGGACCTGGAGGCGCGGGTCATCGAGGTCGCGGAGCGCATCCGCGAGGTGGAGGACGTCTTCTTCATCGGGCGCGGGCTCGACTATCCGGTCGCGATGGAGGGCTCGCTCAAGTTCAAGGAGATCAGCTACGTGCACTCGGAGGCGCTCGCGGCGGGCGAGCTGAAGCACGGCACGCTCGCGCTCATCACCCCGGGCGTCATCGTCGTGGCGCTCGCCACCCAGCCGGAAGTCCTCGACAAGCTCGTCAGCAACATCCAGCAGGTGCGCGCCCGCGGCGCCGAGGTGATCGGTCTCGCGACGACCGCGACCGCCCCGGCGCTCGGGCCGCACGTCGACACGCTCCTGGCCGTCCCGCCCGCCGCGCCGCTGCTCGCGCCGGTGCTGTCGGTGATCCCGCTGCAGCTCCTCGCGTACCACGTCGCCCGCCTGCGCGGCAACGACGTGGACCAGCCGCGCAACCTGGCGAAGAGCGTGACGGTGGAGTGAGGCGGCACCGCCGTGGGGGCGGCCCG
Organism: Bacillota bacterium; assembly: GCA_021324295.1. Classification (GTDB taxonomy): domain Bacteria; phylum Sysuimicrobiota; class Sysuimicrobiia; order Sysuimicrobiales; family Segetimicrobiaceae; genus JAJPJJ01. The sequence goes on from JAJPJJ010000062.1 coordinate 13,068, forward strand.
TGAGGATCCTCGTCACCGGCGGCGCCGGGTTCGTCGGGTCGCACGTCGCCGAGGCGTATCGCGCGGCGGGCCACCACGTCGCGGTCGTCGATGCGCTGCTGGGCGCGGACCGCACCCCGCCCGGGTGCGCGCTCTACCGCGTGGACATCCGCACGCCGGAGCTGGCGGCGGTGTTTCGGGAGGAGCGGCCGGACGTCGTGTCGCACCACGCGGCGCTCGCCAACGTCCGCCGCTCCCTCGCCGACCCCGTCGCGGACGCGGAGACGAACGTGACCGGGACGCTGCGGGTGCTGGACCTCGCGGCCCGGCACGGGACGAGGCAGGTGATCTTCGCGTCGACCGCCGGCGCGCTCTACGGCGAGCCGCAGGCGCTGCCCGTCCCGGAGGAGCACCCGATCCGGCCGAGCTCTCCCTATGGGCTCCACAAGCACATGGGCGAGCAGTACATGGAGTACTTCCACCGGATGCACGGGCTCGCCACCACGGTCCTGCGGTACGGCAACGTGTACGGGCCGGGGCAGGACCCGGCGACCGAGGCCGGGGTCGTCGCGATCTTCACCGAGGCGCTGCTGGCCGGGCGGCGGCCGGTGATCTTCGGCGACGGGACGCAGGTGCGGGACTACGTCTACGTCGGCGACGTGGCGGAGGCAAACCTCCGCGCGCTCGGCCGCGAGGTCCCCGGGCCGCTGCACATCGGCACGGGCCTGGGCACCACGGTCAACGAGCTCGCGGAGCGCCTGCGGGCGCTCGTGGGCGCGGACATCGAGCCGGCCTACGGGCCGGCGATCCCCGGCGAGGTCTACCGGATCTTCCTCGACACGACGCGGACCCGCCGCCTGCTGGGGTGGGAGGCGCGCGTCCCGCTGGAGGAAGGCCTCGCGCGGACCGTCGAATGGTTCAGGGCGCAGCACGGGCGGAGGAGCGCCGAATGATCGACAAGGAGCTGCTGGAGATCCTCGCGTGCCCCGCGTGCAAGGCGCCGGTCGTGCAGCAGGACGATCGGATCGTCTGCACCGCGTGCGGCCGCCGCTACCCGATCCGGGACGGCATCCCGGTGATGCTGATCGAGGAGGCGGAGACGCCGGGCGGCGGGACGGGCCGGTGATCCGCGGGATCGGCGTCGACCTCGTCGAGGTGCCCCGCGTCGAGCGGGCCGTGGCGCGCTGGGGGGACGCGTTCCTCGGCCGCGTGTTCACCGATGGCGAGCGCGCGCACGCCCGGGCCGCAGCGCACGCCGGGCAGCGGCTCGCCGGTCGGTTCGCCGCCAAGGAAGCGGTGATGAAGGCGCTCGGCCTGGGATGGCGCAGCATGGCGTGGCGGGAGATCGAGATCGCCGCCGACGCTGGGGGTCGGCCCGTCGTGCGCCTCTCCGGCCGGGCGGCGGACGCCGCCCGCCGCGCCGGCGTGGGGGCGTGGTGGATCTCGATCTCCCACACCCGCGATCTGGCGATCGCCCAGGCCGTGGCCGAGTGACGGCCCGGCGCGGCGGGCCCCCCTGGAGGCCCCGCGCCGCGCGGCGCCGCGCCCCAACGGCCCGGCGCCGCGGTGAGACGCGATGAAGCTTCCCACTCCCCGGGAGATGGCCGCGCTCGAGCGGCAGGCACAGGACCAGTACGGCGTCACGGCGGCCGCGCTGATGGAGCGCGCCGGGGCGTGCACGGCGGAGGTCGCCCGGCGCCTCCTGCGCTCCCGGGGCGGGCGGCACGTCGCCGTGCTGGCGGGCAAGGGCAACAACGGCGGCGACGGCCTGGTGGCCGCGCGCCACTTGGCCGGCGAGATGCCGGTGCGCGTCGTGCTCGTCGCCCCCTCCGAGGATCTGCGCGGGGAGCCGGCGCGTCACCTGGCCTCGCTCCGCGAGCAGCACCTCGAGATCCTCGACGCGCGCGCGCTCGACGGGCCCGGCCTGGACCGCCTCCTGCGCGAGGCGGACCTGCTCATCGACGCGATCTTCGGCACGGGGTTTCGCGGCCCCGCAGAAGGCACGGCGGCGCAGGTGATCGAGGCGGCGAACCGGTCCGGCACGCCGATCCTGGCCGTCGACGTGCCGTCGGGCGCGGATGCCGGGGCCGGCCGCGTCGAGGAGCCCTGCATCCGCGCGGCGGCGACGGTGACGATGGGGCTGCCGAAGCTCGGCCTCGTCCAGTATCCCGCGGCGGCGTACGCCGGCCGCCTCTTCGTCGCGGACATCGGGTTTCCGGCCGCGCTGGTCGAGGAAGCGCCGATCGCCGCCTGGCTCGTCCTGGCGACGTGGGTGGATCGCGCGCTGCCGCGCCGGCCGCCGGACAGCCACAAGGGCCGGTTCGGCCGTGTGCTGGTGGTCGCGGGCGCTCGCGGGTTCGCCGGCGCCGGGGTGCTGGCCGCGCGCGGCGCGATCCGTGCCGGGGCCGGGCTGGTGACGATCGCCCTGCCGGGCTCGCTCGCGTCGGTGCCCGGCGCCTCGCTGCCGGAGGCGATGACGCACCCGCTGCCCGAGACGGCCGCGGGCACCCTCGGCGACGCCGCCTACGGGGATCTCGCCGAGGCGGCGGGGCGCGCATCCGCGGTCGCGATCGGGCCCGGGCTCACGACCCATCCGGAGGTCGTGAGCCTGGTCCGCCGGCTCCTCCCCCGGCTCGAGACCCCGGTGGTCGTCGACGCGGACGGGCTCAACGCGCTCGCCGGCGAGCCCACGCGGCTGCGCGACGTGCCCGGCCCGGTCGTGATCACGCCGCATCCGGGCGAGATGGCGCGGCTGCTCGGCCGGAGCGCGGCCGACGTGCAGAGGGACCGCCTGTCCATCGCGCGCGAGGCGGCCCGCGCGTTCGGCGTGGTGACGCTCCTCAAAGGCGCCAGGACGATCGTGGCCGCGCCGGACGGACACGCGGCCGTCGTGCCGACCGGAAACCCCGCGATGGCGACCGGCGGGATGGGCGACGTGCTGACCGGGGCGCTCGCCGCCCTGCTCGGCCAGCGGATCCCGCCGTTCGAGGCCGCGGCGTGCGCGGCGTACCTCCATGGGCTCGCGGGGGACCTCGCGGCGGCCGCGCGCGGGGAGCTGGGCCTGCTCGCCCACGAGGTGGCGGACGAGATCCCCCGCGCGCTCGCGCGCGTGCGCGCGCGGGAGGTGGACGATGGCGTCACCCCGGTGGCCTGAGACGCCGGCCGCGGGCGCCGCATGAGCGCGCGGGACCCGGCGCCCCCTCCCCCGCGCGCGCCGCGGCCGGGACGGGCCTGCGATGATCGCCCCAGCCGCGAGGCGGCCCGCGCCCGCGCCGCGGGCACGGCGCGGGCGTGGGCCGAGATCTCGCTCGATGCGATCCGGGACAACGTGCGCGCGCTGCTCGGCGCGGCGCCGGGTGCGCGCCTCTTGGCCGTCGTGAAGGCGGACGCGTACGGCCACGGCGCGGTCGAGGTCGCGCGCGCCGCGGTCGCCTCGGGCGCCTGGGGGCTCGGCGTCGCCACGGTCGAGGAAGGCGTCGAGCTGCGCCGGGCCGGGCTCGCCTCGCCCGTGCTGATCCTCGGGCCGGCGCCGCCCGAGCACCTCGAGACGGCCGTCGGGCACGATCTTGCGATCACCGCGTTCCGCCTCGACACCGCCCAGGCGGCGAGCCGCGCGGCGGCGCGGGCCGGACGGGAGGCGCGCCTGCACCTGAAGGTCGACACCGGGATGGGGCGGATCGGCGCCGCCCCCGAGGACGCGGTGGCGCTCGCGCAGGCGATCCGCGCGCTGCCGCGCGTGGCGCTCGAGGGGTGCTTCACACACCTCGCCACCGCCGACGAGCCGGACCTCGCGCCGGCGCGCTCGCAGCTGGCGACGTTTCGGGCCCTGCTGCGGGCGCTCGAGGCGGCCGGCGTGGGGCCGCTCGTGCGCCACGCCGCGAACAGCGCCGCCACGCTGCGTCTGCCGGAGGCGCGCTTCGATCTGGTGCGGTGCGGGATCGCGCTGTACGGGATCGCCCCGGCCGCTCACCTGCGGGGCGTCCGGCTGCGGCCGGCGATGCGGCTGTGCGCGCGCGTCGCGCACACGAAGCGCGTCGCCGCGGGGACGCCGATCGGCTACGGATGGGCGTACCGCGCGCCGCGCGCGACGACGATCGCGACGATCCCGGTGGGGTACGCCGACGGCTACCCGCGGCTCGCCGGCGGGAGCGGCGGGGTGGCGGTGGGCGGGCGCCGCGTCCCGATCGCGGGGCGGGTGAGCATGGATCAGATCACGGTGGACGCCGGCGAGGTGCCGGTCGCGGTCGGGGACGAGGTCGAGCTGTGGGGCGCGGCGATCGGCGTCGAAGAGGTCGCCGCGGCGGCGCAGACGATCTCGTACGAGGTGCTCGCGCGGGTGCCCCGGCGCGTTCCGCGCGTGTTCCTCGACGGCGGTCGCGTGCGCGCCGTGCGGACGCTGCTCGGCACGATCCCCGGGGTGCCGGGTTGAGGCCCGGCGGCGAGGCGGCGGAGGACGCGCCCGTGCGCGTCGCGTTTCAGGGGGAGCCCGGGGCGTACAGCGAGGAGGCGGTGGTCCGCCTGTTCGGCGAGGTGGAGACCGTGCCGTGCGCGGCGCTGGCCGGCGTCTTCGAGGCGGTGGAGGCCGGCCGGGCGG
>JAJPJJ010000045.1 GCA_021324295.1 Bacillota bacterium
ACGTCGATGACGCGGTCGATGGTCTGCGCGGCGTCCTGCGTGTGCAGGGTGGCGAAGACGAGGTGGCCGGTCTCGGCGGCGGTGAGGGCGACGGAGATCGTCTCCAGGTCCCGCATCTCGCCGACGAGGATGATGTCGGGGTCCTCGCGCAGCGCGGAGCGGAGCGCGTTGGCGAAGGAATGGGTGTGGGGTCCCAGCTCCCGCTGGTTGACGAGGCACTTCTTGGACTTGTGGACGAACTCGATCGGGTCCTCGATGGTCAGGATGTGGCCCTCGAAGGTGTCGTTTAAGTAGTCGAGCATCGCGGCCAGCGTCGTGGACTTGCCCGAGCCGGTCGGGCCGGTGACGAGGATCAAGCCCTTCTCCTTGTCGCAGAGCTGACGGATGATGGGCGGCATGCCGAGCTGCTCCAGCGGGAGGATCTTCGTCGGGATCGTCCGGAAGACGGCCGCCTCGCCCCGGCGCTGCAGGAAGACGTTGACGCGGAAGCGGGCGATCGTGCCCAGCTCGAAGGAGAAGTCGCACTCGTGCGTCTCCTGGAAGACCCGCCGCTGGTGGTCGTTCATCATGTCGAAGACCATCGCGTGGACTTCCTCCTTGGTGAGGGCCGGGTGGTCGAGCTTCTTGAGGTCGCCGTGGATGCGGAGCATGGGCGGCTCCCCCGAGCTCAGGTGGCAGTCGGACGCGCCCTGTTCGACGCCGAAGGTGAGCAGTTGGGTGATATCCATGGAGACCTCCCCGACGGGTCCCGCGTGACGGCGGCATGATAGCACAGGCCGCAAGGGCGGGCTATTCCGCAGGGGCTTCTGCGCAGCGCGGCCCGTCTCGGCTCATCCGGGGATCAGCCCCATCTCCCGGCCGGCGGCCGCGAAGGCGTCCAGCACCCGGGCGATCTGCTCCGGGCTGTGCTCGGAAGTGATCGTCAGGCGGATCCGGCTCGTGCCCTTGGGCACCGTGGGCGGGCGGATCGCCGGCGCCAGCACGCCGTGCTCCCAGAGCCGCTCCGCCAGCGCCAGGGCCGGCTCCGCCTCGCCGACCAGGACGGGGATGATGGGACTCTCGCTGGGCCCCAGCGTGAAGCCCAGGGCTGCGAGCCCCCCGTGCAGCCGCGCCCGGTTGGCCCACAGTCGCGCCCGGCGTGCCGGCTCCCGCTCCACGACCTCTAGCGCCGCGACGGCGGCCGCGGCGATCGCCGGCGGCGGGGCGGTCGTATAGATGAAGGAGCGGGCGCGGTTCACGAGATACTCGATCAGGCTCCCCGGGCCGGCCACGTAGGCGCCGGCCGCTCCCAGCGCCTTGCCCAGCGTGCCCATCTGAACGGGCAGGCGCGCCTCGACGCCGAAGTGCTCGGCGGTCCCGCGGCCCTCCTTGCCCATCACGCCCGTGCCGTGGGCGTCGTCCACGAGCAGGCGGGCCTCGTAGCGCTCGGCCAGGTCGAGCAGGCCGGGCAGCGGCGCGAGGTCCCCGTCCATGCTGAAGACGCCGTCGGTGACGATGAGGACGGCCCGGCGCGCGGGGCGGCGGCTCAAGAGTTGGTCGAGGTGCGCCAGGTCGCCGTGACGGTAGACCCGGAACTCCGCGCCGCTGAGCCGGCAGCCGTCGAGCAGGCTCGCGTGGCAGAGCCGGTCGGCGAGGATCAGGTCGCCGGGCCCGGCCAGGGCCGGGATGAGGCCGAGGTTGACGAGGTAGCCGGAGCCGAAGGTCAGCGCCGCCTCGGTCCCCTTGAAGCGGGCCAGCGCGGCTTCGAGGTCGCGATGCGGGGGGAGCGTGCCGGACACGAGGCGGGAGGCCCCGGCGCCGACCCCGTACCGCGCGATCGCCTCGGTCGCGGCCTGTTTGAGGCGCCGATGCGCCGCGAGGCCCAGGTAGTCGTTCGAGGCCATGAGGATCGCCTGCCGGCCGGCGATCGTCACGAGCGGCCCGGTCGCCGATTCGACGAGCCGGAGGCGCCGGAGCAGGTGCTGATCGGCCAGCTCGGCCAGCTCATGCTCGAACATGGGGCGTACGCTACCCGCCCGCCGTCGGCCCTGTCAATGCAGGCAGGCGCGGGGCATCAGGCCGATCATGCCGGTAGGGTCTGGGCTGGGGGCAGCGACCGGTGCTCGCGCATCCTTCACTCCGACCGTCCGGACGGGGACCGCCAGCGTCGCGTCCCGCAAGACGGCTCCCGCGCACAGGCGGGGCACGTTCCCGCGCACCCCTCCGGCGCGCGGCGTTGACAAGTCTCGCGGCGGGCGGGTATAACCCGCTTCACCCATGGGCTACAAGATCAAGGTCGAGGACAGGCGCGGACCGGTGGACGAGACCGACCTGCTGAGCGGGGCGGAGCGGTTCCTCCTGTTCGTGGAGCAGAACCGCCGGGCCGTGCTCGTCGGGCTGGTCGTGCTGCTGCTCGTCGGCGGGGGGATCGGCGGGCTCCTGTGGTACGACGCCCGCAACGCGGAGCGGGCCGCGTCGCTCACGGCGCAGGCCGCCCGGCTCCAGGCGGACCGTCCCGCCGACCAGCCGGCCAAGGCAGGCGAGAACCTCAAGCAGGCGATCGCGCTCTACCGGCAGGTCCTCGACGACTACCCGCGCAGCCCCAGCGCGCCGCTCGCGCAGTTCGAGCTGGGGAACGCCCTCATGCAGGCCGACGATTTCGCCGGCGCGGTCCAGGCCTACTCGAAGTTCATCGTGACTTACGGCGCGAACAAGACGATGCTCGGGCTCGTCTATCAGCGGATGGGGTACGCGCACTTGGCGGCCGGGGACAAGGAGCAGGCGGCCAAGGCCTTCTCGGCCGTGCTGGAGGTGCCGGGCTCCGTCAATCGGGACCAGGCCCTCTTCGAGCTGGGGAAACTGGAGGAGGCGATGGGGCGGCCCGAGGGGGCGATGGCCCGCTACCAGGAATTGATGAAGACCTTCCCGGCCTCCCCCTTCGCGGGTGAGGCGTCGGTGCGCTCGAAGTCGCTGGAGGCCAAGAAGGGGCCGGCGGCACCCGCCGAGCCGAGCGCGGACCGGCCCCCGCCGGCAACCGAGCCGGCCAAACCCTGAGGGGTTCTTTCCGCGGAAATCGGGGAGGGGTTACCGCGGCACCGCGATCCGGTCGCCGGGCTTGACCTGCGGGCCGCGAAGCTTGTTCATCGCCATCAGGTCCTTCACGCTCACCCGGAAGCGCTTGGCGATCTTCCCCAGGTTGTCGCCCGCCTTCACCTGATACCACTTGGCCGCGTCGCTGTGCGTCGGGCCGGGCCCCCGCCGGACGAGGGTCGCGGACGTGCGCGCCGGCTTGGCGGGCGACGGCTTCCAGGTCGGTACCCGGTCGAGGGATTGCTCGATCCGCTCCTTCATGTCCACGGGGACCTTCAGAAAATAGACCGGATCGCTCGGCGGCGTGACGTCCTTGCGCAACTCCGGGTTGAGCCGGCGCAGCTCCGCCAAGGGCACCCCGCTCGCCTTGGCGACGTCGCTCAGGTGGAGCGGCCGGCGGACCGCCACCTCCTCGTACCGGTGGAGGTCGGAGTTCAGGGAGGAGAAGCCGTATTCGTCCGGGTTCTTGGCGATGATCGTCGCGGCAAAGTACCGCGGGACGTAGTCCTTGGTCTCCCGGCGCAGGTGGCGCGTCTGGGCGATCTCCCAGAAGGACTCCGCGCGGGTCTTCTCCAGGGCGCGCTGCACCTTGCCTTCGCCGGCGTTGTAGGCGGCCAGCGCGAGCGGCCAGGTGCCGAAGAGGTCGTAGAGGTCGCGCAGGTAGCGGGCGGCGGCGACGGTGGATTTGATGGGGTCGCGCCGCTCGTCCACGTAGTCGTCCACCCGCAGGCCGTAGAGGCGGGCCGTGCCCTTCATGAACTGCCAGGGGCCGGTCGCCTTGGCGCGCGAGTAGGCGTGGGGGTTGAAGCCGCTCTCCACGAGCGAAAGATAGACGAGGTCGCTCGGCAGGTCGAACTCCCGGAAGATGCTCTCGACGTGGGGCCAGTAGCTGCCGAGCCGCTCGAGCCACTTCTCGAACCGGTCGCGGATCGCGACGTTGAAGAACCGGATGTGGGGCTCGACCTTCTCGTTCCGGACGATGGGGACGTGGAAGGGCCCCGGTGCCGCCGGGACGGCGGCCGCGCCCGCGACGGCGCCTTCGGCCGGCTGCGCCCTCGTCGAGAGGGGGGAGGCTGCGCCGATCTCGGTGGCGCCGGGTGAGGCGGTGGTCTGGGCCTCCGGAACGGCGGGGCGCATCTCCAGCCCCGGCTCGGGGGACGGCTCCCCCGCCGGCGGAGCCGCCGAGTCGGTGACGATGGCCGCCTGTCCGTCCGCCGGGGGGGCCTCCGCCCATGCCGTCACCGGCAGCCAGCCGCAGAGGACGGCCGCCGGGACGAGCCACGGGAGGCGTGCCGCCGTGGCCGCGCGGCGGGAGCTCACCGGTCCTCCTGTGGGGGGGGCTGAACCATGGGCGACTGCGGAGCTTATCCGCACTTCGCCCTATTGTCAACACAAAGCTGCCTCGCTCGGTCCCGGTCTCGCGCTCACGGAGGGCCGGGGCGCCGATCGAGCCTTGCCCGCGACCGGCTGGCCGGCGGAATCGCGGGCGCTCCTCGCGCCGCGGTCGCCTTGACAGGGCGTGGGCCCTAGTGGTAGCGTGCCGGCTTTCCACGCCGCGCACGACGACCCATCCCGTCGGTCTGCCGACGATCAGAACTTCTTGTAAGGAGAGCGGAACGATGATCAAGCGGTACCTGTTGGCCCCGGGTCCGACGCCCGTGCCGCCGGAGGTCCTCCTGGCCATGGCGCAGCCGGTGATCCACCACCGGGCCCCCGAGTTCGCGCAACTCTTCGGCGAGGTGCGCGAGGAGTTGAAGTGGCTCTTCCAGACCGCCAACGACGTGCTGATTCTCGCCGCCTCCGGCACCGGCGGGATGGAGGGCGCGGTGTCCAACTTCCTCTCGCCGGGGGACAGGGCCCTCGTCGTCAACGGCGGGAAGTTCGGCGAGCGCTGGGGCAAGCTCTGCAAGACCTTCGGCGTGCAGGTCACGGAGATCAAGGTCGAGTGGGGTCAGGCGGTGGACCCGCAGCAGGTGGCCGACGCGCTGAAGAAGGACCCGACGATCAAGGCCGTCTATGTCCAGGCGAGCGAGACTTCGACCGGCGTCGCCCACGACGTGCGGGCCCTGGCGGAGGTGGTCCGGCCGTTGGAGGGGACGATCCTCGTCGTGGACGCGATCACGGCCCTGGGGGTCTTCGACCTGCAGACCGACGCCTGGGGGCTCGACGTGGTGGTGACCGGCTCGCAGAAGGCCCTGATGCTGCCGCCCGGCCTCGCCTTCGTCAGCGTGAGCGAGAAGGCCTGGACGCTCGCCGACAAGGCCAGGAACGCCGCCTTCTATTTCAATTTCAAGAAGGAGCGGGAGTCGCAGGTCAAGAACCAGACCGCCTACACGCCGGCCGTGTCCCTGATCCTGGGGCTGCGGGCAGTGTTGAAGATGCTCAAGGCGGAGGGGCTGGCCGAGGTGTTCGGCCGGCAGGCCCGGCTCGCCCACGCGATGCGGGAGGGCGTCAAGGCCGCGGGGCTCGCCCTCTTCCCGAAGCAGTCGCCCAGCGACGCGCTGACGGCGGTCTGCGCGCCCGAGGGCGTGGACGGCCAGGCCATCTACAAGAACCTCCGGGTGCAGTACGGCATCACGGCCGCGGGCGGCCAGGACCATCTCAAGGGCAAAATCTTCCGCATCTCCCACATGGGCTACGCGGACACCTTCGACATCATCACGGCGATGGCGGCGATCGAGATGGTGCTGAAGGGACTGGGGTATCCGGTCACGCTCGGCCGCGGCGTGGCCAAGGCGCAGGAACTGTTGATGGTCAAGGGCTGAGCGCGGTCCCCCCGACGGCGCGAGCGGTGAGCGTACACCCCCGATGAACATTCTCGTCAGCGACAGCCTGTCGAAGCAGGGCGTCGAGATCCTTGAGCGGGCGGGCTTCACGGTGGACGTGAAGACCAAGATGCCGAAGGAGGAGCTGCTCAAGGAGATCAAGCACTACGACGGCCTGATCGTGCGGTCCGGCACGAAGGTCACGGCCGAGGTGATCGCGGCGGCCGAACGGCTGAAGGTCATCGGCCGGGCCGGCTCGGGCCTCGACAACGTGGACTCCCAGGCGGCGACCAAGCGCGGCATCGTGGTCATGAACACGCCGGGCGGGAACACCGTCACGACCGCCGAGCACACGATGGCGATGATCTTCGCGATGAGCCGGCGGATTCCCCAGGCGACGGCGTCGGTCAAGGCCGGCAAGTGGGAAAAGGACAAGTTCATGGGCGTCGAGCTGTACAACAAGACGCTCGGCGTCGTGGGCATCGGCCAGATCGGCGGCTACCTCGCCAAGCTGGCGCAGGGCGCCGCGATGAACGTCATCGCCTACGATCCCTACCTGGCGCCGGAGCGGGCGGAGAAGATGGGCGTCGAGCTGGTGGAGCTGCCGGAGCTGTTCCGGCGGGCCGACATCGTCTCCGTGCACACGCCGCTGACGGCCGAGACGAAGGGCCTGATCAACGCCACGGTTATCGCGACGATGAAGCCGGGCGTGATGATCGTCAACTGCGCGCGCGGCGGCATCGTCAACGAGGCGGACCTGGCCGAGGCGCTGCGATCGAAGAAGGTCGCGGCCGCGGCGTTCGACGTGTTCGAGGAGGAGCCGGTCAAGCCGGACAATCCGCTGCTGGCGCTGGACAACTTCATCTGCACGCCGCATATCGGCGCCCAGACCGGCGAGGCGCAGGAGAACGTCGCGATCGGGATCGCCGAGCAGATCGTGGACTATTTCACGAAGGGCATCGCGCGCGGGGCGGTCAACATCCCCTCCGTGCCGCCGGAGGTGCTGCCGCGCCTTCAGCCCTACCTGAGCCTGGCGGAGAAGCTGGGCCTGCTGCAGGCCCAGCTCTGCGAGGGCGGGATCGAGCGCGTCACGGTCGAGTACTACGGCGAGGTGTCGGGGTTCTCGGCGGCGCCGCTGACGATCGCGGTGCTGAAGGGGCTGCTGGCGCCGATCCTGGAAGACGTCGTCAACTACGTGAACGCGCCCGTGATCGCCAAGGAGCGGGGCATCGAGGTCAAGGAGGTCAAGAGCACCGACGCCGGCGACTACGCCAGCGTCGTCCGCGTCCGCGTCGAGGCGGGGAAGGCGACGCATCGCATCGCCGGCACGCTCTACCACCGCAAGCATCCCCGCGTCATCGAGATCGACGATTTCCAGGTGGAGGTGGTTCCGGAGGGCCACATGATCCTCATCCTCAACGCGGACAAGCCCGGCGTGATCGGGTCGGTGGGCCAAGCCCTCGGCGCCCACCAGGTCAACATCGCCCGCATGCAGTGCTCGCGCGAGGAGCGGGGCGGCACCGCCTTGCTGATCATCGGCCTGGATGCGCCCTTGCCGGCCGGCGTGTTCGAGACGCTGCGTTCGCTCCCGCACATCCTCTCGGTGAAGTTGGCTGACCTGGCCCGCGGGCTGTAGCCCCGCCATCCGTATGCCGCGCCGCGTTCCTGCCAGCGGTTCCCGCCGGCCGCCCCGCCCCGGGGCGCCGCCCGTGTCGTCGGCGGCCCGCTCGCTCGTCCCGGCCGGCATGGCCACGATCCTGCCCCGCACGGCCCAGCGCCTGCGCCGCCTCGAAGACGGCCTCATGGCCTGTCTGGGCCGGTGGGGCTATGAGGAGGTCATCCCGCCCACCTTCGAGTACCTGGACGTCCTCGCCGCGAGCCTCGACTCCGAGCTGATCGAGAAGTGCTACAAGATCGCCGACCGGACGACCGGCCGCATTCTGCTGCTCCGCCCCGACGCCACCGCGCAGATCGCCCGCATCGTCGCGATGGGCATGGCGGGGGCGGAGGTGCCGCTGCGCCTGTGCTACCGCACGACCGTCTTCCGCTACGAGCCGGAGCACGCGGGCCGGGAACGCGAGATCTTCCAGGTGGGCGCCGAGC
>JAJPJJ010000026.1 GCA_021324295.1 Bacillota bacterium
CCGCGGCAAACGTCGCAAGCGCCGCTTCTGTGCCAGTCGTCGTCGGTGGAAATCCTTCACGCATCTGTCTGGCGCCCGTCAGTTCGGATTATCTTAGCGGCGGTGTGTCTAACGGATGAGGCGGTTCTTGAGGACGTAGACGACGGCCTGCGTGCGGTTGCGTGCGCCGATCTTGCGGAAGATCGAACGAATGTGGCTCTTGACGGTCGTCGTGCTGACGAAGATCTTGCGGGCGATCTCTCGATCGGTTGCGCCCTTGGCCATCTCGAGCAGGATCTCGAGCTCGCGCGTCGTCAACCCGCCCAGGTGCATGCCATCCCTGCCGTTCTTCTCGCGCGCGAGAGCCCGGAATCGCTCGACGAGCTGCCTCGCCACGTGCGGGTGGATGAGCGTGCGTCCGTTGCAGACCCCCTCGATCGCGCGGGCGAGGTTGTCCGGGTTGATGTCCTTGAGCACGTACCCGGTCGCCCCGGCTTCGAGCGTCCGGAACGGCTTCTCGTCGTCCGCATCCTCCGCCAGGACGATGATCTCCGCCTTGGGCTGCCGCGCCTTGATGAGCTTGATCGCCTCGATGCTATCGAGGCCCGGCATGTCCTGATCGAGCAGGATCACGTCGGGGGCCAGGCTCATCGCGAGCTCCGTGGCCTCCTGCGCGCTGCTGGCTTCCCCGACGAACTCGAAGTTGTTGCGCTTCTCGAGCAGGCTCTTGATGCCCTGACGCATCAGCGTCGTGTCGTCAACAACCAGCACTCGCAGCCTCGCCATACGACCGTCCCCGAGTGTGGCATCTCACCGCAGCGGGCACGCGCTCACATTGAGGAGGAGCGCTGGCAACCGGAGTTGGCGTCGCGCGTCCGAGCGTCCCGCCTCCTGTCGGACAGTTCGAGCGGTTTTTCGAATGAACGAGGTGTTCATCTGGCTGCGAACACACGTACGGGTTTCGGATGTTTCGGATAGTGTTTTCTTGACGCAACATTGGCGTTTTGAGGCGGCATACCGGGGGGATATTGAACAATGATCAGGTACATTTCTTCGGAAAAGTTTTCAGGCAACGCAGCAGCGACAACGAGCGGCCGGTACTTTTGGTCGACCAGGAGCCCGGGACACGGCCACGATGCATCGCGCGCGCCGCAGCATGACCGTTCGGCCGAACGACAGACGCAGGCATGGCGCCCCGCTGGCACCCGATCCCGCGCGTGCGGCGGCTCCCACGAGAGGATCGGCCACGTCCGGCCGGCTGCTGGACGCGGCCTTCCGCATCCACAACGGGCCCGCGCAATACCTCGCCAACGCCCTCGGCCAGTTGCGAATGCTGGAGCCCCGGATCCCTCGCCACCTGGCCGAGACTCGCGCATCCCTGCGGTCCTCGATCGCGACCACGCAGGCGGCGCTCGACGCGGCCCGGGAGGTCATCCAGCTCCTTCGTGGTGCTCAGCCGGACGCCACCTCAGGTCTCTCCGAGAGCCTTCAGGCGGCGATCGAGGAGCTGCGGCCGTTCACCGACGCCCGGCTCTCGCTGTCGATCGGCGACCTGGGGTCGCTCGCGCCCGCGCTGGAAGCGTCGCTCGCCGCGCTCGGACGCGAGGCGCTGGCCAACGCCGCCCGGCATGCGTCCGCGCGGCACATCGCCGTCGACGTCCGCAGGTCCGGCGACACGGTGGTGCTGGAGGTGCGGGACGATGGGCGCGGGCCCAATCGCCGCCGCCGGCGCACGCGGGGCGGGCTGGGCCTTGGCTTGATACGCGACCAGGTTCGCCTGCTCGGCGGGCGGATGACCCTTCGATCCTTGTCTTCGGGAGGTACGCTTTTCCGAGCGACCGTACCAGCGCGGCAGGCCACACGGTCTGGCCGTGCCGCGAGCCGGCGATCTCCGAACCGCACGGGACACCCGGTCGCGCACATCGCAGGGAGGTGACGCATGGCCATCCGCGTGCTGCTGGTGGACGATCAGATCCTGACTCGCATGGGCTTGCGGGCCGTGCTGAAGGACGCAGCCGGCCTCGAGATCGCCGGTGAGGCGGAGAACGGCCGGGAGGCGGTCGCGCGCGCGATCGAGCTGACGCCCGACGTCGTGCTCATGGATCTCAAGATGCCAGGCGGCGACGGGATCGAGGCCACGCGGGCGATCAAGCAGCGGTGCCCCGGGACGCAGGTCCTCATCCTGAGCGTCTACGCCGACCAGGACCTGTTCCGCCAGGCCGCCGCGGCCGGCGCGGCCGGCTACGTGCTCAAGGACATCTCGCCCGCGAACCTGATCAGCGCGATCCGGGCCGTCCACCAGGGGAAGGCCATCATCAACCCCGGGCTGGCCCGGCAGTTGCTCGAAGACCTGGCGGGGAGCGACAGGGCCGAGGAGGCGGCCCGCCGACGCCCGTACGGGCTGACGGAACGGGAGATCGAGGTCCTGGTGGAGGTCGCCCGGGGGTTCAGCGACAAGGAGATCGCCTCCAAGCTGTACCTCTCCGAGTCCACGGTGAAGAGCCACCTCCGGGCCATCTACAGGCGGCTGCGCCTGCGCAACCGGGCCCAGGCCGCGGCGTTCGTGATGCAAAAGAACCTGCTGCCGGTCCCCAGCAACGGGGGCGTCTTCGGCGCGAACGGCGCGCCACCGTCCGAGCTCGCTCCTCCCACGGCGGTGGCGCGGCCCGTCACCGCGCGCTCGCGCAGGGCGTAGGACGGCCGATTTGCGGGATGGGTTAGCGCATCTGAGAGCGGGCGTTCCTCCCTCTGATCGAGGCCCGGGACGCCTGCGCCGCGCTATCCTTCTTTCGGCGCGCACGCCGAGAGGAGGGATCCCGGATCCTACGCGCGGCACCGTCCGGTGACCTGGCCCGGCCGCGAGGGCGGTCCTGGGTCGCATCGCTCGTCCCGGTTCTGCCCGCAGTCGTCCTCGCCGCGGCGCTCATCGTCCTCTATCTGCCGGTCCTCCTGGACCTCGCGGTCCAGTGGGCGACGGACGAGAACTATTCACACGGGTTCTTGGTACCGCTCGTGGCCGGCTACCTCGTCTGGGAGAGGCGCCGCGAGCTCCGCCGCATCCCCGCGCGCGTCTCCCGGTGGGGGTATCCCCTGCTGCTCGCGGGCATCGCGCTGCTCGTGCTCGGGCAAGCCGCCACGTTCGGCTACGCCGCGCGCATCTCGCTGCTGCTGGTCCTCGCCGGGCTGGTCCTGTTCCTCGCAGGGCCACGGGTCCTGCGGGCGGTGGCGTTTCCCCTCGCGTACCTGCTCTTCATGATCCCGCCGCCCGCGATCGTGATGAACGCGATCGCCTTCCCCCTGCAGCTCATGGCGGCGAGGCTGGCGACGGGCTCGCTGGACCTCCTCGGCGTCCCCGTCCTGCGCGAGGGGAACATCATCACGCTCGCGCCGATGCGGCTGGAAGTCACCGAAGCCTGCAGCGGCATCCGGTCGCTGATCGCCCTGCTCGCCCTCGCCGTGATCTTCGCCTACTTCACGCAGCGCACGCCGCTCCCCCGGGTGCTGGTCGCCCTGTCGGCGATCCCCATCGCCCTCGTCACGAACGCCGCGCGGATCGCGCTCACCGGCATGCTCGTGGAGGGCATCGGGCCGGCCGCCGGCCTGGGCTTCTACCACGTGTTCTCCGGCCTGCTCGTCTTCGCCCTGGCCCTCGTGCTCCTCGCGGTCGAGAGCCTGGCCCTCTCCCGTCTTGCGGCCCCGGCGGTGCGGGCATGAAGGTCCGCGCGCCGTATGTCGTGGCCCTGCTGACGATCGTGGCGGCGACCGCGCTGCTCCGGGCCCTGGCCCAGGGGGAGCCGGTCGGCACCGCACACCCCCTGCACCAGTTGCCTCTCGCGCTCGGGCCATGGCAGGGGGAGACCGACTACTTCGAGCCCGAGGTGCTGGCCGGGCTGCGCGTCGACGACTACATCCTGCGCCGTTACCAGGCGGAGCAGGGTGGTGCGCTGTGGCTGTACGTCGGCTACTGGGCGGCCCAGCGCCTCGGCCAGACGCGGGTACACTCGCCGTCGGTGTGCCTGCCGGGGTCGGGGTGGGTCATCACGAGCGCCGCGGTGGTGCCGATCCGGCTGCCGGGAGGCGGAACGATCGCTGTCAACAGCGACGTGATCCAGAAGGGCACCGACCGCCAGCTCGTGCTGTACTGGTACCAGATCCACGGCAGAGTGGTGGCCAAGGAGCTGCGCGCGGTGGCGACGCTGGCGTGGACGTCGCTTCTGGAGCACCGCAGCGATGAGGCCCTCGTCCGGGTGAACGCTCCTATCAGCGGCTCGGTCCAGCGCACGCTCCGCCAGGAAGCGGCGTTCGTGCAGGCGATGTTCCCGTCGCTGGCCCGGCTCCTGCCTCGATAGAGTCCTTCGTCTGCGCCGACAGAGCGGGAGGGGCGAGGTCTGCCTTCGCTCCGGGACGGCGCTTCCCTACGAGATCTTGAGCAGGCCCTTCTCGATCGCGAACGCCACCGCCTGCGCGCGGTTGCGCAGCCGGAGGCGCTGGTAGATCTTGCGCAGGCGGGCCTTGATGGTGGCCTGGGACAGGAAGAGGTGCCTCGCGATCTCCTTGTCGCCCATGCCCCGGGCGGCGCAGGCCAGGATCTCCAGGTCGCGGTCGCTCAGGCCGTGCGCGTACCCGGGGCCTCCCCCGCCGATCCCGTCCGTCGACGTCGAGAGGCGCTCGATGATATGCCTCGCGATCACCGGGCTCAACATCGTGCGGCCCGCGTGGACGGCTCGGATCGCGTTGGCCAGGTTGGCGGGCGAGATGTCCTTGAGCACGTAGCCGGCCGCGCCGGCCCGGACGGCCTTGACGAAGAGCACCTCGTCGGGGTGCGCCGTCAGCACGAGGACCTGCGTCTCCGGGCAGCGCTGCGTGATCGCCTGGATCGCGTCGATGCCGTCTCCGGCGGATATCGCGACGTCCATCAGCACGATGTCGGGCCGCAGCGCACCGGCCAGGTCCAGAGCCCGCCGGCCGGTGTCCGCCTCGCCGACGATCTCGATGTCGCGCTCCGGCTGCAGCGCCGCCTTGAGACCCTGCCTGATGTAGATTCCGTCGTCGACGATGAGGACGCGGATCGCCATCGCAGCCCCTACCCCCGAGCCCCGGGGCCCCTGCCCGGCCTCGGGCACCCGCCGCGCCCCTCGCGGGCAGGACCCGGCGGCACCGGCTGCCGGACATGGAGTGCAAGCAGCGGCTCGGCCATCTACATGGCCTCCGTCGGCATGGTGGCGTCTTCGCGCAACACGCGCGCCCGGCGGCGTGGCGGCGACGGCGTGGCACGGTGGAGCCTGCGAGCGCAGCGGCTCCGGGTGTGATCGTCACGAGGAGCAAGAGGTGCTGAGATGCCGCCGGCTACGGCGAGCGACCCAGGCACCGTCCGGCGAGGGTCGTTCGTCTGACGCTGGTCCGGCTTCGGCTGAGATCGCCGCGAACTGGGCGGATAGCAGCATCGATCTTTAGACTCAGCGCATCGAAGCCGGATCGATCTTTAGATACTCTTATAGCGGATCTCCGGAGAACTCGCAATGGCGAACAGGCGTATCTGTCGATCACGGGCGCAGCAGAGGCGCCGTCGGGCAGCGGCGCCCCGCGCGGGAGGATTGGCGAAGATCGCACCGGAAAAGCTACGCGGATCGCGCGCCGGTTGTCCCGCGCGTACGGCGTCGCAACTCGATTGTCGCCCCGGACGCCTTCGCATACGTCGGTTGTCCCGCGCGTACGGCGTCGCAACGCGCCTGCGCGCCCGGGCGGCGGGCGTCGGGCCGGTTGGCCCGCGTGTACGGCGTCGCGACCGGGCGGCCGGTTCCGGCGGCCTCGCGGGCCGCTCGCGGGACATTCCGGGCGCCCTCGAGGGCCGCACGTCGATATCTTCACGGCGGACCCCGCCGGTGAGCTGATCCGTGCGAACTCCTCCTCTTGAACGAAGACGGTGGGCCGGCCGGGCCTCTATACTGGCACCGGGAGACAAGCCTCGTGTGGCACGGAGGCGGCATAGCCGTACAACGGAGGGGAGGAACGGTCGGGAGCCATGAGGAGGAACTTGGTAGCGTTCGCGGCGCTCGCCGCGCTCGGCTGGGCGGCGACGGCTTGGCCCGGGGCGGCGTACGCCGACGATAGCATCTTCTTCCAGTTCCCGCTGGTCACGCAGCTCGGTCCCAGTCTGTGGCAGTACCAGTATACGCTCACGATCGATACGGTGGAAAAGATCAATACGTCGGAGTTCCCCACGGACGCCGTGCTCTTCGATTTTACGGGCCTCCAGGGCACGCCGACGTTCTCGAGCGCCGTCGGCACGCTGAGCGGGACGGTGAGCACACCGCTCCTCGGCACCCTCCCACCGCCGCCGATCGCGACGGTGACGCACGACCTTGCGAGCGTGCCCAACATCGACATCTCGTTCTCGGGGACGGCCGGGCCTGCGGGCGGGACGGATTCCTGCACCACGACGCTGGGGATCACGTTCGCCGGCCAGGAGTGCCTCGGTGTGCTGACGGCGGACTCGATGTTCGGGCCGGGCGTGCTGGAGCCGTACGCGGCGGACGCGATCCAGATACATCTCCCCGCCGGGCCGGACACCCACGGGTACAACGGCAACGATACGCTCGGCCCGGTTCCGGAGCCGTCCTCGATGATGCTGCTCGGCCCCGGTCTGCTCGGCTTCGCGCCGCTGGTCCGGCGGCGCGCCAAGCGCAAGAGGCTCGGGGCGTAGCCTCCCCGCGGCGCGCTCGCGCGTTCACGAAGCGACGAGCCGGGGCACCCTGCCCCGGCTTTTCTCTCCCGCGGCAGGGGGCGGGTCCCCAGACGCGGAGGGGACGGCAGGGGAAGTGGAGGGTGTCACGCCGGCCGCTGGGGCGTAGGCCCCTTCGATCAAGGAGGCTGCGGGGATGCCGTCGCGTGCGATGAGATACCGTGTCCTCGGAGCGCTCGCTCTTCTCGTCCTCGTGGTCGCCGTATGGGGGATCGCGCGCGTCGCGAGCCCCCGGGAGCGTTTGACGCGGTACTGGGCGCGGGGCGACGCGGCGCTCGCCGCGGAGCGCTATCGGGACGCCGAGATCGACTTCCGCAACGTCCTCCAGCTCGCCCCGCGCTCTGCCGAGGCGTACTACAAGCTGGGGCTCGCGTATGCTCGGCTCGGCGAGATCGGCTCGGCCTACCAAGCGCTCGTCGCGAGCCTGAGGCTCGACCCCGCGAATGCCCGGGCGCGGCTCCAGCTCGCGGACGTGCTCGTTCGGGCCGGCAGGTACGCCGACGCCGCCACCGAGGCCCGCACCGTCCTGGGACGCGACCCCGGGAGCGCCGAGGCCCACCTGCTGCTCGCCGAGAGCCTGGCGGGACGGCGTCACGTGACCGCCGCGCTCGGGGAGGTGGAGGCCGCGCTCCGAATCGCTCCCGGCTCGGCGCGGGCATACGTCCTGCTCGGCCGCCTGCGCGCCGCCCAGGGCGATGCCGCCGCGGCCGAGGACGCGTACCGCCGGGCCATCGCCGCGGCGCCGGCCGATCCCGCACCCCGCCTCGCGCTGGCCGGCTACTTCGAGCGCCGGGGCCGCTGGCCGGACGCCGAGCGAACGCTTGCCGAGGCGGCGCGCGTGCTGCCCCGGCGCATCGAGCCGGCGATCGCCCTGGGCGACCTCGATGCCCTCAGAGGCAACCGCGACGCCGCCCTCGCTCAGTACCGGGCCGCGGAGCGAATCGCCCCGGACTCCGCGGTGCCCGGCCTCCGGATCGGCGGCCTGCTGCTCGCGCAGGGGAAGATCGACGAGGCGAAGGCGGTGGCCGATCGCCTGGCCGGGGCGCATCCGGACGATCCCATGGTGCACGTGCTCATGAGCCGCGTGGCCCTCGCGCGCGGAGATGCGGCCGCGGCGGTCAGCGAGCTGCAGGCTGTCGTGCGGGCGCGTCCCGGATCGGCTGAGGCGCGCACGCTCCTCGCGCGCGCGTACGTGGCGCGGGGCGACGCCGCCGCCGCGCGTGACGAGCTCACGCAGGCGATCAGGCTCGATCCCACGCTCGTGGACGCCCACCTCGACCTGGCGAGCCTGGACGCCCAGTCGGGCGACCCGGCGGCCGCGGAACGGGATCTGCGGGAGGTCGTGCGCATCGCTCCTCGCCACTACCAGGCTCACCTCCTGCTGGGCGGCGTGCTCGTGGCCGAGCGTGCGTACGGGCGGGCCATCGACGTTTATCGCGAGGCTGTGGCGCTCAATCCGCGGGATCCCGAGGGCCATGTGCGGCTCGGGGCAGCGTACCGGCTGGCGGGGAGGAACGCCGATGCCATCCGGGAGCTCGAGGCCGCGCTCGGGCTGCAGCCCGACCGCCTGGACGCCCTGGTCGAGGAAGCCCGCGTCTACCTGGGTGAGCGGCACCCCGACCGCGCGGCCGACCGGATCCGAGCGCAGCTCGCGCGCGTGCCCCAGCCCAAGCGCGCGCCGCTACTGACGCTGCTCGGCGCGGTCTATCAAGCAACCGGCGCGGACGCCCGGGCGGAGGATGCCTACTACCAGGCGATCGCGGCGGATCCCAACGCGCTGGCCGCGTACCTGCAGCTCGGGAGCCTCTACGAGCACGAGAAGGCGTACGAGATGGCGGCGCACAAGTACACGGAGGCTCTCCGGATCAACCCGCGCTTCCTGCCCGCCTACGTGATCCTGGGCATGCTCTACGAGCAGAAGGGTGACGTGGCGGCGTCCCAGGCGACCTACGAGCGGGCGCTCGCGGTGAGCCCGCGCTTCGCCCCGGCGGCAAACAACCTGGCGTGGTCGTACGTCGAGCACGGGGGCGATCTCGGCAAGGCGCTCGCCCTCGCACAGGCCGCCCGGCAGCGGATGCCGCGCGATCCGCACGTGGCCGATACGCTGGGCTGGATCTACTACAGGATGGGCAGAGTCGCGGAAGCGCTCCCGCTGCTCCAGGAGGGCGCCCGCGGGCTGCCCGACAACCCGATCGTCCGCTATCACCTCGGCGTCGTGTACTACAAGACGGGCAACCAGGCGCTGGCCCGGCGCGAGCTGGAGAAGGCGCTCGCGTCGCACCAGGAATTCCGCGGCGTGGACGAGGCGCGGCGCACGCTGGCCGCGCTCGGCGGCCCCTAGTGCGTGGTCTCCGAAGTCTGAGGAGGGATTGCAGAGGGCCGACAGTGCGCGACGCTGCACTACGGCTCCGTCGCCGCTATCCGGCGGCGTAGGAGCGGACGGGGACTAGTCCCAAGTTCCCCCTGCTGATCTAACGCAGAGGGCTGAAATCATTGGAAAAAGGTCGCGACCAGGTCAGTGTCCACTGGGTACATTTTCTATCCGCGGTAAGAGACGC
>JAJPJJ010000006.1 GCA_021324295.1 Bacillota bacterium
CCGCGGCAAACGTCGCAAGCGCCGCTTCTGTGCCAGTCGTCGTCGGTGGAAATCCTTCACGCATCTGTCTGGCGCCCGTCAGTTCGGATTATCTTAGCGGCGGTGGGGCTCAAGCTCTTCGTGGAGTTCTACCCTGAAGCCATGCGCGAGATGGGCGATTCCCCGGAGACGCTCGTCCGAACCCTCCTCGGCGACTACGGCTTCTCGGCCCTCGTGATCGACGAGCTCAGGACGGTGAAGACTAAGACGTATCCGATCGACCGTATCGACGAGCTGCTCGCGCTATGCGAGGGCAAGAAGCGCATCGCCAATCTGCTGCTGACGCGACGGTGAAGTGGTTTGTCCGAGCGATACGTGGCTTTGGTCGGGTCTTCGCTTCTCACGGGGTCCAGATCCTGGGACGTGAGGCATGAGCCATGAACGATAGCGTATCTGTGCTCGGCATTCACGACGGGCACAGTGCCTCCGCGTGCCTGCTGCGCGATGGCTGTATCGTTGCGGCTGTGTCCGAGGAGCGCTTGAGCCGCCGAAAGAACGATCCCGGCTACCCGCGCCGCGCCGTGGAAGAGGTGCTCCGCATCGCCGCGTGCCGTCCCATGGATCTTACAGCGATCGCGCTGGGCACCCGGTTCATGCATCACCGCGAGTTCTTCCTCGGCTGGGACTGGTACCGAAAGGGCTACGACGACCAACTGCGGGACGCCAACGGCGCGGGCGACCGCCGCAGATACTTCGCAGAGGAGCGACTCGGCGAGCGCCGGAGCACGATCGTCGACCATCTCGGCGTTCCCGACGCACGGATCACGGTGGTCGAGCACCACGATGCCCATGCTGCGACGGCGTACTACGCGTGCCCATGGGTGAACGATGCGGGGCCGGTCCTGGTCCTGACGCTGGACGGGTCGGGTGACGGCGTGTGCGCGACTGTTGGCATCGGTGAGGGCGGACGGGTCCGGCGCATCGCCGAGACCAGGAGCGCCGCGTCGATCGGAAAAGTCTACTCCCGGGTGACGTTTCTACTCGGGATGAAGCCCTGGGAGGATGAGTACAAGGTCATGGGACTCGCGCCGTACGCTGACGAAACCGGCGCCGGGCGATCCTACAGGGTGATCCGCCCGCTTGTGGAGGTCGACCGCGGAGCGTTGACGTTCCGGCCCGGGACGCAACTGTGGACCAACTACTGCTATCCCTATCTCAGGAGTCAGCTGGAGGGCCACCGGTTCGATTGGATCGCTGGCGCGGCGCAGAGGGTGCTCGAGGAGCTCGTCCTCGCCTGGGTCAGAAACGCGGTCGCGCACACCGGCATCAAGCGGGTGGCGTGCGCCGGCGGCGTGTTCATGAACGTCAAGGTCAACATGTTGATGCTCGATCTTCCCGAGGTCGCGCAGCTTTTCGTTTTCCCGAGCTGTGGCGATGAATCGATCTGCATCGGCGCCGCCTACCGAGTGTACGCTGACTATATCCGCCGGACTGGCCGCGCCGTGACGATGCCGGTGTTCGATTCTGTCTACCTCGGACCGGAGTTCTCGCAGGCGGCGATCCGTGCGGCGATCGATGCCGAGGGACTGGCCGCGAAGTATCGTGTGCGGTTGATCTCGAACGTCAACGAGGCCGTCGCACAGTTACTGGCGCGCGGAGAGATCGTCGCACGCTGTGATGGCCGCATGGAGTGGGGCGCACGGGCGCTTGGCAACCGCAGCATCCTACTGGACCCACGACGCTTAGAAAGGGTCCGCGATCTCAACCGGGCGATCAAGCATCGCGATTTCTGGATGCCCTTTGCGCCCACAGTGCTCGCCGAGCGGCAGCGCGAGTACCTTCTCAACGGCAAGGGCGTTGCGGCTCCTTACATGATCCTCGCGTTCCGAACAACCCCCGAGGGATATGACGTCCTGCGGGCTGCGATCCACCCGTACGATCTGACCGCGCGGCCACAGGTGCTAGAGCCGGACGCGAGCCCCGGGTACTATGATCTCGTCAAGCAATTCGAGGCCCTAACCGGGGTCGGCGCCGTCCTCAACACGTCCTTCAACCTCCACGGCGAGCCGATCGTCTGCAGCCCTCAGGACGCGATCCGGACGTTCGAGCGCTCAGGCCTGGAGTTCCTCGCGCTTGGCAACTTCCTCATCAGCAAGAGGGGCGCCGATGAGGCGCTGGCCCGATGATGGGCACGGCCCCTCGAATCGGCGGGTGGCGGCGGCGCACGGTGTGGCGGGACGGATGCACCGTCTTCACACAATGGAAGGTGGTCTGATGGATGGGTTTACGGCGATCGCGAGATGGGCGGGGGTCGGCGAAGCCAGACAGACACGCCCCTTCACCTTGGGCGACGCATGCGTTGCCGCGGCCGCGGGTGTCGGGCTGCTCACCATCTTTCTGAGTTCTCGATACGCGGAAGGGTTCCCCCTGCGGGCCGGGCCGCTGCTCGTTCACTATCCGCCCGGCGCGCTCGCGGCCTTCGTCATCACAGGCATCCTTCTGATGGGCGCCGTCGCGGTGCAGCCGAGTTTGTTCTGGCCGCTCATCGTGGGGACGGCCGTCATCACGGGAGGAATGTTCGTCCTAGGGTCTCCAATCTTTGACGAATGGCTGGCCGCGTGTCTCGTGGTGGGCGCGGCCGTTGGGGCCGTCTGGAAGCGGATGCCATCACGGGATCCCGCGGAGCGTCGCGCGTGGGTGTGGATGTTCGTTCTGTGGCTTGCGTACCTCGTCGCAGAGGGAGTTCGGGGCCTGGCGACGTATCACAACGTGAAAGCCACGCGATCGATACTCGACAGCGTGGTCCTCTTGGGGGCGGTCGCGCTGCTGGCACGGTACCGCTTCCCCCGTCCCTCGCGTGTGTGGACCACGCTCATCCTCACGGCGTGCGGCGCTGCCTATGTGGGACTGTATCTCCTTCACGGGGTGGTCTTTCCCGATCTCGCGTATGGCCGACTTATCTTCGAGGGGATCGGCGGGGCTGGTAAGGCGTTTGCGACCTTTCCCGTCGCCGTCGCGGTGCCGGCCGCCCTGCTGCTCATGCAGGCCGATTCACGGCCGATGCGGGCGCTGGGCTGGTGCACGGTCATCGTGGTCTGGGTACTGGTTATCCTGTCGGCGTCCCGCTCGGGGATCTTCGTTGTCACCGCCGGTACGCTGATCCTGGCGTGCTGGCGGATCAAGCAGGCACTCCGCCTGTCCGTCGCCTTGGCCGCCGTTTACGTCGTCCTGGCTCTCGTGTTCCAGTTCTGGATGGGATATCTGCCGGCTCAGTACGCGAAGATGCTGAGAGCCTTCCATGTCATCCCGCAGGCCGCGGTGTCCGCGAAGCGTTCGGGCACATCGCGGCCGGTGCCTGCCGCGGGGCCTGTGCCCGCACCTGCCGTGCCGCCCGCCTCCACAGTGGGATTGCCGCTCTCACTTCGCAAGGGCGCGGCCGTCGCCGTCGCCCGGGGCGATACGGAGCGTCAAGTCTTGCTGAGGGCGTCTGTTGCGGCGATTGCACACAAGCCGGTGTCCTTGCTCTTCGGTGTTGGCACCTACGGCTACTGGCCGAAGGTCGGCCCCGCGGTACGAGCGTTGAGGAGCGACCTCCACTACCGACCGTCCGTCCCGGCGAACGGCTCATCGCTTGCTCCCGGGCGTGGTGAGCCGCCGCGCCCTCCCGCTTGGCCGGTCTTCCTGGCGGAGACCGGCGTGGTGGGAGTCCTGCTGATTCTCGGCAACGCGGCTGCTGCGATTTGGTACGCGGGAGCACAGCGACGACGGCCACTGGGGTGGCGCTCCCCAGAGCCAGACCTAGGGTTCGTCGTCGCCGCGCTGCTGTTCCTGTTGGGATGGGGCGCTTTTGCGGAGCTGCAAAGCAAGGTTCTGTTCTTTCTCATGGCCATGCCCTTCGGCGTGACCGATACGTGGGGAGCACCCGCTGAGGGGGAATCTGAGACCTGCCCATAGGGCCTTGGCCTCGGAGGGTAAGCACGAGCAGATGATGCGCGACCTGCCTTTTGTATCCGTCATCGTGCCCTGTTTCAATGAGGTAGATTTTATCGGAGCCTGCCTGGACTCCATCATCGGCGGCATATACCCGACCGATCGGATGGAGGTTCTCGTGGTCGATGGCATGAGCCGGGATGGGACCCGAGCGATCCTTGAGGACTATGCGCGACGCCACCCATTCATCCACATCCTCGATAACCCTCGGCGGATCACTGCTGCCGCGCTCAATGTGGGAATCGCCAGGGCCCGCGGCGAGGTCATCGCCTGGATGAGCGCGCACAATCGCTACGCACGTGACTATCTCAAGCAGGCGGTGGAACACCTGGAGGCTTACGGCGCGGACAACGTCGGGGGTGTGCTCGTGACGGTGCCGCGAGAGGAGACCTTGATCGGCCGGGCCATCGCCTGCGCGCTTAGTCACCCGTTTGGCGTCGGCAACTCCTACACGAAGATCCATGTGAAAGAGCCGAGATGGTTTGATGCGGTCTTCGGAGGATGCTATCGTCGCGAGGTCTTCGAGAGGGTTGGCCTCTTCAACGAGAGGCTCGTGCGGGGACAGGACATGGAGTTCCACATCCGGCTCCGTAAGGCCGGCGGGCGCATCTTGCTCGCGCCTGCCGTGGTGAGCTACTACTACGCCCGCGCGGATCTCGCCTCGTTCTTCCGGCAGAACTGGAGCAATGGGATCTGGGCGGTCTTGCCGTTTCTGTACAGCAGTGTCATCCCGGTGTCGTGGCGCCATCTCGTGCCGTTGGGATTCGTTGGCGGCCTGCTGGCCTCGGCCGCGCTGGCGGCGGTGATGCCGCCTGGCAGGTGGTTGCTGGGGGGCCTCGGGGGCCTCTATCTCGTCGCCAACCTGGCGGCATCGGCCCATGTTGCCCTGCGCGAAAGGAATCTCAGGTATCTGGCGGCAATGCCGCTCGTCTTTGGCGCGCTTCACATCGCCTACGGCCTGGGCAGCTTGTGGGGGGTAGCACGGGCAGCCCGTATCTCCACGTCGCGTCCGCGAGCGAGGCGGCCGCGTGGCCCCGGTCCGAATGGACGGCCTCTCACCGACCGTGACCCGGCGACCAATGCACCACAAGCGGGGCGGCCCCTGTGATCAAGCGCCTCATGGACATCGCCATTTCCGCCGTCGTGCTGGTCCTGTTGCTCCCAAGCTTTGCGGTGATCGCGCTGCTCATCAAGTTGGACTCTCGAGGGCCGGTGCTCTACAAGGGTGTCCGCGTCGGGCTGCACGGTCGCCCTTTCAAGATCTACAAATTCAGGACCATGGTGGCGGATGCCGAGCGGATCGGCGGTCCCAATACGCCGCGAGACGATCCAAGGATCACCCGGGTGGGTCGTTGGCTGCGCCGGTTCAATCTCGACGAACTGCCCCAGTTCCTGAACGTCCTGAGGGGGGAGATGAGCATCGTCGGGCCCCGGCCCGAGGTGCCTCAGTATGTCGTGCATTTCACCGAGGTCGAGAGGGCGATCCTGTCGGTCCGGCCGGGTATCACCGATTGGGCTACGCTGTGGGTGCGCGACGAGGGGAAGCTCCTCGAAGGCAGCGAGGACCCGGAGCGAACGTACATGGAGCGTGTGTGGCCGGAGAAGCATCGGCTGCAGCTGGAGTATGTTCGTAATCACTCGCTACGCGTCGATGTGCAGATCATGCTCCTTACGCTCAAGGTCCACCTGTTCGACCGGTTTGCGCCGAGAGCGTGAGTCCGCCAATTGTGCACCGCGACGGAAGGAGCGACTTCCCACCAGGTCGAAGTGGAGCAGACCTAATTGCACCAGGAGGCGTGCCGCCGACGCGTGTGCCGGCGCTCGCGTGTTGTGCTCTCCCGAAGAGAGGATAGTCCGTGGACGATATCCCGATCACGCTGCTCCGAGCCATGTATGTCACGATGTTGAGGATCCGCCGGTTCGAGGAGCACGTCGCTCGCCTCGTCGAGCGCGGGGAGATCAAGACACCCTGCCACCTCTACATTGGGCAAGAGGCCGTCGCAGCGGGGATCTGCGCCGCCCTTCGTGTTGACGACCAGATCTTCGGCACGCACCGATCCCACGGACACTACTTGGCCAAGGGCGGCGATATGCAGGCCATGATGGCCGAGATCTACGGCAAGCGAACCGGCTGCTCTCGCGGCCGCGGCGGCTCGATGCACCTCATCGCGCCGGAGGTCGGGCTGCTTGGGACCGTGCCGATCGTCTCCGGGACCATCCCCCTCGCGGTCGGCGCGGCGCTCGCGGCGATGCTTCAGGGCTGCGACCGTGTAACCGTGGCGTTTTTTGGGGATGGCGCGATGGAAGAAGGCACGGCCCACGAGTCCCTCAACCTCGCCGCGCATCGCCGTCTGCCTGTCGTGTTCGTGTGTGAGAACAATCTCTACTCCAGCCACCTGAGCCTGTTCGAGCGGCGGGCGCGGGACAATATCGTCGATGCGGCTGCCGCGCACGGTCTCGTGGGTATCCGAGTGGACGGCAACGATGCGGAAGCGGTCCATGCGGCGGCGAGCCAAGCTGTCGCACGGGCGCGGTCGGGCGGCGGTGCGACGTTTCTCGAGTGCCGGACGTATCGCTGGCGAGGCCACGTCGGTCCTTCCTGGGACCTGGACGTCGGCGTGAAGCGGAAGGACGAACTGAGGGAATGGCTGAGCCGAGATCCCATCGCCCGCCTTCGGCAGAGCTTGGTGTCGGCCGGCGTGCCAACTGAGGTACTCGATCGCCTGGACGACGATGTCCAGGCCGAGGTGGCCCGGGCCGAGGCATACGCCAAGCAGTCTCCCTATCCGGCGGCGGACGAGCTCACGATGCACGTCTTCTACAGTGAGGACGCCTCCCGGTGAACACCCGCCCGCTGACCTACGCTCAAGCGATTCGAGAGGCACTGGCTCAGATGATGGAGCGGGATCCCCGTGTCTTCGTCATCGGACAGGGGGT
The DNA here is from genome assembly GCA_021324295.1 of Bacillota bacterium. GTDB lineage: Bacteria > Sysuimicrobiota > Sysuimicrobiia > Sysuimicrobiales > Segetimicrobiaceae > JAJPJJ01. The sequence continues at coordinate 6,907 of JAJPJJ010000006.1, forward strand.
GTGGAGCCCCTGGTACGTGGGGACCAGCATGCAGGACCTCGATCGGCAGTTCGGGAGAGAGCGCGTCATCGACTCCCCGGTGTCCGAGAACGCAACGACGGGAGTGGGCATCGGCGCAGCGCTGGCGGGCATGCGGCCTGTCGTCATCCATCCGCGCGTCGACTTCATGTTGCTCGCCGTGGACCAGCTCGTCAACGAGGCAGCGAATTGGTGTTACATGTTCGGGGGACAGGTGTCGGTGCCGATCGTGATCCGACCGATCATCAACCGCGGCGGGGAACAGGGTGCTCAGCACTCCCAGGCGCTCCATGCCTGGTTCATGCACGTTCCGGGCCTCAAAGTCGTCATGCCCGCCACGCCCTATGATGCCAAGGGACTGCTGGTCGCCAGCATCCTCGATGACAACCCTGTGCTCTACGTGGACGATCGGTGGCTCTACATGGAGACGGCTGACGTGCCCGAGGAGTTGTACAGCGTTCCCATCGGTCAGGCCGCCGTGCGGAGAGCGGGCCGTGATGCGACAGTGGTCGCCATCTCTTACATGGTCAAGGCAGCGGTCGAGGCGGGCGAGCGGTTGAGCCACGAGGGCGTCGACGTGGAGATCATCGATGTCCGCTCGCTCAAGCCGCTGGACGATGCGACCATCCTCGCATCGGTGCGCAAGACGGGGCACGTGGTTGTCGCGGACAGCGGGTGGCGGACGTGCGGCGCGGCCGCAGAGATCAGCGCCCGGATTTCCGAGCACGCCTTCGATGCGCTTCGCGCGCCGGTCGCTCGGGTCGCGCTCCCGGACGTGCCGGCCCCCACGAGCCGCGCACTCGAGGGAGTGTACTACGTCGGGGCCGACCATATCGCGGCGGCCGTGCGCAGAGTCCTCCACGAGCGGGCGACCCATCCGTTGCGCGGCCGGGCCTCGGTTCCGCCATGATGGCCCTAGCACCGCCGCGCATGTGTCCCGCGCTCTTACCGCGCTCAGGGGGTACGGGATGAAGGTCGCATACAGGGTGCCGTTCGTTGATCCGCGCGCCCACTATCGGCGGCTGAAGGACGAGATAGACGACGCGATCCACGCCTGCCTCAGCCGCGGTGATCTGATCTTGCGGCAGCAGCTGAGGGATTTTGAGGCACACCTCGCACAGTTCGTGGGCACGCGCTACGCCGTTGGCGTCAACAGCGGCTTCCATGCGTTGCACTTCGCGCTGATCGCATGCGGTGTCGGCCCCGGCGACGAGGTGATCACCGTCGCACACACGTTCGTGGCGACGATCTCGGCGATCGTCCACACCGGGGCGACGCCGGTGCTCGTCGATGTCGGGCGTGACTACAACATGGACATGGACGCGCTGGAGAGGGCGATCACGCCCCGGACGCGAGCGGTCATCCCCGTGCACCTCAACGGCCGTCTCTGCGATATGGATCGCCTTATGGAGATCGCGGGGCGTCACCGCCTTCTGATCATCGAGGACGCCGCCCAGGCGCTCGGCGGCACGTTCCGCGGACGTGGGGCGGGTTCTTTTGGGGTCGCAGGTTGCTTCAGCCACTATCCCTTCAAGGTGCTCGGGGGCTTTGGAGACGGGGGCACGCTCACGACAAGCGATCCTGAGATTGCGCGGATGGCCACGCTGCTGCGATACAACGGCGAGGATCGAGAGACAGGCGAGTACCACTGCCACGGCTACACCGCCCTTCTAGACAACGTGCAGGCCGCGGTGCTCGACGTCAAGCTCAAGCACCTCCCCGCGTGGATTGAACATCGCCGGCAGATCGCCGACCTGTATCGCGAGCAGCTCGCCGGGATCCCTGACCTTGCGCTGCCGCACTTTGACGGGGTCGAGTACCGCGATACGTATCAAAATTATGTCGTCAGGACAGGGCAGCGCGATGCGCTGGCTGCGTTCCTGCGACAGCGCGGCGTCGAGACGTTGGTCCACTGGCCGAAGCCAGTGTGGGAGCACGCTGGCCTCCGCCTCGGCAAATGGCACCTTCCCAAAACCGAGGCGATCTGCCGAGAGGTGCTCTCCCTCCCCATGAGCGCGGAGACGACCGAGGAGCAGGTCGCGTATGTTACCAACTGCATCCGCGAGTTCTTCAGGGTTAGGTGAGGCGTGTCTGGCCCCGAGCAGGGCGCTGTACCCAGCCGACCAGACCGCGGCTGTCTTGCCGTGATGCCATCGTTTGCCACCGTGACCGAGCTGCCGGGCGCAGGCATGACGCCGGAGCAGGCGGCGATGCTCTACACGCGGTATCACTGGGCGGGCACACTCAGCGAGGGCCGCGATGTGCTGGAGGTGGCGTGCGGGCCGGGGGTGGGCCTGGGGTACCTGGCCCACCGCGCCCGGAGGATCGTGGGAGGCGATTGTGATGAGGCGCTGCTCCAGCAGGCGCGGGCCCACTACCGGTCAACGATCCCACTCCTTCGCCTGGATGCCCACGCGCTTCCATTCGCGGAACGCGTATTTGACATCGTCGTCCTGTTCGAGGCGCTGTACTATCTCGCACGGCCAGAGGAGTTTCTCCGCGAGGCGCGGCGGGTCCTCCGGCCGCGAGGGGTGGTGCTCGTGTGCCTGCCCAATAAGGATTGGGCCGGATTCAACCCAAGCCCGTTTGCCCATCGGTACTTCTCCGTGGCTGAGCTTCGCGGTCTGCTCACTGCGGCGGGTTTTGCACCGCGCGTCTTTGGCGGCTTTCCTGCCGCGCCGGAGACGTTCCGCGAGCGGCTGGTACTCGCGTTTCGGCAAGCCGCGGTGCGGATGCAGCTCATTCCCAAGACGATGAGGGCAAAGGAGCGCGTGAAGAGGCTTCTCTACCGACGGCTCGTACCGGTCCCCGCTGAGCTTCACGACGGGACCGCCGCGCCCGCGCAGTTGGCGCCCCTGGGCGACCCGGCGTCTGCACCGGCGTTCAAAGTGCTCTATGCCGTAGGGCAGGCATAGGCCCATGTCGGCGACCAAGCGATATCTGGGCATTACGGAACGACAGCAGGCTTTCCGCATCGCGTACTGCGTGTCATCGACCGAGGCCATATGACTGACGAGAGCATGACGCGACCGCCGGCTCTGCCGTGGGTCTACCGCCATAGCCGGATGTTGTTCGCCGGGTGCGATGGAGCGTTGCTGGCGCTGGCGCTCGGCATCGCGACGTGGCTCCGGTTTGATGGCCGGGTACCGGCCGAGTTGCTGGCGCAATTGCCCGGGCTGGTTGCGCTCAGTATTCTCGTGAAGATCGCCGTCTTTTGCGCCATTCGCCTCTATGACCTAAGCTGGTCCCATGTCGGACTCGAGGACATGATCCTTGTGGTCCGTGCAGTGACGGCTGGGTCGCTCGTCTTCTGGCTTGTGAGTGCATTGCTCAGGGAGGCCGGGACGGTCGCTGCCGTACCGCGCGCCGTGATCCTCCTGGACTATATTATCTCCCTGCACCTCATCGGCGCGTTCCGCCTCGGGCGACGCGTCGTGGAGTACTTCGCGTTGTTCCCAGCCCGTGGCCGGGTCGCTCTCATCGTTGGCGCCGGCGCGGCTGGTGAACAACTGTTGCGGTCACTCCGGCAGACGCCGGATTCCGGATACCACGTCGTTGGCTTCGTTGACGACAGCCCCCGCAAGATTGGCGCGCTGATCCACGGTCTCCGCGTCCTCGGTCCTCGGGAGTCACTACCTGCGCTCATCCGCCGCCACGGCGTAGAGGCGGTTCTCATCGCGATGCCGTCCGCGTCGTCCCGCGTTGTCCGGAGCATTGTATCTCAGTCCCGCCAGGCGGGCGTGCGTGAGATCCGCATCGTTCCGGGCATCGACCGGATCCTCAACGGGCAGATCAGCTTCACGGATCTGCGGGAGATCCAGCTTGCCGATCTGCTCGCGCGCGGGATCGCGCGGATCGATGCGACACAGGTTGAGGGCTGGCTGAGAGGCCGCGTTGTGGCGATCACGGGCGCCAGCGGATCCATCGGCTCCGAGCTCAGCCGCCAGGTTGTGCCGTTTGGGCCCAAGGAGCTCGTGCTTGTGGACTGCGATGAATCAGGCCTGTTCTGGGTCGAGCACGCGATGCGGCGGCTCGGGTGCCATGCTACCGCGGTGGTTGCCGATGTGCGGGACAGCCGGAAGATACGGCGTGTGTTCCGCGAGACGCATCCCGACATCGTGTTCCACGCGGCGGCGTACAAGCACGTCGCGCTGATGGAGCGCTACCCGGACGACGCTGTCCTGACCAACGTCTTCGGTACGTTGTCGGTCGCGCAGGCGAGCGTCGATGTCGGCGCGGAGAAGTTCGTGCTGATCTCTACCGACAAGGCAGTCAATCCAGCGTCTGTCATGGGGGCGACGAAGCGCGTCGCGGAACAAATTTGTTTGGCCCTTGACCGAGCAGGGAGCACCCGATTTGTGGCCGTGCGGTTCGGGAACGTCCTGGGCAGTCGCGGGAGCGTAGTCCCGCTCTTCCAGGAGAAGATCCGCCGTGGGGAGCCCATCACGATCCGCGGGCCTAACATGCGCCGCTACTTCATGGCCGTGTGCGAGGCCGTGCTGCTTGTACTGCAAGCCGGCGCGATGGGACGCGGTTCTGAGGTCTTCGTACTCGATATGGGGGAGCCAATCAAAGTTCTCGATCTTGCCCGAGATCTCATCCGTCTCCATGGGCTCGAGCCCGAGCGAGACGTCCCCATCATCTTCACCGACCCCGAGCCCGGGGAGAAGGACTACGAAGACCTTCTGACGGCCGAAGAGGGGACGGTGGCCACTCGCGACGACCGTATCTTCGTTGCCAGGACTGCATCCCCGGCGGACCCTGACGCGTTGTTCGGGCAGTTGACTACGCTCCGGGCGGCCACAGATGCGAGCGATCTTGCAGAGATTGTCCGTATCCTGCGGGTGCTCGTGCCTACATACCAGCCCTCGCAGTTCCTTGCCGACAGAGTGCGGACCGCCGCACCGGCCCCCCGCACCCTCTGAGAGTCAGCGCCACCCGGGCGGCCGGTCGCTAGCCGACCCGCGTGTCGCTTCCATCCTGTGCGAGAAAATCAACCCAAAGATCAAGCTGAACGATACGGCGCCCTCAGGAGTATCGGCCGAGGCATGCAGGAGGTTGAGCGCGAGTAGGGCGCCGAGGCCGACCAGGCCGACGGTTGCAGGCGGCCACATTGGGTCTTGGGGGTGCAATCGATGTTGGCGCCACGCCTCCCACAGGACGGTGCCCGCCATCGAGAGATACGCCAGGAGCCCGATGAGGCCCGTCTTGATTAGGAAGAAACCATAGCTCGAGGCAATGTACCGCCACGGGTGGCCCGGGTGTTCTGGATCTTGGGCGAGCACCAGGCCGCCCAATCCTTCCCCAAACACCGGGTGGCTGAGGAACCGCGGAAATCCGCCGACCACCTCCTCGATGCGGAACCGTAGCGAATTATCATCGAGCAGCCGGTTCCACCGGAGCATCGTCGTGGCGACGGGCCCACCCAGCCAGGGCGGAGACGTGATGACACCCGTTCCCGCCACGAGCACGAGCACCAGCGCTGCGGCACCGAGCACGCCGTAGAAGATTCGGAGCCGTGGGGGCGGCGGGCTCGGCAACGCAAGAACGGCGGCCGCGGCGGCCGCCACGATGGTCTGCATGAAGCGTTCCGCGGACGCCAGCGCATACCACGCAATGGCCAAGAGTGATATCGCCGCCGCCGCGTGCGCCCGGCGGGACCGTGCAGCCAACCCGCCCGATAGACTCAGCACAAACGCGACAACGGGGATGGTCCAATCGAGGTATTCTACCAAGAACCCCGGCGTGCCGAGATGATAGCTGCCCGTCATAATGTTGTCGGGGTAGCCCGGCAGGGGCACGTGCGCCTGGACGTGCGCGAAGACCGCCGCGACCGCTGCCACTGTGCCGGTGACGTACGCTGCTGCGAAGCGTCGGAAATCGGCGCGACGGCGTTCCCCGGTCGCAAACACAAGCGCCAGCGCGTAAAACGCGAGGGCTCGCGCTTCCCGGATCGCCAGGAACGCGGCTCGTGGATCGCGCAGACCAGTCAGCAGCGGCACCACCATCGCTGCGAGGAAGGCGCACACCCACCAGAGCGCGTGCGGGCCGGCCCGAAGCCCGCGGAGAACATCGGGGAGTCCGAGACATACGGCTGCCGCAGCAAGGCCGTCCAAGATATTGACCTTCGCGGTCCCGATCGTGACTAGTGGGAGCAGCCGCAGCGTGTACCACGGGATCATGGCGACGACCAGCACCACGAGGAGCAGGCAGGTCCGCGTCGCGCGGGCGCGCAGCTCGTGTGCCTTGGACCGATACGATGCCTCCGGGGGAACGGCCTTGATCATGCGTATTCTCGCCTGCAGGGTGGCCGGCGTGCATCTGGGTGCCTCTCGCCCGAAATCGCCGGCCCCGTCGTCTTGCTGCGAGGTGCTGTTACACAGGCGATCGTCCGATCACCTCCCCGGCGAACCGGACGATCTGAGCCAGCCTGTGGCAATAGGTGTGGCCGCCTGTCGCGATGCGTTTGTGTCCGGCCCTGGCGATGCGTACCCGTTCGTCATCGTGAGCCAGGTAGTAACGCACTTTCTCGCACAGTTCTTCCGCCGAGCCGAAGAAAGCAGCCTCGAGCCCCTCGCGGAACAGCTCCCTGTGCTCCTCGGTCCGCTCCGCCAGCATGAACGCGCCGCAGGCGGGGATCTCGAAGCTGCGCATCGCGTGCCCGTCCCGGTTGGCGCGGCGGACGAGGCAGAGGGCGATCTTCGCGCCGCCGAGGGCGAGGCGGTAGTCCCGTCCCCGGGCGAACCCCCGCGCGTACGGCCGCAGGCGAGGGTGGCGGGACCAGTACCCGCCGTAGAGGGCGAGGGACAGCCCGTCCAGCCGGGCCAGCGCCTCGACGTAGGGCAGGCGGTCGGGGTCGGCGCCGCCGACGAGCACGACGTCGCTGCGGAACGACTCGCGTTCCGCCGGGGTCGCCGGGGCCTCGGGGAAGTGCACCGACGGGTTGTAGCCGAACGGCACGTACGCCACGTTGTCGCAGCCCGCCCGCCGGACGTCCTCCATGATCGCGCGCTTCGTGCAGGCGTAGAGATCGTAGCAGGGAATCCCTCCCAGGAGGTCGGGCGTGGTGTTGGCCGGGTTGAACGGGTCGTCGGTCGCATAGTTGACGAGGCGTGCTCCGGTCTCTCGCTTGATCCGCCGGAGCGTGGATGGCATAATGTAGGGCGCTTTGACCGCGAGCACGAGCTGCGGGCGAAACCGGCGGGCCTCACTCAGGAGGACGCGGTTGAACCGCCAGGACGTCAGGGGGCGGCGGTGCAGCACCCGGTATCCGACCTTGTGGAGGAGCGAGCGCTCCAGCGGCCGCGTGAACGCAGCCTCGTCCACGAACCGGTAGTCACACCCGAGCTCCCGCAGCGCGTCGAGAAACAGCGGCGTCGCGGGCTCGTACAGGGTCGTATCGACGAGCAGGATCCTCATGGGGCGACAACGGGTGGGGCGCTTCCGTGTGGCGGGCCGGCGGCGGCTGTCATCCGGGGTACGGGAGTTCGCGGCGGGGGACTGTTCCCCTTCCCCTCGTATCGTGCCGGCGGCATCCCGCGGCAGTGACCCCGCGGCCGGGGGGACCCGCATGCGCGCGCTCGTGCTGGCAACGAGGTACCTCGGTCCGGGCGGCATCGAGGCTTACGCGCGCTGCGTGGCGTCGGCCCTCGCGGACGCGGGTACGGAGGTCGAGGCCCTCTCGCTGCTGAATGGAGATGCCCAGGTGGAGTCCTGTCCGGGCCGCTACCTCGGCCACCAGGGGCGCTCCTCGACGCCGTGGACGCACGCGCGGCTCCTCCTGGAGACGGTGCGGAGGGGCGGCCGCTACGATCTCGTCGTCTGCGCACACGTCGCGGTCTCACCGCTCGCGGCGCTCGCCCGGCGGATGCTGGGCACACCGTACGTCGTCGTCGGGCACGGGATCGAGGTGTGGGATCGCCTCGGGTGGGCCCGCCGGGCCGCCCTGCGCGGAGCACGCAGCGTGCTGGCCGTCAGCCACTTCACGGCGCGGCGCCTGGCGGCGGTCCAGGGAGTGCCGCCGGACCGCATCCGCGTCGTCCACCCCTGCGTGGATCCGGCGCTCCTCGAGCTGGCCGACGCCGCGCCCCCTGCCGTCCCGCGCGCGAACGCGACGACGTTGCTGACGGTCGGGCGGCTGTCGTCGCGGGAGCGCTACAAGGGGTGCGGCACCGTGATCCGGGCGCTGCCGCGGGTGGCCGCGGATGCGGGGGACGTGCGGTACGTGATCGTGGGCGACGGCGACGATCGTCCCCGGCTGGCGTCGCTCGCGCGGGAGTGCGGGGTGGAGGACCGCGTGACGTTCGCCGGCTGGGCGGATCGCCGCGGCCTGGCCGCCCACTACCGGGCCAGCGACGTGTTCGTGATGCCATCGGTGACCGAGCGGCGATCCGACGGGTGGACGGGGGAGGGTTTCGGGATCGCCTACATCGAGGCTGCGTCCTTCGGCCTCCCGGTCGTCGCCGGCAGCGGCGGCGGCGCGCCCGAGGCGGTGCGGGACGGCGTGACGGGCCTCGTCGTCGACGGCGGCGATGCGGACGCCGTCGCCGCGGCGCTGGTCCGGCTGGCCGGGGACGCCGCGCTCCGGCGCCGCATGGGCGAGGAAGGCAGGGCGTGGGTGCGCAGTCACTTCACGTTCGAGCGGTTCCGCCGTGAGATTCGCGACGCGGTCGCGGACGCCTGGGGCGCGGCGCATCGTGGGCGCTGAAGCCACCGCCGCGAAGCGGCGGCGCGTGGCCTATCTCGTCTCCCACCCGATCCAATACCAGGCCCCGCTCCTGCGGCGCCTGTCCGCCCATCCCGAGATCGATCTCGTCGTCTACTACATGGACGACGGCGGCGCCCGGCGCCGGCTGGATCCGGAGTTCGGCGTCGCGGTCCAGTGGGACGTCCCGCTCCTCGACGGGTACGCGTGGCGCCTGCTCCGCAACCGGTCCCCGTGGCCGGATGCCGATCACTTCCTCCGGTTCGTGCACCCGGAGATCATCGCCGTGCTCCGCCGCGAGCGCTACGACGCCCTCATCGTGCACGGCTATGCCCATGCCACGGAGTGGCTGGCGTTCGCGGGCGCCCTGGCCAGCCGGACCCCCGTGCTGCTGCGCGGCGAATCGACCCTGCTGGGCAGGCGGCCTCTCTGGCTCGCGCTCGCGCGGCGCGTCGTGCTCCGCGCGCTGCTGCGCCGCATCCGGGCGGCGCTCGCGATCGGGACGCTGAATTACGCGTTCTACCGGGCGCACGGCGTGGCCGAGGACCGGATCTTCCGCGTTCCGTACGCGGTGGACAACGACCGGTTCCGGGCAGAGGCGGACCGGCTGCGCGGGCGCCGCGACGCGCTCCGGGAGGAGCTGGGATGGCCGCGCGGCGTCCCCGTGATCCTATACGTGGGCAAGCTGATCCCCCGGAAGAGGCCGATGGACCTGCTCGAGGCGTACGCCCGGGTCGTGGCGGACCACCCCTCGGCCCTCGTGTTCCTCGGGGAGGGGAGCGAGCGGGACCGGCTGGAGGCGGAGGCGCGCCGGCGGGCGCTTGGGCACGTGCTCATCACGGGGTTCGTCAACCAGACGGCGATCGCGCGGTGCTACGCGGCCGCGGACCTCCTCGTGCTGCCCTCGAGCCACGAGCCGTGGGGGCTCGCCCTCAACGAGGGGATGTGCTTCGGGCTGCCGGTCGTCGCGAGCAGCATGGTGGGCGCGGCCCCCGACCTCGTCCGCGACGGCGAGAACGGGTTCGTCTACCCGGTCGGGGACACCGAAGCGCTCGCCCGCGCGCTCGCGGCGCTCCTCGGAGACCCCGACCGGCGCCGGCGCATGGGGGAGCGCTCGCGCGAGATCGTGCAGGCGTTCTCGTACGATGCGGATCTGCGCGGCATCCTCGAGGCGCTGCACAGCATCGCGCCGCGGGGCTCCGCGGCGCCGCGCCGGGCAGACCTCGAGCCCGATGCGAGGGGCGCGCGGTGAACGCGCCCGGGATCCGGCGGGCGCTCGTGGGCGTCGTCTGGCTCAGCGCGTCCGGGTACCTCGCGTTCGCGCTCAACTTCGGGCTGAACCTGCTGCTCGCACGCCTCCTGTTCCCCAAGGACTTCGGGCAGTTTGCGCTGGCGGGATCGCTCGCCGAGCTGCTGTCGCTGGTCACCGGGCTCAGCTTCTCCCAGGGGATCATCCAGATCCAGGGCGTGGCCGGCGTCGCGGAGACGGCGTACGTGCTGAGCGTCCGCCTGTACGGCGCGCTGCTCGTGGGCGGCGCGGCGGTGGCGGCCGCGCTCGTCCACCACTACCCGGGCCGGTTCATCCCGCTGTTCTTTGCGTTGTTCGCGATCCGGAACCTCAGCCTCATCTCGTACGTCTACTCGGCGCAGCTCGAACGCGGGTTTCGCTACAGCCAGCTCTCGCTCGTGCGCCTTCTGTCCACGATCGGGTCGATCGTGGTCGCCCTCGGCCTGGCCCGGATGGGCGCCGGCGTGTGGAGCCTGCTGGGGCGGGAGCTCGTGCTGTCGCTCGTCACGCTCGTCGGCTGCCGGGTGGCCAGCGGGTGGCGGTACCGCGGCGGGTACAGCCGCGAGGCCGCGCGCCGGCTGTGGCAGTTCGGCCGGCAGATGCTCGCGATGCGCGCGCTCGAGGTCGTCTGGTACCGTGCCGACACGGCGCTGCTCGGGGTCCTGGCCGGCACGCTCACGCTCGGGTTCTACGACCGCGGCCGCTACCTCGCGGAGTTCGGGCACTACATGGTGTCGTTCGCGGCGGTGCAGGTGGCGTTCCCGGTCTACGCCCGGCTGCAGGCGCGGCCGGACGCCCTCACCTACGCCTACCAGCTCTCCCACGGCCTCCTGATCCGGTTGATGCTGCCGTACCTGCTCTGGCTGGGCCTGTTTCCGCGGGAGCTGGTCGGGCTGCTGTACGGGGCGGGGGTGCGGTGGAACGAGACGGCGGCGCTCCTCCCGTGGCTCGCCGCCTTCGGGTTCCTCTTTCCCGTGGTGGACAACATCAAGGTCATCCTCAGCGGGATCGGCCGGCTCCGGGAGGCGGTGTGGATCCGGCTCGCGCAGGTCGCGGTGGCGCTCCCGCTGCTCGCGCCGGCGATCCTCGTTGCGGGCGCGAGGGGTGGTGCGGCGGTCATGGTCCTGAGCGAGTTCGCTGGCCTCGTCGCCGGATATCGGGCGCTGCGGCCGCAGGTGAACGGGCTCAACCTGCGCTCGTACCTCCGGCCGGCGCTCGCCGCCGCGATCGCCGGCGGGACGATCGCGGCCGGCCGCGGGCTGCACGTGCTGCCCTGGGTCGGGAGGGCCGGGTACGCCGCGAACCTCGGGGCGGTGGCCGGGCTGTACCTGCTCTGCCTGCTGATCGTCGACCGGCAGCAGATCCAGGACTACCTGTGGGCGCTGGTGGACGGGTTCCGCGGGCAGGCGCCGCCCCGCTGGGGCGAGCCGGCCGGGGCCGCGGCGCGGCCATCCGAGCTCGGATCCGCGCCCGAGGTGGCCGCGAGCACCGACGGCCGCCGGGAGACGGTCCCTGCGCCCATCCTGCCGGAGGATCCGCCGTGAGGATCACGGTCTCCGTCGGCGGGACGTTCCACGCTTTCCGGCTCGCCGAGCAGCTCGACCGCCGGGGCCTGCTCTGCCGGCTCGTGGCGACGCACCGGCCGCTGCGCGGCGAGCGCATCAGCCCGGGGCGGATCGTCGCGAACCCGCTGCCCGAGGTGCTCATGCGCGGACCGCGGATGCTGGGTCTGCCGTGGCGCGCCGGGGATCACCTCAAGGCGGTGGCCTTCGACCGCTGGGCGTCGCGCCACGTGGGCGGCTGCGATCTGCTCGTGGCGTTCGCCTCCTTCTCGCTGCTGTCGCTGCGGGCCGCGCGATGTGCAGGCGCCCGCACCGTGCTCGAGCGCGGCTCGACGCACATCGAGACCCAGTGCGCGCTTTTGGCCGAGGAGTACCGGCGGTGGGGGCTCGAGGCGCCTCCGGTGGACCGGCGCCTCGTGGAGCGGCAGCTCCGGGAGTACGATGAGGCCGACTACGTCTGCGTGCCGAGCCGGTTTGCGCTCCGGACCTTCCTGGAGCGCGGCTTCCCGCGCGATCGGTTGCTGCACGTGCCGTTCGGCGTGGACCTGCGCCGGTTCTCGCCCGGGCCGTCGCCGGGCCGGCCGTTCCGCGTCGTGGCGGCCGGCGTGAGCGTGCGGAAGGGAACGCCCGACCTGCTGGAGGCCGTGGCGCGGATGAAGGTGCCCGACGTGGAGCTGTGGCTGGCCGGCGCGGTTCCGCGCGATCTGGCCCCGGTCCTCCGCCGTGCGCCGGTCCCGTTCCGGCTGCTCGGCGCGCTCTCGCACGCGGAGCTGGCGGAGGTCTACCGGCACGCGTCGGTGTTCGCGCTGCCGTCGGTCGAGGAGGGGCTCGCGCTCGTGTTGCTCGAGGCGATGGCGAGCGGGCTCCCCGTCGTGGCCACGCCGAATACGGGAGCCGAGGACGTCATCGCCGACGGCCGGGAGGGGTTGCTCGTACCCGCGCGCGACCCCGCGTCCTTGAGCCGGGCGCTGCTCGCGCTGTACGAGGACGAGGACCGCAGGCGCGCGATGGGGCAGGCGGCGGCACGTGCGGCGGCAGCCTGGACCTGGGACGCCTACGGGGATCGGGCCGTCCGGGCGTACGGCGAGATCCTCCACGGCCGCTCCCGCGGCGCGGGCGACGAGGACGCAGACCGGCGCGCTCCTGTCCCCGGCCGCGCCGTGCGCTGATCCGGCGATTCCATGGACTGGAGAGCGACGATGGCGGGATGCCTCGACGCGATATACCCGGACCGATGAAGATCCTCCTGCTGACGCCGCACTATCCTCCCGAGGTCCGCAGCGTGTCCGTCCTGATGTCGCAACTGGCGGAGGACCTCGCGCGCCGCGGCCACCACGTGACGGTGGTCGCGCCGCATCCGCCGGCGAACATGGACGGCGCCGCGCCGCCGGCGCCGCGCGGCCGGCGGGACGACGGCCCGGTCCGGGTCGTGCGCGTCCCGGTGCTCCCGTTCGTCAAGGTGGCCCCGTCCGTGCGCGCCGTCACCCAGTTCACGCTCGCGGCGTCGATGGTCTGGGCCGGCGCGCGCGAGGGGCGGCACGACGCGGTCCTGGTGTACTCGCCGCCGCTCACCCTCGCCCTCGCGGCGGAGGTGCTGGGCCGCCGGTGGCGTGCGCCGTTTGTCGTGAGCGTCCAGGATCTCTACCCCCAGGCGCTCATCGATCTCGGCCTGGCGCGGAGCCGGGCCGTGATCGGCGTGCTCGAGTGGCTCGAGCGCCGGGCCTACCGGCATTCGGCCGCGATCACGGTCCACTCGGCCGGCAACCGCGATATCCTGGTCGCCCGCGGCATTCCGGCGTCGAAGATCACGGTGGTTCCCAACTGGGTCGACCTGCCGGACGCCGCTGCCCCGGACAGCCCGTACCGCGCCGAGCTGGGGCTCGGCCGGTCCTTCGTCGTGCTGTTTGCCGGCGTGATGGGGTACGCGCAGGACATGGCCGTGATCGTCGAGGCCGCGGAGGCGCTGCGGGACGAGCCGGAGGTCCTGTTCCTCCTCGTGGGCGATGGCGTGCGGCGGCAGGAGGCCGAGGAGCGCGTGCGGTCGCGCGGCCTTCCGAACGTGCGGTTCCTGCCGTTCCAGCCGATCGAGCGCTACCCGTTGCTCGTGGCCGCGGCCGACTGCTGCCTCGTCACCCTGCAGCCGGCCGTGAACACCCCCGTCGTCCCCTCGAAGATCGCCGGCATCCTCGCGAGCGCGCGGCCGGTCGTGGCCGCGCTGCCGCCCGGCGATGCGCGGGCGCTCGTCGAGGCGTCCGGCGGTGGCGTCTGCGTGGAGCCCGGTGACGCCGCGGCGCTGGCCGAGGTTCTGCGCCGGTTCGCTCGGGACCCGGCCGCCCGGCGGGCGATGGGCGAGGCGGGGCGGCGGTACGTCGAGGCGCATTTGTCACGCGCCGGAGCCACCGGACTCCTCGCACAGGTCATCGAGCGCGTGGCGGGACCCGGCGCCGGCGCGGGTGCCGCAGGATATTCCTCCGGGGGCGGCCAACCTCCCTGTGCAGGCCGGGATACTACACGCTGAGACGCGATGCCGCGCTGCGCGGAGCTCGCAGCGCCGCGCAGCGCGGCTCGCTCCATCACCGATCCGGGCAAGGAGCCTCTTCGTGACGATTACGTCTGCGGAGGAAGCCAGGCAGGCGCAGCAGCACGCGCTCGCACCGCCGGAGGCGGCGCCGAGCGATGCGCGTGCGGTCGGTGGGGGAAGGCCCTACCGGCTCAAGTGGCCGCTCGAAGCCGCCCTCGCCGTGGTCGGGCTCGCGCTGCTGCTCCCGCTGTGCCTGCTGATCGCGCTGCTGGTCTGGCTGGAGGACCGGGGCCCGGTGTTCGTCCACCAGATCCGCGTCGGGCGTCTGGGCGTCCCGTTCAACGTCATCAAGTTCCGGACGATGCGCCCCGAGCGTGTGCCCGGCGTGCACCGGCAGGCGACGGCGAACGACAGCCGCATCACGCGCGTGGGCAGGCTCCTGCGCGCCATGGCGCTCGACGAGATCCCGCAGCTCCTCAACGTGATCCGCGGCGAGATGAGCTTCGTGGGCCCCCGGGCGCTGCTGCCGCGGGAGATCGAGGTCGATCCGCGATCCCGTTACCACCGCATCGAGGACGTGCCCAACTACCACGTGCGCATCTCGGTGCGCCCAGGGCTCACGGGCCTCGCCCAGGTGTACGCGCCGCGGGACATCAGCCGGCAGAAGAAGTTCAAGTACGACGCGCTCTACGTCCGCAGGATGAGCCTGTGGCTCGACCTGCGGCTGATCGCGCTCTCGATCTTCATCAGCCTCACCGGGCGCTGGCCGCGGAGGGGCCGCCCGCAGTGGCAGCGCAGGACCGGCTGAGCGGTCCGACCCCGATCGACGGCCCGCCACCGGACGTCGCGCACCGTGGCCCCCGAGCGCCGCTCGCCGTCGTCATCCTGACCCACAACGAGGAGGAGAACCTCCCGCACGCCCTGGCGAGCGTCACCGGGTGGGCGGCCGAGGTGTGGGTGGTGGACGCCGGCAGCGCCGACCGCACGGTCGAGATCGCCCGCCGGGCCGGCGCGCAGGTGGTGGCGCACGCGTTCGCAGGCTACGCCGCGCAGCGCAACTGGGCGCTGCGGTCGCTCCCGTTCGGGCAGGAGTGGGTGCTCTTCCTCGACGCCGACGAGGCGGCGACGCCGGGGCTGCGCGCCGAGCTCGCGGCCGTGCTCGCGTCTCCGCCGCGCGAGGTGGCCGGCTACTACGTCCGGCGCCGGTTCGTCTTTCTCGGGCGCTGGCTGCGCCACGGCGGGTACTATCCGGTCTGGCTCCTGCGCGTGGTCCGCCACCGCCTGGCGCGGTGCGAGGACCGCGGGGTGGACGAGCACCTCGTCGTCGACGGCCCGACCGCGCGCCTCGCGCACGACCTCCTGCACGAGGACCGCCGGCCGCTCTCGCGGTGGGTCGAGCGCCACGTGCGGTACGCGGAGCTGGCCGCCGCGGACCTCGAGCGGCCGCGGGCCGGTGCGCCGCCTGCGCGCTGGCGGAGCAGCGAGCCGTCGGAACGGGCACGCTGGTGGTACGAGCGCGTGTACCTGCGGGTCCCTCTCGGCCTGCGCGCGCTGGCGTACTTTGCGTACCGGTACGTGCTGCGGGGCGGGTTCCTCGACGGCAGGGAGGGGCTCGTCTACCACGTCCTGCAGGGGCTCTGGTACCGGGTGCTCGTCGATGCGAAGATCATGGAGAGGCGCCTGAGTCGGGCGCCGGCGCCCGAACCGGGTCGGCCGGCTGCCCGGCCGGAGGCCGCGCCGCTTCGGGGCACGGTTGTCCTTCGCCACCGATCCCCGCCTGCGAGGGGCACGACCGACCGGGCGGTGGAGCGGTGAGCAGCGGCGAGAGATCGGGCGATGGCCCGCCGCCTCATCGGCCGCCGGGCCCGGCGATGACGGGACGGCCGCGGCGATGAAGCAGGTCGTCGTCAGCCCCGGCTCCGGGAGCCTCCGGGTGATGGAGGTGCCGGCCCCCCAGGCGCGGCCCGGCACGGTGCTCGTGCAGAACGCCGCCTCGGTCCTGAGCCCCGGCACCGAGCGGTCGGTGATCGAGCTCGCCGGCGCCAGCCTGCTCGCGAAGGCCCGCGCCCGCCCGGATCTCGTCCGCGAGGCGCTCGGCAAGCTCCGCCGCGACGGCCTGCGCACGACCGTCGGCGAGTCGCTGCGGCGCCTCGCGCTGCCGCACCCGCTCGGGTACAGCAGCGCCGGGATCGTGCTCCAAGCGGGCGCCGGGGTGCACGGGGTGGAGCCGGGCGACCGCGTCGCGTGCGCCGGCGCCGGCTGGGCCTCGCACGCCGAGATCGTGGTCGTGCCCCGCCACCTCTGCGTCCCGCTCCCGGCCGGGGTCTCGCTCGAGGCCGGGGCGTTTGCGATGCTCGGGGCGATCGCGCTGCACGGGGTGCGCCGGGCCGGCGTCGGGATCGGCGACGTGGCGGCGGTCCTCGGGCTCGGCGTGCTGGGCCAGCTCACGGTGCAGCTGCTGCGCGGCGCCGGCTGCCGGGTGGTCGCGCACGACATCGTCCCCGCGCGTGTCGCGCTGGCGGAGCGCCTCGGGGCGGACGCCGCGGCGGCGACCGCGGACTCCGCCCTCGCCGCCGCGCAGCGCCTCTCGCAGGGGGCGGGCGTGGACGCCGTGATCGTGACGGCGTCGACGGCGAGCGACGCGCCGCTTGCGCTGGCCGCGGAGATCGCGCGGGTGCGGGCGACGGTCGTGATGGTGGGCGTGACCGGGATGCGCGTCCCGCGGCGGCCGTTCTGGAAGAAGGAGCTCGCGCTCCTGCTCTCCAAGGCCTCGGGCCCGGGAAGCGAAGAGGACGCCTACGAGCGCCGCGGCGTCGACTACCCGCAGGGCTACGTGCGGTGGACCGCCGGCCGGAACATGGCCTGCTTCCTGGACGAGGTGGCGCGCGGGACGGTACGGGTCGAGCCTCTGATCACGCACCGGTTTGCGATCGAGCGCGCCGAGGAGGCCTACGCGCTCATCCGGGGCCGGACCCGTGAGCCGCACCTCGGCGTGGTGCTGACCTATCCCGAGCGCCCGGCGCTCGAGCGGGTGCTGCCGCTCCGCGCCTCCTCCGCCCAAGAGCCCCCTGCCGCGCTCGCGGAGGATCGCGCCGCATCGACAGGGGGCTGGCCCGCGGGCC
>JAJPJJ010000079.1 GCA_021324295.1 Bacillota bacterium
CTCCGCGCGCCACGGCGAGCCTCCAAGAAAGGGGTGTCACTGATGTTACGGTGCGACAGAGTATCATTCTATATGAACCCCCAAACTCCTGCTTTTTCAACACCCTGTTAGAGCGAGCGCGCGGCAGCTGCAGGCGCTCCTGGAGCGGCGGTTGGACGGCTACGACCTGGTGGCCGTGGTGCTGGATGGCAAGACCTTTGCCGAGGACGAGCTCGTGATCGCGCTCGGCGTGACGGTGCAAGGCCAGAAAGTCATCCTGGGCTTTGTGCAGACGGCGACCGAGAATGCCCGGGTCATCGCGACGTTGCTCCGGGAGCTGCTGGACCGGGGGTTGCGGATGGCGCAGGGCCTCCTGGCGAGCGCGTTGCTCGATATCGAACCACGGCTCCGGCGGGTGCGCGGGTACCGCGCACTTCCGAAACTGCGAGATGCCCTACAACGCATGCTCCGAAAGGAGGTGACCGCGGCGTGATCGCGCCGGGGTCGCTTCCCGCATTCTCAACGAACTTCGGTATTGACTCGGCAGTTTCGGAAAACAATCGTAAGCCATTCGTAAATCATTACTTCTCGACGGATCGGCCAGCCAGGGCGAGGACTTCGCCGGCCAGGGCCGCGGCGTGCCTCTGCGCTGCCGTCACCGCGTGGGCGTACCTGCGGTACAGGTAGCCCGGGTCTTTGTGTCCGACCTGGTCGGCGAGGGCGCGGGGGTCTACGCCGGCCGCCGCCCGGTACGTGATGTGGATGTGGCGGTGATCGTAGATGTGGGCGTCGGGGAGTCCGAGGCGGGTGATCCCGCGCGCGCAACACACGTCGGCCCAGTGGCCGGCCGTGCTCGGTGCAGAACAGCGTGCCGCCGTCCCGAAAGCGCGATCCGAGCCGAAGTGTCTGCCCCTTCCGCCACACGAGCGCACTCCGGGTCGCGGGACCACGCGGGCTCCGCCGGCCTCCAGGGTGTCCCGGATGCGGGCGCCCTGACTGACCTCGATGAGGTCGCGCGCGGCGCACACGAGCTCCCGCCCATGGACCAGCGCCGCCGCCACGTGCGATGGTCTGGGATCGACCAGACCGGGCCACGTCCGTGTACCCGGCGGAGGACGGGGATCGGTAGCGCTCGACCATCTGGGCGGACAGCTCGATCAGCCAGGCTTCCGACACGCCCGCGCAGGCATACATGGGCAGCTTCTTCGTGCGGTCATCGATGGCGGATGGCTCCGCCACCTCGATCACGAGCAGCACATCCTGCGCGCCGGGGTGGCGATCGGTGTATCGCGAGCGTGGAGGCGCGAGCAGGGCTGGATCGGGTTGGGGCTCGGACTGCGCAGTGGGCAGGGCGATGGGGCTTTGCACGCGCGGCACGAAGCGGTCCCGTTCGGGTGTGCGCACGAGGAAAGCGAGCAATCGGTCAATGCACGCGGCGTGGCGAGGGCTGATGGGTGCCATCGTGCGGATGTCTCCGTCGATCAGTTCGACGTGCGCGTCGTCGCCGAGGATGCCGGCGGCAATCATACGCTCGTACTCGTGCACCGTGGACCGGCGACGGGTAAGGGTCCCGGGGCCACCGCCCGGCGCAACCGAGCGCCGGGCGCGGCCCTGGCCGTGACAGGCCGGCACCCTCCGCGCCGTCGGTCAAGTCTAGCCGCAGATCCTCCTGGGCATAGAGCACGGTATACAGCACGTTGTCAGCGTTTTGCACGACGATCGTCACGACAGACATCGCGGGTTCCGAGCGTGCGAGGAGACAACACGCCTGTGGAGGTGGATCAGGCTTCGAGCGGCGCGGCCGGCTTTGCGCTGCTGTTCGCGAGCAATCCCCTCCCGATGTGGGTCTACGACCTGGAAACGCTGCGGTTTCTCGAGGTCAACGACGCCGCCGTGGCCCAGTACGGGTACGCGCGCCAGGAGTTCCTCCGGATGACGATCCTCGACATCCGGCCGGCCGAGGACGTGCCGCGCCTGCGCGAGCACGTCGCGGGCGGCCGCCCCGCGCTGCAGGCCTCGGGCGCGTGGCGCCATCGCCGCCGGGACGGGTCGGTGATCGACGTCGACATCGTCTCCCACACCCTGGACTTCGGGGGGCGCCCGGCGGCCCTGGTGGTCGCCCGGGATATCACGCAGCAGAAGCGGGCGGAGCGGGAGATGACGCAGCTGCTCGCGCGCGAGCAGGCCGCCCGCGCCGCCGCCGAGGAGGCCCGCCAGCGCCTCGCGTTTCTGGCCGAGGCGAGCCGGGAGCTGGCGAGCTCGCTCGACTACAAGACGACGCTGGCCACCGTGGCCCGCCTCGCCGTGCCGGCTCTGGCCGACTGGTGCGCCGTCGACGTGGTGGACGAGGCGGGGGCGACCGTGCGTCTGGCCACCGCACACGCCGACCCGGCCAAGGTCGCGCTCGCCCGCGAGCTCGAGCGCCGGTACCCGCCCGACCCGGATGCACCGCGCGGGGTCCCCCGGGTCCTGCGCACGGGCACGCCGGAGCTGTACCCCACGATCCCCGAGGCCATGCTCGCGGAATCGGCGCGGGACGCGGAGCACGCGAGGCTGCTGCGCGCGCTGGGGATGCGGTCCGCGATGGTCGTCCCGCTCGTCGGCCGCGAGGGGATCGTCGGCGCGCTGACCCTCGTGGCCGCGGAGTCCGGGCGGCACTATACGGAGGCCGACCTGGCGCTGGCCCAGGAACTGGCGCTCCGCTGCGCGCTCGCGGTCGGGCGCGCCCGGCTCTACCGGCAGGCGCAGGCGCTCAACGCCGAGCTGGAGCGGCGCGTCGCGGAGCGCACGGCGCAGCTCGAAGCCGGAGGCGCAGGCTCGGACATACATGCAAGAGCAGTCTGGCCGGCACTTCGATCCCCGGGTGGTCGAGGCGTTCCTCGGCCTCGAGCGCGAGATGAGCGACCGGTAGCGCGGGGCGTGGCGGCAGGCGGGTCTTCCCGCGTCCCTCGCCGAGGGGTTCGCGCGTGCGTCGAATCCGCCGTGGCACCGGCGCCGCGTGTCGATCCCGCCCTGGGCCTGCCGCATCGCGGGGACGATCTCCTCGAGCATCCGGGTCGCGGCCTCGGCGCTCGAGCGCCGCGACGGCGCGCTGCTGGCGCCTGGCCCGCTCGGTGAACTGCCTGAGGAGGGCGGCGGCGTCCGGCCGGTCCAGGTCCACGACCGCCATCACCCGCGGCCTCCGGTCAGGGCGTCCAGCATGGCGCGGGCGATGCGCCGCGGGTCGGGCGCGTACGCGCCCGAGGCGATGGCGCCGGCGCGCGGTCCGCCGGGGCGGACCGCGCGCGGACGTCCGCGTACGGCGCGGCCTGCGCGGTGACCTCCGAGCCGTCCGCGCCCGCCTGCCACGCACTCCGTCCCCGGGCCGCCGGCTGCGGCCCTTCGGGGGCGCCTGGACTGACCGGCCTGGTGCTCTCCATCCGCCTCGCTCACAGACCTCGCTGGCCGAGGACCTCGGCCTGAGCATTCATACGGAGCGCCGGCGAGTTTTTTCACCGGGGACGGCGGGGAGAGGGGGCGAGCGGGCCTCGCGGCGGACATGCGTTCGCGCGGGCGAGGACGGCGCGCTGTGGGCGGATGTCGGCACAGCAGATGCCGCGGGCGGCGGCTCAGAGCGGGACACAAGATTGCGGAGATCGTGCTGTCGGCCGGTGAGCCGTCCCGGTGCCCGTGACTTAGCGGCGGCCACTTGGCCGCCACCACCGGGCGGTCCAGAGCCGGCGGCGCATCAACGGCACCGCAGTGGCCGGCCATCACGATCACCTCGCTCGCCCACAGCCCAGCAGCGCACTCAGCATCGCCGGCGCTGCGCGGACCGTCGGTGACCGCGTGAGCGCGACTGTGGCGCACCGGCGCAGTGCGGCGTCTGCCCTCCGTCCAGGCTATGGCACCCCGCACCCGTGCGGCAGGGTGGCCGAATCTCCGGGCATCCGCATCTGCGCCACCCATCGGCACGCAGGCGGGCGCCGGGTCATGCTGATCTCCATGAGGAGGTCGAACCGCTCGGGCCACGCCGGCGGATTGGGCACCCCCAGGGCGGCCGCGATGAGCGGCAGGTGAATGTGTTCCCACGCGATGATCACCGTTTTCCCCGCGAAGCCGATGTGACGCGTGATGTCAGCCGCCACCAGCGCCTCCTGGCCGACCGGCCATGATGTATTGACCGAGACGCCCGCGCGGTCCGTCAGCAACTTGATGATCAGCGGTGTGAGCGTTTCCTGGGGCCGGTAGCTCGGGCTGTGCTGCCGCGGATCGACCTGGGCGGCGTACACCGCGGCCAGATGTGCGCCGTAGCGGTTCCACAGGTACGGCGCGAGGGCGCGCGCACGCGCCCATCCGGCAGCGCTCAGGTGCTCACCGGTCGGAGGCTTCTCCGCGTGCCGGAGCAACACGACCATGGCAGGGAGCGCACGGTCGGGCACCGGCGCGGTGCCGCCTGGGGGGCGGACGGAAGACCGTCCCGCCGTGGAGAACGCCAAGCCCCCGACGAAACACGTCAGGACGACGACGAGGGCGCGGCGCGCCGGGCCGCGCGACCGCTCCGCCGTCGGTGGTTGGGCCCCCATTCGTCGAGTCCCCCTGTATCCCCGCAGTCCGCGCACCACCGGGCCCTCCGCGTCCCGCGGCTGCGGGCCGGAGCGATCGCGCCAACACGATCGTCCCGCCCGCGGCCGCGACGTGCCTATCCTACCCTTGGAGAACCGAGACCTTGCCGGTGGCGAGGTCGTAGTACGCGGCGACGACCCTGAGCTTCTCCTGCTTGACGAGGCCCGCGATCACCGGCGACGCCTCCTGGAGCACCCGTGCCTGGAAGACAGCGTTCGCCTTGATCGCGGCCTCTAGGTCGGTGCCTGCCTTGTCCACCGCCGGACGGATGTAGGGGTACAGCCCGCTGATCTGCCCCGGGACCGCCTGGTTCCGGATCGCCGCCGCGACGGCTCCGCAGGAACGGTGACCAAGGACCATGAGAAGCCGGGCGCCGAGCACGTTCGTGCCGAACTCCAGGCTGCCGATGATCGCCGGTGTGGCGATGTTGCCCGCGACGCGGCACACGAAGACGTGGCCGATGCTCTGGTCGAACACGATCTCCACGGGCACCCGCGAGTCCGCGCACGACAGTACCGCCGCGAACGGCTGCTGCTTTTCGGCGGTCTTTTGCTTGAGGATGGACAGGTCCTGGCTGAACGCGGTGAGGCTGCCGGCCACGTAGCGGCCGTTCCCGTCTATCAGCCGCCGGAGCGCCGTGTCGGGTGTGAGGGTCGTCTGTGCGAGCGCCTCCCGCGGAGCAAACAGTCCCGGTGCCGTCCCCGCGGCCAGGCCGACCGCCGACGCCGCCGCGGCCAGCGACAGCATCTCCCGCCTGTGGAACCGGCCCAGCCCGCCGGCCTCCGACGGACGCGCCCCCGGATTCCGCTCCTGCGAGTTCGCCGCTCCTCGTGTTCCGTCTCTATCACGATCACGCATGCTCATACCCCCCACCTCTATCCGTGTTGGGCCCGCTGGCCATCGCGCAGAATGATACCACAGAGCCGGTGGGGACTGCCCGTGCCCCTCGGGTCCGGCGCAGGCGCCGGTTGCCGCGGCATCCGCGCCGAAGCGCTCCGGCATCCCCGTCATCGCCGCGGCGCGCCCGCCTATTTCGGCGGTCCCCCGAGCGCCGCGACCGCCGCGTCGAGCTGGGCGTCCCTGCCCGCGGCCAAGTCGCCGAACGTGAGCGCCGCCGAGTGGTCCGTCGTGATCCCGACGCCCTCGACCTGCTCCTACGTCTTCGCCGGCAACCGGGCCGATCGGCAGACGGTCACCGCGGTGCTGGCGAATGTGCGGCGGCGGTTTACCGTGCGGCGCGTGGTGTGGGTGTACGATCGCGGGATGGCCAGCGAGCGGGCGGTCCTCCGGGCTGTGGGCATCCACCAGCTCACACCGCCAGGGGAGTGTTGTGGAAAACAAGAATCAGAAATCCAGGAAAATCAAGGCCTCTGAGTCTGTCCCCTGGAACCATGGGTTAGGCCGCCCTTTGTGGGGTACGATGACGGTCAATGCCGCTCCACTAGGCTCCAGGCTTCCGGTAGGCGACTGCCCGCGCCCGGCGTAGGGCGTCCAGGGTCTCCTCGACGGTCAGTAGCACCGTCGTCTCGAATTTCGACAAAGCGCCACCGCCGCTGATTGCGATTGCGACGGCGGCCATCGAGACGTTGTCCGGCGCTTCCCACAGGTTGTAGCCGTCGTACGTACCGAAGGCATACCAGAAGCCGTGTAGCTTCCCGCCGACGGACTCGATGTACTGGCGCGCCGCCTCGCGGCGGTCCTCGGGGTTCTCTATCAATCGCGCCCAGGTTTCCGGGGTATAGCTGAAGTGCGTCAAGTAGAAAGCCATGGTCAAAGCCTCCTTTCCAAGCCTCATGCCACTTGCAGTTCACAGTCGGAACCGGGATTCCCATTTTGGGTTCCCGACTTGCCCTCAGTATGCGCTTTGATCGCCTGCCATGAGCTGGGTCCAGCCCGGCGGCCCCCAGAAGAGCCCATTCTGTCCCTCCCGAGAACCCCAACACACGGAATGGCCGCGCTCGCGGCGATTTCTCGCACACCCACCCCATCCCGGCCTCCAGGCGGCCAAAAACGGCTGCAATGCTCGTGGCTCCTACGCCGCTGGTACCGGCAACGCCATCAGCCGCTGCACGATCGCGCCGAACAGCCGCCGCGTCAGGTCCCCTTCAGCCAGCAGCAGCCAATAGTACCGCGCGTGTTTCACGAGCCGGCCGCTCGCCTTCATCAGCCGCTGCTGCAGGATCGTCAGCGACCGCGTTGCGGAGCTCGCCATCATGGCCTCGACGCGGGCGTCGCTCGCGGCGCGGGCGCCCTAAATGGGGAGCGTCCAGCCGCCTGTGGCAAACGCGTTGACCATCGCGACCCCGAGCGAGACCACAAGCGCGGTGACCACCAGGGCGACCAGCGCCTCGGTGGGCGAGAAGCCGCGCCTGGCGCGCCCCGCGGGCGGCTGGCTGGTGCTGGCGTTCGTGTTGACGCTGGAAACTGCTTCGCTATGGGGTTGTCCGCGCGTGGATCAGTGTCTCACCTGCTCGTCTCCTCCTTTCTGCCCTCGGGTGAGGCGCCCGGAGCCGGCCGCGCCGGAGGGTGCGGAGCGGCCATGGCGCCGTCGTGCTGGCGGTATGATACCACGGGGTGTGAAGGGTAGGAGGCGCAACCAGGCTTATGAGCGGCTGCTGTCCTCGCATACGGTCTCCTTGCGGTGGCCGTTCCGAGCTGCCCAAGCCCCGGACTTCTGTCCGGAGTAGTTGCCACAGGGGCGCCCCACGCCCCGCGCAGCGCCGGATCGGTCGGCACGGCGCCCGTCGGGACGAGCGCGCCGCTCACCGGGTCGAGCCCGGTGAGCATCAGCAGCATGGGCAGGCCGGACACGTCGGGCGTCGGCAGGATCTCGTAGGCCGCCGTTAGGCGGCCTGCGCCTGGCCCGGGCCGAACCACAGAAGCAGCGGGGCGGCGTCCGCGCACAGGCGCGCCAGCACGGGTGGCGGCGAGGCGCTCTCCGCCGCGAGGCGCGCCAGCGCCGCTTCGGGCGCGCGGGCGGCGGCCGTGACGAGCACGGCGCCGGAGAGGGCCGCTAGGGGCGGCGGCGAGGCGCGGTTGACGACGACGACGGCGTGCCTGAACGCCCTGAGCGCGCCGCAGGGAACGTCCCGCAGGCGCACGGCGCTGATCGGGAGCGGCGTCTGCGGGCCGTCCTCGACGAGGACGACGCTGGCCGACGGACCCAGCCGCGCGCACATGCTGCGGATGGCCGCGCCCATGTGCTGGCCATGCGGGCCGGCGAGCACCACGCCCGCGCCGGCCCGCAGGAGCGCCGCGGCGGCCGCGGCGGCGGCGGGAGGGAAGGCGCCGCCGACGTCGGGGGCCGGCCTCGGCGGCGCGGTGTGCTCGAGCACCAGCAGCGGCGCGTCGGCCGCCGGGGGCAGGGCAGCGAGGCCGTGCAGGCCGCGGATGGACACGGCCCCGAGCGCGCGGTCGGGGCCGAGCAGCCGGGCGATCAGCCGCTCGAGGTCCGCGCGGTCCTGGATCACCGGGTCCGGGGCCGCTGTCCCGTTCCTGGTGACCTCCGCGACCACGGCGTCGCGGCCGCTACCGTCGCGGCGAACGCGCACCGCGATGCGCGACACCGACAGATCGCGCGCAAGCGCGGCCAGCCCGGAGGAGATCGGATCAGCCTGTCTCACCGCGTGCGGGGAGTGGGGCCCCGGCGGCCTCGGCGGCGCCGCGGCCTACGAAGGCGTGGCAAGCACGACCCCCAGCACGGCGCCGACGAGCAGCCCTGAAACGGTCGGCTGCGCCTCCAGCAGCCACGGGGGCCGCCGCCGCGTCCATGCCGCAGCCGCCCACCTCGCCGCTCCCCATGGCGGCCGCGGCGCCGATCCCGATGCCGAGCGGCGCCCACACCAGCCTGATCCCGAACCACAGCCCCATCACGCCCGCGAGCAGCACGTCCCCCCAGCCCACGACCTCGCCGTTCCAGCCGCGCGCCATGCGGCGCAGCGCGACCGTCAGCCCGGGCGGCGCCGCGGCCAGCAGGAGCGCGAGCGCAACCCGGGGATCGCCCGCGCCGCGGACCGGCAGGCCGGCCGTCGCACGTGCCATCATCGCCCACGCGGCCGCCGCCAGGGCCGCGCCCGCGGCTGCGGCGGCGGCGACCGGCCACGCGCCCCGGCGCCCGGACGCGGCCGCCCAGTTGAGCCCCGCCAGCATCCCGCCACCGCCAGTCCGCCGGCCACCGAGATCGCCGCCTGGCCGTCCAGCCCCGCGGCCGCAAGCGTCAGGGCCGCGAGCGCGGCCGCGTGCAGGTCGTGGACCACGCGCGCCCGCAGGTCGATGTCGGCCGCGGCCAGCCACCCCCACGCCCACAGCGGCTCAAGCCATCCGTGCCAGGTGTGCGCGGGATGCGCCGCCACCGCGGCGGCGATGAGCGCTCCGACCGCCGAGGCCGCGGGTCCCGACATCGTCGGCGCGTTCCCCCATGGTGAAGTAGCTCGAGGCTTCGAGGTAGTTCCGAGGGGACCCCGCGTCTTCGGTCAGCACCGACGGCCGGTGCACGCCGGCCGAGATGAACGCCGCCGTCGGTTGCTTTGCCAGGGCACGCGCAACCGAGTCGGTGCCCAGCGCGCGGTCAAACCTCGCCACGAACCGGTCGTAGCCGACCATGGCCCGGTAGGCGTTGGTCCACCACCGATGTGAGAAGAAGTACACGTCCGAAAACGTGCCGGTCGACGCAGTCTCGTCCTGCAGCGCCTGGACCACGCCGGTATCCGTAAACGTCCCTTGCTCGTTGGGCGCCGGGGTCCCGGCGGACCTGCGCGGCCGTGGCTTGATCCGGGTACCGCGCGCGGACATGCTCGGTCCACGCGCTCGGATCGTTGAGCGCCCGCCGGTACACCTTGAGCACGGGCTCGGTTGCCGGCGTGGGGATCGCGGGGTCAACCGCGCGCATCGCCGTGAGCAGGTAGGCGTCCTTCTCCGGGACGAGAAGCCGTCTGCGGGTGCGCCGGGCGATCTCAAGGAAGCACAGCAGCCGCTCGACGTTGCGCGGCCCGAAGCCCGCGACGACGAGCCGGCCCTCGGCCTCCGTCACGGCCCCGAGGCAGGCCTCGAACACCTGGTCCTCGCTCGGCCCGGGTTCCCGGTCGATGTTGGTCCCCTCGCAGACCAGGGCGGCCGGCGCGAGCCCGGCGGCCTCTTTAATGAAGGCCCGCGTGAGCTCGCCCGCGGCGCCGTGGCGGCGGAGGTCGCCCGTGTAGACGATCCAGCCGGCCGAGGTCTCGACGGCGATCGCCGCGGCCCCGTGGATCGAGTGGTCCACGCGGAAGTGCCGGACCCGCAGCGCGCTCAGGCCGTCCGCGCCGCCGAGCCGCCGGGGCGGGAACGCGCGGCCTGTGGGCGCAGCGGACGAGAGGTCCCAGAACTGTTGCGCCTCGGGGCCGATCTCGTCGACCACGACATAGGGCCGCCGGATGGCGGGAGGTTCCGCGAGCCGCCGCTCAAGAGATCGGAGGCGGCTTCTGAGTAGTCCCTGGAATGAGTCGTCAGCGTTCACCTCCCCGATGTTCTCGCATTAAGTGATGCGGTGATGGCCGACCCCAGGACCCCCGCGGATCGCCTGTGGGAGTGGATGGCCGACGACATTAACTGCGCGGCCGCCCTGGATCTCCTGTACCCAGGGCGCGCCGTGGTGTCGCTGGCCACGCGGCTCGGGGTGAGCTTCCCCGGCCACCGGATCGAGAAGATCCGTCGGAAGGAGCTCCTGGCAGCCGTGCGGGAGACTCTGCGCACCCAGCCGGCGGCCCGTCGGCAGCTGGCACGGTTACGGGGCGGGGGACACCGGGTCGGGATCTTCGTGGACGCGATGAACCTATCGGCATCCGCGCGGGACGCGCATGGCGGCGGTGTGCGGTACAGCGCGCTCCACGAGCGCGGCCGCGAACTCGGGGAGGTCGCGATCGCCCGCGCCTACGTGGCCGAGCACCCCGTGCCGGAGAAGCAGGTCGCCCTCGAGGCGGCCCTGCGCCGGTCCGGCTTCGAGGTCCGTACGCTGCCGCTGCGGCAGTTGCCGGATGGACGGCTCAAGGCCAACTGGAATCTCGGCATGGCCACGGACCTGATGCGGAGCGCCCACGATCTCGATGTGGTCGTGCTCGGGACCGGGACGAGAGCTAAGGTTGACCCGCGATGCCTCGCAACGCGCGTGCCGCATCACGCGCGGACCACGCCCGTGAGGCGCGTATCGCTGACGACACGTTGGTGGACCGCTCCGCGCCGGACGAGCGGGCGATGGGTTGGGACACCGAGGGTTCCCGTGACGGCACGGTGTATCGCCGGGCGGGCCACTTCCCGCTGCGGCAGGGCGACGAGGCCGCGTGATGGCCGTGGCCCCCGCGCGGGAATGCCGACATGAGTGTTCGTGATGGCCCGGTGGGAACGGCAGGCCTCGCGGTCCCGCTGGGGCAGCTGGAAGCGGTGCATGCGGACCCACGCGCACGTCAGGGCATCGAGGGCTGGCACTCCTGGGTGCGCCGGGAAGGCGAGCTGTGAGACCGAGGCGCGTCTCGTTGGTCGTCTCGTGGCCGGCGTCCTCAACCGAGCGGGTCCCGGAGCAGCGACACGGTCAGGGCCCCGACAAGGAGCACCGCGGTCATCGCTGACATGACGCCGCTCAGTTCCACGGGTCGGCGCGCCCAGCCGATCGCGCGTCCCAGGCGCGTGTACGCCTGGGTCAGCTCCACCGCCGACGACGCCCGGCGATACGCGCCGCCGGTGAGGGCGGCGACCCGCGCAAGCGTTGCCTCATCGAGGGGCTCCACCCCTGCCTGCGTGTCCGGGCTGGGCGGGGCGCCCAGGCCCACGGTGTGCACGACGACCCGGAGCCTGCGGGCCACGCGGGCTGCCTGCTCGGGCGGCGTCCCCGCATTATTGCCCCCGTCGCTCATCAGCACTACCACGCCCGGAAGCATGCCTGCCGCCTCGGCGGCGGTGGGGTGGGGATCGGCTGGCCGCACCGCCAGCATCGAGCGATGCCGGCCGGGCAGGGCAACGAGAGCCTCCAGGATACCATCGCCGATCGCGGTGGCGCCTTCCGGCCTGAGCCCTTGGAGGGCCTGGATCACGCGATCACGATCCTCCGTCGGCGGCACGATCAGATGCGCGTCCGTGCTGAACGTCACGAGGCCGACCTTCGCCCCGCGCGGCAACCCCCGCACCAACCTCGCTGCCGCCTGCGTGGCCGCCTCGATCCGGCTCGGGACGACGTCGCGGGCCGCCATGCTGCTGCTTGTATCGACGCTCAGTATCACCGTCGGACGATTGTCGGGGAGCGGAAGCGGTGCCACAGGCCGCGCCAGGGCGAAGATCACGCCGCACAGCGTGGACAGGTAGAGCCCCGCAGGGATGTGGCGGTGCACGGGACTCCCGGCCCCGGCGGCCCGGGCTGCGAGATCGACGCCGGGGAAGTGGATGCGCGCGCGCGCCGGCTGCCGCACGCTCCAGACGTATCCAGCCACGACCATGGGGACCACGAGATAGCCGAGCAGCGCGTCAGGCCAAAGGAAGCTCATGAAACTCGGTTCACGCAGCTCGAAGCGCTGCGCCGCGGGCGGCGCGGGGGCCGGTTCCGTGGGTGAGGGAAGGGGGTCGCGGGCCGGGAACGCCTGCTGCGAACGATCCTGCCACGGTGCGTCCGTCGTGCTGCGTCGTCTGTTGCTACGACCAATGCGATACCGTACTGGCAGCGTTCGGCAGACGACAGACAATTCCTGCTGTGGCGGCCGCGTGATCTGGTGGCACCAGCACACCTGTTTGGGCGTGGTCTGCGGGAGTCGTTCGCACACCCCGGCGACAGGGCCGATCATTCAGAGTTCGGTCCCGAGCTTGACGTAGTCGTCGAGGATCCCACCGCGCACGTCCAGCGCCCTCTGACGGGCCACTGACTCGGGTGGCATTTGGCCCGGAGGCATTGGAATGAAGCCTGGAGCTGCTCGCGGACCCAGGCTGCCAGATTGTCCCAGACGACGCTTGACGACGTAGGCGCGACTGTGGTGTGCCGGTGCGCGGCGGCGGTGCCCCTCCTTCCGGGCTCTCAACCCGGTCTTGGTTTGGTCACCAAGCGGGTAACCGACCGCCCCTCCCGTTTCCACACCACTTGAGCATACCTGATCACGAGCCCGCCGCGGCTCTGCGCGATGTACAGCAGATCCCTGTAGCCCGCGCAGCCCGCCCAGCCCGCTCGTATTCGCCCACCTGGCGGAAGCACACGGAAACCTCCGGCGCCTCGGCGGGCGGCGCGCCCGAGCACCAGCTAGAGCCGGGGGACAGGAGATGGTCAGCGAGCACAGAAGGACAAAATATGAGCGTCTCTGCGAACGGCGGAGGATGTCCGTATCGACGTCCACAGGGAGCTCTCCCGTTTGAGAACGCCCCATCGCGGGGCAGGCGTGACGGAAGATGACGATTCTTCTAGACCTGTTGCGTCCGGTGACCGATGAGGAGTTGTTGCGCTTCTCGGAGCGCAACCCCGGCTACCAGTTCGAGCGGACCTCAGACGGGAGGCTGGTGGTAGGTCCCACGGGAGGAGAAAGCGGACGGCGCAGTCTGAAGGTCGCCTACCAGCTGGAGACCTGGAACGAGCACGCTCGCCTCGGCATGGTCTTTGGCTCGTCCACCGGCTTTCGGCTCCCGGACGGATCGTTGCTGTCCCCTGATGCCTCCTGGATGCGGCGGGAGCGGTGGGAAGCCCTCAGTCGGGAGGAACGAGAGGGGTTTGTCCCCCTCTGCCCGGATGCCGTCTTCGAAATCCGCTCTCCATCGCAGATCGTTTCAGAGCCGCGGGAGAAGATGGCGGCGTACATCCGGAACGGTGCCGGGATCGGTGTGCTCATTAATCCCTCTGCCCTGACTGTGGAGGTGTATCGCCCGGAGAGGAAGCCCGAGCGGCACGACAACCCCGATCGTGTCGCACTGGATCCGGAGCTTCCGGGGTGTGTGCTGGAGCTCGGGCCAGTATTTGAGGTTCTTCAGGCGAAACCGGGATAGCCGTATAAGTTGAAGGCAAGGTACCCGATCCCTATCCTTGAGCACGTGCGACCAAGCGCGGTCTCAAGGGAGGGGGAAGCA
>JAJPJJ010000110.1 GCA_021324295.1 Bacillota bacterium
CACCCGCGCACCGTGCACGAGCGGCACCAGACGATAGAAGGTGCCCACGACCATCAGCCCGAGGAAGCCGCCGAGCCCCAAGCTCAGGTGGACGAGGAGCCCACGATGGGCCATGAGGAGCCCGGGCCACAGGCCCCACCGGAGGTTCGCGGCGAGCGCCAGGCCCCACAGCAGCACGAGCAGCAGGCACAGCAGCGCAACCAAGGTGTGCGGGCTGAGGACGGCGCGCCGGGGGCCCGCCGACGTCAGGGTCGCGGCGAGCAACGCGATGAACCACCAGGACGCCAGGTTGACACCGACCCCGCCGGCGACCGCCCACGCCGGTCGGCCGGCGGCGAAGCCGGCCACGAGCGCGAGGACGCCCAGCGCAAACAGGGTATACAGCCACGGGATCGTGCGCTCACCGCGGACCCGAGCACCCAGGAGCGCAGGGGCCATCTGCATCGCCGCGCCCATGATCGTCATCGTGGCCCACCCGAGGGTCGCGACGTGCGTGGCGGCGAAGGCCGGGAACGCCTCGTAGGCGCCCTCGGCGAGGAGCCCGGATACGAAGACCAGCAAGATGCCGAGGGACGGGAACGCCAGCCCCACCGCCGTCCAGGTGAACCAGCTGCCGAACGTAAATGCCAGCGGGCCGCCGGCCGCGGGGGGCGCGGCGTCACGAGGCTCCGCTCCGGCGCCCGCAGCCCCGCGGGGCGGAGCGCCCGGAGACGCGCGGCCTCGCGTCGGCCGCCCGACGTCGTCTACCATTCGAATCGGGAACGCGGCAAGGTCAGCCGGCTCCGCCGCCGTGCCCTTGGCCCTCCCGGGAGAGACGGCTCAGGCAGGCGACGGTGTCGCGAGCGATCAGGAGTTCCTCGTCGACCGGGATCACATAGGCGTGGAGCGTGGACGCGGGTGTGCTGATCCGGCCCTCTCTGCCCACCGCGGCTTCGTTCTGGCCCTCGTCGAGCCTGAGGCCGCACCACTCCATGCCGGCGCAGATCCGCGCGCGGACCGATGGAGCGTGCTCCCCGATGCCGCCTCCGAAGATCACCGCGTCGGCCCCGCCCAGGGCAGCGAGATAGGCCCCGATGTACTTCCTGGCGCGGTAGCAGAACATCTCCACCGCCAGCCCCGCCTGGGCGTCCCCCCGCCGCTCCGCCTCCAGCAGGTCCTGCATATCCGACGAGCGCCCTGAGACTCCGAGAAGGCCCGAGCGAGCGTTCAACCACGCCTCCACCTCCTCGACGGTCGCGCGCTCCCGGCGCGCCAGCCACCCGGCGAGCGAGGGGTCGACGTCGCCGGACCGCGTCCCCATCATGAGGCCCTCGAGCGGCGTCAGGCCCATCGAGGTGTCCACCGACTGCCCACCCTGGACGGCGGCGGCGGAGCAGCCGTTCCCGAGCTGGAGCGTGATCACCGTGGTCCGGGCGAGCGGCCGGCCGGTGAGGACGGCGTAGCGCTCCACCATGGAGCGGTGTGCGAAGCCATGAAACCCGTACCGGCGGATACCATGCCGGACCGCCAGATCCCGCGGGATTGCGTACTGGGCCGCCCGCGCGGGCAGCGTGCGGTGAAACGCCGTATCGAACGTCGCCACCATCGGCACGCCAGGGCCCAGGGCCGCGCGGGCGGCCCGGATGACACGGAGCGCGGGCTCGGTGTGCAGCGGATCGAGGGACGAGAGCGCGCCGAGCGCGTCGAGCAGGCGGTCGTCGATCACGGCGGGTTCCGCGAAGCGGTCCCCGCCGTGGACGATCCGGTGTCCCACCCCATCGACGCGGAGGGCGCCGCCCGCCCCCATCGACCCGAGCCAGCCCAGGGCCGCGCGCGCCGCCTCGCCGTGGTCGGGGATCGACGCGTGCTCCTCGCGGTGGCGTCCGTCGGGCCCGCTCCCGGAGAGCGACGCGGCACCGCCGATGCGCGCCACGATCCCGCGCGCCAGACGCCGCGCGCGCCCCGCATCACCCGCGTCTGGCGACGCCTCGATCAGCTGGAATTTCAGCGTGGAGCTTCCCGCATTGAGCACGAGGATGTTCATCACGCGCCTCTGAGCGGCCAAGGGATCACCGCGGTGGGCCGACGGACCGTGCAGGGCGTCGCGGGTTCCCGTCAGTCGTCGTCCTCTTCTTCCCCGCCCATCGCGCGGCCGGGCGCCAGGGCGTCGGCCGCGGCGACCAGGTCGCTCAGGGTCTGGGCGATCCGCGGAAAGTCCCGGGTGAGGCCGTCGAGCCCGCCTACCCCATGGTCGGTGTACGTCTCGACGATCAACTGGGCCGCCAGCTTCTTGAGGTCCTTCCGCGTGATGTCCGGCATCGCTGTGGTCTCCTCTCCGGGTGGAGTCGTGCTATCCGGCCTGCTCACCCCGCTCACGGCGGGCATCCGGGGGTGCTGCGGCGGCGCCGCGCGCCTGGGCCTCTGAGCGCGAGGGCGTGGGGCGAAGCGCGCCAGGTAAGCGATCTCCAGCGCTCCGCCGGTGTTCACCGCGAGGAGCGCCGCGAACCACGCCCACTGTCGTTCCCGCGCCGCCCGCCACAGGGCGAGTCCCTTCCACGCCGACGACCATGCGATGAGCGGCACGAGGAAGGACATGGGTGTCGATCTCAGCCGCTCGCCGACGAGCCGCAACACCGATGGCCCGCGAGTCCGAAGCACCAGAGAGGCCCTCCCGTCCTCCGATACCACCGGTCCCCGGGCGGCAAACGCCCGCCCGGCGGGAAGCACGCCGTAGGTCCGTTGCTTACTTCACTACGGCGCCGTCCCCGGCGGGACCTCGGCGGAGGCGGACGGGGGGACCACCAGGGTGAGGGATACGGCGCCTTCCCGGCGGCGCGCACGACCGTGCATAACGACGATGAGGCCGAGGGGGGCCGGGTCCCCCGGTCCCCCCTGGAGCCTCTCGCCGCGCCCGCCGGCTGCGGCTTACGCGGGCGCCGGGTGGGCCCGGCGGGGCCCCCCGAAGATCCGGCCCGGCCGCCACGGCGTCCCGAGCAGCGGCAGCAGGTAGTAGTCGAGCCCGATATACCCTGCGACCTTCCAGGCCAGCATGAGCAGGATCGCGGCCACGAACAGCACCGGATTGGTGCTCGCCGTGCCGGCCATCAGGTAGCTCCAGTTCATCAGGGCGCCGAAGAAGGCCGAGAAGCCCACGAACACGCCCAGGACGAGCGCGATCCCCACGGCCAGCTCGCCCACCGCCACGACCTTGGCGAACCACGTGTAGCTGTGGGTCGCGAGCAGGTACTGGATGAAGTCGCGGTACCAGCCGAACGCGATCGGCGGCTGTCCCTGCGGCGGGATCACGACCGCGCGCTCCCAGTAGGCCTTCACGGCGGCGCCTGTCTGCATCCACGCCGGGCTCGCGAGCTTATGGAGAGAGGCCTCGAACCATTGATAGCCCAGCCAGACCCGCACGATGAGCCAGAACCAGGCCATCCCGGTGTTGCTGAAGAGGAACCGCGCCAGCGGCGGATCCTCGATCGCGGTGCCCCGTACGACGATCCGTGCCATCGTGCTCACCTCCACCGCAAGTGTAGACGCCGCCGCGGTGCGAGCCCATCAGGCCACGCACCGATCCGTCGTCGGGTCTCCAGTGGACACCTCCGCGGCCGCGAGAAGGCCGACGCGGCTCCCCCGCCTGCTATAATTCTCGTGGTGCAGCCCTCCCTCACCCCGGTCGTCATCGGCATCGCCGTGGGGATCCACGTCGCGGTGGTGCTGCTGCTGGCCGCGAGTTATCTCGAAACGCGCTCCCGCTACGTGGCCTGGTGGATGGCGGGCGCGGCGGTCCTGGCGGCCCGCGCGGGGGTGGAGGCGTGGGCCGGATCGAGCGCGCAGGCGATCCCCGCGCTGGTGGTGCGCAGCGCGCTCCTCCTGGCCGGCGCCGGCTTCTTCATCACCGGCGCGGTCGCGCGGGATCCCCGCGCGCGCGGCGTCACGCTGGTCGGCCTCCTCGGCTTCGGCGGGCTGCTGCTCGCCGCGGTGCTCGTCCTGCTGATCGGACGGGGCGACGCGGCCTCGGCCAGCCTCCTGGCCGGCCTCGGCGCGGGCGCCGCCCTGCTCCTGGCCGCGGAGGGCTACCGGCGGGCCGAGCAGATCCTGGACGATCCGGCGACGCGAACGGTGGGCGCGGGCCTCCTCCTCACCGGCGCGAACTTCATCGCGTGGGCCGGATTGGCGCGCACCTCCCAGGTGGTCGCCGTCTCGGAGCTCCTCGGCGGCCTCTGCATGCTGGTGTTCGGGGCGGGGATCGTGATGAGGGCCCTGCAGCGCGCGCAGCGGCTGGTGGTCCTGAGCGGCATCAGCGCCTTGCTGCAGCAGGCGCGTCCGCCCCGTGAGCTTCTCGCGGAGGTCCTGCAGCGGGTCGGCGGCCTCCTGCAGCTGCACACCGGCTGGGTATTCCTCCGGAACCAGGAGAACGGCGCGTACGAGCTCGCCACCGCGTACCACCTGCCCCGCGCGCTCGAGCAGGACGAGCGGGCGGCGATGCGCGGGCCGTGCCGGTGCCTGGATCTCCTGCAGGCGGGCCAGCTCACGCAGCCCGTGAACATCGTGAACTGCCTGCGGCTGGAGCGCGTCGGCGTCCGGGCCCAGCACGCGAGCGTGCCGCTGCGCAGCTCGACCGGGATCGCCGGCCTGATGAACCTCCAGCTCCCGTCCGGACGGCTATTCAGCCAGCGCGAGCTCGCGCTCCTCGCGACGGTCGGAAGCCAGGTCGGCCTCGCGATCGAGCGGGCCCGCCTGCTCGACGAGCTGCAGGAAAAGGAACGCGTCCGGAGCGATCTCATCAAGCGGTTGCTCACCGCCCACGAGGACGAGCGGCGTCGCATCGCCCGCGAGCTGCACGACGAGACCGGTCAGGCGCTCACCGCCCTGATCCTCACCATCGACCGCGTGCGCGCCCGCGCCGAGCAGGGGCAGACCGAGACCGCGGCGGAGCTCGCCCGGCTCCGGGGACTCGCCGAGGCGACCCTCGAGGAAGTCCGCAAGCTGATCTACGACCTGCGTCCGACCGTCCTCGACGACCTGGGGCTGGCGGCCGCGCTCCGGTGGTACGTCCAGCACCAGCTCGCGGCGCGCGGGCTCGCCGTGGGCCTCCATGTCCAGCTCGGGGACAGGCGGCTCGACCCGATGCTGGAGACCGCCGTGTTCCGGATCGCGCAGGAAGCGCTCTGGAACGTCGTCAAGCACGCCGGGGCCACCGAGGTGGACGTGGAGCTCACCCTCGCGGACGGGCAGGTGCGCCTCCGGGTGAGGGACAACGGCCGCGGGTTCCAGGTGGACGGCGTCCGGTCGGTCGACCCGCTGCGCGGTGGGGCCGGCCTCGGCGGGATGCAGGAACGGGCGGCGCTGCTCGGCGGCCGCGTCCGCATCGCCTCGAGGCCCGGCAGCGGGACCGAGGTCCTCGCCGAGTTCCCCCTCCCCGCCGCCGCCCCGTCCGGACCGCACGGAGCGCGGCCGGCCCCTCCCGCCTCCCGCGCGCAGCCCACCACAATCGGTCCCCCACCGGATGGCGGCCCCGGGGAGCGCGCCGGAGACATGCCGCCCCACGCCGGCTCGCAGCCTCCTCACGCGATCTGAGCTGACGGCGTTTCGCGGCGCTCGCCGCGCCAGGCCTTCACGACGCGAACCGAGTACTGGCCTCCCCAC
Source organism: Bacillota bacterium (assembly GCA_021324295.1). Classification (GTDB taxonomy): domain Bacteria; phylum Sysuimicrobiota; class Sysuimicrobiia; order Sysuimicrobiales; family Segetimicrobiaceae; genus JAJPJJ01. Next base: position 5,632 of record JAJPJJ010000110.1, read on the forward strand.
TCGCTCGCCACGCGCCCGTCATCCTCGGGATCGTTCCACGGCACGCCGTCGACCAGAAAGAGGTACGTGTAGGTTCCCGGCCCGAGCGTCAGCGAGACCGTCCACCAGCCGTCCGGGCCGCGGGTCAGCTTGTGCGCCGAGGTGTCCCACCGGTTGAACGAGCCGACCAGAACCACGGACCGGGCAGTGGGGATGCGCCGCCCGTGGATCCTGAAGGTAACGTTCTGGAGCTCCTCGTGCAGGACCGAGGCCTTCATGTCGTCCCCCCCCGGCCGCGCCAGGTCGCGATAGCGCTGACAGCGCGGCCCTGGAATCGATCGGTTACCTTCCCTCTCTCTATACCAGAGGACCGCGCGGTCGCAGAATCGGGCGGCGACCTGATTGTGGCGCGAGTCACCCGCGGAGCTGCCCGAGCCGCCCGGCCTCGCGATGCGCCGCCGGGACGTAGGTCGGGCCCGCAGAGATGCCGGGCGCGTCTCCCGGCGGCCCACGAGGGCGGATTCGACCACCACCATCCGCGGGCGCGTGTTCCTGACCGCCCACCAGAATCCGGCCCCGTCCTCGAGCAGCGCGATCCGGCCCGCCCGCCGCCAGGCACAGCGCAGTGCGATTGCCAGAGCGCCATGATAGCATGGGCGTATCCCGCAGTACGCTGGGATGGCGATCGGGTTGTCGCGCCGGCCGGCCCGTGTTGCGCTCGCCACCGGCGCCGGGATCTGAGGCGCCCGAGGGGAGATGCCATGAACGTGTGGGCCGCCCCCGTCCTTGGAGCACTCCTCCACGCCCTCGGCCTGGCGTTTGCGATGTTCTGGGAGATCCTGTGGTCGCTGATCCTGGGGTTTGCGCTCTCCGCCGCAGTGCAGGCGTTCTTCTCAAAGCGACAGATGGCCCGCTTGCTCGGCGACGATTCGCTGCGGTGCGTCAGCCTGGCGAGCCTGTTTGGGTTCGCTTCGTCTTCCTGCTCCTACGCCGCTGTGGCGCTCGCCCGCTCGCTCTTCCGCAAGGCGCCAGCTTCACCGCCTCGATCGTCTTCCAGTTCGCCTCGACCAACCTCGTGATCGAACTGGGGATCATCATGGCGGTCCTGCTGGGCTGGCAGTTCACCCTGGCCGAGTTCATCGGCGGGCCCATCATGATCGCGATCCTGTGGCTGGTCTTCCGCACGACCCTGCCGCCGCCGCTCGTCGACGAGGCCCGCCGGCACGCCGACACGGGCCTCGTGGGCCGGATGGAGGGGCACGCGCAGATGGACATGTCGGTGGTGGATGACCGGCCGCTGTTGACGCGATTGACGTCGCCCGAGGGGGTGACGGCTGTCAGCCACTATTTCGTGATGGACTGGGCCGCCGTCTGGGTGGATATCGCGGGGGGCTTGCTGATCGCCGGGGCGCTCGCCGCCTGGGTGCCCGACGCCTGGTGGCGGAGCTTCTTCCTGGTCCGCTATCCACTGGGGAACCTCCTCTGGAGCCCGCTGGTCGCGCCGCTCGTGGCGATCGTCTCCTTCGTGTGCTCCGTTGGCAACGTGCCGCTCGCCGCCGTCCTGTGGAACGGCGGGATCAGCTTCGGCGGCGTGGTGTCGTTCATCTTCGCCGACCTGATCGTCTTGCCCATCCTCGACATCTACCGCAGGTACTATGGCCCTCGCGTGGCGCTCTACTTGCTCGGCACATCGTACGCGGCGATGGCGGCCGCCGGGCTGCTGGTGGAATTTCTCTTCCGTGCCGCGGGGCTCGCTCCCGCCGCGCGCCACGCCATCGTGGCGGAGCCGCACCTCACGTGGAACTCCACCGCGATCCTCAACATCCTCTTCCTGGTCCTGGCGGCGGTCCTCGTCTGGCGCTTCTTGCGCACCGGAGGGCCCGCGATGCTCCGCATGATGAACCAGCCCATGGAGGCGGAAGGACCTGCGTAACACGCCGCACGCCCACGGACGCGCACACGCGCGTCCGTGCGCCGCATTGTGGCCGTGCGTGCACGGCGTCGATCCGCGCGCAGCGGGCCTCGTCTGTCAAGGCCTGTCCCGCCCTCAGGCCGCGACCACCGCGGGCTCCGCCGGCACGGGGAAGCGGCCGGCGGCCCGCGCCGCCCGACCCAGGCGATCCGGTCGGACCGGGCCCGCACGCCGGTGGCGAAGACCACGGCCAGCCCCGACCCGTCGGTCACGGACGTGCCCATGAGCACCGCGTTGCGCGGGAGCTCATCGGAACCGGGCCCCGGGTGCCACGGGTGTGGCACTCCTGGGCCCCTCGGTAGGCCGCATCAAGCGCCGTCGACACAGAGGGGAGCGTCGAGGGGCCACGAAACTGGTGCAATGATCGGCACGACCGTAGGGAGGCGCCGACCCACCGGGCCGGTGTGCACGGTGGGACGGGCCTGACTCACATGAGGAGGTGAGAGGGGATGCGGTTCAGCGCGGCGCGTGTGGCCAGACTCCTCGCGGGAGCGCTCGCGGCGGTGCTCGCAGGGCTCACGCTAGCGGCCCCACCGACAGCGGTCGGCCAGATGCGCAAGGAAGTCGTGGTCGTCGTGAAGATCGCGGGCATTCCGTGGTTCAACCGCATGGCGGTGGGGGTGGAGCGGGCCGGCAAGCAGCTGGGCATCAAGGCCTCGCTCGTCGGGCCGTCGAAGGCCGACGCCGCCTCGCAGGTCTCGATGGTGGAAGATCTCCTGAACAAGGGCGTGCCGGCGATCGCGGTGGTGCCCACGGATGCCAAGTCGCTCACCCCCGTGTTCGAGAAGGCCCGCGCACGGCACATCGCGATCGTCACGCACGAGAACCCCTTCGAGACCGGCGCGGTCGACTATGACATCGAGACGATCGACAACGTCGCGTACGGTAAGCTCGCGGTCGACCAGATCGTTGCGAACGTGAAGAAGATGGGGGTCCAGTGCACGCCGGCCAGCCCGTGCGGATACGTGCAGCTCGTCGGCGGCCTCACCGTTCCCCTGCACAACTTCTGGGCGGATACGGCCACCGCGTACATCAAGGAGAAGTTCCCGATGCTCAAGGAGCTGACGACGCGGCTCCCGACCGCGGAGAGCGCGGACGATTCCCGCAAGGCGGTGCTGGATCTGATCACGACGTACGGCGACAAGCTGCGCGCGGTGATCGGCTGGGGAAGCCTGGGGCCGATCGGCGCCGCGGCGGCCGTCCGGGAGAAGGGCCTGCAGGCGCGTCTCATCGCGGGCGGCAGCGCGATTCCCTCGACCGCGGTCCCGTATCTGCGGGATGGATCGCTCAAGTGGCTCCAGCTCTGGGACCCGGCCGACGCGGGGGTCGGGATGGTCTACGTCGCCAAGCAAATGCTCGATGGCAAGAAGCTCGCGCCCGGCATGAATATCCCGGGGCTCGGGCCGATCGCGATCCGCGGCAAGGATGTGACGGTGAACAAGGCGGTCTTCGCGACGACGGCGGCGGAGGCCGCGAAGTTCGGATTCTAGCTGGCGGCCCTGCGGCCGCCGTGACAACGGCAGGCAGCGTGGACGAGTTCCTGGTGACGAGGCGCGTCACCAAGCGGTACGGCGGCGTGCTGGCGCTCGACGCCGTGGACCTCACGGTCGGGCGAGGCGAGATCCACTGCCTCGTCGGGCAGAACGGCTCCGGCAAGAGCACGTTCGTCAAGATCATCACCGGCGTCGTCCAGCCGGACCCGGGTGCCGAGATCGAGATCGCCGGCGAGCGCGTCCCGCACCTGACACCGGACGAGGCCCTGCGCCGGGGCATCCAGGTCGTCCACCAGGAGCTGTCCTTGTTCCCCAACCTCACGGTCGCCGAGAACGTCGCGACCGCCTACTTCATGGAGCCGGGCCGCCGCCTCGTGCGCTGGGGGGACGTGCGGCGCCTCGCCGCTGCCGGGCTCGACCGCATCGGGGTGGCGCTCCCCCTCGACGCGCCGCTCGGCGCGCTGCCCCTGGCGGACCGCCAGCTCGTCGCGATCGCGAGGGCCCTCGCCAGCGACGCGAAGCTCATCATCATGGACGAGCCGACGTCGTCGCTGACGCGCCGCGAGGTCGAGCGGCTCATGGGCGTCATCCGAGACCTGCGGGAGAACGGCGTCGCCACGCTGTTCATCAGCCACAAGCTCGACGAGATCCTGGCCGTCGCGCAGACCGTGACCGTGTTCCGGGACGGGCGGACGGCGGGCACCTTCCCGCGGGGGGAGATCGACCGCCGGGCCCTCGTCTGCCTCATGGTGGGCCGGGAAGTCTCGGTCAGCCGCCCTGAACCGGTGGCGCCGGGGCCGGCGGTGCTGGAGGTCCGCCACCTCACCAAGCGCGGCGAGTTCGCCGACGTGAGCCTGACCCTGCACGCGGGCGAGATCCTGGGCGTCATCGGACCACTCGGCTCCGGCCGCACCGAGCTGGCGCTCGCGCTGTTCGGGATGAACCCGCCCGACGCGGGGACGGCGACGCTCGCGGGGGAGCCGCTTGCGCTTCACTCCAGCGCGGACGCGATTCGCGCCGGGATCGCGCTCGTGCCCGAGGATCGACTGCGACAGGGAGTCGTGCTGAACCAGTCGATCGCCAACAACCTCCTGCTGACGGCCTTCGACCGGGTGGTGGGACGCCTGGGGCTGCTGAGCGTGCGACGGCGGGACGCCCTGGCGGTGGCCGCGCTCGAGGCCTATAACATCAAGGCGCCGTCGGCCGGCGTGCCGGTGCGGGTGCTCTCCGGCGGCAACCAGCAGAAAGTCGTGATCGCGAAGTGGCTCGAGCGCCGGCCGAAGGTGCTCATCCTGGATTGCCCCACCGCGGGCATCGACGTCAGCAGCAAAGAGCACGTCTACGAGATCATCCGCGGCCTGGCCCGTCAGGGGGTCGGCATCCTTCTGATCTCCGACGAGATCCAGGAGGTCCTGTCCATCTGCCACCGCATCGTGATCATGAAGGCGGGGCGTATCGTCGCCGAGTTCGACAGCCTCGCGGTCGACGAGGGCGAGCTGTCCCGGCGCGTGGCGGGGTAGCCGGCCGGCGATGGGACGACCGGTCCCCCTCGCCCAGGCCGGCGGCCCGGCAACCGGGGCGACCCCGCGCATGCGGGCCGCCGGCCGTAAGGTCCTGGGCCGGGTCGAGCTCTACCTCGTGGCGGTGCTGGTTATCCTGGCCGTGTTCCTGACCGCTCTCAATCGTCGCTTCCTCACGCTCGAGAACTTGTTCGATCTCCTCGCCAACTACACGTTCCTCGGCATCATGGCGCTCGGAGAGCTGGTCGTCCTCGTGTCGGGCGGCATCGATGTCTCGTTCACGGCGATTGCCACGGTCGCCCAGTACGTCATGGGGTGGATCATCAGCACCTACCAGATCGGGAGCGTGCTCGTGGCGTTCCTGATCCCGCTACCGGTCGGGATCGCGCTCGGATTGGTGAACGCCGGCCTCGTGCACCTGACACAGGTGCACCCCGTCATCATCACGATCGCGACCCTGAACATCTTCTACGGTCTGCTCGTCTTCGTCACCGGCGGGGCGTGGATCTACAACCTGCCCGCCTCCTTCCAGGCGTTCGCGGTCACGAAGATCATCCGCGTCGTGGACCGCGCCGGCACGCCGTCCGGCCTGTCCGTCCTCAGTCTGTTCTGGGCGGGGGCCATCGCGCTGACCTGGTTCATCCTCACGCACCTCGTGGTCGGGCGCAAGGTCTACGCGATGGGCGGGAACCCCGAGGCGGCGCGGCGGGCCGGGGTCCGCGTGCCCCGGCTGCTGGCCTTCGTCTACGGCTATATGGGGTTCCTGGCCGCCGTCGCCGGATTCGTGCAGGCCCAGCTCGCGCAGATCGTCCAGCCGAACGCGATCGTCGGACGCGAGCTCGACGTGCTGGCTGCGGCGATCCTCGGCGGGGCCAGCATCTCCGGCGGCACGGGAACGGTGTCCGGCACGGTGCTGGGCGTGCTGCTGGTCGCGGTGGTGACCAACGGCCTGATCCTCACCCGGGTCCCGTCCTACTGGCACAACGTCGCCATCGGCGTCATCATCGCGACCGCCGCCGGCCTGATGGCCTCCCAGCGCCGGCGCACGACACGGGCGCGGGGCGCGTCATGATCCCGCTCCGCGCCCTCCGCCGCGCCGCCCCGAGCGAGGTGGCGATCCTCGCCGCGATGCTAGGGCTGGTCATCGCGCTGCTCGCGGTGCTCACCGGGGGACGGCTCGTGGCGCCGGGCAGCCTCGCAGCGATGGCGTTCCAGATGCCGCTGCTCGCGTTGCTTACGCTCGCGCAGGTACCGCCCATGATCACGGCCGGCATCGACCTGTCCATCGTCTCGATCGCGAACCTCTCCGGGATCGTCGCCGCGCTGCTCCTGGTCCGGTGGCACGTGCCGTACGCCGCCTGGGTGGCGGTGCCGGCCGCGCTGGCCACGTCCGCTCTGGCGGGCGCGGTGAACGGCCTGCTGATCGCGGCGCTCGACATCTCCCCGATCATCGCCACGCTGGCCACGATGATCCTGTTCCAGGGCGTCGCGTTCGTCCTCACGAGGGGCACCGTGCTGTCGGGTTTCCCCCCGCAGTTCCTCGCCCTGAGCACCGGCACTATCGCCGGGGTGCCGCTTCCGTTTGTGATCTTCGCGGCGTGTCTCGCCTGGGTCGGGGTGCTGCTCCGCCGCACGGCGTTCGGGGTCACGCTGTACATGCTGGGGTCGAATCCCATCGCGACGCTGTTCTCGGGGGTCGATACCCGCCGGGCGCTGTTCCGGACGTACGTGCTGTCAGGGGTGCTGTCCGGGATCGCCGCGCTCGTGATGGCTTCACGGTTCAACGCCGCGCAAGCGGACTACGGATCCTCGTTCCTGCTGCTCACCGTGTTGATCTGCGTGCTCGGCGGGGTCGACCCGGCCGGGGGGACCGGCTCGGTGCTCGAGGTGCTGGCGGCGATCGTGATCCTGCAGATCGTGGCGACGGGATTCAACTTCCTGGGCCTCAGCGCCTACCTCGCCAACGCGCTGTGGGGCACCATCCTGGTCCTGGCGATCGTCCTTCGCCGGCTCCTGCGCGCGTAGCCCAACCCGGGAGGGACCCACCCATCGGCGGCGAGAGGTTCCTTGCGGTGGACCTGGGGGCCGAGAGCGGACGCTGCATCGTGGGCGTGCTGAGCAACGGCGCCGTGGCGCTCCGCGACGGGCACCGCTTCCCCAACGAGCCGGTGGCCCTGCCGGACGGCCTGCACTGGGATGCGTTGCGGCTGTTCCACGACCTCACCGCCGGGCTCCGGCGGGCGGCCCGCGACGGCCCGCTCGCGGGCATGGGCGTGGCCACGTGGGGCGTCGACTTCGCCCTGCTGGACCGCGACGGCGCTCTCCTCGGCAATCCCTATCACTACCGGGACCGGCGAACCGAGGGGATCCTGGACGATGCGCTCCGCCTGATCACCCGCGACGAGCTGTTCCGCAGGACCGGCGGTCAGCCGATGCGGATCAACACGCTCTTCCAGCTCTTCGCGATGGCCAGGGCGCGAGCGGCCGCGCTCGAGGCGGCGGCCACGCTTCTCATGATGCCCGACCTCTTCAACTACTGGCTCGCCGGCGAGGTCGGGTGCGAGTTCACGGAGGCGACCACGAGCCAGTGCTACGACCTCCGGACGGGAGCGTGGGCCGTGGACCTAGTGGAACGGCTGGGCATCCCGCCACGGATCTTCCCACGGGTCTTCGCGCCCGCGACCGTCCTCGGGCCGCTGCGCCGCGGCATCGCGGAGGGGGCCGGCTGCGGAGACCTGCGGGTCATCGCGGCGGCGTGCCACGACACCGCCTCCGCGGTCGCGGCGGTCCCGGCCGAGGACCCCGCTTTTGCCTACATCAGCTCCGGCACTTGGTCGCTCGTCGGGACGGAGGTCGGGCGGCCCGTGGTGACGCCCGAAGCGCTCGCGCACGGCTTCACGAACGAAGGCGGCGCGCTGGGGCGCGTCTGCTTTCTCAAGAACGTGACCGGCCTGTGGCTGCTGCAGGCGTGCCGGAGCTGGTGGGCGGCCGAGGGCGAGGACGTCTCCTACGACGCCCTCGTCGGCGAGGCCGAGGCGGCGTCGTCTGTCGGGGCGTTCGTCAATCCCGACGACGAGCGATTCCTCGGCCCCGGGGACATGCCGGCACGGCTTCGCCGGGCGTGCCGGGAGACCGGGCAGCCGGTCCCCCAGACCCGCGGCGAGCTGGTGCGCTGCATCATCGAGAGCCTCGCCCTGCGGTACCGCTGGGTGCTGGACCGGCTGGACCGGATCCTCGGCCGGCCGACCCCGGTCGTCCACATCGTCGGCGGCGGCGCCCGCAACGCGCTGCTCTGCCGGCTGACCGCGGACGTGACCGGGCGGACGGTGGAGGCCGGGCCGGTGGAAGCCACCGCCATGGGCAACGTGCTGACGCAGGCGTGCGCGCTCGGCCGGCTCGACCCGCGCGACGTCCGGGCCGTGGCGCGGCGGTCCGCGTGGCCGGTCGTCTATGAGCCCCGCGACCACGCCCGATGGGCTGATGCATCCGAGCGATTCGGGCGCCTCGTCGCCCAGCAGGAGGGACAGCCATGATACCCGACGACCCCAGGCTCCGCAGACAGCTCGTGAGCGCGGCGCGGCGGGCGGAGGCGCTCGACCTCGTCGCGTACGCCCAGGGCAACCTGAGCGCGCGCATCCCGCGGACGGAGTACATCCTCATCACGCCCACGAGCGTGCCGTACGCGGAGATGCGCCCCGAGGACATCGTGACGGTCGACCTCGACGGCCGCAAGGTGCACGGCGCCCTCGACCCGTCGTCCGAAACTCCCGTCCACATCCTGACCTACCGGGCGCGCCCCGGGGTAGGCGCCTGCATCCACGTCGAGCCCCCGTACGTGAACGCGCTGGGCGTCATCGGCGCTGAGATTCCCAACGTGCTCGGAAACTTCGTGTACCTCTTCGGCGGCCGCGGCCTCGCGGTGGTGCCGTGCCTGCACAGCGGCACGGAGGGATTCGCGCAGGCGTCGGTGCGCGCCATGGGCGACCGGTTCGGAGCCGTGTGGAAGAACCACGGGCTGTTCTGTGTCGGCCAGGACATCGGCCACGCGCTGAATCGCTGCATCGCGGCCGAGCAGGCCGCGCGCGTGTACTACCTCGCGCTCGTGGCCCGTGCGGGCGAGATCGCGCTGGTCCCCGCGGAGGCCCGGGACGCGATGGTGGAGACCGCCCGGGCCCGCGGGTGGGTCCGACCGGTCTGACCGCGCGCCGAGGCGGGATCAGCGGCCGAACGAGCCCGGCGGAAAGACGTCGCGGCGGCGACCCGGGGCGACGCCCCATCGGGCGCAGCGTGTATTTCGGGGCGAGGGGCCAAGCCGGCACGGATCGGGGCGGGCACCGACCGCGAATCGGGCCCGGACCCGATGCCGGGGCCGCCGCGAATTGGTAGGCTAACGCCCAGACGCGCGGGCTCCCGCTCGCGCTGGCGTGCTCCGGAGGGGGACGATGAACAGGACGTGGAGCGTCGTCATGGTCGGGGTGCTGGCGTTCGCCGTCGCGGTCGGCGTGCGGCCGGTGCGGCCTGCCGCCGGCGAGGGATCCGCGCAGGCGAGATTCGCGGCCAAGGAGTTCGGCTATACGCCGAAGGCGCTGACGGTCAAGGATGGCAGAATCCAGTTCGTCGTCACGAACAGCGGGACGATCGAGCACAGCTTCGTCATCGACGCACTGAGGGTCAAGAGCGGGCTGATCAAGCCAGGCCAGGCAGTGACGCTCGCGGCGACCGCTCGCAAGGGCACGTACACGATCTACTGCGACGTGCCCGGTCACAAGGAGATCGGCATGACCGCGACGCTCGTGGTCAAGTGAACGGCGAGCGCGCGGCCGGGCCGCCAGAATACATCGTCCGCCCGATGGCGCCCGTGGCGGTCGGCGTGTATCGTTCAGGGTGAGAGCGTGCGGCCGACGGTAAGTCACCGACTCAAACGCCGTTTCGAGCGGACGCGAGAGTCGGCGCGGCACTTCGGGGCAGCGTGCTCCGGAGAGCAGGGTGCCGACGGTAGACGTCCGGTGAACCGGCCAAAGACGGTGACGAGCCCGACGATCCGTGCGCTCTCGCCGCCTGTGACTTCGCCACCCGCGCCAGTCCCAAGACCGCGCGCTCGCCCACGGTGCCGCGCATAGTCCCTACCCCATCGCGCTCTCCTCGACACGGCGGTGGGCCCCTGCCGCCCGGCAAGCCCGACGCCAGCCCGGGCCCGGCACGAGTGATCGGACCTCGTCTTGCGAGGTCCGCCGGGAGGCAGCGCGGGCGTGTTGAGGGCACCGAGCAGGCGCTCCGCGTCCTCAGCGCGACGGACTCGACTATGCAGTCGCGGCCCGATGGTGGCACGTTTGCGCCGGTACTACGCTCTCTGTGGGGGCGGAAGCCAGGGAGCGGCGATGGACAGAGGGCGCTCGGAGCGTCCAAGCTCAGCGGCCGGCGCGCCGATCGGTGACGTGGCGGTGTTGCGCCGGTGCTCGCTCTTTGCCGCCCTCTCCATCGCCGACCTGAGGGCTGTCTATCGAGATGCGCGGCGGTGCCGGATCGCGAAGGGCAGCGTCGTATTCCGCCAAGGCGACCCGGCAGGGACCGTGTACGTCCTCATCGGAGGACAGGTGAAGCTCGTTCGGGCCGGCGCGAGAGGCCGCCAGCTGATTCTGGGATTCTTGCAGCCGCCAGACGTGTTCGGATACGTCGCGCTTCTGCATGGGACCAACCTCTACGCCGCCTGGGCGACGGAAGACGGCGAGGCCCTCACGTGGAACGCGCCCACGATGCTGCGGCTCATGCGGACATTCCCCACCATCGCGCTCAATGGACTACGGAGCATCGCCGAGCGTATCGAGGCGGACTGGGGACGCCTCCAGGACTTCGCCACGGCGACCGTCGCGCAACGTCTGGCTCGTGCCCTCGTCGGGCTGGCCCGGAGCACCGGGGAGGCGGCAGTGGCGCTGCCCCGCCAGGACTTGGCCGAATACGTCGGCACGACGCCCCCGACTCTGTCTCGGATCCTGGGCCGCTGGAAACACCGAGGAATTGTGAGCGCGACACGGGACACGATCTTCATCCCGCGGCTCGATGAGCTGAAGGTCGCCGCGGAGGACACCGGCCTTCCAGCGTCGGGTGGACGCGGAGGAGCTGGCCAGCGCACCCTCCGTACGCACAGGCACCACCTGCGGGACAGCGGGGCCTGCTTCTGAGTGGATCCGGGGGTCTTGTCCTGCGACAATGTACTCCATGCGCCGCCATGGTATCCTGTGCCGGACGCTCGACGTCCGAGACCAATGCCTGGCCCTCAGGGGGGAGACCTCAATGCGGCGTCGCGTAACGATTGCTGTGGCTCTGGCGTTGACCTGTGGGCTCGCGGCCGGGATCGCTTACACGCAGGGGACGAGCTGGCTTCGGGGCACGACGGACCAGCAATTGAAGACGCTCGCGGATATCCAGCCGGGCCTGGGCACGGTCATGATGGAGTACGGCGCCCGGTTTACCAACGCCTACTACGCGGCCAAGGGAGGCAACTGGGACCTGGCCGCCTACATGATCGACGAGATGAAGGAGATCCAGGAAGTGGGCGAGACGACCAGGCCCGCCCGGGCCCCACTCCTCAAGGCGTTCGAGTCCAACTACCTGGATAGGCTCGAAGCCGCCGCGAAGGCAAAGAACTGGTCGCAGTACCAGTCCCTGGCGCCACAGGTCATCAACGCCTGCAATCAATGCCACGTGAAGACGCAGCATGCCTACGTCGTCTATCAGCTGCCCCCCACGCCGCCGGCGCCGCTGAAGACGAGCAGGTAGCGAGGCCGGCGAGATGGCCGAAACGGCCTCGGCCGCCGGCGCCGCCGACGGTCGGCGCGGATTCTTCGTCCGCTTGTTTTGGGCGCTCGCCGGCGCGATCGGGGCGCTCGTCGGCGTCCCGGTGGTCGGGGCGTTCCTCTCCCCGGCCCTCCGCCCCCGCGAAAAGGCCCAGTGGGTCGCGGTCGGCCCGGTCGCCAGCTTCGGGCCCGAGCCCCGACTCGGGCATCACGTTCACCCATCGCAGGAGGGATGGGTGAACGTCACCGCGGAGATGCAGGTCTGGGTCGTGGAGCGCCCCGGGGGGCGCTTCGTGATCTTCGACAATCACTGCACGCACCTCGGATGCCCCTACCACTGGGACGCGGCCGCGCGCCGGTTCATCTGCCCGTGCCACAACGGCCAGTTCGACATCAACGGCACCGTCGTCGGCGGGCCCCCTCCGCGGCCTCTGGACTACTACGAGACCAAGACGGAGGGCGGCGTGCTCTACATGGGGGCGTTCCACCGGGGAGGCACCTGAGCGTGGGCTCGCGCGTGCAGGGGTGGCTTCGCGAGCGTCTCGGGGGGCCGCTGTTCGGGGGGTTCCTCAACCGGACCGTGCCCGAGGAGACGGGCCTGCCCCACACGCTGGGCAGCGCCACGCTGTTCCTCCTCGTCGTCCAGGTCGTCACCGGCATCGTCCTGGCCATGGACTACTCGGCCGCGCCGGAGCACGCGTACGACAGCGTCCTGTTCATCACCAACCAGGTCGTGCTCGGTGGAGTCCTGCGCGGCCTCCACCACTGGGGGGCGAGCGCCCTCGTCGTCGTTGTCGGCCTGCATATGCTGCGGGTGTTCCTGTGGGGGTCGTACAAACCCCCGCGGGAGGTCACCTGGATGACCGGGGTGCTGCTCGTCCTCCTCGTCATGGCGTTCGCGTTCACCGGCTACCTGCTCCCCTGGACGCAGCGCTCCTACTGGGCGACCGTGGTCGGCACCAGGATCGTCGGCACCGTCCCCGTGATCGGCGGATGGCTCCTACAGCTCGTGCGCGGCGAGGCCGAGGTCGGGCCCGTCACGCTCGCGCGGTTCTACGCGATCCACGTGCTGCTGCTCCCGGCGCTCCTCGTGCCGCTCGTGATCCTCCACCTGTACCTCGTCTACCGGCACGGCATCGCGCCCGCTCCCGGCGCCGAGGCCACCGTGCGCAAGACGAAGCGGTTCTACCCCGACCAGCTCGCCGACGACCTCGCCGTGTCGCTCCTTGCCCTCTTGGTGCTGTTCGGCCTCACGGCCATCCGGGGCATCCCCACCGAGGTGCGGGCCGACCCATCGTCGACGACGTACGTGCCGCGGCCGGAGTGGTACTTCCTGTTCTTCTTCCAGTTGCTGAAGTATTTCCAGGGACCGGTCTGGGAGCCGATCGGCGTCGTCGTCCTGCCGCTCGCGGTCGTCCTGCTGCTCTTCTTCCTGCCGCTGCTCGATCAGCGGCCCGAGCGCCGGCCTCGCCGGCGGCCCTACGCGATCGCGGCTGCGGGCGTGGCCGTGGTCGCCCTCGCCGGGCTCACGTACCTCGGCGCGGTCCAGCAGCCTCCCGGCACGCGAACCCCTCCCTCCGGGTCGTCGCAGGCGCTCGTCGAGCGCGGCCACGAGGTCTTCGTCGCCAACAAGTGCCTGAGCTGCCACGTCGTGAAGGGGGAAGGGACGGATTTCGGCCCGGAGCTGACGCACGTCGGGAGCCGCTACACCGCCGACCGGCTCGCGACGCTGATCCGCAACCCGATGTCCGCCAACCCGCAGGCGAGCATGCCGGCGTTCGACAAGCTGTCGGACGCCGACCTGCAGGCGCTCGTCGCCTACCTCCTGACCCTGAAGTAACGCCGGGCGCAGATCGGGCCTCGAGCCGATAGCGCCTCGCCGGGCGAGCGGCTACCCTGGACCCGGAGAGCACCGGGGCCGTCCGGACGCCGGCGGGGTCGCCTCGCCCCCACGCGGCGTGCCGCGCGTGGCGCTCGCCGGCCCGCAGTCGAGGAGCGTGATCCGCGCTGGAGAATACCCCCGTGAGAACGACCGACGTGCCCGCGTATCCCGCACACCGCGAAGCCGACGTCGTGCTCCGGAACGGCGCCACGGTCCGCGTCCGCCCAATCCGGCGCGGCGACGAAGCGTCGATCGTCGCGTTCCTGTGGGGCCTGTCCGAGGACTCGCGGGTGCTGCGGTTCTTCGGGCCGACCTCCGACGCTGCGCTCGTGGACCGCGCGCGCCGCGAGGTGGACGTGGACTACGTGCGGCGGTTCGGACTCGTGGCGACCGCGGGGCCGGGCGACCGGATCGTCGGGCTGGCCTCGTACAGCGCCACCGACGGGGACCGCGCGGAGGTCTCGTTCGCGATCGCCGACGACTACCAGGGGCAGGGACTCGGCACGATCCTGCTCGGCCACCTCGCCGAGATCGCGGCGAGCCACGGGATCGCCACGTTCGAGGCCCTGGTGCTCCCGCGCAACCGCAAGATGCTGGACGTGTTCCGCGACGCGGGGTTCCCGACGAGCATCCGCTTCACCGGGTGGGAGCTGCTGGTGAGCTTCCCGACCGCGCTGACGGAGGACGCCCTGCTCCGCTTCGATCGGCGAGACCAGATCGCCGCGCAGGGCGCCCTGCGCGCGTTCTTCTACCCGCGCGCGGTCGCCGTCGTCGGCGCGTCCCGCCGCCGCGGCACGATCGGCGGCGAGATCTTCCACAACCTCCTCGCCTACGGCTTCGGCCGCGACCGCGTCTACCCCGTCAACCCGGCGGCTGCGGTCATCGAGGGCGTCCGGGCGTTTCGCACCATCGAGGAGATCCCCGAGCCGGTGGACCTGGCGATCGTCGCCGTCCCGGCCGCGGCCGTGCCGTCCGTGGCCCAACAGTGCGCGCGCAAGGGCGTGCGGGCGCTCGTCGTCATCTCGGCCGGCTTCGCCGAGGCCGGGGAGGCGGGGCGGGCGCGACAGGCGGAGCTTCTCGCGATCTGCCGGGCGAGCGGGATGCGCCTGATGGGGCCGAACTGCATGGGCCTCATCAACACCGACCCGGAGGCGCGGCTCGACGCCACGTTCGCCCCACGCACGCCGCCGGCCGGCCGGGTGGGGTTTCTCTCGCAGAGCGGGGCGCTCGGGCTCGCGATCATCGAGTACGCCGCCGCGCTGGATCTGGGGCTCTCCACGTTCGTGTCCGTCGGCAACAAGGCGGACATCTCCGGCAACGACCTGCTCAACTACTGGGAGTCCGACCCGCGGACCGGTGTCGTCCTCCTCTACCTCGAGTCCTTCGGCAACCCGCGCCGGTTCGCGCGCATCGCCCGCCGCGTCGGCCGGACGAAGCCCATCGTGGCCGTCAAGAGCGGCCGGTCGCTCGCCGGCGCCCGCGCGACGTCGTCGCATACCGGCGCCCTCGTCTCGGCGTCCGACGTCACGGTCGACGCGCTGTTCCGGCAGACCGGCGTGATCCGCACCGACACCCTCGAGGAGCTGTTCGACGTGGCGGCGCTGCTGGCGCACCAGCCTCCGCCCCGCGGCCGGCGGGTCGGCATCGTGACGAACGGCGGCGGGCCGGGCATCCTGTGCGCCGACCGGTGCGAGGCGGAGGGGCTCGAGGTCCCGGCCCTCGCGGAGGACACGCAGGCCCGGCTCCGGGTGTTCCTGCCCGCCCACGCATCCACCGAGAACCCGATCGACCTGATCGCGTCCGCGCCGGCCGAGCACTACCGGGAGGCGATCAGCATCGTGGCCCGGGACCCGCACGTGGACGCGCTCATCGTCATCTTCGTGCCCCCGCTCGTCACGGAGGCCGACGACGTGGCCCGCGCGATCCTCGAGGGGTCGCGCGAGGTCCGGGGCAGCAAGCCGGTGCTCACGGTGTTCATGTCCGCCCGGGGAGTACCGGACCTCCTCAAAGCCGGCGACGTTCGCCTCCCCTCCTACGCGTTCCCCGAATCCGCCGCGATGGCGCTCGCCCGCGCCGCTCGGTATGGCGAATGGCGGCAGCAGCCGGTCGAGGCGCCGCCCGTCTTCGAGGACCTCCGGCCGATCGAAGCGGCCGCCCTCGTGGCCTCCGTGTTGAGCCGGGGAGGCGGATGGGCCGCGCCCGAGGAGACGTGGCGGCTGCTCTCCTGCTACGGCCTTCCCGTGATTGCGCAGCGGGTGACCGCCACCCCCGAGGAGGCGGGACGCGCCGCCGGGGAGCTCGGCGGCGCGGTCGCCCTCAAGGCCGGCGGCGGGACGATCGTCCACAAGACCGAGCTGGGCGCCGTGCGGCTCGGCCTGCGCGGCCCGCGGGAGGTTCAGGCCGCGGCAGAGGAGATGCTGGCGCGCGTGCGCGGGGCCGGGCATCCGGCGGCCGCGCTCGTCGTGCAGCAGATGGCGCCGCCCGGTGTGGAGATGATCGCCGGCGTGGTCCACGACCGCGACTTCGGGCCCGTCGTGGCGTGCGGCGCGGGCGGCACCACGGTGGAACTGCTCAAGGACGTCTCGGTGCGACTCGCCCCGCTCACGCGGCGGGACGCTGCGCAGATGATCCGGGAGCTCAAGACGTACCCGCTGCTGACCGGCTTTCGCGGCCGCCCGGGCGCGGATATCGCTGCGCTCCAAGACGTGCTGTTGCGCGTCAGCGCGCTGGTCGACGATCTCCCCCAGATCGCCGAGCTGGACTGCAACCCGGTGATCGTCCATCCGCACGGCGCTGTCGTCGTCGACGCACGGGTCCGGATCGCGCCGTACGAGGCCCCCCCGCTGCTCGCACGCAGGCGGTAGATGACACCGCGATCGCCCCGTCGTGACCGCCCGGCCGGACGATCTGAGCGGCCCGGGGCCCTCGCGCGGCGCGGAGGCCCGCAGGCCGCGCCCGACGGGCTCCTTCCGCGCCTGCTGCCCGCCGCTCAGCCGCTACTCTGCGCCGTGTTCCTGGGGCTCGGGAGAGTGGCCGAGCACGCGGCCCCGCCGGCCGCCACTCCCCTGTACACCCTCTCCTACCTTGCGGGAGGAGCCGGGAGCGCCGCCGCCGCCGCGGCGGCGCTCCGCCGGCGGCGCGTCGATATCAACCTCTTGATGCTCGTCGCCGCCGCCGGCGCCGCGTTCCTGGGCGCGTGGTCGGAGGGCGGCGTGCTCCTGTTCCTGTTTTCCCTGAGCAACGCCCTGGAGTTCTACGTCATGGGCCGCACGCGGCGGGCGATCCGCGCGCTCATGACGCTGCGGCCGGCCGAGGCGCTCGTGCGGCGGGACGGCCGCGAGATGGTCGTCTCCGCCGACGCGCTCCGGGTGGGCGACCTCGTGATCGTGCGACCGGCGGAGCGCCTTCCGGCCGATGGAAAGGTCCTGGGCGGCGTCTCCAGCATCGATCAGTCGCCGATCACGGGGGAATCGATCCCGGTGGACGTGGGCCCGGGCTCGCGGGTGTTCGCCGGGACGATCAACCAGCGGGGCAGCCTGGAGGTGGAGGTCGAGCGGGCGCCCGAGGACTCGACGCTGGCCCGCATCATCGCGCTCGTCGAGCACGCTCAGTCCGCCCAGGCGCCGGCACAGCGGCTGATCGACCGGCTCGGGCAGGGGTACGCGATCTCCGTGATCGGCGGCGCCGCGCTCACCTACACGGTCCTGGCCAGCCTCGGCGTGCCGGCCGCGCAGGCGCTCTACCGCGCCATCACGGTGCTCGTCGTCGCCTCGCCGTGCGCGGTCGTCATCTCGACGCCGGCCACCATCCTGTCCGCGATCGCCAACGGCGCCAGGCATGGGGTGCTGTTCAAGGGGGGCGCGCACCTCGAGCGGCTGGCTGGCGTCGAGACGGTCGTCTTCGACAAGACGGGCACGCTCACGGCGGGGCGCCCCGTGGTCACCGACGTCGTCCCGCTCGAGGGCGACGAAGCCCGCCTCCTCGCGACCGCCGCCTCGCTCGAGCAGCGGTCCGAGCACGCCCTCGCCGACGCCATCCTCGCGGCCTGCCGGGCCCGGGGCATCGATCCGCCGGCCCCGGAGTCCTTCGAAGCCGTCACCGGCCGGGGGGTGCGGGGCCGCGTGAACGGGGCGCTGGTCCGCGTCGGCAACGAAGCCTTCCTGCGGGACGAGGCGATCCCGATCCCGGAGTCCGGCCGAGCGGTCCTGGGCGGCTTCCGGCGCGACGGCAAGACGCCGATCCTGGTTGCCGGCGACAGACTGCTCGGCATCCTCGCCGTCGCGGACACCGTACGCCCGCAGGCCGCCGGGACGGCGCGGGCGCTCCGCGCGCTCGGGATTCGGCGTCTCGTGATGCTCACCGGGGACCACGCGTCGGCCGCGGAGGCGATCGGCCGGCAGCTCGGCCTCGACGAGGTGAGGGCCGAGCTGCTCCCCGCGCAGAAGGCGACGGCCGTCGGAGAGCTGACCCGTGACGGCCCGGTCGCGATGGTCGGCGACGGCGTCAACGACGCGCCGGCGCTGGCGGCGGCCTCGGTGGGCGTCGCGATGGGCGCCGCCGGCACCGATGCCGCGATGGAGACGGCGGACGTCGTGCTCATGGGCGACGACCTGAGCCGGCTCCCGTTTGCGATCGGCCTCAGCCGCCAAGCGCGGCGGGTGATCGCCCAGAACCTGGCCATCGCGTTCGGGGTGATCGCCGTGCTGCTGGCAGCGGCGCTCGCGACGGGCATCCGGCTCGCGCTGGGGGTCGTCGGGCACGAGGGGAGCACCGTCCTCGTGATCCTGAACGGCGTGCGGCTGCTCGGGTACCGGCCCCGCCCGAGCCGTTCCTCTCGCTACGGATCTACATCTTCAGGAGCGCCAGCACCCTATAGATCAGCAACGCGGGCCACACCAGAGCTTTGAAGAAGCCGACCACCCCGGTCCAGAACGTGGTGGCATGCTGGATGTAATAGACCGCCGCGCCGACAACGCCTAGACCGTAGACAGCGCCCGAGACGCCGTTGCCTCGCGCTCCTCCTCGCCGCTCCGGATGACCACGCGCCACTGCATCCCTCTCGTCCGCCATCGTGACCTCCTTCCATCGTCCCGCACCGGCGTGGCCGCAGGACCTCCGCAGTGCCGCCCTCGGCCGCTGGTCGATCGCACATCGGGGCGCGCCGCGGCTACGCCAGGAGTTTCCCGAGCAGGGTGCGCTTGCTCACCTCGACCAGCAGGAGGTAGGTAACGGTCACCCCCGCGAGGAACGCAAAGAACCCCGCAGGCAGCGGGACGAACCCCAGATCGCCCGCGGCGGGGGTAAACGGCAGGAGGACACCGACCAGCACCGCCGCGAGGGCCGTCACTGCGAGCGGCGCGCTGGGCCGGCTCCGCAACGGGGAGCCGGCCGTCCGGATGACAAACAGGACCAGCGTCTGCGTGGCGAGGGATTCCACGAACCAGCCGGTGTGGAAGACCGCCTCCGGGGCGTGGAACACACGGAGGAGCACGAAGAACGTCAGGAAATCGTAGACGGAGCTGATCGGGCCCACGAGGAGCATGAAGTCGCGGATCGCCCGGATGTCCCACCGGCGGGGCTTCTGCATGAACGCCGGGTCGACCGCGTCGGTGGGGATCGCCAGCTGGGCGGCATCGTAGAGAAAGTTGTTGAGCAAGATCTGCGTCGGCAGCATCGGGAGGAAGGGGAGGACGGCCGCCGCGGTGGCCATGCTGAGCATGTTGCCGAAGTTGGAGCTGGTCCCCATGAGCAGATACTTCATCACGTTCCCAAACGCCCGGCGCCCTTCGAGGATCCCACTGTGCAGCACCCGGAGGCTGCGCTCGAGCAGGATGATGTCGGCGGCATCCCGGGCGACGTCGACGGCGGCCGCGACGGAGACGCCGACGTCGGCCGCGTGCAGCGACGGCGCGTCGTTGACGCCATCGCCGAGGAAGCCCACGACGTGTCCGCGGGCCTTGAGGGCGAGCAGGACGCGGTGCTTCTGCGCGGGCGAAACCCGTGCGAACACGACGGCCCCCTCGGCCACGCGCCCCAGCGCGGCATCGCTCATGCGCGCCATCTCGTCTCCCAGGATGATGCGACCCGGCGCCAGCCCGACCTGCGCGCACACGTGGCGGGCGACGAGATCGCTGTCGCCCGTCAGGATCTTCACCGCCACCCCGTCCCGTCGCATCGCGTCCAGCACGTCCCGTGCGTCCGGCACCGGCGGGTCCATGAATACCAGGAAGCCGGCCAGCACGAGGTCGGTCTCGTCGGCCAGGCCGTGCGCCTCCCGCGCGGGCACCGGGCGATAGGCCACGGCGAGCACCCGCATCCCCTCCCGGCTGAAACCCCGGTGTAGCTCCTCGCTCCGCGCACGCGCCGGTCCATCGAGCGGCTGCGGCCGCCCGTCCACGTCGTGGGAGGAGCAGAGGGGCAGGATGCTCTCGGGCGCGCCCTTGGTGATCAACAGCCTCTCACCGTCCCGCTCGACCACCACGGACAGCCGGCGTCGCTCGAAGTCGAAGGGGATCTCGTCGATCTTTCGATACTGCGCCAGCGCCGGTGGCTCGACTGGGGCCCCGCCGGGGCGGCGGCCGTGCTCCAGGATCGCCGCATCGAGCGGGCTCGTGATCCCCGTCTCGTGCGCGCTGTTGAGGTAGGCCAGCTGGAACGCGCGCTCGGATGGCCGCCCGGCCGGGTCGACGCTCCGGTCGAGCGCCATCGCACCCGTCGTGAGCGTGCCCGTCTTGTCGCTGCACAGCACGTCCATGCTCCCGAAGTCCTGGATCGCCGACAGATGCTTCACGATCACCTTCCGGCGCGCCATCTGCACGGCGCCCTGCCCCAGCGTCACCGCGGTGATCATCGGCAGGTTCTCCGGCGTGAGCCCGACGGCGAGAGCGACCGCGAAGAGAAAGGACTCGACGGCGTTGTGGCGGAGCGCGACCCCCGTGAAGAAGACGAACAGCACCAGGAAGAAGACCGTCCGCATGATGAAGAGCCCGAACTGCCGACTGCCCCGCTCAAACTCCGTCTCGGGCGGCCGGGCTCCGAGACGCGCCGCGATGTCACTCAGGACGGTCGCCCGGCCGGTCGCGACGACCACGGCCTGCGCCGCCCCGCTGACCACGGATGTGCCGAGGAACACCATGGTTTCAGCGGCCGGCGCCGCCGCCCCGTCGCTCGGGGCGCGCTTCTCCGCCGGCATCGACTCGCCGGTCAGCGCCGCCTCCTGGACGTGCAGGTCACGGCTGGCGACCAGCCGGGCGTCCGCCGGCACCACGTCGCCGGCCCCGAGGCGAATGAGGTCGCCAGGCACAACGTCGCGCCGGGGGATCTCGCGCCACGCACCGTCCCGCAGCACGGTCGCCGTCGGGGCCACCTGGTCGCGCAGGCGCGCCACCGCACGCTGCGCGCGATAGGTCTGGGCGAAGTTCAATCCTACGTTGAGCAGGACGATCACGACGATGATGGACGCGTTCACCAGCTCGCCGAGGAGCGCGGACACGATACTCGCGAGCAGGAGGATGACGACGAGGGGGTTGGCAAACAGAGCGAGCGCCTGCAGGACGCCGCCGGCGGGCCGGGCCGGCGCCGGGTCATTGGAACCGACCTGCGCCCGCCGGCGGCGGGCCTCCTCGTCGGTCAACCCCTGGCCGGACACGCTCGGCCGATCCCGCGGCAACGACCGCGCGGGTATCCCCCGCGTTGACGGTGCGCCCGGATCGGGCATGCCCAAGGGCGTCACCGAGATGTTGCGAGGACGATCTCGCCCACTGGTAAGCATACTAGAAGATCACCTGCGCCTCCGCCGCTGCCTCCCTGGGCGGGCGGAAGCCGGGCCCGGGGCCCGGACCGGGCCGGGGCCGCACGGAGGATGCGGCCGCCCACCGGCGCGAACCCCGAGCGCAATGCGTGCTGTGGAGGTGTCGTGGGAAATGTCGGGAGTGTCCCGCGCCGTCAACATTGCGGATCTGCGCCTCATGGCGAAGCGACGTCTGCCCAAAGCGATCTTCGACTACGTCGACGGCGGCGCCGAGGACGAGATCACCCTTCGGGAGAATCGCCGCGCGTTCGAGGAGGTGACCTTCCGGCCGCGTCACGGCGTGGACGTGCCGGAGGTCGATCTTCGCGTGCGGGTGCTCGGGCACGAGCTCGCCCTGCCCGTGCTCCTGGCCCCGGTCGGCTACTGCCGGATGCTTCACCCGCAAGGCGAGGTCGCCGCCGCGCGCGCCGCCGGGGCAGCCGGGACCGCTTACGTCCTGTCCACCGCGTCCGGCCACCGCCTGGAGGACGTGAAGGCGGCGACCGCGGGACCGGCGTGGTTCCAACTGTATCTCACGGGAGGGCGCGAGGCGGCGACCGACGCGATCCTCCGCGCCCGCGCGGCGGGATACTCGGCGCTGGTCATCACGATCGACACGTACGTCATCGGCATGCGGGAGCGCGACCATCGCAACGGGACCGCGATCCTGCTCGGCGACAACCCGTTTGCCAAGCTGCCCTATCTGCCCAACATCCTCGCCCATCCGGGCTGGCTCATCGACTTTCTGCGGGACGGCGGCGTCCACCCGCTCCCCAACATCGTGGTCCCCGGTGAGGGCCCGCAGCCCCTTCGCGACGTCGGGAGCCTGATCCGGCGCTCGTTCACCTGGGCCGACCTGCCGTGGATCCGCGAGGTGTGGCCAGGGCCGATCGTGTTCAAGGGCGTGCTCACCGGCGACGACGCGCGCCGGTGCGTCGACCACGGCGCGGCCGCCGTCATCGTGTCGAACCACGGAGGCCGGCAGCTCGAGTCCTCTCCGGCGGCGCTGCGCGTGCTGCCGGAGATCGTCGATGCCGTCGCGGGTCGAGCCGAGGTGCTGATGGATAGCGGCGTGCGCCGGGGCACCGACGTGATCAAAGCCGTCTGTCTGGGAGCCCGCGCGGTCTTGATCGGACGCGCGTATGCCTACGGGCTCGGCGCGGCGGGCGAAGCGGGGGTGACCCGGGCCCTCGACATCATCAAAGCCGACCTGGTGCGGAATCTCCAACTGCTCGGCTGCCCGTCGATCGCCGCGCTGGACCGGTCGTACGTGAACGCGCCGGCTTGGGCGGCGCCCGTCCCCGCGCGCCGCGCCACCTGACCTCCGGGGGTGGCGCGGCGCGCGGCGCAAGGTGCGACGCCTCCGCCGGACGCTCGCACGAGCGACCACGCCTACCCTCCGGCCGCTCGCCGGACCCGCTCGAGCGCCTCGCGTCGGCGACGCTCGAACTCCTCGCGAATCAGATCACCCTCTTCGTACCGATGCCACAGCTCCTCCAGCGGGTCAGCCGACGGGCGCCGCCGGTCGTTCACGGTCAGGAGCAGGAACCCGATGAGCCCGAGGAGCAGGCCGCCCAAACAGAGGGCCACCAGCGCGCCCCAGACCCACCCGGGCCCAAAGAGAGCCGGCCACATCGCATCTCACCGCCCGTCCCACCCGTCACGACGCGGAGGCGCCGGCGCGGCTCGGCCGGCGACCCGTTCCCCGCGCGCCGCCGATCCTCGGATGCGGTCCCCGCCTCGCCGTCCGGCTCGGGACCGCGCGATCTCGCGGGCTGCGGCCCTGCGCGAGCGGCGAGGTCCCCTCGTGCAGGTTCAGGAACACCTTGATGATGTCGCTGACGCTGACGATCCCCACGACCCGCCCGCCCCGCACGATCGGGATCCGCCGCACCATCTGATCGAGCATCGTGGCCGCGAGCTCCTCGACCGGCGTGTCTTCCGCGGCGGAGATCGGATCGGGCTTCATGACGTCCAGCACCGTCCCGTCGGACCTGCCGGCGAGGTCGGCGAAGCTGACCATGCCGACGAGCTGCTCCGTCCGGTCGACAACCGGCGCGCCGTGGATCCGGTAGTGCAACAGCGCGTCGGCCGCCTCCGGCACCGACATCTCCGGCGTCAGGGTCACCACATCTCTGGTCATCAGATCCCGCGCATCCATACGCGCCGCCCTCCCCTTCGAGCTCTCCCGTCCATCGCGACCACCGTAGCACGATCTCCGTCTCGACGGCATCGGGTGGCGGCTTGATTGCGATCAGGCGCCGGCACGGCGCGCTCCGGCCCTGCCGTCCGCTCTCGCCCGGACGGACGGAAGGCCACGAGCCGACACACGCCGGCCGGCCGCCGGGGCGGCGCCGCAGGCAGCTCCTCGTAGTGGGCGATCTCGAGGCCCGCGCAGGCCTGTGCCAGCTCCCCCGGCCGGGGCCGCCGCGCGCTCCTCTCCGGCGGGTCGCGGTCGGGATCGTAGAGCCGGGTCTCCATCAGCAGCGCCCCGCCGGGAACGAGCGCCCGGGCGAGCTGGGGGAGCAGGGCACGGTTCAAGTAGTACGTCTTGACGATCAGATCATACGCGGCGGCGGGCAGTTGTATCTCGTCCAGGTCCACCACGGCCGCGCTCACGGGGAGCGCACGCGCGCGCGCCCGTGCCACAAGCACCGCCAGCGCGACCCGCGAGATATCCAGCGCGTGGACGCGGTACCCGTGCCGGGCCAAGTAGAGCGCGTGACGCCCACACCCCGCCGCGAGGTCGAGGGCGCGTCCCCGCGGAAGGTGCGGAAGCCACGCGACGAGATACGGGATCGGGCGGCCCGCGAGGCCGGAGATCCCCTCCGCGTATCTGCGGTCCCAGAGGAGTCGGTCCTCGTGCACCGCCTTCGCCCCCTCGCCGCAGCCGGGGCGCGCGCATCCCCGCGCACCGGATTACGCGGCCGCGCCGCCCGTGCGCGCCCGCGGCCGACCACGCTCAGGCCGCGTCAGGCCGGAGGCTCGGTCGGGCGGCGTATCTCCGCCGGCTGGGCCCCGCCCGGGCCTGGCTCGGCGGGGGCCTCGAGCTCACCCCAGTAGCACTCGTCGCAGAACCGCACCACGATCCCACGGCGCTCGAGCTCGTATCGGACCTGTCTCAGGCCGCATCTCTCACACACCGGGGCCGGTCCCATCGTCGACCTCCGGCGCCCGAGGTCGCATGCCCCCGGCGCCACCTGAAGCCTAGCACGCGCGCGGCGGCAGCGGGATCGGGCCCGCGCCCGATTGTCGCCCGGCCAGCGGCCGGATGAGGCAGCGCGCCGCGAGACCCCGGCGTCCCTCGAATCCGGTCCCCGCCGGATGGCCGTCCGGGCGGGAGGCCCTATACTGTGAAGTGGGGCGCGCCGACCAGCGAGACGTGGGGAGGGACGTGGCCATGTTGGTGAGGAATCGCATGACAAGCCCTGTGGTCACCACGACGCCGACGACGGACACCACGACCGCGCTGCGGACGATGTACGCCCGCAGGATCCGCCGGCTCCCCGTCGTGGACGAGCGGGGAGCGCTGGTGGGGATCGTCACCCTGCGGGACCTGCTGGAGAAGGCCAAGGGCGGCGCGCCGGTCGCGGCCGTGATGACGTCCAAGCCGTACACCGTCGGCCCGGACACGCCGATGGTTCGGGCCGCGGCGTTATTGCGGGATCTCGGGGTCGGGGCGCTGCCTGTGCTCGACCGCGGTCGGCTCGTCGGCATCATCACCGAGAGCGACATCTTCGATGCATTCCTGGAGCTGCTGGGCGCCAGGCAGGAAGGCGTCCGGCTCGTGGTCCCGCTCACCGACATCGCAGAGGACATCGTGGGCATCCTGCGGGCGGTCGCGCCGACCGGGGCGCGGGTGACCGGCCTCACGACGTACGCGGACGGCGGGCGCCCAACCGTGATCGTAACCGCGGACGAGCGCGACCCCCGGGATCTCGTGCGGGCGCTGATCGCGGCCGGGTTCGAACCGAGCAGCATCAGCGTGCAGAGCGCGGCCGCTTAGGGCGCGCGAGCATCGCCCCGGAGAACGGCTGACCGACGGGAGGCATGCGGAGGCCACGACGGACACATGAGCACACCGGTCGTGCGGCGTCTTCTCGTGCCGATAGACTTCTCCGAGGGTTCGGTCCGGGCCCTCGCCTGGGCGCGGGCACTCGCCCGCGCGTGTGATGCGCAGATCGTGCTCCTCCACGTCGTGGATCTCGGGGCGACGTGGGTACCACTGAGCGGCCCCGCCGTGTATCCGGCGCCGGTGCCACCGAGCATCGCGGCGCAGGTGGCGGACGTCGCCAGGGCAGCGCTCGAGGGGCTGGAGCAGGAGGCGCCGGAGGTGAGCCAGCGCATCGTGCGCACGGGCCATCCCCGTGACGTCATCCCCGAGGTCGCGCGGGAGATCGCCGCCGATCTGATCGTCATGGGCAGCCACAGCCGCCGGGGCGTCTCCCGTCTCCTCATCGGCAGCGTTGCCGAGCACGTGGTCCGGCACGCGCCCGTCCCCGTGCTGGTCGTTCGCGGCGAGGGCCTGGAGGCATAGCTCAACCGGTCCCGCGATCGGGAGCCCGGAGACCGGCCGGCGCCGGCGGAATCGGGGACCGGCCAGACGCCGCGACAAGCAGGGGTGGACGCTCAGGCCTCGAAGGCTCGCGCGTCACCGCCTCGCCCGGATGCGCCCTGGAGGGGGAGATGCGATCGTTTGCGTGTGGCCTCGACTTCGGGACCGAATCCGCCCGCGCGCTGCTCCTCGACCTGGCCACGGGGGAGGAAGCGGCGGTCGCCGTCCATCCCTATGCGCACGGGATCATGGACCGGTCGCTGCCCGGGGGCCGGCCCCTCCCCCCGCTGTGGGCCCTCCAGCACCCCGCCGACTACCTCGAGGCCGCCCGGATCCTGCTCGGCCGCATGTGCGCGGAGGCCCGCCGGCTCGGCGGGACCGTCGCCGGGATCGGGATCGACTCCACAGCGTCGTCGCCGCTGCCGGCGAGGGCGGACGGCACGCCGCTCGCCCTCGTCGACGCCTTCCGAGATCAGCCGCACGCCTACGTCAAGCTGTGGAAGCACCACGCCGCCGAACCCCACGCCCAGGCCATCAACGCGGCGGCGCCACCGTTCCTCAAGTACTACGGCGGGAAGACGAGCGCCGAGTGGTCGCTGGCGAAGGCGTGGCAGGTCCTGGACGAGGCGCCTCAGGTCTGGGACGCCGCGGAGCGCTGGATCGAGGCCGGGGACTGGCTCGTCTGGCAGCTTGCCGGCGAGGAGGTCCGCTCCATCTGCCAGGCCGGCTACAAGGCGCACTGGCAGCCAGAGTGGGGCGGATACCCGGACCGCCAGACGCTCCAACAGCTCCACCCCGGGCTCGAGACCTGGGTCGACAGGCTCGCGCCGCCCCGACCTGTCGGCACGCCGGCCGGGGGGCTCACCCGGCGGTGGGCCGACGCGACGGGGCTCCCGGAAGGCACGCCGGTCGCGGTGGCGGTCATCGACGCCCACGCGGCCGTTCCCGGAGTGGGCGTGCGCTCGCCGGGGATCCTGGTGCTCGTCCTGGGGACATCGTCGTGCCACATGGTCATGAGTCGGGCGGCTCGGCCCGCCCCCGGGATCGCGGGGATCGTCGACGGCGGGATCCTACCCGGGTATTACGGCTACGAAGCCGGCCAGGCGGCGACCGACGACATGCTCGAGTGGTGGGTTCGGATCCTGGGGTGGGACGCGGGCAGGCACCCGGATGCGCTCTTCGACAAGCTCAACGCGGAGGCCGCCGGCCTCTCCGGCCCCTCCGGCCTCGTCGCCCTGGATTGGTGGAACGGCTGCCGGACTCCGCTCATGGACGCGAGCCTGAAGGGCGTGCTCACCGGGATGACGCTCGCCGTGACGCCCGCGCAGATCTACCGCGCGCTCGTCGAGGCCACGGCGTTCGGGACGAGGGTCGTCGTCGAGACGCTCGAGGCCGCCTCCGGCTCGATCGCGGAGGTGCGGGCCACGGGCGGGCTCAGCCGCACGGAGTTCATCGTGCAGATCTACGCCGACGTCCTCGGCCGGGAGGTGCGGGTGAGCCCCTCTCCCCACGCCACCGCGCGCGGCGCGGCGGTGTACGGGGCGATGGCCGCCGGCCGGGACGCGGATGCGTCGCCGGCCCTTCGTCCCTACCACCCCCGCGCGACCGCGGCGTACGACGCCGCCTACCACGCGTATCGCGACCTGTTCGCGCATTTCTCCGGCGCGTCCACGGCTCCGGCGCGACGCCGGCCGGGAGCCGATCCGCCTCCACGGGAACACAACGGCGGCCGGCGATCTACGCGCCAGTGATCACGCCGCGGCGTCTACGTCTCGCATCGGTCCCTCCCCCGGCACGGGAGCGCCCGCTCCGCCCCGCTTACGAGACCAGCCGGGCCAGTCCAAACGCGGCCGCCGCGGCCAGCCCGCCGACGAGCGCGGTCTGGAGCGCGCTTCGCGCGGGCCGGGTGCCCGTGAACCGACCCTTGATGTATCCGAAGAGGACCAGCGCCACGAGCGTCACGGCCACCGAGAAGAGGAGCGCGGTCGCCGCGCGAGCGGCGACCATGTAGGGGGCCAGCGGGATGAATCCACCCGCGATGTACGCCCCCGCGATCGTCAGCGCGCTCGAGAGCGCCCGCCGCGGGTCGGGTCGTTCGAGGCCCAGCTCGAAGCGCATCATGAAGTCGATCCAGGCGGCGGGGCGGCGCCGCAGCGCCTCCACCACCGGAGCCGTCTCCGCCGCGGACAGCCCATACGCCTGGAAGACCTGCCGGATCTCGTCCGCCTCGACCTCGGGGACCGTATCGACCTCGCGCTGCTCGCGGGCCCGCTCGCTCGCGTAGTGCTCGGCGTCGCTGCGGGCCGCCAGGTATCCGCCCAGCCCCATCGCGATCGACCCCGCGGCGATCTCGGCGAGCCCCGCCGTCACGATGACGCGCGTCGAGGCGACCGCGCCCGACAGCCCCGCCGCGAGGGCAAAGGGCACGGTCAGTCCGTCCGACATCCCGATGACGATATCCCGCACCGTGTCGCGGGCCGTGAAGTGGCGCTCGACGTGTGGCGTCTGCGGCATGGCGGCGCCGGGCGATATCAAATGGCCTGCCGGGCGCCGGCTACCGCACGACCAGGACCGGCACCTCGGCCCCGTGGAGGACCCGCTCGCTTACGCTGCCGAGGAACAGCCCCCCGATCCGCCCGAGACCACGGCTGCCCACGACGATGAGATCGGCCTTCGCTTCCTGGGACACCTTGACGATCTCGCCGGCAGGATCGCCACGGCGGTAGACTTTGCTCACGGGGACATCGACGCCGGCAAACTCCGCTGCCGCGCGCTCCAGGATCGCCTCGCCTGCGCGCTCCAGCCCTTCGTCCAGCGCCCCGTAGTCGATCATCGCGTCGGGGCCGGGCCCTCCGAGCGCGTAGACCGGCACGTGACCGACGTTGACGAGGACCACCTCCGCTCGGGGGAGCTCCCGTACCAGCCGCGCGGCGAAGGCGGCTGCGCGGATCGCGTGCTGCGATCCATCGGTTGCGACGAGCATCCGGATCATCCGCCTCGTCCTCCCTTCCTCGTGCGTCGCCCTGCGGCGCGCGCTCAGGCGACCTCGCGCTTCATCTCCTCGAACTGCTCTTTCGTCAGCTCGCCCGCCGCGTAGCGCCGGCGCAGCACGTCGAGCGGGGCCTCGGCCGGCCCCCGGGCGCTCGGCGTGCTCCGACCTCCGAGCAGCCTCACGAGGGCGACGATGCCGGCGACGACCAGGGCCCAAAACACCACCATCATGATCCAGCCCGCGATCATCCAGCCCCAACCCGGGCCGTACCCGTCCCACCACATCATCGATCCCACCTCCTGCGACCCACTCGCATCGTACGTCCACAGCGCCGCCCGGAGTATCGGGCCCACGCCCTATTCGACGATCGGACGTGGAATCGGATGCCGAGCCGATAGGCGGGCGGGGGATCGTGGCGGTAGACTTGACCGGGAGCAGGCGCAAGGGACGGAGCGCCGCTCCGCGAGGTACGTCGATGATCTCGACCGAAGCCCGCCGGGACGCCCCCGCGGAGATCGCAAGGGTGCTGGCGCCCGTCGACCTCTCGGCGGACTCCCCGGCGAGCGTGCTCCAGGCGTTGGAGCTCGGCCGCCGGCTCGGGGCGGTCGTGGTCGTGATGACCGCGGTGGCCGATGCCGACGTCGCCGCGGGCCGATCGCACGGCGACTACCTGGACCAGGTGATCGAGACCCGCCGCATGCGGCTCGTCGCCTGGTTCGCCACGCGCGTGCCGGAGGAGGCGCGGCGCGGCGCCCGCGTCACCTTCGTCGCCGTGCCGGGAGCGCCGGCGCGGGCCATCGTCGAGGCGGCCCGTGCCGAGAAGGCCGATCTCATCGTGATGGCGACCCACGAGCGCGCCGGGCTCCGCCGGTGGACGCACCGCAGCATCGCCCGCGCGGTCGCCCGGGCCGCGCCGATCCCGGTGCTGACGGTCCGGCCGGACCATGTCCGATTCCGCGCGGCGGTCTAGGGAGATCGGATCGCGCTGGATCGGGGCCTCTCCGGCATTCGAACGGCCACCACGACGCCGGAGAGGCACGTCAGTCCGCCAGCGGTAGCGATCGCCCACGCGAGGCCGAAGAGATCCGCGACGACGCCGGAGAGGAGCGCGCCTACAGCGTATCCCAGGTCCCGCCAGAGACGGTAGACGCCAACGGCCGAGGCACGCCACGATGGATGGGCGACGTCCCCGACCGCCGCGAGCAGCGTCGGATAGACGAGCGCGGTCCCCAGGCCGAGCAGCACGGCGCCCGCGGCCCAGAGCCCGAACCGCCCGCCCTGTGGGACGAGCGGCGGGGCGGCCACGATGAGCCAGATCCCCAGCGCCTGCGTCCACATCCCCCAGGCGATCATCCACTTGCGGCCCCACCGGTCTGAGAGCGCGCCGGTCACAAGCTGGCCGATCCCCCACACCGCGGGATAGGCGGCGGCCAGCACGCCGATACGCCCGACGCCGAGGCCGGATGCGGCGAAGAACAACGGGAGCAGCCCCCACGCCATCCCGTCGTTGAGATTGTTGACCAGGCCCGCCTGGCTGCAGGCGAACAGGTTCCGGTCTCGCCAGCTCGTCCGGGCGAACACCTCGCGCAACGCCGCGGGGGCGGCCGGACCGCCGGGGTGCGCCAGGGCCTCGTGCCGGGCGTGCGCGGCGGTGTCGCGCGCGAACGCCGCCGAGAGGGCCAACCCCAGCGCCGCGAACGCCACGCCGAGATAGAAGGGGACCGGCCGGAGCCCGTAGGCGCCGGCCAGGTACCCGGAGGCCAGCGCCGCGAGCGCCACCGCGCCGTACCCGGCCGACTCGTTGAGCCCCATGGCGAACCCCCGGCGGCTCGGCCCGACGAGGTCGATCTTCATGATGACGGTCATCGACCAGCACAGGCCCTGGTTGACGCCGAGGAGGACGTTGGCCGCGATGACCCAGCCCCAGGACGGCGCCGACATGATCATGAAGGGGACGGGAAGGCCGATGAGCCATCCCGCGACCAGCAGCCGCTTCCGGCCTACCACATCAGCGTACCGGCCGGCGAGGAGGTTGGTGAGCGCCTTGACGATCCCGAAGCTGACCAGGAACGAGAGGACGATGCTCTTGGACGCGATCCGGAAGTCGTGCTCGGCGATGAGCGGCAGCACCGCGCGCTCGAGCCCGACCATCCCGCCCACGAAGGCGTTGATCAGGACGAGCAGGCCGAACTGCGCCAGGTTCGCGCGCAGCCCCAGCGCCACGGGCTGCGCGTCCCCGGGCAGCGTGCCGGCGACAGGAGACTTCAGGCCCATCGCATCCGCGTCCCCACCGGCCGCCTCGCACCTGGGTGTGTAAGGCATTCTGGTGCAAGGATCGAGGCCCGTCAAGGGGACGGCCACGTTGCGATGGCCTTGCGACGAGCGGTCCGCCCTACCGGTTCCGCTCCGTCACCGGCCGGCGGCGCACGAGCATGGCAACACCGGGGGGCCGGGGGCGAGCCCGCCCGGTGATCCGTCAGGCCGCCCGCCGGTTCGCAGGCTCGGTCCGGGAGAGCCTGTGAGGATCCGTCCGCGCGAAGTACCAGTCGAAGACGGGCTCCAGCGTCCCCCGCAGGCTCAGCCAGTAGATGCGCGCCATCATCGCCTTCATCAAGTGGCTCAGGCGACCCGGTGGGTACTTCACCACCGGGGCGGTGTACGACCCGATGACGAACGTCCCCAGGCCGCCACCGAGGTCCACCGGGCAGTGGGTCCGACCGTCGAACGCTGCCCGTTCTCCGCTCAGGATCCTCGCCACCACCCGGGCCTCGAGGTGCGCGCCCACCCCCGCCTTGGACGTCGGGAGGTTCGTCGCGTCCCCGATGGCGAACGCGTCGTCGAAGCCCGTGATGCGCAGGCTCTGTCTATCCGTGATGATGAGCCGGTTCGCGTCGCGGACGCTTGCCGGCTCGTACGCGATGTCCGCGCCGACGAACGGCGGGATGACGATCGCCAGGTCGTACCGGATCTCCTCCCCCTCGATCGAAAAGATCGTCCGAGCCCGCGGATCGATGCGATCCACGTCGAAGAACGTCATGATCTCGATGCCACGGGCGCGGAGGATCGGCTCGACGATCTGATTCATCGGCTCGGCGGGATAGGGACGGGGATACGGCGTGAAGAAGACGAACCGCGTCCGGTCCCGGAGGCCCCTCCCGCGCATCAACTCCTCGGCGAGGAGGATCCCCTCGACCGGCGACGGCGGGCACTTGATGATCGGCGAGCTCTGCCCCAGCGCGATCGTCCCTCCGCGAAAGGCATCGAGACGGGCCCACACCTTCTGCGCCTGGGCCACGCCTGTATGGTAGTCGCCGAACTCCTCGTTGACGTCGCTGAGCCCCGGGATCTGCGACGGGTCCGTCCGGACACCGGTGGCCACCACGACGTAGTCGTAGTCGTACCGCCGGCCGCCGCCGGTGGTCACCACGTGCCCGGGCAGGTCGATGTGCGTGACCGGCTCCTCGACAAAGCGGACGTGTCGCGCCAGCAGCCGCCGCTCGTCCCGCGCTACGTCTGCCGCGGCGTGCTTGAAGGCGACGTACAGCAGGGCCGGCTGGAACACGTGCACCGCCGAGTTGCTCAGCACCGTGACCGCGAATCGTCGCCTGTCGAGCGTGTTGGCGAGGAGCGTGGCTCCGGTGCCCCCGCCGACGATCACGACCTTCTTCATCGGGTCACCTCTTCACAACGCGCACGACGACGATCTTGTCCGGCTGGTCCTCGACGGAGACGATCTCGTTCCCTGTCTTGGCCGCCCACGCACGCACGTCGGGCTTGACGCCGGGGTCGGTGGCCCACAGCTCGATCTCATCACCGACCTTCGCGCGCCGGTATGCGATCGCCAGGTCGGTGATCGGCCCGGGGCACGAGGAGCCCCGCGAATCGACGATCGTCCGCATAGTCTCGTTCGCTCCCATGGTGGCGCACCTCAGATGAAGAGCGTCTGGCCGTGCTCGGCCCGCTGGAGGAAGGTTGCGGCGCCGACCACGTCGTCGACGAGGTCGTTGAAGTCCTCCTTCCCGAGCCCCAGCACGCCGGCCATCATCGAGCACGCGTAGACCTTCGCGCCCATCTCCTTGGCCTGCCGCAGCATCGCGTCCCACGGCGCGACGTGGCTTGCTTTCATCCCTTGTGCAAGCGCCGCTGCCATGCCGACGAACTCCGCTGGAAACGGCAGGTCGTGGGGCCGCTTGGTGAAGCCCAGGAGGGCAAATCCGGTGACGAAGATGTTCACCTGCATCTCCATCGCGGCCGCCGCCTGCGCCAGAACCCCCAGCGGGATGAATTTGTCGGCCGTCCCGCTAAACATGACGATCGACAGCTTGCCGGTCGCGATCTCCCCGGTCTCCTCCGTCGACGGGATCTCTACGGTCTGGCTCATCGGCACCCTCCCTCGGCCTCCGGCCGGGATCGACGTCCACGTCTCGCGCCCAGCATAGCGGCCCCGCAGCACGGGCGGCATCGGGCGCCCGCCGGATTTGCGCGTGCACGCTCCGTCGAGCTCGGATCGCCGGCGGCGCCGGGGTAGCCTCGCGATCGGGGCCGCTCATCGGCGGGCCGGGTGCAAGCGGCGTCCCGCGTCGCCCCCCACGCAGGAGGCGACAGGCGCATCGGGTCCCGGCCCGATGGTGGCACCGTACGCCGTACGGTATGATGCGCTTCAGGAGCTGGGGACGGACTAGACCACTCCGGCGGCACCGGCTGCGTGGTGCTCTGGCGGCGCCGGGCCCGCGATACGAAGGAGGTGAGGGCCGATGCGAGTGCGGACGCGGTGGACCTCTGGCATGCGGTTCGAAGGCACGACTGCGGAGGGGCTGGGCATCGTGATGGACGCCCACCCGGAGCACGGTGGGAGCGGGGCCGGGCCGGCGCCGATGGAGACTCTCCTCCTCGCCCTCGCCGGGTGCACCGGCATGGACGTCGTCTCGATCCTCCGGAAGATGCGCGCCCCGGTGGACCGCCTCGCGATCGAGGTGAGCGGCGAGCGGGCCCAGGAGCATCCCCGCGTGCTCACGGCGATCCACCTGCGGTACGTCGCCGCGGGAGAGGGGCTCCAGCCCGGGCAGGTGGAGAAAGCGGTCGGCCTGTCGCAGGAGAAGTACTGCTCGGTCTCCGCCATGCTCCGCAAGGCCGCCCCGATCACGTACGATGTGGTGGTGACGGACACGAGCGTCGCGCGGGGGCGCGTGCCGCACGCGCGCACCCACACCGCGTAGACCGGCATGCCGAGGAGGCGGAGACCTCAAGCAGACCTTCTCGACGCTCGGGTAACTAGTAGGGCCACCGCCACTCGCGAACCTCCGGCATGTCGTCGCCGTGCTGGACGATGTGCTGCTGGTGCTCGATGAGCTTGTCTCGCAGGAACTGCTTGAAGTGCGCGCCCACGCGCGCGAGCTTCGGCACGCGATCGACCACGTCCCCGGCCAGGTGAAACCGGTCCAGATCGTTCAGCACCGCCATGTCGAACGGGGTCGTCGTCGTCCCTTCCTCCTTGTAGCCTCGCACATGGAGATTCGGGTGATTGGTGCGCCGGTAGGTCAACCGGTGGATCAGCCACGGGTAGCCGTGGTACGCGAAGATGATCGGCCGATCGGTCGTGAACATCGAATCGAACTCGCGGTCCGGCAGGCCATGCGGGTGCTCGCTGGGCGGCTGAAGCGTCATCAGGTCGACGACGTTCACGACGCGGATCCGGATATCCGGGAAGTGCCGGCGGAGCAGGTCCACCGCGGCCAGCGTCTCCAGCGTCGGCACGTCGCCGGCGCACGCCATCACGACGTCCGGCTCCGTGCCCTGGTCGGTGCACGCCCAGGCCCAGATGCCGATCCCCGCGGTGCAGTGGCGGATGGCCGCGTCCATGTCGAGCCACTGCGGCGCCGGCTGCTTGCCGGCCACGATCACGTTCACGTAGTTCCGGCTTCGCAGACAGTGGTCGGTCACCGAGAGGAGCGTGTTCGCGTCGGGAGGCAGGTAGACGCGGACGATGTCCGCCTTCTTGTTGACGACGTGGTCGATGAACCCGGGGTCCTGGTGGCTGAAGCCGATGTGGTCCTGCCGCCAGACGTGCGATGTCAGGAGGTAGTTCAACGAGGCGATGGGCCGGCGCCAGCGAATGTGGCGCGTCACCTTGAGCCACTTGGCATGCTGGTTGAACATCGAATCTACGATGTGGATGAACGCCTCGTAGCAGGAGAAGAAGCCGTGGCGCCCGGTCAGGAGATACCCTTCCAGCCACCCCTGGCAGAGGTGCTCGCTCAGCACCTCCATCACGCGGCCGTCCGGCGAGAGATGGTCGTCGGTCGGGAGAATCCGCCCGGCAAAGACGCGGTCGGTCGCCTCAAACAGCGCGTCGAGCCTGTTCGAAGCCGTCTCGTCGGGTCCCATCACGCGAAAGTTCTGGGGGTTCATCTTGATCACGTCCCGGAGGAACGCCCCCACGACCCGCGTCGCCTCTGCCGTCGTCGTCCCCGGCCTCGGGACCGGGACGGCTTAGGCGCGGAAGTCAGGCATCGCGAGGTCCCGCAGCAGCAGGCCGCCGTTCGCGTGGGGGTTGGCCCCCATCCGCCGCTCGCCCCGGGGTGCCAGCTCCGCGAGCTCCGGGATCAGCGTCCCATTCGCGTCGAACAGCTCTTCGGGCCGGTAGCTCTTCATCCACGCTTCAAGGATCTGGAGATGCTCGGGCCGCGACCTCACGTCCACCAGCGGCACCTGGTGCGAGCGCCACGTGCCCTCCACCGGTTTGCCGTCGACCGCCTTCGGCCCGGTCCATCCCTTGGGCGTGCGGAGGACGATCATCGGCCACGCCGGCCGGCCGCGGAACCCCTGGGTGCGCGCCTCGCGCTGAATCCGACGGATCTCGCCGATCACGGTGTCGAGCGTTCCCGCCATGCGCTGGTGCGCCGCCTCCGGCGCGTCCCCCACCACGAAGTACGGCGTGTAGCCATAGCCGGTGAAGAGCTCGGAGAGCTCCTCGTCGCTCAGCCGTCCGAGCACCGTGGGGGTCGCGATCTTGTATCCGTTCAGGTGCAGGATCGGCAGCACTGCCCCGTCGCGCACGGGGTTGAGGAATTTGTTCGAGTGCCAGCTCGCGGCCAGCGGGCCGGTCTCCGCTTCCCCGTCGCCCACGACGCAGCAGACGAGGAGCTCGGGACTGTCGAACGCGGCGCCGTAGGCGTGGGCGAGGGCATAGCCGAGCTCCCCGCCCTCGTGAATCGACCCCGGGGTCTCGGGGGCGACGTGGCTGGGAACGCCTCCCGGGAAGGAAAACTGCCTGAAGAGGCGCCGGATCCCCTCGGCGTTCCTGGGGATGTGCGGGTAGACTTCGCTGTAGGTTCCCTCGAGGTAAGCGTTGGCCACGATCCCCGGCGCGCCGTGGCCGGGCCCGATCACGTAGATCATGTCGAGATCGTATCTCTTGATCACCCGGTTGAGATGGACGTAGACGAAATTGAGCCCCGGGGTAGTCCCCCAGTGCCCGAGCAACCGGGGCTTGACGTGCTCCGGGGCGAGGGGCTCGTGGAGCAACGGGTTGTCGTAGAGGTAGATCTGTCCCACGGACAGGTAGTTGGCGGCGCGCCAGTAGGCGTCCATCCGGGCCAGCTCGTCCGGGGACAGCGGCGTGGCGGAGACCGCAAGCCGCGCGGAACGGTCGGATTCTGCGTTCGCCATTGTGGGAGGCCTCCCGTTCTCTTTCGTCTCGGATGCCGCCTGCGCGCGCAGACGGGCGCCGATTCACATCTTCCCCATGTGCCGCTCGGCGGTCTTGAGCAGCACCGCGTTGGTCGCCACGATGATCGAGGACGCCGACATGAGGAGCGCCGACCACTCGGGGCGCAACATGATGCCAAACCGCGGGTAGAGGACGCCCGCGGCGACGGGAATAGCGAGGATGTTGTAGAACGACGCCCAGAAGAGGTTCTGACGCATCTTTCCGACCGTCGCCTTCGAAAGGTAGATGGCGCGCAGGACGTCCGCCGGGTCGGAGCGCATCAGCACCACGTCGGCGGTCTCGACCGCGACGTCCGTCCCGGCCCCGATCGCGATCCCGATGTCCGCCTGGGCCAGCGCCGGCGCGTCGTTCACCCCGTCGCCGACCATCGCGACGAAGTGGCCCTCCTGCTGCAACCGCTTCACGTAGCCGGCCTTCTGCTCGGGGAGGACCTCGGCGAAGACCCGCTGAATGCCCAGCTCGCCCGCCACCGCCTCCGCCGTCTGCCGGTTGTCGCCGGTGATCATCGCGACTTCGATCCCGAGGCGGCGCAGGCCGTCCACCGCGCGGCGCGACGTCTCCCGCACCGGGTCGGCGGCCGCGGCCACCCCGGCCATCCGACCGTCCACGGCCACGAGCATGATCGTCTTGCCGCCGGCGAGCAGCCGGTCCAGCTGCGCCTGCACGGGCGTCAGGTCGATGCCGCGGTCCCGCATCAGCCTGGCGGTGCCCACCAGGACGTCCCGGCCGGATACGCGCGCCCGCACTCCGTGCCCGGCGAGGTTCTCGAACCCGGTGACCGCCGCGGCGACGGAGACCCCGCGCCGCTCGGCCTCCTCGAGCACCGCCTTGCTCAGCGGGTGGCCGGAGCGCGCTTCGGCGGCGGCGGCCAGGCGCAGTACCTCGTCCGGCTGGAAGCCGCTCGCGCCCTCGACATCGGTGAGACGCGGGCGCCCCTCGGTGAGCGTGCCGGTCTTGTCCATCACGACCGCGGTGAGACGCGAGACCTGCTCGAGCGTGGCGGCCGTCTTGATCAGGATATTGTGGCGGGCGCCGATCCCGGTCCCCACGGCCACGGCGGTCGGCGTCGCGAGGCCCAGCGCATCGGGGCAGGCGATCACGACCGCGGAGATCGCGAAGGTGAGCGCCATGAGCAGCGACTCCCGCATGGGCCCGGCCCAGACACCGAACGTGACGACGCCGGCCCCCACGGCCAGCACCACCAGATACTGGGCCCACCGGTCGGCGATCCGCTGACCCGGGGCCTTGGAGGATTGGGCCTCCTCGACCAGCTTCACGATCTGCGCGAGCGCGGTCTCCTCGCCCACCTTGGTGGCTCTGAATCGAACCGATCCCGATTGGTTGATGCTGCCGCCGACGACCTGGTCGCCCGGCCGCTTCGCCACGGGCATGGACTCGCCGGTGACCAGCGACTCGTCGATGGCCGTCTCGCCTTCGGTGACCACGCCGTCCACGGGAACACGATCCCCAGGGCGCAGCTCCACGATGTCGTCTTCCTGAATCTCGCTCGTGGCGATGTCGACGACCTGCCCGCCGCGCACCACCCGGGCCCCGGGCGGCACCAGGTCGAAGAGCGCCCGGAGGGCGTCCGAGGTCCCGCGCCGGGACCGCATCTCCATCCAGTGGCCGAAGAGGACGAACGTGACCAGCATCGCGGCCGCCTCGTAGAAGGTCTCGCCGGCATTGGCCACCGTGATGATGACGCTGAAGAGATAGGCCGCCAGCACGCCGACGCTGATCAGCACCGACATGTTGAGCGCGCGCTTCCGCAGCGAGCGGTAGGCACCCGCGATGAAGATCGAGCCGGTCCAGAAGACGACCGGCGTGGTCAGCAGGACGAGGATCCAGTTGGCCGGGATCGGCTGTGGGAGACGCAGCCGGAGGAGCGTCCGGCCGAGCGGCGAGTACAGGACCGCCGGGACTGTCAGCACCAGCGACCACAGGAACCGCCGCCGCATGTCCCGTTCCATGAAGGCGGCCATGCGGGGATCCGCCATCATCGCTTCGTGATCGCGGGGCTCCCCTATGCCGTGGCCCGCCGCATGATGGTCGTGAGCCTGGACCTGCTTGTCGGCCCCGTACTCGAACTGCTTGGCCTCGAACTCGCACCCGCACGTCGTGGCGAGGAGCGCCGCCTGGCAGGAGAGACAGGCTGCTCCGCAGCGGCAGGAGACCGAGCCGGGGTGGTCGCCGGCCGTCTGCGTGTGCCGCGTCTGGCGCAGCGTCGACGGTCTCATTCGCCCCCCCAATCGCTGGAACCTCAGCCGCCCGCCCCCCGTTTGTGTAGCCCGTTGTAGACGGCGGAGAAGGACCGGCCGGCGTACAGGCCGCAGACGATGCCCCAGACGAGCCCGATCAGACATCCTCCCAACGTCAGCCGGTTGAAGCCGGGCAGGACTTGCTCGAGAGCCTGGTGCGGCAGACCGTACAGCACGCGGACGACGAACGTAACGGCCCCACATCGCCCAGGGCGAGGAAACTACCTTCGCCTCCCGCACCGCTCGGCCCCTCTCCTTAGTCTTCCCACCCTCTTTGAAGACCCAGCGGGCAGGATCGACACCCGGGGAGGCGCCCAGCGGCCCCCTCTCGCACCCGACCCCAGCGCCCAGCCGCCGTGACCGTTCTATGCCACGTTCCGCGGCATCCTTCGGTCGGGTCGAGGGCGGGCGTGGTGCTTGGGTACAAGGAGAGGTCTTTCAGCCCAATCCGCCTCCAGGAGGGTACGCGTATGGCTACCTCGTCGCCCCCACCTCTCGCCCACCGGCCGTACGGAGCCATCCACATGGTAGACGCGCCGGCCGTGTCACGACATCGGACAGGCGCTTCATTCCCGATCAGGCCGCGACCCGACACGCCCGGGCATCGCTCGCCGGGGCCTCGGACCGCCGAGCGGGGCTTTTGCGGGTGCAGCGAGAACCACAAGAGCACAGATGGTCCCGGTTGGGATGGCGCGACCGGGGAGGGCGGATCCACCGCAATCGGGAAGCCTCGTGCCGATTCGAGGCCGTGGCGGGGCAGAGTGACGATGGCGTCGGCGAAGGTGCTCGTGATCGACGACGACGAGGGCATCGTGGATCTCGTGAGCGCCTACCTCACGCAGGAAGGCTTCCACGTCGAGGTCGCGAGAGACGGGATCGCGGGGCTGACCAAGGCGAGCCAGTTCCGCCCGGACGTCGTCGTCCTCGACATCCTGCTGCCCGGCGTCGATGGTCTCGAGGTGCTCCGCCGCCTGCGGAGCGACTCCTCCGCCTACGTCGTGATGCTGACCGCCAAGGCCGAGGAAACGGACAAGATCGTCGGGCTCTCGGTCGGGGCGGACGATTACGTGACGAAGCCGTTCAGCCCCCGGGAGCTCGTCGCCCGCATCCGCGCGATCCTCCGGCGTGGACGGGCCGGCAGCATCGAGGCTCCACGTCTCCTTGTGTTCCGGACGCTGCGGATCGACCCGGCGCGGCGTGAGGTCTGGAAAGGCGCGGCCCGCGTGGAGCTCACCACGCGGGAGTTCGATCTACTCTACGCGCTGGCCGTGTATCCCGGGCATGTGCTTACCCGCGAACAGCTCATCGCGCGCGTCTGGGGCGCCGACTACTTCGGCGACGACCGCGTCGTGGACGCCCACGTCAAGGACCTCCGCCGCAAGCTCGGCGACGATCCCGGCCATCGCCGGCTCATCGAGACGATCCGCGGAGTCGGCTACAAGTTCGTGGACGAGCCGGCATGACGGCGTTGGGGATGCTCCGGCGCCGCCTCGGCTGGAAGCTCCTCGCGTCCTACCTCCTCGTCATCTTGGTCGGCGCGGTCGTGCTGTGGACGACGGCCCAGGCCCTCGCGCCGGCGGCCCTCTCTCAGCACCTGGCGCTCATGGCCCGCGTCCTGGGCGAGCGTTCCGAGCTCGGCGCCGCCCTCTTCGGGAGCGTGCGGGGGGCGATGACCACCGCGCTCGCCGTCGCGACGGTCGCCGCGATCCTCACCGCCGTAGCGGTCAGCCTGTTCGTGACCCGGCGCATCGTCGCGCCGATCCAGGCGATGGCGCGGGCGAGCACGCGGATCGCCGCGGGGCGCTACGGCGAGCGGGTCCCGGTGCCCTCGGCGGACGAGCTCGGGGAGCTCGCCACGCACTTCAACCAGATGGCCGAGACCCTCGAGCGGATCGAGGCACGTCGGCGGGACCTCATCGCGGACGTGGCGCACGAGTTGCGGACGCCGCTCGCCAGCATCGCCGGCTACATGGAGGGGCTCCTGGACGGCGTGATGCCGGCGCAGCCCGAGACCTTCCACCGCGCCCACCGCGAGGCCATCCGACTCCAGCGGCTCGTGGACGACCTGCAGGAGCTGTCCCGCGCCGAGGCCGGGCAGGTGCCGGTGCACCCCCGCCCCGTCGAGGTCCGGGGGCTGACGGAGGCCGCCGCGACCAGGCTCCGCCCGCAGTTCGACGACAAGGACGTGGCGCTGACGGTCGACGTCCCCCGTGGGCTTCCGCCCGTGCTCGCCGACCCGGACCGGATCGGGCAGGTCCTCACCAACCTGCTCGGCAACGCGTTGCAGTACACACCGGCCGGGGGGCGAGTGGAGATCCGGGCGCGCCGCGAGGACGGCAGCGTCGCGATCGCCGTCGTGGATACCGGAATCGGCATCCCCGCCGAGCACCTGCCCCACGTCTTCGACCGCTTCTACCGGGTGGATCGCTCGCGCGCGCGCGCAAGCGGTGGCAGCGGCATCGGCCTCACGATCGCCCGCCACCTGGTCGAGGCCCACGGCGGCTCGATCCACGCGGAGAGCGCGGGGCCGGGGCGCGGCAGCACGTTTACGGTCACCCT
This sequence comes from Bacillota bacterium, assembly GCA_021324295.1. Lineage (GTDB taxonomy): Bacteria > Sysuimicrobiota > Sysuimicrobiia > Sysuimicrobiales > Segetimicrobiaceae > JAJPJJ01. The sequence goes on from JAJPJJ010000110.1 coordinate 47,154, forward strand.
CCCCGCGGTTCCGTAGCCGGCCATCCGGGGCGACGAGGGGGATCCGGCCTGACACCGCGCCTGCCGCCTCCGGGATGGAGCCGCGGATTTCACGGAATCTTCACACGGACGGCATATGGGCGACTCATGCGGGCCGTAGGGTGAGGGTGTAGCGCAGGCTGCCGCAGGCGCGGCCACGACCGGAAACGGCCTGCGGCCGAGGAGGGAATGGAAATGAACACGCGGCGGTGGATCATCCTGGGCGTGGCGGCGGCGGTCGGACTCTTGAGCGTGCCGGTGCTCGCGCAGCCGTCCACGATGCCCGGGCACATGGGAGCGGGCGGGCAGGCGACCGACCGGCCGCTCTCGATCGGGCAGGCAGAAACCATCGCTCGCCAGGTACTCGGTCGATCCGGGTATGCGGGGCTGGCCCCTGGCCACATCATGGAGTTCAGCAATAACTTCTACGTCGCCGTGAAGTACAAGGTCGGCGGCCAGGGCGCCTTCGAGTTCCTGATCGACCGGTACACGGGAGCCGTGCATCCCGAGCCACAGAGCATGATGTGGAACACCCGGTTCGGCCACATGGCTGGCACGGGCGGCGCCGGGTACAGCGGCGGGATGATGGGCCAGGGCTACGGCGGTGGCACCACGGGACCCGGGTGCGGCACGATGGGTCCGAGCATGATGGGACCGGGGGCTGGTCCGAGGATCGCCGGTCCAACCTCCCCGGCGCGCGGGGCCCAGTCGGTCACGCTCGCGCAGGCGAAGGCCCTCGCGCAGCAGTTCCTGGATGCCCGACTCGCCGGGACGACGCTGGACGACGCGATCGCCTTCCCTGGGTACTACACGCTCGACGTGGCCCGGGACGGCAAGGTCATCGGGATGCTCAGCGTGAACGCCTACTCCGGCCAGGTCTGGTACCATGTCTGGCACGGGACGTTCATCCAGGAGAAGGATCTTGATTGAGGCAGGGCAATGTGCGGCCGGCGGACTCGCCCCGTCGCTTGGATGCCCGGGCCGGTGGGGTCAGCCGCCGGCCGGTTGACCGGCCGAGGAGGAGAGGGGCAGCATGGGGGCCGCCATGATGCTCTGGATGCTCGTGGTCTGGGCGGGCATTCTCGGCCTGGCGTTGACCCTGGCGGCCTGGCTCTTCCCAACGGTCCCGGTCGCGCCCCGCTCCACGGCGCGTGACATCCTGGACAGCCGATATGCGCGCGGCGAGCTCACCCCTGAACGCTACCGGCAGATGCGCGAGGAGTTGGCGCCGGAGCTTGGGTGGCCGGGGGACACGCCAGCCCTCAACCACCCCGGGACCTCCGGCACGTACCCTGATGGTAGATCGTAGCAAACAGGCGGAGCCATGACGCACGTTGCCCGCATCCGGCCGCTCAGCCGGGCGGCCGCATGGGAGGACCGGTTCTGGCGGGGGCTCGGGGCGGCGGTGGCACGCATCAACGAACAGACGCGCGGCCGTCCGGCTGGGACGCGCCTAAGGGCGGGCACCACCGGAGGAGCGCTCACGTTCCCGGCTCAGGGCACGGACGGGAACGATGTCCCTGGTCCGGCCGCACGGGGGATCACGTTGATCGTTCGCGACATCGCCGGCATGGCGGAGCGCACGTTCCGGTGGACGTGGCGACGACCGTGAACGCCTCCGCCTACGGGCTGTGGCGGCTTGTCGCGATCCACGCGGGGGTGTTCACTAAATTTAGGACCGGCTTCTCCGGCGCGCGGAACCCATCGGTCACGCTCGCGCAGGGGCGGCGCTCGCGCAGGCGTTCCTGCCCGGGACGACGCTGGATGACGCGATCGCCTTCCCCGGCGCATGTGGAGCACCGCCCATGAGGTTCGTGGAGAAGGTAGTCATCGTGACAGGAGGCGCCTCCGGCATTGGCCGGAGCACGGCGCTCGCGTTTGCCGACGAGGGCGCCAGCGTCGTGATCGCGGATCTGAACCAGCGCGCCAGCGAGGATGTGGTCCGACTGATTCGCGACCGCGGCCGCGCCGCGACGGCGGTCCCCACGGATGTGTCGCAGCCCCACGACTGGACGCGCCTCGTGGGCGAGACGGTGCGCCTATACGGCCGGATCGACGTCCTGTTCAACAACGCGGGGATCGAGGGCGCCACGGCGGCGACCGCCGACTACCCCGAGGAGGCGTTCGACCGCGTGCTCGCGATCAACTTGAAGGGCGTGTGGCTGGGGATGCGGGCCGTCATCCCGCGCATGTTGGCCCAGGGCAAAGGCGCCATCGTCAACATGTCATCGATCCTGGGCCTCGTGGGATTCGCAAGTGCGGCGGCCTATACCGCCAGCAAGCACGGCGTCCTGGGTCTGACGAAGGTTGCCGCCCTCGAGTACGCTGCGCACGGGATTCGCATCAACGCGGTCTGTCCCGGGTTCATCCGCACACCCATGGTGATGGAGCGCGGCCTCGCTCATCTCCCGAACGCCCGGGAGGTCCTCGCGCAGGTGAGTCAGTTGCACCCCGTGGGACGATTCGGGGAGCCTGACGAAGTGGCCCGTGCGGTCTTGTTCTTGGCCTCCGACGAGGCCTCGTTCCTCACGGGCGCCGCCGTGCCGATCGACGGGGGTTATACGATTCGATGACGCGTGGCGGGGCGTCCTACCTCGCGCGGTACTCCAGGAGGATGGTGTGGCCGGTCCCGTAGGCCCGCGCCAGGGCCGGCGGGAAGGGGTCCGCGGCGGCGGTGGGCCAGCAGGGCGGGACCGTCACGCCGGCCCGGCAGTAGTCGAGCGCGTTGAGCACGAGCTGGGAACCGTCCGAGGACGGCCGCCCGTCGACGACGAGCCGGATCGCATGGGCGGCGTCGGCCCGAAAGCCCAGGAGGTCGTCCCGCGTGTAGTCGATCGGGGATGGGTGTCCTCCCACGGCGACGTTCGGGTAAGTCGCCCGCCAGACGCGGAAGAAGTCGCCGAGCGTGTACCGCCATGCCGGGTCGGGGCCTTCGACGTGGACGATGCCGGAGGCGTCGTGCGTGTGCAGCGGCTGGAAGCACGCGCCGGCGTGGACGACGCCCCGCGCGTCGGACAGGGCGCGAGGGATGCCGATGCCCGCGGGAACGGTAACAGGCTGCCCGTCGATCACGATCCGCAGCCACGGGTGGACGTGCAGGGCGACTGTCTCGTGTTCCAGGCACGGGAAGGGGAACGCGGTGCCGGTGCGCGTCGCGCTCGGACGTCCGGGCCCTTGGAAGGCGAACAGGCTGATGGCCGCGGCCACCGCCCCGGCAGCCACCCAAAGCGCAAGCGCGAGGGGACGCGGATGGCGCATGATAGCCTCAGAGCCGGATCGCGCCGCCAGCCGGTCCCGACCGGATGACACCGCGCCGCCGGCCGGTGACGCGCTCCTCCTCCGAAGCCGAGGCGGTCGCGCTCTTGAGCAGCGCGCCTTTCGCACCCCTCAGGTCCTTCGGATCCGTCACCCTGGGCGAGGACCGGCGGTGCATCCGTTTCCGGATGCGCTTGGCCTTCTCGACCTTGACCGCTGTGAGGGCCCTCCTCTTCATGGCTCCTCCGTGCCGGCAGCGATTACACCGGCTGGCCCCAGCATTGCGCGGGGCCGGCGCTGTGAGGCCAAGCCGGATGATGCTCTTAACCCGCTCTTAACCCGGCCATTCGTCGGCCTCGGAGTACGCCAGCGGCTGCTCCTCGACACGGCAGGTAACAACCACCAGCGCCGTCTCCTCGGCGTTAGCCTGCCGCGGCGGTGGAGACGCGGCCGCTTCCGTCATGGGACCAGCCTGCGCGCGCGCCGCGGGCCGCCCCCGTGCGCCCCTCTTCCCACCGGCCCGCGTAGCCCTGGTCGCCCTCGTTCGAAGACCCGCCGCTCGCACCGCCCTGCGCCTGGCTCCCGCTTGTCGTCGCGCCATGGCTATCACCTCTCCCCTGGCCCTTCCCGCCCCCCGGAAATCAGCGCAACGGGTGTCCGGCCCGACCGATGTTACGCCGCTAGCTCGCGGGCAAAGGTCCCGGTCCGCGGCTCGGCGAGCCGAGCGAAATCGCTATAGGTCATCGTGATCATCGTGTCGTGGCTGCCGGCGTTGAACAGGATCACCGGATCGCGCGTCAGCGCGACATCGACAAGGACCGGCACATTGTACAGGTTCCCGAACGGGGGCATCGCGCCCACCTCGCAGTCGGGAAACACGTGCTCGAACTCTCGCTCGCTCGCCAGGCGAACCTTCCTGGCGCCGACCGCCTCGCGGACCTGCGGTAACTGTACCCTCGCGGTCGCCGGGACGATGACCATCAGGAGAGTGTCGTCCGCGGAGACCATCACGACCTTGGCAACCAGGCGCCCCGGGACGCGTTCCACCTCCGCCAGTTCCTGCGCGGTGAACCGGGCAGGGTGATGGCTCACCTGGTAAGCGACCCCTGCCTTCCCGAGGTACTCCTCGAGACGCCGCAGGCAGGTCGTGTGGGCTCCTGGCCGCTCCGCCGGGCCTACCTCCGTCATCCTCCTCGCCTCCTTGTTCGCGTCGCCCGCCCCTTCCCGCCGCACGATTCCCTCATCATGGTAGGAAGTCCCCCCAATCGCCGCCATCGGGCCGGCGCCGGATTTCAGCACCGGATCGCGGGCCAACGCCGGCACCGTGGCAGGGAGGCGTCCGGGAGGGGGCCGAGGGCGGTGGTGAGCCCGCCGGACACCGAATCGGTCGTCCGACCGATCCCGCGGACGCGTCGCGGCGTGTACGCTGTGGACGCAGGGCGGTGCGGCGCCGGGACGGCATCCCGCCGCCCGGACAGCGGGGGAGGCACGCAATGGCGATCCCGCACGAGCTTGCAGACCTGCTGGCCACCGAGCGGCGTAACGTCTTCTCGGTCGCGCTGGATGTGGATCCGACGAAGCCCGAACACCAGACGCCAAATCCTGCGTATCGCATCTGGCTGCGGAACGCGCTGAGGCAGGCGCTCGCCGGGATCCCGGAGCGGGGCCGCGACGAGGCGCAGGAGACAGCGCATCGCATTCTCGCCGCCGTGGATCGCCGGCCGGTGCGGGGTCGCGGCCTGGTGATCTTTGCCGGGCCGGACGTGTGGGACGTGCGTGTCCTTCCGGTTCCGGTTCCCCACTACCTGCGTTACGGACTGCTCGACCCGACGCCTCTTCTGTGGGCTCTCCGCGAGTACACACCGTACGCCGTGGTGGCGGTGTATCGGGATCACGCGTGGATCGCTGTCGCGCATCTCGGGCGCGCCGCGGTGGTGGAGGAGGACACGCTGGCGCTGGATACCCGCGACTGGCGGTTCAAGGCAGGACGATCCGACCCCTCCGCGCGGCGGGCGGGGGTTGGCGTCGGGCGCGGCCGGCAGGGCGACACCTTCGAGGCCCGGGTCGACGAGCACCTCCGCCGGTTCTGGCGCGACGTGGCCCGGGCTGCCACGCGCGCGCTGGTCGAACGGCGCATCGACCGCGCGATCCTGGCGGGCCCTGAAGAGGCGGTCGTCGCTGTGCGCGCAATGCTGCCGGACGCAACCCGGACCCGGGTCATCGGCACCGTCGCGATCCCCGCCTACGCCTCCCCGGAGGAGATCCTGGGGCGCACGCTCCCCGTGGCGCTGGCCGACCGGCATCGACAGGAGGCCGCTCTCGTGACGGAGCTCATGGAACGCGCCGTGGCGGACGGCAGCGCCGTGCTCGGGCTGGCGGCCACCCTGGAGGCTCTGGCGCAAGGCAAGTTGAGCACCGTGGTGGTGGCGCGCGACTTCGACGCCGCCGTCTGGGAGTGCGAGCGGTGCCGGTACGTGACCGCGGCCCCGGTCGAGGCCTGCCCGGTCTGCGGCGGGGCCGTCGGCAGGACCACGGTGCGGCAGGCACTGCCGCTGGCGGCCGTGCAGCATGGTGCGCTCCTCGAGGTGGTGGGCCCGGCCGCCGGACCCGCACTGGCCGACGGGATCGGTGGATTGCTCCGCTACCGACCTCGGGGGGCGGCGCGCGCTCCACAGGCACGATGACCGTGCACCGCGCCCCGGCCGGATTCCCGGCGACGCTCGAGATCGACTATCCAGACCGGGACCTGGACCGGCTGACGACGTTCCTCCGGCCGCTGATGGCCATTCCGATCGCCATCATCCTCGCGCTCGTCAGCGGGCCCAGCGTGCGCGCCGGGACGTCGAACTACGCGGTGGGGTCGGGTGGGCTGGTGTTCGTCCCGACGGCGCTCATGCTGCTCTTCCTCCAGACGTATCCCCGCTGGTGGTTCGACTGGAACCTCGCGTTGACGCGGTTCGCCCTCCGCGTGGTGGCGTATCTGGCCCTGCTGCGCGACGAGTATCCCTCGACGGAGGAGGAGCAGGCGGTCCACGTCTCGATCCCGTACCCCGATGCGGCACACGCGTTGAACCGGTGGCTGCCGCTGATCAAGTGGTTCCTGGCCATTCCGCACTACGTCGTCCTATGGTTCCTCGGACTGGCCGCCGTGTGCTGCGTCATCATCGCCTGGTTCGCGATCCTGCTCACCGGGCGCTACCCACGCGCGCTGTTCGACTTCGTCGTCGGGGCACTCCGCTGGCTGCTGCGGGTCGTGGCCTACGCATTCCTGCTCACGACCGATCGGTATCCGCCATTCAGCCTCTCCGCCTGACCGGCCACCGGGGCGGTCCCGGAGCGCAGCAACCACGGCCCCCGGGGCGGTCGGGACGATCCAGGAGGTGTACCCCCGGCGCGGGTAGAACGTATGGGGGCCCTGCAGCGAGCCGTACTCGATGGCGCTCGGCCTCTCCCGCGTCCCCCCGGGCGCCGAGCGCATCCAATTCTCCGGTGCGCGATCGACCGCTCCGTCCACATGGAGGATCCGCCGACGCGAGCCGGCTCCGGTCACGGCGAGGGCGAGGCGGTCGCGATGGTCTTCCGCTGGCAGCACTGGGTGCGGCCGCTCGCCGGGGCCGCGGCGGTCGCCGCGGCATTCCAGGTCCTCACGCTGGGACAGCCCCCGGTGGGGGCCGGCGCGCCGCGCGTCGCCGCGCTCATCGCGATGCTGTGGGCATCGCCGAGGCGATGACCGGTCCGATGCGGGCGCGCGGGCTCGTGAGGAACCGGTCGGGGCCCTGGCTGGGCGTTGCCGCGCTCCTGCTCGCGACGCCCGCACCGGCGCTCGCATTTGTGGCCCGGTCGGGCAGCTCCGTGGTCGTCTCCGAGGCGATCCACGATGACCTCTACGCCGCGGGGGGCACCGTGACGGTGACGGCGGCCGTCCAAGGAGACGTGGTCGCGGCCGGTGGCACCGTGGAACTCGAGGCCCCTGCCGGCGGCGTGCTTGCGGCCGCCGGCACGGTGCGGCTGGATGCGCCGGTCGCGCGGTCGGTGCGGGCCGTCGGGGGGACGCTGCTGGTCCGGTCGCGCGTCGGCAGCGACGCGGTCCTCAGCGGCGGCACGGTCACGATCGACCCGGCGGCGCGCATCGGGCGTGACCTCGTAGTCGGCGCCGGAAACGCGACCGTCTCCGGAACGGTCGGGCGCAACGCCACGGTCGCCGGCGGGGACGTGATGCTTGAAGGCCCGATCCGGGGCAACGCCGAGCTCCGGGCGACGCGGATCGTCCTGCGACCTGGGGCGCGCATCGGCGGGCGGTTGCGCTACTCGGCGGAACAGCCGATCGAGGTTCAGCCGGGCGCGCAGGTAGTCGGTGGCATCGAGCGGATCCCGGTGCCGCCGCGCCCACCGTCCGCCGTAGCGCCCGCGAGCCCCCGCTTCTGGCTCGGCGGACACGTGGCGGAGCTCCTCGCGCTCCTCGCCCTGGGGCTCGTTGTGTTCGGCGTCGCGCCCGGCGCGGCAGCCACCGTGGCGCGGCAGGTCGGCGAGCGGTTCGCAGGCAGCCTCCTGGCCGGGTTCCTTCTGCTCGTCGCGGCCCTCCTGGCCCTGTTCACGATCGTCGGGATCCCACTGTCCGTGATCGCGATGCTCCTGTACGCCGCCACGCTCTACCTCGGCCAGATCTTCGTGGCCGCCTGGCTGGGTCACGCCCTTCTCTGGCGCGTACGGCGTCGCGTAGGACGGCCGCCTGCCCCTCTGTGGGGCGTGGTGGTGGGGACCATCGTGCTCATCGTGCTGTTCGCCATCCCCTATGCCGGGTGGGCGCTGCGCTTGGCGGCCGTGCTTGCGGGCTTCGGAGCGCTATGGATCAGGGTGTGGAGCGCTGCCTCCTCTCGACCTCCCACAGCGGTCGGACCGCCGACACCCGCCGCCTAGCGATAGCGAGGCGCGGAGGCGACGCCCCAAGGAGACGGCCGGCTCCTGCCGCACCGACCGTGGCGCTCATCGCTGCACTGCGCGAGGGGTGATCGTCACCGATGCCGTCATGTTCCAGCGCAGCCGCGGGTCCTGCCTGTCGGGTGTGATCGTGACCTTGTACACGATGTCGCCCTGCCTGCTCTCTCCGAAGCCCTGGATCCGGATGACCCGGCCGGTGAGGACGAGCCCCGGAATTCCATCGAAGGTGATCGTCGCGGAATCTCCCTCGCGGACCCTGGCGACGCTGAGGTCGCTGAGGTCGGTCGTCTCGACCTCCCACGCCGACGTATCCGCCAGATGCACGATCGGCGAGCCCGAGGCTACGAACTCGTCGAGCGTGGGCACGAGAGCGACGACGACGCCGGCAAAGGGGGCACGGAGCTCGGTCTCAGCAAGCGCCTCCCGTGCCTGCGCGAGGCGGGCCTTCGCCACAACCACGTCGGCGGCGGCGGCCGCGATCGTCTCGGGGCGTGTGCCGGCCTCCACGAGAGCCAGCTGGGCCTGGGCCCGGCGGACATCGGCCGCGGCCGCATCGATTTCCTCTCGCCTCGGCCCCTGGGTAACCAGCCGCTGCTGCTGGCGAGCCGCCGCGGCCTGCGCCTCCGCCACGCTCAGCCTGGCGCGGGCCGCGCCGTCCATTGCCTTCACCGACTGGAACCGTGCGCGAGCCTGGTCCACGGCCTGCTGGGCGACCGCGCCCTGGCTGGCGAGCTGCTCGATCCTCCGGAGGTCGGCGCCGGCGACGCCCAGGTCGGCCTCGGCCTGTTGCACGGCCTGCGCGGCCGCGCGCACCCCCCCGGCGGCCTGCTCGACGGCCAGCCCTGCCTGCTCCCGCTCCTCGGGCCTCGCTCCGGCCGCCAGCTGCCGATATCGGGCCTGCGCGGCCTCCAGGCCGGCCCTCGCCGCCTCGATCTCCTGAGCGCGGGCGCCGGACCGCAACTCAGCCTGCTTGGCTTGAGCGCCTCGAAGCGCAGCCGTCGCCTGGGTCACGGCGGCGGCGGCCCGCCGCGCCGTGTCGAGCCTGGCGAGCACCTGGCCTGCCACAACCCGGTCGCCCTCGCCCACGAGCACCTCGGCCAGCGCTCCGCCCGTCGAGAGGCTGAGCGACACGTTGCGCAGTGGCACGACCCGTGCCTCCGCAACGACCTGCCCCTGCGCCGTGACCGGCGGCAGCACCGGAGGCTGCGCCCTCGGAAGCACCCGACTCCGCACGACGAGCAGGGAGCCGCCGATGAGCAGCAGGACCATCGCTCCCGCAACCATCCACTTCTTCATCGCGAACCTCCCGCGGCCCGCCGCATCGGGCGAACCGCCCTCGGGATCTCTACTCGTACGCCAGGACGTCGCGCACGCTCAGCCGCGAGGCGTTCCACGCCGGCAGGGCGCTCGCGACGGCGGCCAGCGCCAGCGCGAGCCCGAGCCAGATCAGCACGCCGGATGCGGAGAAGGTGTACCGCAGGGGGCTGCGCAGAAACGCCATCCCCACGGCGTGGCTCAGGCCCAGGCTCAGGGGCACCGCCAGGACCGCGGCGCACGCCCAGCTGACCGCGCCGATGAGGAGTCCCTCCACGAGCACGATCCGCATGATCGCGCCATTCGTGGCCCCGATCGCCCGCATGACGCCGACCTCCCGGGTCCGCTCGAGCACGTTGATGCTCATGGTGCCCGCGAGCCCCAATCCCCCGACAACGGCCAGCAGGACGGCCATGATGAGCAGCAGGCCGACGATGACGTTGAAGCTGGCCTGGACCTGAGCCTGGCGCTCCCCGAGCGGGAACATCAAGCGGATTCGAAGCCCCAGCTGCTCGAAGTACGCGTTGAGGCGCTTCGCTACCGCTGACTGGTACGCCGCATCGTGGCGTTCGGTGACGATCATCAGGTAGTCGGTGCGATTGGCGCCTCCCCCCAGGTGCGCGAACGCCGGGTAGTTGATGTACACGCGGGGCTCCTCCCGTGTCAGGAGCGTCTTCGCGATCCCCACCACCCGGAACGCGCGCTTTCGCGCGCCCACCTTGAGCACCAGCGCGTCCCCCACCTGGATATCGCGCTCGTTCTCGAGCACATCGGTCGCCACAACGACGGCGTTCCCATCCTCGGGAAGGAGCCAGCGCCCCTGAACGATCGCCGGGTGAAACACCGCGGTCGCCGCGGGCGGCGCGTAGACGAAGACGTTGCCGCTCTCGGTGCCATCCGGGCGCACACGGCGCGCGCTGGCCAGCCGCCAGGCCTCCGTCCGCTGGACCCCCGGGACCCGCAGCGCCTCGTGCTGGAGCCGCTCGACGCGATACGGCCGCTCGAGCAGCACCCAGACGTCGCTGTCCCACTGCGCGAACGCCGCCCCCGCCGTTCCGATCAACGAGGCGCGGACGGAAAGGACCCCGATGAAGATCGCACCGGCGACCGTCAGGGTCGCGAGGGTGAGGGCCAGCCGTCCCTTGCGGCGGATCGTGTTCCGCAACGAGAGCAGCAGCGGGCGCGAGAAGCCGCGGACCGCGTCCACCAGCTCGTCCAGCCGGGACCGGCCGAGCCCCTGGTCCCCCAGCCCGTAGGAGCCGAGCGCACGGTGGACGGTGATGCGGGTGCCCGCGAGCACCGGGAGGACCGCGGCGGCCAGGGGGACGGCCAGCCCGGCCGCGACCTCGAGCGCGAGCGTCTGCGGGGGGATGCCGAAGTCGCGGACGCTGAAGTTCAGAAGGTCGGCGGTGAACCGGCTCAGCGCCCGGGCCCCCAGGGCTCCCAGCGGAAGCGCCACGATCAGCGCGAGGACGCTGTAGGCGCCCACGGTCGCCAGGTACATCCCCATGATCTGCGACGCGCGGCCGCCGATCGCCTTCATGATGCCGATCTGCCGCACCTGCTGGGTCAACAGGGACGAGATCGTGTTGACCACGAGAAAAGCGCTGAGCGCGAGGGAGAAGAATCCCAGCACGCCGAGCAGGAGGATCATCGCCTGCATCGAGTCGTCCGCCCAGTGCCTCCCCGCCTGCACGTAGACCCGGAAGACCTCGCGCCCGCTCTTCTCCACCTTGTCCTGGACGCGCTTGACGACGCGCTCGACGCCGGCCCTATCGCGGGGATCCCCGGAGGTCACGATGTACAGCTCGTTGTACCCACGGGGCTCACGCAGCCACTCCGCCGTGTCCTGCGTGATGTACCCATAGGCGATCCCCGTGAACCGCGTCGCAAACTGGCTGAGGTCGTGCGCCACGCCGGCGACGCGCATCTCGCGCTCCTTGCCGTCGCGCAGCCTGACCGTCAGCCGGCCTCCGGCACGTGCCCGCAGGAACGGCGCGGAGGAGCGCTCGACGAGGAGCTCGCGGCGCGGGGGCGGCCACGCCCCGCGGTCGATCGTGACGGCGTTGACGCGGACGTCGGCGTAGTCCGCCACGGCAAAGAGCGTCAGCTCGCGCCAGTCGTCCGGGCCCACCCGCGCCCGGACGGTAAGGCTGTGCCGCCCCTCCGCCTCCCGCACACCCCGCGTCTGGCGCGCCGCGTCCACCAGATCGTCGCCGAACGGCTCGTTCGTGTAGATGACCGCGCTGCTCGGGCGCGAGGCGGCGTAGTCGCTCGCCAGGCCCCGCGTCAGCATCGCCCGCGAGGCCGTGATCATCCCCAAGGCGAACACGCCCACGGCGATGGACAGCACGACCAGCGCCGTCCGCGTCTTGCTGCTCCAGAGGTCGCTCGCGACCTTGCGCCAGCGGGGGCTCAGCACGACGAACCCTCCGGGGCATGAACCGCCGCCTCGATCTGGCCCATGCGCTCGTGCCCGGCGGCGTCGAAAGCCTTCATCGTCACCTCGGACTCGGCGATCAGGCGGTTGAACGTCTCCCGGTCGAGCACCAGCAGGTCGGCGCCGACATCCGGGGCCGCACGCACGCTGGACACGGTCCGCCCGCCGTGCATCAGCCCGGTGGCGCCGAAGTACTGCCCGGCCCCCAGGCGCCTGACGACGATCTGCTGTCCGCCCGGGCGCTGCACCACCATCTCGGCCGCGCCCCGGGTCACGATGAAGAAGCGGCTGGCCTCTTCGCCCTGGCGGATGATGAACGCGCCGGGGGGATAGGAGCGGGCGGTGAGGTGGCGCTCCGCCCAGGCCAGCTGATCGACGTTCAGTGTCCGCAGGGCCTCCGCGACGAACTGGTTGACGATCTCGCCGTCGACGACGACGACTGCGCGGGTCGCCCGTCGCGCCAGGTCGGGGTCGTGCGTGACCATCACGATGGTCTTGCCGTGGCGGACCAGCCCCTCGAACAGCCGGTAGACGGCCTCGGCGGTCTGCGAGTCGAGGTTCCCCGTCGGCTCGTCGGCCACGATGAGGGGCGGGTCGTTCGCCAGCGCCCGCGCGATCGCGACGCGCTGCTGCTCGCCTCCGGACACGCCCGACGGACGCTTGTGGGCATGCTGGGCCATCCCGACCTGTGCCAGGAGCGCCATCGCCCGCCCGCGGCGCTCGCCCGGCGCGTACATGCCGGCGAAGTCCATCGGCAGCATGATGTTCTCGACCAGCGAGAGCGTCGGCAGTAGCTGGAAGAACTGGAAGACGATCCCGACGGCCCGGCCCCGCCATTCCGCGAGCTGCCCCTCCGTGAGCGCGTGCACCGGGGTGCCCGCCACATGGACTTCTCCGGAGGTGGGCCGGTCGATGCCGGTGATCATGTTGACGAGGGTGGTCTTGCCGCTGCCGGATTTGCCGATGATCGCGACGAACTCCCCGCGATCGACCTGCAGGTCCACACCCTTGAGCGCGCGAAATGTGCCCGCCACGCTGGAATACGCCTTCTCCACCCGCCGCAGCTCGATCAGGTGCCCGGCGCCTCCTCGACCCCCCGCAGACCCCGCGTCCCGGTGGCCGTGGTCTTGTCGCGAGCGTCTCGCCATGTGCTCCCGCCGCCGGCGCGGTGCCGGCGGCCGCCGGCCCGCTCCCGGGCCGCGCCTCGTCCACCTTGAGGCTAGCGGCCGCGCCGGGGGCACGCCATCGGGCGCGAGTCCGATCTGTCGTCAGCCGGC